>CATLHE010000005.1 GCA_949948895.1 uncultured Christensenella sp.
GGAGCGTCCGCGGACGAGCAGAACGCAGACCAAAGCGCAGACGGCGCGACGGACAAAAAACCGCGCCGCGACAAAAAAAGACGCTGGGGCAAAGAAGAGCGCGAAGCCGCGGAACGCGCAAAAGAATTCGTTAAAAAGACGGTCGAGCTAATGGGGTTTGAGGGCGTGACGGTCGAATTTGACGCCGAAAACCCCGAGATCATCGCAATCACCGCGCCCGACGGCGACGATTCGCTCATTATCGGGCGGCACGGCGAGACGCTTTCTTCGCTTACGTATCTCGCAGAAACGTGCGCCATCGCGGAAAAGTGCCGCGTGGGCGTAGTGGTGGACTGCAACGGTTACCGCGCACGCCGCGCCGCGTCGCTCACTGCCATGGCAAAGCGCAGAGCGCGCGAGTGCGCGTCCAAACAGCGCAGGATAAAACTCGAAGCAATGGACCGTACCGACCGCCGTACCGTGCACATGGCACTCGCGGACGACGCGTACGTTACCACCGAGTCGGAGGGCAAAGAGCCGTATCGCTCCGTCGTTATCGTTCCGAAAGAGGGCGTCAGACCCGAACCGTCGGCGCGTAAGGACAGAGGCGGACGCGACCGCAAGTTCGGCAAGGACCGCGGCGAGCGGAGCGGAGCAACACAAGCGCCGCAAAAACGCGCTTCGTTCAATGTGAATCTTCACGGCTTTGTCGGACACAACGATGATACCGCAAAAGACGAGAGCGAGCCCGCGCAAGAGCCCGAAACGGTATAAGGCGTTACGGCTGTCGCGCAAGCGTTCGATCTATGATGTATGACATCGGAAAAAACGGGGACGCGAGACAGTCGGCGCATAATGATATTCGGTCGAAAGCCGAAAATCGGAGCAATTAAGTGGAACTTAGGACCAAACTGAAAAACATAGCGGACCGTGCGAACGGAAAGGTTCGCAGAGTTACGGCGGCATGCGTGCTTATAGTGCTGGCGCTTGCCATGTTTTTCGGCGCGATGTTCATGCCGTTCCAATACTATTCCAATAAGAGCGTATTGCACGTAGTGCACATAGACGACGGCAGCGGCGAGGAAGAAAGCCGCACGGTAACGCAGACCGAAAGAGTGCACCAATCGCTTTTTAAGGTGTTCGGCGCGGCGGCGACGCTCGGCGACGCTAGCAAGCTCCATGCCGCGGCGACGGGATTTATAGACGATTACGCAGGCTACGAAAAAGCGCGCATGCGCTTGAACGAACTGCGCGAAGAATATCAGAAGATACACAATGCGACTATGCGCGAAGCTATGTCGCGCGGTGTTTCGGTGGACAGCGCGGAGTTTACGCGCATGCTCGCGGATAATCTTTCGGGCATGAATCTCATCGCGCTCGATATGCTGGAGACGGCGTTTACGTCCGATAATTCGGGCGCGTACGAAGCGCAGTTCGGCGGGATCGTGCTCGCGCTTTTGGTCGCGCTCATCGATATAATGATAATGATAGCGGCGGTTATCGCCGTAATCTTCGGCGCGGTCATGCTGGTGTCTATGCAGTACAAAGCTCCGCCGCGCGTGTTTATGACCGTGTTTACCGTGATGACGGCTGTGGGACTGACGCTGTGCTTGTTCAATCCTATAATCCCGCCCGCGGCAGGTCCGCTTGCGCTCGCGGCGATCGCGGTGAGCGTGTTTTATCTTTTCGGTTTGGCGCGCGCCGTTACGGGCGAGCTATCTAATCGCATTCTCGTAAGAAACGCCGTAGTGGGGGCGGTCGTTCCCGCGGCGATGCTCTGCCTTGCGGCAATGCCGTCGTTCACGCTTTACGTGAACGGTTTGGGCGGAAGATATTTGTTTTATCCCGGCACGGTGGGAACGGTCTGCTATTCGCGCATAGAAGCGGTAATGGCTATCGGATTGAAAATATCGGTAGGCACGGTCGTTTTGTCGTATATATTGGGCGGTTTTATAGCGGCGTTTTCGATACTGTGTTCGGTCAAGGCGCTGCGCAGACTGTATAGGCGCGACGGCTTAGGCAACGACGGCATGTTTTCGGCGGCGGCGCTCATTACGGGCGCGCTTGCCATAGCGTTTATGATAGCGGTGGCTGTCACCTCCGCGCAGGCTCAGGCGCGCGGCGAAGCGGTAAAGTATATCTCGGGTGCGAGCTGGTACGTTGCCGCAATAGTCAACGTGCTCGCGGCGGCGTACATCATTATAGATAACGTATTGAAAAAGAAATCGGATACCGAGTCCGAAAAACTCGGCGCGACGGAACAGGACGAACGCACGGACTCGGAAGCGTCGGGCGGCTTGGAAAATAATAACGAGACGGAAAAAACGGATTGCTCCGAAAGCATTGGCGGAGCAATTACCGAAACAACGAAAGAATAGGTAATAGACGGCTCAAAGCGTCATATTATCATACGTAGGGTATTAAAGCGGGCATAGAGAGGCGAGAGTATGAAGTTTAAAAAAGCGGCATGTGCGGTTATGTTTTTCGTAGGGGTAACGCTGTTTGCGTTTAGCCTTATGGAATTTTTCCGCAACGTGACCGATACGTTTTGGATAATGACCATAGTCGGACTTGTCGTATGCGTACTGAGTCTTTTCGTCGCATTTTACCGTCCGAAAGAGCGCGTCAAACTAAACAGCAAATACGAAAGAAAGCGCGCGCTCGTCTCGCGCCCCGAGTACGATTTTTTGCAGGTGTTGAGACAGATAGAACCCGATAAGTACGAGGTAGTGCCTCAGGTCGCTCTCGTCAACGTTATCGATAAGCGCACGAACGCGCAGTACCGCAACGAGCTGTTTCGCGTATGCGATTACTGTTTTGTCGATCGCGACACGTTTGAGCCGTTATTATTGGTCGAGCTGAACGACAGCTCGCATAAACGCGCCGACCGCAAAAGCCGCGACGAAAAAGTCGCCGCCATCTGCCAAAGCGCGGGCATGCCGCTCGTTACTTTTTGGATGGGCGAGGACCTATCGTATAACACGGTGAAAAAGATCGTCCGCAAGGCGATACTCAAATAACCGTGTATATCTGTAACGATTGCCCGAGGCGGTGCGGTATCGACCGCGACGGGAATAAAGCGGGAGTGTGCGGCGAGGGCTTGTCCGCCCGCATAGCCAAGATAATCAGCCCGTTCACTTACGAAGAGCCGTGTCTCGGCGAACTTTCGGCATTGTTCTTTTCGGGCTGCAATCTTCGCTGTACATACTGCCAAAATATAGCGATAAGCCGCGGCGGTGCGGGTAAGATATATACGGACGAACAGCTCGCGGAAGCATTCGACGGCGCGGTCGGCGCGCTCGATCTAGTTACGCCGACGCATTTTGTCGGCGCGATAGAACGCGCGCTTTTTTTGTGCAAGACAAAAAAACGCATCATATACAATACTTCCGGGTACGAGACGGAAAGCGGCGTTAAACGCGCTGCGGCGTTTTCGGACGTATTTTTGACCGACCTCAAATATGTGGGCGGCGGCATATCCTCCAAGTATTCCGCCGCGCCCGATTATTTTAAACGCGCGAGCAAAGCTTTGATAGCAATGCGCTCTACAAGCGACGAATGGGCGGAAATAAACGGCGCGAGAGTGCTCGTGCGCGGGCTTGTGGTGCGGCACTTGGTGCTGCCCGGGCATGCCGCCGACAGTATGCGCGCGCTCGATTTTATAAAAAACGAGCTCGGCGCGGATACCGTGATATCGCTTATGAGTCAGTTTACTCCCAACGGCGTCGGCGAGCCCGCCCGAAAATTAAAGCCGTTAGAGTATAAGCTGGTAGTCGAGCACGCGATGAAGCTCGGTTTGAAAAACGGCTATATGCAAGACTTTTCGTCTGCGTGCGCCGAGTATACGCCGAGCTTTGATACGTAATTCGCACGATTCGTCCGTATTAGACAAATCACGACATAAACATACTGAGCGCATTGTGATATACAATACGCATGAAGAAACTACGTTACGGCGTCGAGTTCATCGCGGCGTCGGTCTTGCTTGTGGGCTGTTGCGGCGGACGGCTGTACGGCGTGTTCCCGTTCGGCGCGCCCATGTTTCTCGCGCTGGTAATGTTCGCACTGCCCGCGGCGTTCGACAAAAAACCCGCTGTCGGCGGCGCGTTCTTTGCAACGAATGCGGCGGTGTATCTTTTGTGCCCGTTCCTGTTCACTTTCGAACTGTGGCGGCTGTACATATCGGGTGCGGTGGTGGTGATAGCGGCGGTGCAGTGGTTCTTGTCGCTCAAGTTCCCGCGCATGGGAAAAATCATGCCGCGCGTAGTGTTCGCCGTAACGGCGATCGTCATGGACGCGGTACTTCTCGGCGTGTTCACGTCGGTAGCGGTGGCGGCGGTCAGCGGGTTCGTATCGACAGTGTTTTTGTACTTTGCGAAAAACGCCGCAACGATCGCGATAAATAAATTCGCGTTCCGTCCGTCGGTGCCCGACGCGGCGGCGCTGTGTTTCGTGCTCGCCGTGTTCGGTCTGACGTTCGGAAGGATCCGACTCGACGGCATGTTCATAGGCATGGCGTTCATGTATTTCGTCATGCTCATGCTGTGTGTAACGGGCGTGAAACCCCTGCTCGCGGGCGGGCTCGCCATGGCGCTCGGGCTTGGGCTTTCCGACGTAACGGCGGCGGTGTGCGCAATAGCCGCAGTGGGCGTGCTTGCTGTGTTCTCGACCCTGCCGCGCCCGATATACGCGCTTATAGGCGTGTTCGCGCTCTCGGCGTTCGGTGTGCTGTTCGGCGTATTGGCGAGCACGATAGGCTACAACGCCGCGTTCGCCGCGGCGGGCTCGCTCCCGTTCCTATTGATACCGAAGCGCGCGGTGCAAAGCCTGAAACAATACACCGACTTCGACGGCTCGGCGCGGCTCGCTGTGCGGCACTATATAAACCGCGTGAAAGCGGACGCGGGCAATCGCCTTCTGGTCCTCGGCTCGGTGTTCGACGAAACGGCAAGACTGATGACTGCGCTTGGCGAACCGCCCCGCGACGCGACGGCGGCGAGCACCGTCATGCGCGATCGGATCTGCCCGTACTGCAAAAAATACGGAACGTGCGACAACATGAAAGCGGCGGATGCGTTCATCGCCGTGGCACAGCGCGCGGAATCGGGCAGATCCGCGCTTACCGATCTTCCCGAGTTTTTCACGGCCGAGTGCGACAAGACCGACGAAGTCCTGCGCGCGGCGGCGGCGCTAACCGACGCGGCGAAAGAGCGCAAGACCCGCGAAGAAAGCGAAACGAAAGCGCGCGAGATAGTAACGGAGCGCATGCTCGGGATAAAGGACGTACTGACCGAGCTGGGCAGCGCGCAGGCAAAACCCGTCGGGTTCGACGGCGACGCCGAAAAGCGTCTGGCGTCGGAGCTAGCCGCGCGCGGGATAGAATGCGCGGAAGCGTTTGTGACCGACTCGGGCATAACGGCGATAGTACGTACTTCCGCCGCCGACCGAAAAACGCTGTGCCGCGCCGCAAACGCGTGCTTGAAACGTGAGTACGAAGTACGCTCGCTCGAAAAAACTCAGGCGTCGGGCTGGTCGGTCGCCGCGCTCAAACGCCGTCCTGCATACGAAGCGGTGTACGCGCGCGCGGGCGTGAGCAAGACGGGCGGCGTGAGCGGCGACAGCTATACGTTCGAGCGCATAGGCGACAAGTTCCTCGTCGCACTTTTAGACGGCATGGGCACGGGCGACGGCGCGGGGCAAAGCTCCGCCGCGGCGGTGGAGCTGGTCGAGTGTTTTTATAAAGCGGGGTTTGACTCGCGCTCGGCGCTCTCGGGCGTCAATCGGTTCATGAAACTGCCGAGCGGCGAGCGGTTCTCGGCGGCGGATGTAGCGGTATGCGATCTCGATACCGCCGACGTCGACATAATCAAGATAGGCGCGCCGCCGTGCTATATCAAAACGGCGGACACCGTGCTCAAGATAGACGGCAGTTCGCTCCCGATAGGCGTGCTCGACGAAATGCGCCCGTCGGTCACGAGCAAGCGCCTGTACCCCGGGCAAATGCTCGTTTGCGTCACAGACGGAGTGAGCGACTGCTTCGACGGCGACGAACTGCCCGAGTACATAAACGGATTGGGCGAGCACAACCCCGAGCGCATGGCAAACGAGATACTCCGCCGCGCGCTCATGCTGTCGGGCGAAACGCCCAAGGACGATATGACGGTCGTCGCGTTCCGACTGTTCGAAAACAAACGCACGAAAAACGCCGACTGCGCGTGAGCTTATTTCTCACGCTCACAACGTTTAAAAGATTGACAATCCCGCCGAAAAGTAATATCATGTAATCATGAAAAATGCGGACAAATACCAAGCCAATTACTTCGCCCCGAAAGAGGCGTGTTTCGATTGGGTAAAGCGCGAGCGCATAACCGCGCCGCCCGTTTGGTGCAGCGTCGATCTTCGCGACGGCAACCAAGCGTTGGTAACGCCCATGGAGCTTGACGAAAAGCTCGAGTTTTTCAAGCTGTTGGTTCGGCTCGGGTTCAAGCAGATAGAAATAGGCTTTCCCGCGGCGAGCGACACGGAGTACGCATTCATGAGACGGCTCATAGACGACGGACTTATCCCCGACGACGTGACGGTCCAGGTCCTGACGCAGTGCCGCGAGCATATAATCGACAAAACGCTCAAAAGCCTTGATGGCGTTAAAAACGCCATCGTGCACTTTTACAATTCCACGAGCAAAGCTCAGCGCGAACAGGTCTTTCGCAAGAGCAAGTCGGAAATTATTGATATAGCGGTAAACGCCGCCGAGCAAATAAAAACGGCGACGCGCGGACTGCCGTATCGCTTCGAATACTCGCCCGAATCGTTCACGGGCACCGAGCCCGAGTTCGCGCTCGAGATCTGCGACGCGGTGTCGGACGTAATACAGCCGACCGCGGACAAAAAGCTCATAATCAACCTGCCCGTCACGGTAGAAACGTCGTCGCCGCACATGTACGCCTGTCAAGTCGAGTACATGAAAAAACGACTGAAACACAAGGACGCCATAATCATCTCGACGCACCCGCACAACGACCGCGGCACGGGCGTAGCCGACGCGGAGCTCGCCATGCTCGCGGGCGCGGAGCGCGTAGAGGGCACGCTGTTCGGCAACGGCGAGCGCACGGGCAATGTAGACATAATAACGCTCGCGCTCAATATGTACTCGCAGGGCGTCGATCCAAAGCTCGAGCTTTCCGACCTCAACGGGATAATAACCGAGTACGAGCGGTTTACGGGCATGAAAGTCCCGCCGCGTCAGCCGTATGCGGGCGCGCTGGTGTTTACCGCGTTTTCGGGCTCGCATCAGGACGCTATCGCCAAGAGCCACGAGTACCGCCGAAAGACTGCGGTGCAAAACTGGGACGTGCCGTACCTGCCCGTCGATCCCGTCGACCTCGGCAGAAGCTATGACGGCGACGTTATCCGTATCAATTCGCAGTCCGGAAAAGGCGGCATAGCGTACGTGCTCGAACAAAAATTCGGGTTCATAGTGCCGAAAGCCATGCGCGAGGACATAGGCTACTGCGTCAAAGGCATTTCCGACCGCGCGCATAAAGAATTAAAGCCGCAGGAAGTTGCCGACGTGTTCGAGAGAGAATACGTAAACATAGACAGTCCGCTGTCGCTCGGCTCGTTCGGATTTGACAAAGCGGACGGCGAAGTACTGTTGTCGATGAAACTGAAAAAGAACGGCAAAGACGCCGTCATTATCGGCAAGGGCAATGGTCAGTTCAACGCGGCGGTCTCGGCGATAAAGCGCGCCGAAAACATCGACTTTACCACCGCGCTGTACAGCGAGCACGCAATGAAGCGCGGCTCGGACTCGCTTGCGGCGGCGTACGTCGGATTGGAGCGCGGCGACAAAACATATTACGCCGCGGGCGTGGATCCCGACATCATGACGGCGTCTATAAAAGCGCTCATCGGCGCAGTCAATAAGATATTGGTAAGCACATAGCGATGTCTGCAAAATGTGTTATGCGTTGTCTCCTTGCGGCGGTTCGCCTGGATTCTTCGCCGTTGGCTCAGAATGACATAAAGACGGTAAGTAACGCGTTGTCAGGGAGTAGCAATCAACCAAACAATTTCTCAAATCACCGCCCCTTACGGAAAGAATGGCGTAAATAAATTCCTTACGTAACGCCTTTCTTCGGGCGTAACGCACAATCAATCACCAATGCAAACACACGACAAAAATCCAAGCTGTGCTTGGTCGGGTGTAACCAAGAACAAACTCCTCATCCCAATGCCCATTACGAAAAAGCGGCGTAGAGCAATTTCTTACGCCACGCCATTCCTCGGGCGCAACCAAAAACAAATCACAAAAGTAAACACACGACGGTTAAAAAAATGGAAAACACGAAGATCAGAAACATAGCAATAATCGCGCACGTAGACCACGGCAAGACCTCGCTCGTAAATGAGCTGTTAAAGCAGGGCAACGTGTTCCGCGACAACCAAACGGTCGGAGACCGAGTCATGGACAGCAACGCACTCGAACGCGAGCGCGGCATAACCATACTCAGCAAGAACGCGTCGTGCATGTACGACGGGTTCAAGATAAACATAGTCGACACCCCGGGCCACGCCGACTTCGGCGGCGAGGTCGAGCGCGTGCTGAAAATGGTCGACGGCGCGCTGCTCGTCGTGGACGCGTTCGAGGGACCCATGCCGCAAACGCGGTTCGTGCTCGAAAAAGCGCTGTCGCTCGGCTTGAAAATAATCGTGGTCGTCAACAAGATCGACCGCCCCGACGCGCGGCTGAAAGAAGTCGTGGACGAGATACTCGAACTGTTCCTCGACCTCGACGCGAGCGAAGAACAGCTGAACAGCCCGTTCGTGTTTGCATCGGCGCGTGAGGGCGTTGCGTCCAAGACCATATCCGACCGCGGCAGAAACATGCAGCCGCTGTTCCAAACGATAATCGAGCACATCCCCGCGCCGTCGGGCGACGCAAGCGCGCCGTTCAAAATGCTCGTATCGTCGGCAGAGCATAACGACTACGTAGGCAAGCTCGCCGTGGGCAAAATAACGAGCGGCACGCTGAAAGTGGGCGACGCGATACTTTTAACCAACTACCACGAACCGGACAAAAAGATCCGCAGTAAAGTAGTCAGCATATTCACGTACGACGGAATAAAACGCGTGACGGTAAACGACGCGTCGGTCGGGGATATCGTGTGCGTATCGGGCATTGACGGCGTCATGATAGGCGACACCGTATGCACGGAGACCGATCCCGAACCGATCGAGTTTGTCAAGATTGCCGAGCCGAGCGTGGAAATGACGTTCATGGTGAACGACTCGCCGTTCGCGGGCAAGGAAGGCAAGTACGTCACGAGCCGACATTTAAGAGACCGCCTGTATAAAGAAGCCGTCAAAGACCTGTCGCTTCGCGTAAGCGACGGCGCGACGGCGGACAGCTTTGTGGTATGCGGCAGGGGCGAAATGCACCTTTCGATATTGATAGAGACCATGCGAAGAGACGGGTACGAGTTTGCCGTGAGCATGCCCAAGGTCTTGATCAAAACCATAGACGGCAAAAAGTGCGAGCCGATAGACCGCGTGTTCATCGACGTGCCAGAGGCGTGCGTAGGCACGGTCATGAGCAAAATGGGCACGAGAAAAGGCGAGCTCGTAGACATGACCCCGCACGGCAGCAGAATAAAAATGAACTTCAAAGTCCCCGCGCGCGGACTGTTCGGGTACCAATCGGAGCTTCTCACCGACACCAAGGGCGAGGGCGTAATGAGCAGCGTGTTCGACGGGTACGAGCCGTATAAGGGCGAGATAACACGGCGCGACTTCGGCTCGCTTGTCGCGCACGAACAGGGCGAGAGCATAGTGTACGGACTGTTCAACGCGCAGGAGCGCGGCACACTGTTCATAGGCGCGGGCGTGCCCGTGTACGCGGGCATGGTAGTCGGGCTCAACCCCCGCGGCGACGAGATAGTAGTCAACGTGTGCAAAAAGAAACACCTGACCAACACGAGAAGCAGCGGCAGCGATGACGCGCTCAAGCTCATAACGCCCATGCGCATGACCTTGGAGGACTGCATCGAATTCCTTGATGACGACGAGATATTGGAAGTCACGCCCAAATCCTTGAGGATAAGAAAGCGCATACTCGACGTAACGGAACGCATGAGAGAACGCGCGAAGATCTTGGGGCTCGGCAAGCACGCGGGCGAAGCGAAATAGCCCGGGTCTTTTACGGCGCGAAACGGATAAGCGCGGGTAGTCGCGGAACGCAAAGGAGAAACCATGGAGAACAAGCTCGGGATAACCGATGAAAAAACACTCGCCGCCGCGGAAGAGCGGATAGAAAAGAAACGCGCGAAAGAGCTTTTCGATTCGGGTCGGCTCGCGAAAATGCCCGTCGGCACGTACGCGGGGCTTAAAGAGATACATATAGCGCTGTTCGGTGACGTGTACGACTTTGCCGGCGAGCTTCGGACTGTCAATATCGGAAAGGGCAGTATGCGGTTTGCGCCCGCGGAATCGCTCGACAGCGCTATCAAGTTTGTGGACATCATGCCGCACGGCAGTTTTGACGAGATCATGGACAAGTTCATACAAATGAACAGCGTCCACCCGTTCCGTAAAGGCAACGGCAGAGCGATGCGGATTTGGCTGGACGTCATGTTCGCAGAAGCGTTCGGCAAGCTCGTCGATTGGCGCACGGTCAATAAGGACGCGTACAATATAGCAATGGAGCACTGCTCGCTCGATAAGCGCGGCATTGTCGCGATCATCTCGGGCTCGCTCACCGACAAGGTCGGGCGCTCGATGTTCCTGAACGGTATCGACGCGAGCTTTGCGCTCGAAGGTCTGTGCTCGTACAGAACGGAAGATCTGTAGCCAAGCCTTACGCTTGACCGCCTGTCGTGTGTTTGCATGGATGATTGATTTTGCATAGCACCCGAACAAACACGGTTTGGATTTTTGTCGTGTGCCAACCAAATGTTGGACGATTGTCGTGTGTAGGCTTTTGTGTTAATTTATTGTTTCACCCGAATAAAGCGTTAATGTTTATAAACCGTTCGTAGGGCGCGACAATCTCGGCGCCCAGTTGCATTTAGTTCCGCAATTATTCTGGTGTAACAATAAATAAATCACCTACGTAAATACATAACAACATCGATTTGTAATCGCAAGCTATGCTGAGCGTACCATTAAATAAATGATTTATGCACACGCTATAAACGTTAAACTTCTATTAAATAGTGGTCGATTGAGAAAATCAGTGTATGCTAATATCACGTGATATTGTATTTATAATCTTGATATGTATCTATAGTTTAGCACAAAGTATTAATTAGGTGCATCCGCTTGCCTTGTTTTTCTTTTTTCTCATAGGCTTAGTGTGACCATCGTCGTCACGACACAGCGCACGCATGCCCCTTTCTTATGGGACTATCTTAATATTTAAAATTTTGTTTTCAAACTATAAAAAAAATAAAAGTTGACAAAAAATATGTGTTATTTTTATGTGTTTCTTCTTATGATTTAGTGAGTGTTTACAAAAGCCCATGGTAAAAGTGGTATTTTAATGAATTTCACTTATAGATAAAATAATGATTAAGAATTATTACAATACTTTAATTTATTAAATTTAATATTACTATGCATATGGATAATATGTTGAAAAAAATTGAAATTTCTGATATAATCATTTTAAAAGGAGCTGTTATGGATTTTTTAATGTCTATTATTACAGGAATAGTATCTTCTGTAATTGTGTCTTGTTTTATTTGGATTGGTCAAAAGATTATTAGAACTAGATATTATTCTGACATTGCTAGAGTGTATAATACTAAAGAGAGTGGGTTTAAAGCAATCAATAATGATATGAGACAAGCATCTGAAGTGAAGACCCTCGCAGTGCGTGGACAATCGCTAATTGACAAAAATGCTTTTAGTAATTTATGGGATACTGAGAACTGTAATCGCAAAATTGAAATTATTATCTCTGATATAGACAATCAAAAGCTTATATCACAGCGTAGCAAAGCAAATTGTATAGGTGAGGATACGTATAAAAAAGGTATAGAGATAGTTCTTAAAGAATTAACGACAAAACAGCAAATCTATCAAAATCTAACACTCCTTACTCATACAACTGACTTGTCATTTAAGCTTTTTATCATGGATCATTGCATGTATGTTTTGTATTATCAAAACAATAAGAATGTTAACAAATCTAGAATAGTTAAATATAAAAGCGATACAGGGGCTTATATGGCTTTTCAACATTATTACGATAGCATAAAGTCTAATAGCAGCATAAAAATCTATAATACTTTATTGGGTGTTAAAAATGGATAATTTTTTGTCTGGAATTATACAATTAGGAAATAGAGTAAATAGTAAAGATGATATACTGGTTTTAAATGATTATTGGTTTAACAATATTCATACGCTAAAATCCGTATTACCTAAGTGTATAATATCACCCTACGAATATGCATTTAGTCATATTCCCGCATTCATCCAAATGCTAGGGATACCGTTTATATTTTTAAACATAGGTGAAATTAAGCAATTAAAAGCTGGAGAATACGTGAGTATAGATTTTAATAATAATTCTGTAGGCTCTAATTCGCATTACGATAGTTTTTATAACGATAAAATGCTTTTTGAAAACGGGGTTTGTTTTTATTCATCAATTAAAGGTCAAAAAATAGATAGTTATCTCATTAGTCAGTCGTCTGGAGTGGGTTTAGTTTCAACAGAGTTTTTGTTTTATAAATCAAAGAATATTTCAAAAAGGCATCAATTTAATGTGCTCAGTAATCTTTGCAAGCAAAATCCAACATTGGATTATACAATAAGATTATTTGATATTTGTGTGGATAAAATCCCTGTTTGGGCACAACAAAAATATTCAAACCACAAGTGTAATATCGGCAGGGGTGTCAATTTAGGTTCTACCGACAGCGAAAAAAATTTGTTTAATCAATTGTCTGTTATCAAAGAATTATCAAAAAAATATAAGATTTCAGTACTTGTCCCATATTTGACTGACATAGATGAAATAATGAAAATTAAAATGTTTTTACAGCAGAATTTTTGTAATAATGTTAGACTTGGTGCTATGATAGAGTCAGTCGATATTTTGCCGATCATTAAAGAGTTGAATAAAATTGTTGATTTTTATTCTTTAGGAACAAATGACATTGTCCAATCATTTTTTAAAATCGATAGGACAAAACCTATTTGTTTCAATAAAGTGGATTTAAAAAATAAAGAATTTCGATTTCTTTTACTTGAAATTTTGACTCTGGTCCAGAATAAAAGTATAAGAGTTTGCGGACAACTTCCTGTAATGCCAGGAATGTTATCCGCTATGATTGAAATCGGATACAAGCAATTTACAGTTAATCCATACTGGATAAAATATTTAAAAGCTGTTGCGTTTAAATGCATAATTTAAAATCGATGTCGATTATTGACGACAGAATACGAAACAATTCGCGATCCGTATGAATGTGTGTGGTTGATAAAAACGGTCAAGGTATATCCTATATATCCCGCTGTATTTCGCCAAACTTGACAGTTATATCGTTTTATGATATATTGTTTTTAATGTTTCAAGGAATAGCGGCTTTATGAAAAGAGTTTTTATAACGCTGGTAACGGCGTGCGCGTTGATGTGCGCGCTCATAACGGGATTGACTGCTTGCGGTTTGCACGAGCACGATTTTACCGCCGAGAAAGCGCTCGACAAATATAAAGTGAGCGATGCCGACTGTTTGCACAGAGCCGTGTATTATAAATCGTGCGCCGAATGCGGCGAGAAAGGTACCGAAACGTTTGAATCGGGCGGGTATAAGCACGATTTCGGCGGCGGAGTGACTTGCGTTAAGTGCTCTTACCATAAGCCGAGCGATGGCTTGGAATACGTGAGAAATTTGGGCATTACCGGTGTAAAGAGCAAGGGCGCATGTACGGATACCGATATTTATATCGCAGACACATACGACGGACAGCCCGTGACGGACATTTTTGAATACGCGTTCAGCGGGTGCAGCAGTATAACCGACGTGACGATACCCAATAGTGTGACCTCTATTGATCGCTATGCTTTCAACGGTTGCGATTTGATGACGAGTATAGCAATACCCGAAAGCGTGACTTGGATCGGGTGGAATGCGTTTAGCGGTTGCACGTCGTTGACAGAAATTACGATACCTAGCGGCGTGTGGAATATTCGTGAACAGACTTTCAGCGGTTGCACGTCGCTGACTGGCGTAACGTTACCCGATGGCTTGGCGACCATCGAAGCGCGAGCGTTTTCCGGTTGCAGTAGTTTGTCCGACGTGAATATTCCCGACGACGTGACTGTTTTGCAATATGCTTTTGCGGACTGCTCCGCGCTTACGAGCATAAAGTTTCCAAACGGAACGACGTACATTGCGGAGGGCACGTTCTCGGGGTGTGCGGCGCTGACTGACGTAACGATACCTAAAAGCGTTAGGAAGATCGGGAGTGATGCGTTTGCCCATTGCGTGTCGTTGAGTGACGTGATAATACCCGACAGCGTAGAGTATATCGGAAGTGAAGCGTTTTTGGATTGCGACGCGCTTACGATATACTGCGAGGCGAAAGAACAGCCGAGCGGTTGGAGCTCCCGGTGGAACGCTTCCCACTGTCGCGTAGTCTGGGGTTATACCGACGGCGAAGACTCTGACTGATTTTATAAGCGGGCGTCGGTATTATTGCGAAAGTGGATAAAAGAGTTTGCATTTATTTAAAAATATGGTACAATTAAATTAAGCGGAGCGGTCGGTAATGAACCGCATTGCTACATAATAACTCAAACAGAACAGCGCACCGAATTCGGTGCGGCGTTTGTTTTTCTAAGGAGGACGGTCATGGCACAGCAAACGGTGTTGGTCGTGGATTTCGGCGGACAGTACAATCAGCTCATAGCGAGGCGCGTGCGCGAAGCCAACGTGTACTGCGAGCTTATTTCGTTCGAGAAAATAAAAGAAGAGATACAAAAGCACAAGCCCATCGGGTTGATATTTACGGGCGGGCCCGCGTCGTTTAATAGCGAGGGCGCGCCGCGTATCGATGCGGAGGTGTTATCACTCGGCATTCCCACGCTCGGCATTTGCTACGGCTGTCAGCTGATTGCGGGCACGCTCGGCGGCAAAGTGGGCGTAGGCGGGAGCGCGGAAGCGTCGCGCGAGTACGGCAAGCGCACGCTAAGTATCGGCAGTAAAAAATCCAAACTGTTCGACGGCGTTAAAAAATCGTCGCAGTGCTGGATGAGCCATACCAATTACGTGACGGAACTGCCCGACGGCTTTACCGTCACGGCGACCACGGAGACCTGCCCCGCCGCGGCTATCGAGCGCGCGGACAAAAAACTGTACGGCGTGCAGTTCCACCCCGAAGTCATGCACACCGAGGAAGGCTTTAAGATCCTTAAAAACTTTCTATACGGCGTGTGCGGCGCGAGCGGCGAGTGGACGATGAGCGGGTATGTGGAGCGCACCGTAGCCGAGCTCAAAGCCAAGATAGGCGATAAAAAAGTATTGTGCGCGCTGTCGGGCGGTGTTGATTCCGCCGTTGCGGCGACGCTAATCCACCGCGCCTGCAAAAACCTGACTTGCATATTCGTCGATCACGGGCTTTTGAGAAAGGGCGAGGCAGAAGAAGTGGTGCGCGTGTTCCGCGACGAACAGGGCATGGACCTTATAGCGGTGGACGCGAGCGAGATATTCCTCGACAAGCTCAAAGGCGTTACCGAGCCCGAGAAAAAACGCAAGATAATAGGCGAGGAGTTCATTCGCGTGTTCGAGCGCGAAGCGAAAAAGATAGGCGCGGTCGATTATCTCGTTCAGGGCACGATATATCCCGACGTTATAGAGAGCGGGCTCAATCATTCCGCCAAGATAAAGAGCCACCACAATGTGGGCGGACTGCCCGACGTGGTCGATTTCAAAGAACTCGTCGAGCCGTTGAGATTGCTTTTCAAGGACGAAGTGCGTCGGCTCGGGTTCGAGCTGGGCTTGCCCGAAGACATAGTCATGCGTCAGCCGTTCCCGGGACCCGGGCTCGCGATACGCGTGATAGGCGATATCACGAGGTTCAAGCTCGACATACTGCGCGAAGCGGATTATATTTTCCGCGACGAGATAGCCAAAGCCAAGCTCGACCGCGAGATCTGGCAGTATTTTGCGGTGCTCACCGATATACGCACGGTCGGCGTTATGGGCGACGAGCGCACATACGATTATACCGTAGGTATCCGCGCGGTGACCAGCGTGGACGGCATGACCGCCGATTGGGCGAAGATCCCGTTCGACGTGTTGCAAAACATTTCCGACCGCATAGTCAACGAGGTCAAGCACGTCAACCGCATCGTGTACGATATAACCAGTAAGCCGCCCGCGACGATCGAATGGGAATAAATCTCGGCAGCGTATGCATCGAACGTATGCGAACTACGTGCTTGCGCGCACGCAGTCATGTAGGTGGTTCTACACTCCTGCGTGCGCGCCGCGCCTGTTGTCCGCCTACGTCGCGCCTACGCCGCCGAGGCGTGACTTTTGTGGGCGGTGTGTAGCATAAAAATGCGAGTGAATGTGGCTCGGTCGTGTAGGTGGGTCTACACTCCCTTCATCTCCGCATCGCCTGTTGCCCGTCTGACGCGCGATTGCGCCGCCGAGGCGTGACTTTTGTGGGCGGTGTGTAGCATAAAAACGTGGGTGAAGATGGTTCGTTTGTGTAGGTGGTTCTACACTCCTGCGTGCGCTCCGCGCCTGTTGTCCGCCTACGTCGCGCCTACGCCGCCGAGGCACAATATGTGCCGCCGAGGTTTTCGGGTTTCGGCAAAGGATTTAAGTTGTACAAAATTATGGTTTACTGTCATTCCGAGGCATAGCCGAGGAATCTTTGGCGTAGCAGCAAGGTTGTCTTGCCGAACAAACGTAATCATGACTCGCTCTCTTTGGGTGCAACTTAAA
Organism: uncultured Christensenella sp.; assembly: GCA_949948895.1. Taxonomy (GTDB): domain Bacteria; phylum Bacillota; class Clostridia; order Christensenellales; family Pumilibacteraceae; genus Anaerocaecibacter. Next base: position 16,947 of record CATLHE010000005.1, read on the forward strand.
ACAAATTGTCCACGACTATACACGACAAAAATCCAAGCGGTGCTTGGTGCGGGCTTACGCCCTGGATTCTTCGCTTGCGCTCAGAATGACAAGAAAGAAATATGTGCCGCTATTGGTTGGGCGTAACGCTAAATCGGCAATAAAGCACACACACGACAGAAATCCAAGCTGTGCTTGGGGTTTGAGGATCTTACATGCAAAACAAGGAACTTAAAGCGAAAGTATTTCCGCGGATATGGGCGAAAACGCTCAAAGGCGACAAGATAACGCGGAACTATATGTACACGCTCGACGGACCGTTCGAGGAATCGCGGCTGTTCGAGTACGTGTGCGCAATCACGCACGCCATGGACATTCCCACGCCGATAATCCTTCAGAGCCATACCTATAACTTTGTGCATTTTAACATTGCCAAGTTCCTCGCGAGCGAGTTTATCGACGAAGTGGATTTTGACTTTTTCACGCTCGAAAACACCACGGGCACGATCAAACCGATCCCGAGATATTTCAGGGAGGATATGTAATGCCGCAAACTCTTACTTACAAACTGTTAAAAGACCATCTCATTTCGGGCGAGCTCGTTTCGGGCGCGCCTATTTCCGTTAAGATCGATCAAACGCTTACGCAGGATTCGACGGGCACCATGTGCTATCTTCAGCTCGAGGCGCTCGGCGTGGACAAAGTCAAGACCGAGCGTTCTGTAGCGTATATCGATCACAATATTCTCCAATCGGGGTTCGAAAACGCCGACGACCACGCGTACATCCAATCGGTGGCGTTAAAGCACGGCGTGTTTGTGTCTAAGCCCGGCAACGGTATTTGCCATCAAGTGCATTTGGAGCGGTTCGGCGCGCCGGGCAAAACGCTCGTCGGCTCGGACTCGCACACGCCCACGGGCGGCGGTATCGGCATGTTCGCGCTCGGCGCGGGCGGGCTTGACGTGGCGCTCGCCATGGCGACGGGCAAGCTCGATCTTACCTGTCCCGCGGTGGTGAACGTAGTGCTCAAAGGCAAGCTCAGACCCAACGTTACCGCCAAGGACGTCATCTTGGAGGTTTTGCGCCTGTTGTCCGTCAAGGGCGGCGTGGGCAAGGTCATGGAATACACGGGCGACGGCGTGGCAACGCTCTCGGTGCCCGAACGCGCGACCATTACCAATATGGGCGCGGAACTCGGCGCGACGACTTCGGTTTTCCCGTCGGACGAGCGAACGAGAGAATTTCTTATCGCGCAGGGCAGGGCGGATGCGTATATACCGCTTAGCGCCGACGCCGGCGCCGAGTACAACGAGCGCGTCGAGATCGATCTGTCCAAACTGCGCCCGCTCATAGCCAAGCCGCACATGCCCGACAACGTGGATACGGTAAAAAAACTCGCGGGGCTCAAGATAGACCAAGTGTGTATCGGTTCGTGTACCGATTCGTCGCTACTCACCATGCTCAAAGTCGCGGCGCTATTAAAGGGCAAGCGCGTGCACCCGAACGTGTCGCTTACGGTCAACCCCGGCTCTCGGCAGGTTTTGACCATGCTTGCCGATCGCGGCGCGCTAAAGGACATACTCGACAGCGGCGCGCGCGTATTGGAGTGCGCGTGCGGTCCGTGCATAGGCATGGGGCAAAGCCCCAAGACCGACGCGGTCAGTCTCCGAACGTTCAACCGCAACTTCTACGCGCGGAGCGGAACGAAAAGCGCGAGCGTGTACTTGGTTTCGCCGCTTACCGCCGCGGTAAGCGCGATAGCGGGCGTGCTCGCCGAACCGACCGAAGCGGACTGTAAAGCGCTTGCGGGCATTACGCTTCCCGAACGCTTCGATATAAACGACAACCTCATACTCGATCCGTCCGACTTTAAGGGCATAGCGGTCGAGCGCGGACCCAATATCAAGCCCTTCCCCATAGGCAAGGCGCTTGACGGCGATATAGTATTGCCCGTCACGATAAAGACTGGCGACAATATAACGACGGACGACATCATGCCGAGCAACGCCAAGCTTCTGCCGTACCGATCGAATATTCCGTATCTTGCGGAGTTCTGCCTTTCGACGGTGGACGCGGAGTTCGCAAAACGCACGCGAGCGGCGGGCGGCGGCATAATAGTCGGCGGCGAGAATTACGGTCAGGGCAGCAGCAGGGAACACGCGGCGCTCGCGCCGCTCGAGCTGGGCGTACGCGCGGTGATAGCCAAGAGTTTTGCGCGCATGCACCGCGACAATCTTATCAATTCGGGCATACTCCCGCTCGTGTTCGGGAGCGGCGCGGACTACGAAAAGCTCAACGCGGGCGACGTGCTCGATATCGTCGATCCGATTTCGGCGGTCGATAGCGGCGTGGCAACGATAAAGAACGAGACGCAGGGCTTTACGTTTACCGCCGAGCTCCCGCTCAACGCTAGGCAAAAAGCGATACTGCTCGCGGGCGGCACGATCAACTCGTTGCGCAAGTAGACTTTTATACTATCAACTCATATATTAAGACGGTAGGTGTGTTATGGACAAACTCGAACGTGACGTATTGGCTCTTATCAAGCAGGATTGCAGAATGAGCCACGCCAAAATAGCCAAAGCGGTCGGCAGTGACGAGAAGTCGGTGGCGGCGGCGGTCGCGCGGCTTGAAAGCAGCGGGATAATACTCGGGTATACCGCGCTCACCGACGACGGCGCGGCTAACCCCGATTTTGTGGAAGCATTGATCGAGGTGCGCGTCAATCCCATGTACGGCAGGGGGTTCGACGCAATCGCCGAGGATATTTACAAGTTCGATCAGGTAAAGAGCTTGTATCTCATGAGCGGCGGCTATGACCTCGCCGTATTTATCGAGGGGCGAAACCTCAGAGAAGTCGCGGCGTTTGTCAGCGAGAAACTGTCCGTTATGGACAAGGTGCTCTCGACGGCGACGCACTTCATACTCAAAAAGTACAAGATAGGCGGCGAGATGACCGTGCCGTCCGAGAATAAGCGTCAGCCGGTCACGCCGTGAATTATGACGATTTTATAAACCGCACGGTCGCGGACATCCCGCCGAGCGGAATACGCAAATTTTTCGATCTCGTGTCCACAATGGACGACGCGATCTCTTTGGGCGTGGGCGAGCCCGATTTCGTCACGCCCTGGCTTTACCGCGACGCGGCGGTCAAGTCGGTCATTTCGGGCAGGACGGGATACACCGCCAACCGCGGCGACGCCAAGCTTATTGTCGAGATAGCAAAGTATAACCGCGACAGGTTCGGGCTGGACTATGCAGAGAACGAGACGATAGTCACCGTCGGCGCGTCCGAGGGTATCGATCTTGCGCTCAGAACGCTCGTGTCGCCGGGCGACGGCGTGCTCGTTCCCGATCCGTCGTACGTGAGCTATATGCCAAACGTGAGGATAGCGGGCGGCGTTGTCAAGCCCGTGCGCACGGATATATCGCACAAGTTCAAACTGACGCCCGAGGCACTCGACGAAGCGGCGGACAAAACGTGCAAGATCCTCATACTGCCGTACCCCAACAATCCGACGGGCGCGGTGCTCGACAAGTCGGAGCTGGAGGCGCTTGTTCCCGTCATTAAAAAACACGATCTTTTCGTCATATCGGACGAGATATACGCGGAACTCACGTACGGCGCGCGGCACGTGTCCGTTGCGAGCCTCGACGGAATGAAAGAGCGCACGGTAACGCTCAACGGGTTCAGTAAGGCGTTTGCCATGACGGGCTGGCGCATCGGGTGGTTTTGCGCGCCCAAGCCCGTTTGCGACGCGGCGCTCAAAGTGCATCAGTACACTATCATGTGCGCGCCGACGGCGAGTCAGGAAGCGGCGTACGCCGCGCTCGTGGACGGACGCGAGACCGAGTACGAACAAGTCGAATACATGCGCGACGAGTACGACAGGCGACGGAGATTTTCGGTCGCCATGCTCACCGATATGGGACTGGACTGTTTCATGCCGGGCGGCGCGTTCTATTGCTTTCCCGATATAAAAAAGGTATGCGGCAGCGGCGACGAGTTCGCCGAAAGACTGCTGCTCGCGCAAAAGGTCGCGGTCGTTCCGGGCTCGGCGTTCGGCGGCGGCGGTATGACTAATGTGCGCTGTACGTATGCGTCGTCGATCAAATCGCTCGACGCGGCGTTTACGAGAATGAAAAAGTTTATAGAAGATAATAAGTAAAACAAGCCCCAACCAAATGTTGGACCAAACACAGTTTGGATTTTGTCATGTGCCAACCAAATGTTGGACGACTGTCGTGTGTTTGCTTGTGTGACGGTTTTGCGTGACACCCGAAAAATTGCGGGGCGTGGTGATTGGTGATGTTTGTTTTGTGTGTCAATCCTGCGGCGGTTCGCCTAGATTCTTCACTGCGTTCAGAATGACAGGAACCCGAGTGCAACGCATTGAACAAATACAGACTTTAAGTCGAATATCCCGCTATCGATACCTGTCATCCTGAGGCGAAGCCGAAGGATCTAGGGCGTAAGCCCGCAAGCCTTACGCTTGGCGACTGTCGTGTGTGGGCGCGAATGTGATTTGAAGTTGCGCCCGAATAAGTGCGGGCATGAAGTGGGGTATCGTTTGTTTGGCGTGACAACCATGCGGCGGTTCGCCTGGATTCCTCGCAGGCTCGGAATGACAAGCCAAAGGCTTGGCGCCAAGCACAGCTTGGATGTTTGTCGTGTGTGGGCGTGGTCGGGGAAATGGCGGCGCACCCGAATAATAACGAAGCGGCAAATCGTAGTGTAACCCAATCGTAGGGCGGTCAGACCCCGCGAGGGATTAAGCGACAGCACAGTGCGCTGTCGCGCCCGAGCGCTCTTGCAAGCTGGGCTTGCAAGACACCGCTTTTAGCGGTTCGCCCGCCGTTGTTTTTCGTTATGTAATTATTCGGGTGTAAACATAAATTATAACCGATGCAAACACACGACAATCGTCCAACATTTGGTTGGCGGAGCGCAGTGGTCTGCGCTCCCTACGGACGCATGTCAATATGTGCCGCCATTATTCGGGTGTAACATAATATATATATCAAACGTAAAAACACGACAAATATCCAATCTGTGATTGGCGGCGTGCCGAGGTCGTCACGCCCTACGAATGGGTGGCAATAAGCACTGCTCTTATTCGGGTGAAACCATTGACAAATCATATACGTAAACACACGACAAAATCAATCTGTGATTGTTGACAAATGTATGATCGGAGTGGTATAATAGTCATACAAATACATATAGGAGCCAATCATCATGAAACGGAAATTCTCTGTACTGATAGCGCTTATACTCGCGCTGGTCATGAGCTTTGCGCTTATAGCGTGCGGCAACGGCAACGGCGACCCGAACACCCCGAGCAAGCCCGAGCGTCAGCCGTTCACTATGCAAAAAGCGGCGGACGCAATCAACGCGCTCGCCGGTGCGGAAGCGGTAAAAGGCACGGTCAAAGTGCGCACGGGCGACGCGTCGGCAAAAACGTCGACCGCAATGCCGTTTGAAAAACGCCAAAACCGCGTGCGCATAACTCTTCCCGCGATAAGCGGTATGGAAGCACTCGCAGGCACGGAAATGCTGTTCGATCTCGACAGCGGCAACACGTACATGCCCATCTCGGAAAAGAGCGACGAGTACATTTATCTCATGCAGATCACACCGCAGGGCTATTTCGATTACATAGAGAACGCGTCGGGACTGAACGACGTCGAGATCGAAGCCTCGGCGGACGCATTGGAAAACATGTTCCAATACGACTACGACGCCAACAGAATGACGCTTGAGCTTGACGCCGCGCAAATGGTAAACGCGCTCATAGCGCCCATGCAGGAAGTGTATGCCGACGGCGGCTCGGTCGAAGACCTTATCGATGCGTATCTCGCGATGATAATGCCCGACGGCACGCTCACGCTCTCTTCGATACTCGACACCGCAGAAAGCCTTATCGCCATGCTCCAGACCGAAGAAGTCACGTTTGACGATGCGGTGACTGCGATCGACGCGATACTTCAGGGCTCGGGTGTGGAAGCGTCGCTGCGCGAGATCATCGCGGCGTCCGAGTTCGCGGCGGACTACGAACAAATAAAAGACAGAAAGATCGCCGACGCGATACAGGGTCTTCTCGATCTCATAGCCGAGTACGCACAGACCGTTACGGACGACGCCGAGCAAACCCCTGACGGCACGATCTCGATAGTAGAGCAGCTCTACTATTACATGTTTGAAAAAGAAGTGGACACGACAAACCTCATGACGGAGATAGAGCAGTATAAAAACCTCATACTCTCGCTTGCGCGTTCGACGGGTTTTGACGAACTCATCAACAGGATCGACGACACCGACGACGAGTTTGCCGCAACGTTTAAAACACTGGTCGCGAAATCCGTAAAGTTCGACGCCATAAAAGCAAACGTGTCTATCGCATTCGACGACAGGTACAATATAAAATCGCTCGCGCTCGATGCCGATATCCGCTATTCCGCAGAGAACGGCGCGACGCTCCCGTTGCTTCCCAACGCCGTATCGTTCGGCGTAGAGCTCGACGTTACGTGGTACTCGGCAACGACCAAACCGTTTAATATCGAATACATGCAAGGCATAACCGCCGAGCTGTTGCCCGATTTAGCCATGGCAGTAGTGTGCGGCGAGGACGCTTCGGCAAGATACGCAGTGACATATGAGACCTGCGGCGCGACGGTCTCGTTCGGCGAAATAAACGCATACTATATCGACGAGAGCGGCGAACAGCCCGTCATTGTAGATATCGAACTCGCTAACGCCGTAGAGTACGACTCGGCAACGCGCTCGTTCGTGTTCGATCCCGAAGCTATCGAGTACGTGCAGACCGCGCTCGGCACGACTACCGTGACCGTGTACGCAGGCACAGAGGTCTCGTGCATGGGAACCGCGCCCGTGACCGTTGCGCTCACGTATTGCTCCTCGTACTCGACGGACGAGATAGCAAACATCCCGCTCCCCATACTAAGTATGATCCAAATGAACGGCACGATATAGTCCGACAAATATTCGATAACCCGGCGGCATGCTTGCCGCCGTAAAACAAAACCATAACGACGATCCATCGCTTGAAACGCTCCGTTCGGGAGCAGATACGGCGGGGGATCGTCGTTTTTATAGTCGAATATCCCGCATATTTTTCCGTAAAAGTATTGACATGCAAGGTCGGCGGTGGTATACTAGTCAAACCGAATAATTTAATCGGAGGCAATGATGAAGTTGAAGAGGGCTATTATTTTCGTGCTTTGCGCGGTGCTCGCGCTCCCGCTTGCCGCTTGCGGCAAAAAAGGCACGAACCCGTCGAATAAACCCGGTCCGGACCACGACGATCCGGGCGATCCCGACGCTACATATACGATAACTTTCGACTTGGGACCCGAACACCCCAACCGTTACGATGCGAGTTTCAAGCCGGTCGATAAAACAGTGAAGCACGGTGAGACTATCAGCTTTTTGGCGACGCCCGCGGACTTCGACGACTATACTTTTGTAGGCTGGTACGAAAACGGCGTGATGTTCACCAAAGAGACCGTGGTCACAAGAAACTGGAACTTGACCGCGAAATGGGGTAATTCCGCCGAGACCGAAGCGGAAGCAAAAAAATACGAGGACGCTATTCCCTCGTGGGACAGCGCCGGACACTTGTACATACATTACAAGCGCTATGACCATAAGACCTCGGAAGAGACTACGGCAGGCACTCCGACCAACAGCGGCGCGCCCAATTACAGCAATGCCATAAACTCGACAGTGTACAACGATTGGGGACTGTGGCTGTGGCCCAAGAACGAAGAGGGCAGACTTTTCTATCCCGCTTGGATCGATGTGAGCGGCGCGGTTTACGATGTTCTCATAGACCATCTGTATACCGACGCAGGCTGGGACGGCAAAAACCAAAAACCCATGGATCCTCCCGGGCAAATCAATTACAAAACAACTTCCGAAATGGTGGAGGGCATAGGTATGCTGCTGTTCAGTGCAAAATCGCGCACAAGCGGAAAGCACTGGGTGAGTGACTGCGGCAATAACTACATTACCCTCACAGATATAGTAAGAAGCAACGGTTCTTACCACTGGTTCGTGCAACAGGGTAGCGTGGACAGCGGCAAAAAGACGTATAACGCGCAAACGCTCAAAAACCCGTACGAGGGTATCGCGGCAGGCTCTGCTATAACGCGCTCGACGGGCGACGGCATGATAAACAGCTTGGTCGACAACAAATCGACTTACCCCGTGCACAAGACGGGCGTACAGAACTTTGACGCGAACAACGGCTATCAGATCTTTGTAGCGTCGTTTGCCGACAGCGACGGCGACGGCATGGGCGATCTTCGCGGCATTATCGATAAAATAGACGAAGACTATTTCGGTAAGCTCGGCGTAGATATGCTGTGGCTCACGCCTTTCCAGACCTCGACCAACTATCACGGTTACGATATCAAAGATTTCTATTCCGTGGATTCGCGCTTCGGAACTCTCTCCGATTATCGCGAGCTCGTGTACAAAGCGCACAAAAACGGCATACGTATAGTTATGGACCTCGTTCTCAACCATACGTCGAAAGCCAACCCTTGGTTCGTAAAATCGCAGAACCTCGAAAAAGAGATGGTAAACGGCAAAGAGATCGACTACCGTCAGTTCTACAGCTGGATCAACGAGGATAAGTATAACACTCTTTCTGAGGAAGAGCAGAAGCAGTGGTTTGGCGATCCGTACGGGTATTACTTCTACTCGTCGTTCAGTGCCGATCAGCCCGAGCTCAACTACGATTATCAGCCCGTTCGCGACGCCATACTCGACGTTTGCAACTACTGGATGGAGTTCGGTCTCGACGGTTTCCGTCTCGACGCGGTAAAGCATATCTACATGGTGAACGAGATAGTTCCCGTAGGTAAGCCGACTTCTGGCGCGGCAGGCACTCAGCCCGGCTCGCCGGTCATCGACGACGGTTCTTACTCGCACGACGTGACCCGCAACCTCAACTTCTATCACGAGTTCAACTACCGTCTCAAAGCCAATTATCCCAACGCATTTATCGTAGGCGAAAACCTCGACGGTTGGAACGAACGCACCGCGCCTTACTACGAAGGCATGGATTCGCAGTTCGACTTTAATACCTATTACGCGGCGCGCGGTTTCAATACCATACGCGGCATTCCCGCGATAGACAAGAACGGTAATTCTGCGGGACAGAACACCGACGCAAGCTGGATGGGCGCGGCGTTTACTACTTACCTTAAAGGCTATCAAGCGTTTAAAAACGTCAATCCCAAGTATATCGGCGGACAGTTCACGTCCAACCACGACCTGCCGCGCGCGAGAAACCGTATGGCGCTCAAGGGCACAGACGGCGGCGAAACCGATTCGTATGCGGCGATCACGGGCTCTTTGATCGACGATTCTTATAACTCGCTGTTCCTTTACTACGGCATGATTATGAGCTTGCCCGGTGTGACGTGGACGTACTACGGCGACGAGATAGGCATGGAAGGCATTATGCAAACCACTATCAACAGCCCGACGGGTTCTACCGATACCATAAACGACAGCACGCCGCACGAGGACAGGATCTACCGTCAGCCTATGAAATGGGAAGCGACGGGCAACGCGTCTTACTCGATAGGGTACGGCACGTTTAAGTGCGAGCTCGAAGGCATCAATGCGACGGCGTCCGTAAAGAGCGTCAAGGAGCAGATGGCAGACGCCGATTCGCTCTGGAACTGGGTAGCCAAGCTCAACGGCATCCGCAAGAGCAAGAATCTCGGTAACGCGACCACCGTCACCGATCTCGGTTCGGGCGGCAACAAGATCAGCTTTAAAGTGACGGGCGGCAACGGCGGCATTTCGGTCACGATAGTCGCGGGCGGCAGCAAGCCGACGGCAAGCAACGTGCTCGCCGAAAAGACTGTCACGGTCGGCGGCAAGACTTGCTACGTCGTCATTGCCAACGCGTAAGGAGGAGAGAATAATGAAAAAGATCACTTCGATAGCTGCGGCGCTGTGCCTCGCGACTGCGTTTTGCGGGATGTGCACGGGCTGCGCAAACGGAATAAAAAACGAGGTCGGCGGGCAAAACTCCGAGTCGGTAGTCGTTTCCGCAGATACGGACTATAAGCTTATCCTTTGCCCGGGCTATGCGTACGGCTACGGCTCTGCCGCCAATACCATAGCAAGCGGCGCTACAAAACTGACAGCAGACCAGGAAGCGCAGTATTTTGTGCACAATGCGTATTTTGTAACGAGCGCGGCGGGTACCGAGCTCCCCACGCCCACGGGACGCAGCGGCGCTACGTTTAAGGGCTGGCGCAGGGCGGAAGAAGGCGAGCTTGTTACTTATAAGGTAGTGCCCAATCTGACGGAAACCCTGTATCTGTACGCCGAATGGGTATCGGAGGGCAGCGGTACGCCCGATCCCGGACCCGGACCCGTCGATCCCACGCCGTCCGGCGTCACCGTCAACGGCAAGGCGATGGAAGAGAATAAAACGCCTATGGCGGGCGTCGACAAAGAGTATTTTGTGAAGGGCGCAAAACTCAGCGCGGGCGCGCTTACGTTTAAGTCGGGAGATAACGGTATCACGATAAGTACGCTTGACAGTGCGAGCACGGGCTTGACTTTCTCGAGCGGCGTTGTTTCGGTGGTCAAGGACGGCACGTTCGATATCTATCTCAAAAAGGTAGGCACGAAGTGGGAAGTTTACGGCTCGCGCGATACGTCGCAGGACGTGACTTCCATAAAAGGCGAGAATGCCGTCGCGGGCAATATCTATCTTGCGGGCAATGTTACCGACGCCGATTTCAGTTGGAATAATTGGAACGCTTCGGGGCATAAGGGCTTGAAAGTGACGGGCGGAAAGCTTACCGTCAAGCTCGGTGCGGGCGATAACTGCAAGTTTGTCAAGTACGTCAACGGAACGAGCGACGTTTGGCAGAAGTCGCTTTCGGGCGCAGGCACGCATATCACGTTTGCCAACGAAAACTCCAACATGGAAGTAAAGGACGCGGGAACGTACACGTTTACCATTACCGAGTCGGGCGGTAAGCTCGCCGTTACGGTCACAAACTTTACTGCGGGCTGATCGATAATCCAAGTAATAAAAAGCTCTACCGTTTGGTAGGGCTTTTTGTGTGGTCGGCGCTACGGAAAAGTTTGTCAATAGGTTGCAATGCGCGAGCCAACGTGGTATAATATTCGTGCGCCAACCAAATGTTGGACGTATGTCGTGTGTGCGCTTTGACGGTGGAATGGCGGAACACCCGACCAAGCACAGCTTGGATTTCAGTCGTGTGTGTGCGTTATGGGTAATTGTGCTCTGCACCCGAAAAAAGCAAAACAGAATATCCCGCTATCGACACCTGTCATCCTGAGGCGAAGCCGAAGGATCTAGGGCGTAAGCCCGCAAGCCTTACGCTTGGCGTCTGTCGTGTGTCGGCTTAGGTGGTAGTTTTGCATGACACCCGACCAAGCACAGATTGGATTTCTGTCGTGTGCCAACCAAATGTTGGACGTATGTCGTGTGTTTGCTTGGTCGGTGAAATGGCGGTGCACCCGACCAAACACGGTTTGGATGTCTGTCGTGTGTGGGCTTTGACGGTGGAATGGCGGAACACCCGAATAAAGGCGGAGTAATGTGTGGGGGTAATGTTAGTTTAACGTTTACACTTTGCGGCGGTTCGCCTAGATTCTTCGCGTTGCTCGGAATGACAAGCCAATGGATTGGCATTTGATTTTGTGTATGTGCGTGGTTTAAGGAAAGACATTACACCCGAATAGATACATAAAGTAAAACAGCCGAAAGGCTCTTCATAAAAAATACACTCCAATAAAGGAAACAAATATGGCGGATAAGAAACAAACGGGTACTAACTCCCAAAACAAGACCTCGGGCGTCAGCCTCGGCGATATAACGCCGACTTCGGGCACGGACAGCGGCGCGCCGCTCGGACCTACCGAGTACCTCGCGAAAAAGTATTTCGATATAGGCGAGAAGTTTTTCACGGGCGAAGGCTGCAAAGTCGATTTTTCGCGCGCAGTCGCCAACTATTCTCAGAGCGCAAAGCTCGGCTATGCGCCCGCGATATTCTCGCTCGGCGTGTGCTATATTCAAGGCTTCGGCGTGCAAGCCGATCCCAAACTCGCGTTCGAGTATATCAGCCGCGCGGCGGACATGGGCAATCTCGACGCGCAGTTCACGCTCGGGCATTTCTATTTTGAAGGCTCGGCAGTCGAGCGCGATTATAAAAAGGCGTTGGAGATATTCCGCACGGCGGCGGAAAAAGGTCATCCGGGCGGGCTTAACGATCTCGGGTTCTGCTATCAGAACGGGCTGGGCGTCGAGCGCGACGAAACGAAAGCGTTCGAGTATTTCCTGAAAGCGGCGGAAAGCGAGTTTGCCGCGGCGCAGAACAACGTCGCGGACTGCTATAATTTCGGGCGCGGCGTGAAAGCCGATCTCGAAAAGGCGTTCCTGTATTACTACCGCGCCGCACGGAACGGCTATGCCATAGCGCAGAACAACGTGGGTATGTGCTACCTTAACGGGCGCGGCGTGAAAGCCGATCCAGAGCAAGCGTACAAGTGGTTCGAGACAGCGGGCAAGCAGGGCAATCCCGTCGCCGTCGCCAATATGGGCTTTTGCCATGAGACGGGCAGGGGCGCGGAACAGAATTTCGAGAAAGCCGTGCAGCTGTATACCATATCGTCCGATGCGGGCAGCGCCGCCGGGCAGTTCAATCTCGGCAAATGCTATCGCGACGGTAACGGCGTGAAAGAAGATAAGTCGCGCGCGTTTTCGCTGTTCAAGCGTTCGGCGGAGCAAGGGTTTGCGCTCGCGCTTTCCGAGCTGGCAGCGTGCTATCGCGACGGAGTGGGCGTTGCGCCCGACGCCGAACTTGCCGAAAAGTACGCCAAGCTCGCCGCCGACAGCGGTATGCCGCTCGTTTCGGTGCGCGACGATAAGTAGCGCGGTTGGGTTATATTTGTAATAGCAAACAGGAAACATACCGATTTATTGTCGGTATGTTTTTTTCAAGCCTTACACTTGAGCGACTGTAGTGTGTTGGCGCGAAGATGATTTGTCGTTTCGCCCGAAAAAGAGCGGGGCATTATGGGGTGTCGTTTGTTTTGCGTGACAACAATGCGGCGGTTCGCCTAGATTCCTCACTGCGTTCGGAATGACAAGTGAACAAATCGTGGGATATTCTGAATCAACCGTTAAACTTGATATCGCTTATCACCCTTTCGTAGGGCGGGCAGACCCATGCCCGCCGTTTATGGTTCATTGACGCGTCATTAAGCGGGGCGCAGAGGGCTGCGCCCCCTACATACGGCTAATGATATGTGCCGCAATTATTCGGGTGGCGCACAAAACAAACATGCACGTAAATACACGACAGAAATCCAAACCGTGTTTGGTCGGGTGGCGCACAAAACAAAGCACTTACGAAATACACGACATTCGCCAAGCCTTTGGCTTGCGATAAAAATCCAAACCGTGTTTGGTCGGGTGGCTCGCGATATCACATTATAAGTAAACACACGACAAACGTCCAACATTTGGTTTGCGGAGCGCAGGGGTCTGCGCTCCCTACGGATAGATGAACAATATGTGTCGCAACTATTCGGGTGGCGCACAAAACAAACATGCACGTAAATACACGACAGAAATCCAAACCGTGTTTGGTCGGGTGTAACGTAAAATAAATTACAAATGTAAATACACGACAAAAATCCAAGCTGTGCTTGGGGGTTGAAACAGTTGATTTTAGAATACGGCTTTGATATAATACGCATTGGACGATTTGCAAAGGAAGGTGGTGTTCATATGGCGCCCGCATTTGTTAAAAGCAAAAGATTCCGTTCGTTTGTTCTGGTCCCGATCATGATCTTGATATCGGGATTTTTGCGTTCGGTCTGCGTGCAGGTGTTTACTCTCCCGTTCGATTTCGCGCCCGGTGGCTCGACCGGTATCGCGACGATGGTCGAGTACAAGACAGGGTTTTCTTCGGGCTGGACGACGCTCATAGTCAACGTGCCGCTACTCATCCTCGCATGGATATTCCTCGATAAATGGTTCGCCGTAAAATCGGGCTGCGCCATTCTTATCGCGTCCGCGGGCATGCTGCTCATGAAACAGTTCGACTTCCCGACGTATGCGGGCGGAGAGCCTGTGCTTGCCGCCGCGGCTTCGGGCGTTTTGGGCGGAGTCGGGCTCGCGCTCATGCTGAGAGCGGGCGGCTCGACGGGCGGCTCGGACATTGTGGCAATGTTCATACAGCGCAGGTTTTCTGCGACCAACGTGGCATGGTTCATATACGCGATCGACGCGGTAATAGTGTTTGTGTCGGCGTTCGTTTACCAAAACGGTCTTACGCCCATACTCATGTCGCTCGTCGAGATGTTCTGCCTGTCGATGATAAGCGACGTTATTTCGAGCGGTTTCAAAACGGCGCTCAAGTTCGAGATAATAACGCACGACCCCGAGCCGCTGGCTCAGGACATAATACAAAAACTCGGCCGTGGCGTTACGTGCGCGCCCGTTACCGGCATGTACTCGCACGACGAGAAATCCATGCTCATCTGCGTTATTAGAAAGCACCAGCTTTCGGAGTTCAATAAGATCCTCAAAAACTACCCCGATACGTTCGCGTACGTGACCAACACGCGCGAGGTCATGGGGCTCGGGTTCAGTAAGTAAAAGCGGCGCACTGACTGCAATATATTTTAGATACATAAAGGCGACAGGAAAGGAGATATATGCATGAAAGAGTTTAGGGCTGAATCGAAAAAATTACTCGATCTCGTGGTCAATTCGATATATGCAAACCGCGAGATATTTTTGCGCGAGCTCATAAGCAACGCGTCGGACGCGCTCGATAAGCGCAGGTTTATGTCGCTTACGGACAGCTCGCTCGACGCCGAGTTCGCAATAGAGATAACGGCGGACAAAGCGAAAAGAACGCTCACCGTATCGGACAACGGTGTCGGCATGAGCGAGAAAGAACTCGAGGACAACCTCGGCGTGATAGCGGCGAGCGGCACGGAAACGTTTAAAAAATCGCTGGGCGAAAACGACGACAAAACGCTTATCGGTCAGTTCGGCGTGGGGTTTTACGCGTCGTTCATGGTTGCGGACAAAGTCACCGTTATAAGCCGCAAAGTGGGCGAGACAAACGCGCATAAGTGGGAATCGAACGGCGTCGACGGGTTCGAGATAACGGACGCCGAGCGCGACGCGTTCGGTACGAGCGTGATTCTACACTTAAAGGACGACGGCGACGAGAACTATTCGCAGTATCTCGAAGCGTACGAGATAAGAACGCTTGTCAAGAAGTATTCCGATTATATACGCTATCCCATACGCACCGAAAAACCCAAAGCGGAGAGCGAGAGCGGCGTTACCGTAGGCGAGCTCGACACGCTCAACTCCATGACGCCCGTATGGAAAAAATCCAAGACCGACCTGGCGGAAGGCGAGCTCGACGAGTTTTTCAAACACACGTTCCGCGAATACGACGCGCCCCTTCTCACCGTCACGACGCGCGTCGAGGGCGCGGTCGAGTACACGGCGCTCCTGTTTGTGCCGAGCGCTCCGCCCTTTGATTTTTATACCAAGGACTATAAGCGCGGATTACAGCTCTATTGTAACGGCGTGCTCATTATGGATAAATGCTCGGAGCTCATACCCGAATATCTGGGGTTTGTGCGCGGTGTGGTGGAAACTTCCGATCTTTCGCTCAATATCTCGCGCGAAACGTTCCAAGAAGACAGACGGGTGCGCGCAATAGCCAACGGGCTGGAGAAAAAACTACTCGCCGAGTTCGACAAACTGTTAAAGAACGACAGGGAAAAATACGAAAAGCTTTTTACGGCGTTTGCCAAAGCGATCAAGTTCGGCGCGTACGACGATTACGGCGCGAACAAGGACAAGCTCAAAGACCTTTTGCTGTACTACTCGGACAAGAACAAAAAGCTCGTCACGCTCAAAGAGTTTTGTGCGGAACTCGACAAGGACGCGCCCGTGCCGTACGCCTGCGGCGAGACGGTGGAAAAGATAGCTATGCAGCCTCAGCTCGAGGGTGCGCGCGCAAGCGGCAACGACGTATTATACTTTACCGATCCCGTGGACGAGTTCATGGCGCGCATGCTCGACAGCTACGACGGGCACAAGTTCCGCAATATCGCGTCGGGCGAGGCGGAAGCCGCGGCGTCGACTTCGGGGCACGAGGAACTCACGGCGCGTATACAAAAAAGCCTCGGCGATAAAGCCGCGGTCGCGCCCACCGATAAACTTAAATCGTACCCCGTATGCCTCGCCGCCAAGGGCGACGTTTCGCTGGAAATGGAGCGTGTGCTCGCGGCAATGGGCGGCGGGCTCAAAGCGGAGCGCGTTTTGCAGGTCAACTTCGAGCACCCCGCGATAGCGAGGCTCGGGACGCTCGACGGCGCGGAGTTCGACGATACGGTAACTGTGCTTTATAACGAAGCGCTTCTCGCCGAAGGCTACAAGACCGAGCCCGAGTTTTTGGCGGCGCTCAACCGCGTGCTTTCGGGTCGTGCCGTTAAGCCCGCGGCTAAAAAAGCTCCCGCAAAAACGGCTAAGCCGTCTGCGACCAAGACGGGCGCGGGCGCTAAAAAATCGAGCGCCGGTCAGAGCAAAACAAGCTCGACGGCAAGCAAGAGTAAAAGCGGAACGAAACCCGCAACCGATAGATCGGTAAAATCGGAAAAAACGGGCGCCGATGAGTAAGCGCGCGAAAAAATCAACTGAAATCGTCGTAGTCACGGGCTGCACGAGCGGTATCGGCAAAGAGCTTTGCGAGCTGTACCGCAATGCGGGCGCGACGGTGATCGGCATGGCGCGCACGGCGGACGAGCGCGCGGGCGATATCGCCGTCGACGTGACCGACCTCGACGCGGTGAGGCGCGCGGTCGCGGAAGTCGGCAATCGCTACGGCAAGATAGACACGGTAGTAGCGTGCGCCGGCGGCGGGCTGTCGGGTGCGACCGAACTTTTACCAATGGAAGAAATAGAGCGGCAAACGGCGCTCAATTATACGGGCGCGCTCGAAACGGTGCGCGCGGCGCTCGGGTTTATGGAAAGCGGCGGCAAGGCGATCTTTATATCGTCTGCTTGCGCGCTTTTTGCTTTGCCTTTTCGCGCGACGTACTGCGCGAGCAAAGCGGCTGTCAATATGGCGGCGTTCGGGCTGTACATGGAGCTTAAAAATTACGGTATACGCGTAAGCTCGGTCTGCCCCGGCGATATCAAAACTGGCTTTACGAAAAACCGTGTCAAGTACTCGGACGGCGGAACGCGCTACGGCGATAAGCCGCGCGCATCTGCCGAAAAGATAGACGGCAGAGAGCACAAGCGCATGGGCTTGAAGCCCGCGGCAAGAAAGATATACAAGGCGTGCGTAAAGTGCCGCAAGCCGTTGTACATTATAGGGTTCAAGTATAAGTTTCTCAATTTTTTGCGGCATATACTCCCGCAAAAACTTTTTCTCGACGTAACTGCAAAACTGTTTTGACGGTGGTATCATGATAAAAAACGAACGCGGGATCTATTATATCACGTGCGGCGGCGCGTGCTACATAATGCGGGAAGAGCGCGGCGCGCTCTATAACGTATGCTTCGGCAAGCGCGTCGAGTACGAGGACGATATGTCCGTGCTCATGACAAGCCCGACGCCGGAGCTAGCCGGCGACGATATTTCGGTCAAGCGCGGCGGGAAAAAACTCGAACTCGCGCTCACCGTCGCGGGCAGTAAAGTTGTGCAAAAACCGGAGGCGGAGCTCCCGACGCTGAGGGGCGAAAAAACGCTCGCGGTCGCATTGGAAGACAAGAAGTCGGGTATTGCGGCGGAGATTTTGTACACGCCGTATTCGCGCGGCGGGATCGCAAAACGCGTGCGCATTGTGAACACCGCCGATACTCCGCTCACCGTTGAGCGGCTCGCCGTGAGCGCGGCTATGCCGTGCGATACGGTTTGCGGCGAGTACGGGCTGTGGACGGCAGCGATGCCGCAAGGCGAGTATGCCGCATTCCCACTATTCTTTTACGAGCGGTTGTCTTATAAAGACGGACGCGCTACGCTCGCGGCTATCGATAAAAAAACTATGGGCAAGAGCATCACGCTTGCCGCGGGCGAAGCGCTCACTTCGGCGGAGCTCGTGCTGTTGTATTCCTGCGGCGCGGCGGGCGCGACCGTGCGCGCGCTTCACGATATTATACGCGAGTACGCGATGTCGCCCGAAAAGTCGGGTAAGCGCAGGCCGATAGTATTGTACTGCGCTCTCCACGAAGACGGAGCGGCGTTTGACGCAACGGTCGCCGCGGCGTGCGAGACGGGTATGGACACGGTAGTGGTCGATTATGCCGCCGACGCCGAAAGCGGATTGATAAAAGCGGCGGAATGTGTGCATGCGCACGGGATCAAGTTCGGTTTGAGGATTGCGGTCGACGCTACGGCGAGCGGTGTGCGCGATATCATTAAAAAATGCGGCGCGGAATACCTGGAGTTTGCGTTTGACGGCGTTACCGATCATGCCGAAACGGTCAAGCTCTACGGCGCGTACGCGGCGTTCCGCAAGGAGTTTCCCGATATCGTATGCGACTTCACGGGCGTAAAGCACGGCGCGGGAAGCGCCGCTCTGCGTTCGCGCGCGGCGTTGCCGTTGCCGCTTGCCGCGGTGCGCAACGTAGTGACGCGCGACGGCGTCAAGTCGTCGTATAAGACCGAGTTTGATATAGCGACGCTCGGCGGGCTGGGGTATAGGCTCGATCCGTCCAAGCTGGATACAAACGCCAGACGGGCGGTGCGCGCTCAGATATTCAGTTATCAGGACGACGAGAGCGTCGTTATGAACGGCGACGTTTACGATATAGAAAGCGGCGTAATGGTCGTGTCTAAAGACAAGTCCAAGGCGTACGCCGTGGCGACGGGCGACGTGCGGCTCGTCGGGCTCGACGAGCATAATCTGTACCGCGTGCGCGAGCTGGGTAAGACTTTTTCGGGCGCGGCGCTTGCGTACTACGGTATTCCGTACGACAAGAGCGCGGGCGGCGAGACCGTAACGTATCATATCGGGCAGGTGGCGGACTATGAGCAGTGATTTTTTTAAAGGCATCGTGCGGGTGCGCGTGCCCGCGACGAGCGCCAACCTCGGCGGCGGGTTCGACTGTATGGGCTTGGCGCTCGGGATATACAACGAGATAGTTGTGGAAAAGTGCGACAAGCTGACCATTGTATCGGACGTTCCCGCGCCGACCGACGCGTCCAATCTCATATATTCTTCGATGAACGCCGTGTTCGGTAAATACGGCAAAAAAGATATGCCCGTAAAGATAACGTCTAAGAGCGATATACCGCAGGCGAGCGGACTTGGTAGCAGCGCCGCGTGTATAGTCGGCGGCGTGTGCGCGGCAAACGCCGTTTTGGGAAAGCCTATGAAAAAGGCGGATATCATCGATCTTTGTACCGAGCTCGACGGGCATCCCGACAACGTGCTGCCCGCGATAGTGGGCGGGGTCGCCGCGGGCTATATCAAGGACGACGGAAAAGTCGGCTATGTGCGTACTGCCGCGCCGAGCGGTTTGACGGTTGCCGTGGCAACGCCCGACTTTGCGCTCAAGACTTCGGACGCGCGCGCGGCGCTTCCCGATACGTATTCGCGTAAAGACTGCGTGTATTCGCTGTCGCGCGCCGTCGTCACGTTCGGCGCGTTCGCGAGCGGGAATGTAGAGGCGCTCGAAGCGATAGGCGATAAGCTCCATCAGCCGTACCGCATTCCGCTTATAAAAGGTTATGCCGAAGTTGAGCGCGCGTTTAAAGCGAGCGGCGCGATAGCCGTGTGCGTATCGGGCGCGGGACCGACGGTGCTTGCGATCTTCGGGCAAGGTCAGGCAAAGAATATAACACTCCCGAAAGGCTGGACTCTTCGCACTCCCAAAGTAGACAACGTAGGCGTAATCGTTGAGTAAGGGCGGGTAGTTTTTTAGTTGTTATAAATCCGATTTGTTATCGTTTGCTTCAAGCCAAAGGCTTGGATGTTTGTCGTGTGTGCACTCTGTCGAAAGAATGACGGTACACTCGAATAAAATCAAAACAGTATCTTTATTACTTTGACAGTAATGTCAAGTAAAACAATCATATAGTCCGACGACGTTTATCTATAAACAAGCAGTAAATTTATGGATTGTACTGCGTTTGTCGGCGGCGATATGACGGACGAGACAGGCTGATTAAACAAATATAATTATTATTCAATATATTGTGGCAATTGTGGAAAATATTTTTCAAAAACCACAATATATTGTGTTAAAAGGCTTGACATGGTCATATAGCTGTGTTATACTGTGTTCACTTTGACGGTCGCGCAGGTAATGCACGCGATCGACGGCAAGAGACACGGGAGGACACCGATTTTGCCGCAGTAATGCTGCGGCGGAGGTAGGCAGGCGGGACTCGAACTCTGTGAGCCGTAGCGGGCTGATTTTGCCCGTTTCGGCGTCAGGCTTCGCTCGTAGTACTTCAAGTACAACTTCGCTCGCCTTCCTTGAATCGAGCTAAAATCGGCTTCACTACGGCGCTTTGCGGTTTTGGCGGCATAGAAGCAAATAATAGCGGCGAAAGACGCGATGGGCGTAGCCCCATGCGCTACGTTCAAGCGGTTTTCGCCGATAGTATGCAGTTTATATGCCGCCAAAACCTCGCGGGTTCGAGTCCCGCCTGCCTAAGTTGCCCCTAAGTTGCCCGTTATCGCCCTCGGTCGATATGTTTTATCTGAAAAGTGACGCAAATTCGGAGGTTATTCATGTACAAAGTAGTCAAAAGAGACGGGAAGACGACGGAGTTTGACATATCCAAGATAAGTCATGCTATACGTAAGGCGTTCGACGCGCAGGGCAAGCAATACAACGACGATATCATCGATCTTATTGCGCTTCGCGTCACGTCCGATTTTGCCGATAAGGTAAAGGGCGAGCGGGTAGCCGTTGAGGATATTCAGGACAGCGTCGAGCGCGTTCTCATTCAGGCGGGCTATGCGGATGTAGCCAAAGCGTACATTTTGTACCGCAAACAGCGCGAAAAGATCCGCAACATGAAGTCCACCATACTTGACTACAAGGAACTCGTAGACAGCTACGTCAAGGCGTCCGACTGGCGCGTTAAGGAGAACTCCACCGTTACGTATTCGGTGGGCGGACTCATTTTGTCCAACTCCGGCGCTATCACCGCCAACTATTGGCTGAGCGAGATATACGACGACGAGATAGCTCAGGCGCACCGTAACGCGGACGTGCATATCCACGATCTTTCGATGCTTACGGGTTACTGCGCGGGCTGGTCGCTTCGTCAGCTCATACAGGAAGGCTTGGGCGGCATACCCGGCAAGATCAGTTCGTCGCCCGCGAGCCATCTCGCGACGCTCTGCAACCAAATGGTCAACTTCCTCGGTATCATGCAAAACGAATGGGCGGGCGCGCAGGCGTTCTCGTCGTTCGACACTTATCTTGCGCCGTTTGTCAAAGTGGACAACCTCTCGTACGGCGAAGTCAAAAAGTGCATAGAGTCGTTTATTTACGGCGTGAACACGCCGTCGCGCTGGGGCACGCAAGCGCCGTTTTCCAACATCACGCTCGACTGGACGTGCCCGCCCGACCTTGCCGAACAGCCCGCTATAGTGGGCGGCAAGCCGCAGGCGTTTAAGTACAAAGACTGCAAAAAAGAAATGGACATGGTCAACAAGGCGTTTATCGAGATAATGATCGAGGGCGACGCCAACGGCCGCGGTTTCCAATATCCCATACCCACGTATTCCATAACTCGCGACTTCGATTGGACGGAGACCGAGAACAACAAGCTTCTTTTCGAGATGGCGGCTAAATACGGAACGCCGTACTTCTCCAACTATATCAACTCCGATATGGAGCCGTCGGACGTTCGCAGTATGTGCTGCCGTCTGCGTCTCGATCTTCGCGAGCTCCGCAAGAAATCGGGCGGCTTCTTCGGAAGCGGCGAGAGCACGGGCTCCGTCGGCGTCGTAACGCTCAATATGCCCAGACTCGCGTACCTTTCCGAGAACGAAGAAGAGTTCTTCACTCGTCTCGACAAGCTCATGGACATAGCGGCGCGCTCGCTCAAGATCAAGCGCGACATTATAACCAAGCTCATGAACGAGGGGCTGTATCCGTACACCAAGCGTTATCTCGGCACGTTCGACAACCACTTCTCGACGATAGGCCTCGTCGGTATGAACGAGGCGGGGCTCAACGCCAAATGGCTTAGAGCAAACCTCACCGACCCGCGCGCTCAGGCGTTTGCGCAAAAAGTGCTCAACCACATGCGCGAGCGGCTCGTCATTTACCAAGAGCAGTACGGCGATCTTTATAACCTCGAAGCGACTCCCGCCGAGTCCACGACGTACAGGCTCGCCAAGCACGACAAGGAGCGCTATCCCGATATCATCACTGCAAACGAGAACGGCACGCCGTACTACACCAACAGCTCGCACCTTCCCGTCGGCTATACCGAGGACGTGTTCTCGGCGCTCGACATTCAGGACGAACTGCAAACGCTGTATACCTCGGGTACCGTTTTCCACACCTTCCTCGGCGAGAAACTGCCCGATTGGAAGGCTGCCGCCAAGCTCGTGCGCACGGTCGCCGAAAACTACAAGCTCCCGTACTTCACGCTTTCGCCCACGTATTCGGTATGCCGCGATCACGGCTATATAGCGGGCGAGGTGTACGAGTGCCCCAAGTGCGGCAAAAAGACCGAGGTCAACAGCCGTATAACCGGTTACTACCGTCCCGTTCAGAACTGGAACGCCGGTAAGGAACAGGAGTTCAAGGACAGAAAAGTATACGACACGCAAAGATATACCAAACCGCATCCGAGCGGAATCGAGCATATGTCGGACAGGGGTTGCCACGTAGAAGATCTTCCGCACGTAACGGGAGAAAAGCACTACTCGCTGTTTACCACGCCCACTTGCCCCAACTGCAAGGTAGCCATTCCCATGCTCAAAGACGCAGGGCTCGAAGTGGATATCATAAACGCCGTACAGGATCCCGCGGAAGCGACTAAGTACGGAGTAAAGCAAGCCCCCACTCTCGTTGTGAGCAACGGCGACGCGTTCGACAAGTATGCTGGCGTCGCGGCGATAAAAAGGTTTTTAGACGCAAATGCCAATAATTGATTTTGTAATAATAGGCGGTGGAACGGCGGGGCTTAGCGCCGCCGTTTACGCTTGCCGAGCGAATAAGTCCGTGCTCGTATTGGAGCGCGAGGCGTTCGGCGGTCAGATAGTAGATGCGCCGACGGTGGAAAACTATCCCGGGATAAAGAGTGTCTCGGGCGCGGTGTTCGCGTCCGACCTCTTCGACCAGGCGGAGGCGGCGGGCGCGCAGTTCAAGTGCGAGACCGTGACCAAAGTAGAGCGGCGCGGCGAGACCGTGTTCGTTACGACGGAGCGCGACGAGTACGAAGCGCGCGCGGTCATTATCGCGGCGGGCTGCGAACATCGCAGGCTTGGGATATACGGCGAGGACATGCTCATCGGCGCGGGCATAAGCTATTGCGCGCTGTGCGACGGCGCGTTCTTTAAGGATAAAACGGTCGCCGTAGTGGGCGGCGGCAACGCCGCGTTCGGCGACGCGCTATATCTTTCGGGCTTGGCTAAAATGGTGTACTTGATACATCGGCGCGACGGGTTCCGTGCCGAGCCGGCTATGGTCGAGCGGTGCAAAGCGCTCAATACCATAAGGTTTATCACCAATGCGACGGTAGAAAAACTCATCGGCGACGAGGAGCTTAGCGGCGTTGAACTCAAAGTGAACGGCAAACCGCAAAAACTCGATATCGACGGACTGTTCGTCGCGATAGGGCAAAAGCCCGATAACGAAGCGTTCGGCGTCAAGCTCGACGGCGACGGATATATACTCGCCGGCGATTACTGCCGCACCAACGTAAAGGGCGTGTACGCCGCGGGCGACTGCCGCAGAAAAACGGTGCGTCAGCTCACGACAGCCGCCGCGGACGGCGCGGTCGCCGTGTCCATGGCGCTCGCAGACGTGTTTTAAAATAAAAACCGTCGAAAGACGGTTGGCATAAAACGGTATTTAAAAAGATCTCCGATGAACGGGGATCTTTTATTATGTGACGTGTCGACGCTGCGGGGAAACAAATTAGATCGCGTATGTCCGTGCGTTTGGCGTCGAGCGACGAGTGATGCGCGTCGGGCGAGTGAATTAGGTTTTCAAAAATCGGAAGTGCCGAGCAGATAGTCGCATGACACGTCGAAGATCTTGCTTATCATAACAACGGTAGACAGATTCGGCTCGCCGGCGTTGTTTTCGTAGCGAGTATATGACTGTTGCCGAATGTTCAGCTTGTCCGCCATTTGTTGCTGCGTGTAGCCCGCCGCTATGCGCAGTTCTTTTAAACGTTTAGAAAAAACTTCCATTTTCGACTCGATTGTGTTTGCATTATACAGCGAATTGCTGTATAATATTTTGCGTACAGCAAAATGCTGTTAAACGTAGAGGAGATAAATTGCTATGAAAAAAATCTATAAGCGTATTGTATGTTTTACTGCGGCGGCGGTTCTCTCGTCAGTCGCTTTTACCGCGTGCGGCAACGGCAACGGTTCGTCGGAGCCCCAGCCCGATTACAATAATATAGTTATAAGCGGATTAGAGGACGTTTTTATCGATAAGGATACCGAGACGTTCGATATCATGGACGGCGTGACTGCGACTTATAAATACGAAAACGGCAAAGAAGCATCGCTTGGCGACGAGCTTCGCGTCGTACTGCCCGAGCATGCCTCGGTCGACGACGGCAGGGTAACGTTCGACGCGTGCGGCGACTATGAAATAAGCTATTACGTAAACGACGCGAAAGGGAATAATACCGTAGCAAAGCGGAGCGTCAAAGTTCGCAATATTTACAACTGTTATTGGATGTGCGCGACGCTGCCCGTACTGTACTGCGCGCTCGATATTGTTTCCAACGATTACAAGTCGATGCTGACTTTTACGCGCGCCGATACGCTGAACATAGACGAGCTGGACGACGACAGGTTTCTATATAAGATAAACGGTGCGTCCAATGCCGATCTGCGCGAGGCGTGGCGCATGACGGCGCGCATCGCTTACGAGGACGAATGGAGCTATTTCAGGCTGTTCATGACCGACGTTTACAGTCAAAGCGAAGTAATGTCCATGATGCGGTATAAGATCCCGAGTTCGCGTTACGAGGTCAAGCTCGTGTCCGACGGCGGGTTTACGTACGGGTCGGCGTTTTCCGCGTACCGCGGCGAAAACACGTATTCGGCTTGGCAAGCCAATAAGAAGATCTACGATGCGGTGATCGATAAAGCGTTGAGAAACGAGTTCACCGTCGTCGACGGCGATACGGGCAACGCGTATATAGAATATGGCGGCAAAAAGTTCGGCACGGACGTTGCGGACGGGAGTCTTGCGCGAATGGGTATAATGGCGGCTCAGCGCGACAACGTCGAGCTGTGGTGCAATTATCCAGAAACGCTCGTAAGCGCCGATCCGAAAGTTATGGCGGAAGTGAAAAAGGCGCACATGCCCAAAATGTCGCCTAAGGACATGTATGCGAATTTGACCGACGCGCAAAAAGAAAAGTTTTTGGCGCTGTGCAATTTTGACAAAGCCGAATTCGACGAGCAGTACTTTGCAGAGGAAGGGAAGTATTTGATAATCACAGGCACCAACGGCTTTACGGGCTCGCTCACCGATGCGGAGTTTGCCGACGTTTTGAGCCGCATTATCGAAGACTACGACGGATACAATATTTTATACAAACCGCATCCGAAAGCCTTGGAGCCTACCGATTCGATGCCGCAGACGGCGGCGGTCATCGCCGACAATAATATCAAAATTTTGCCGGGACGGTTGCCCATGGAGATAATTTCGTGGGTGTACGGTGACGTCGAGCTCGGCGGGTTCGATTCGTCGCTGTATATGGCGGTACCGCAGGGCAATACCAAGTTCTTTATTTGTAACGGTAAAGACGCACTTTCGGAAATATC
The DNA here is from genome assembly GCA_949948895.1 of uncultured Christensenella sp. GTDB lineage: Bacteria > Bacillota > Clostridia > Christensenellales > Pumilibacteraceae > Anaerocaecibacter. The sequence goes on from CATLHE010000005.1 coordinate 42,993, forward strand.
CAAACAGCTCTATAACGACGGCGCGTTCGGCTCGCCCGAGTTTTATTGGAAAGCAGCATAAGCCGATCAAAGAGTACGACCCTAAAACGACGGAACGGAATACGCCCGCTCCGTCGTTTTTTGGTTTTTAGTGAGTGCCCCGCAATCCGTCACGTCCTACGGAGACATGTCGATATGTTCCGCTCTTATTCGGGTGTTTTGTAAAACAAACCGCAAACGCCAATACACGACAGAAATCCAAGCTGTGCTTGGCAGCTGTCGTGTGTTTGCTTGATTGGTGGTTTGCGTTTCACCCGACAAATATCAAAATAGAATATCCCATTATCGATACGTGTCATCCTGAGGCGAAGCCGAAGGATCTAGGGCGCAAGCCCGCACCAATCACAGATTGGATTTCTGTCGTGTGTGAGCGATTTAGGTGGTTTTATGTAACACCCGAATAAATGCGGGGCATGGCGAATTATAACGTTTGTTTTATGTGTCGCGTGTGCGGCGGTTCGCCCGGATTCTTCGCCTACGGCTCAGAATGACAAGTCGGAAGTTGGCGTCTGTCGTGTGTTGGCGTGGTCGGGATAATGGCGACATACCCGAATAAAAACTAATAGTAGGGCGTGACGACTCGGCACGCCGTTGATTTTTGTACCGCTCTTTTTCGGGTGCAACACAAAAACAACATCAACGTACACACACGAGCATAATCCAAGCAGTGCTTGGTCGGGCATAACGCAAAACAAATCATATACGCAAATACACGACAATCGTCAAACATTTGGTTTGCACGACAGTTAAAAATACTTGACAAGGGGGATGGCAACTGTTATACTTACTGTTAGCGTGGATTTTTCCGCGCTATGCTTCTATTCGATTTTATGAGTGGGAGCGGCAATACTACTAAAAGGAGGTAGAGTAACAATGCCTACGATCAACCAGCTCGTAAGGAAAGGTCGCAAAAAGGTCGAGTATAAATCGCTCAGCCCCATTCTCGACAACAACCCGCAAAAACGCGGCGTGTGCTTGTCCGTTACGACGACCACTCCCAAAAAGCCCAACTCCGCTTTGCGCAAGATCGCTCGTGTGCGTCTTGTAAACAAGATGGAAGGTACGGTCTATATTCCCGGCATAGGACACAACCTGCAAGAGCACTCGGTTGTGCTTGTCCGTGGCGGCAGAGTGAAGGATTTGCCCGGTGTGAGGTATCACATTATTCGCGGTGCATTAGACACCGCGGGTGTTGCCAAACGCAAGCAAGCCCGCTCAAAGTACGGCGCAAAACGCGCGAAATAACGCCGTATCCATCGCCGGATACGGACTGCGTTTGTCTCGTCGCCTCGGTCATGTACGTCTATGTACACTCCCGTCGGCGACTCGTCAACTGCTGTCCGTCTGCGGCGCGGCTACGCCGTTGTCAGCATTTTGATGCAGTTGTACAAAAAACAAAAATCGAATAAGGAGAAGCATTATGCCGAGGAGAAACGGGGTCCCCAAAAGGGACGTTTTACCCGACCCTATTTATAACAGCAAAGTCGTGACCAAGCTCGTCAATCAGATCATGCTCGACGGCAAGAAAGGCACGGCACAGTCAATAGTATACGACGCGTTTTCCATTATCAAGGAAAAAACGTCGCTCGAACCGCTCGACGTTTTTGACCAGGCAATGGCAAACGTCAAGCCCCAGCTCGAAGTTAAAGCGCGCCGTGTCGGCGGCTCGACCTATCAGGTCCCGCTCGAGATCCGCGCCGAGCGTCAGCAAACGCTTGCTATCCGTTGGATAGTCATGTTCTCGCGCAAGCGCGGCGAGAAGACCATGGACGAGCGTCTTGCCGGCGAGCTTTTGGACGCCTACAACAATACCGGCGCGTCCGTAAAGCGTAAAGAAGAAATGCACAGAGTGGCGGAGGCCAATAAGGCGTTCGCTCACTTCAGATGGTAATGTAATATGACGCGTATACGCGTCGCAATAGTTCGTTAGGCTTCGGCGCCGCTCGGGTCATTTATGCTAAGTAAACTCCCTGCCGCGCCGCCTCGCCTGCCTGCTCTTGCTCGCGTCAACGCGCCATATTTCGCTCCCGTCGATCGGCACCTGTTGCCCGTCTGCGGCGCGACTGCGCCGCCGTGATCGAGCGCATGTGTGCTCGCGTGTAAATGCGAGAATTGCGATCGCGCGGAGCGTTAATTCGGAAATAAGAGGAACACAAAATGGCAAGACAGTTTAAGTTGGAAAATACCAGAAATATAGGTATCATGGCACACATCGACGCGGGTAAGACCACCACGACCGAGCGTATCTTGTTCTACACCGGTAAGGTGCACAAGATAGGCGAGACCCACGACGGCGGCGCGACCATGGACTGGATGATACAGGAGCAGGAACGCGGCATTACCATTACGTCGGCGGCTACGACCACACAGTGGCGTACCGGCGCCGATGCGCCCATGACGCGTATCAACATTATAGACACTCCGGGACACGTCGACTTTACGGTCGAGGTCGAGCGCTCGCTCAAAGTGCTTGACGGCGCTGTTGCGGTATTCTGCGCAAAGGGCGGCGTCGAGCCTCAGTCCGAGACCGTTTGGCGTCAGGCGGACAAGTACGGCGTTCCCCGTATCGCTTACGTCAACAAGATGGACATAAACGGCGCGAACTTCTTTAACGTTCTGGACATGATGAAAACGCGTCTCGGCGCGCATCCCGTCGCGTTACAGATTCCCATCGGCAAGGAAGATACCTTTAAGGGTATGATCGACCTTATCACGATGAAAGCGGAAGTTTACGAGGACGACCTCGGCAACGTGATCAACGAGCAGGAGATACCAGCCGAGCTCAAAGCGGATGCGGACAAGTACCGTCAGATCCTTCTCGAAGCGGTCGCCGAAACGGACGACGCGCTTATGGAGCGGTTCTTCGAGAACGGCGGCGCGGACTTTACCGTAGAGGAGCTCCGTACCGCTATCCGCAAGGCAACTATCAACATGACGATGAACCCGGTATTCTGCGGCTCGTCGTACAAGAACAAGGGCGTGCAAAAGCTTTTGGACGCAGTCGTTTATTACCTTCCGAGCCCCGTCGACATCGCGCACATCAAGGGTACCAAACCCGACAGCGACGTCGAAGAGGAGCGCAAAACTGACGACAGCGAACCGTTTGCCGGTCTTGCGTTCAAGATCGCTGCCGACCCGTTCGTAGGTAAGCTCGCGTTCTTCCGTTGCTACAGCGGCGTATGTCCCGCAGGCTCGTATGTTCTCAACTCGACCAAAGGCAAGAAAGAGCGCATAGGCAGACTGCTTTTGATGCATGCCAATTCGCGCGCCGATATAGACGAAGTTCGCGCGGGCGATATTTGCGCGATAGTCGGACTTAAAGACACGACCACGGGCGATACGCTTTGCGACCCCGCGCACCCCATCGTATTGGAGAGCATGGAGTTCCCCGAGCCCGTTATCCGCGTCGCTATCGAGCCCAAGACCAAAGCCGGTCAGGAAAAAATGACCATGGCGCTTATCAAGCTCGCAGAGGAAGACCCCACGTTCAAGACCTACACCGATCAGGAGACCGGACAGACGATCATCGCGGGTATGGGCGAGCTGCACCTCGATATCATAGTAGACCGTCTGCTTCGCGAGTTTAAAGTCGAAGCAAACGTCGGTAAGCCGCAGGTCGCATACCGCGAATCGGTCAAGAAAAAAGTCGAAGCGGAAGGTAAGTATATCCGTCAGAGCGGCGGTAAAGGTCAGTACGGTCACGCCAAGATCATCATGGAGCCGCTGGAACAAGGCGCGGGCTATGTGTTCGAGGATAAGACCGTCGGCGGATCCGTTCCCAAAGAATATATCCCCGCAGTCGACGCAGGTATACAGGAAGCGCGCATGAGCGGTATCCTTGCCGGATACGAGTGCGTGGACTTCAAAGTCACGCTTTACGACGGCAGCTACCACGAAGTCGACTCGTCCGAAATGGCGTTCAAGATCGCGGGTTCCATGGCGTTTAAAGACGGTATGAAAAAGGGCGACGCGTATCTTTTGGAGCCCATCATGAAAGTCGATATCACGCTTCCCGACGAGTATCTCGGCGACGTTATGGGCAACGTAAGCTCGCGTCGCGGCAATCTTATGGGTACAGACCTCGTAAACGGCAGTCAGACGATACACGCGGAGATCCCGCTCAGCGAAATGTTCGGTTATGCGACCGACCTTCGTTCGCGCACGCAGGGCCGCGGCAACTACACCATGCAGTTCGACCACTACGCCGAAGTTCCCAAGAACATCGCCGAAAAGATAATAGGCGAGCGCAACAAGGCGCAGGGCTAAGCGGAGTTTATAGGCTGTAACTACAATCAAACGTTTGCGGCGGCGATTTTATCGCCGCCGTGACAACAATAAAACGGCGCGTCGTTCGTCCGTGCCGACCGTGAGAAATTATACAAAAACCATGTCAAAACGGTTGTTATTTTACGGGAAATGTATTATAATTAAGACGAACCTACAATTCAGTAATATTTTTGGAGGACCATTATAATGGCAAAGGCAAAATTCGACAGAAGCAAGCCGCACGTGAACATCGGTACGATCGGTCACGTCGACCACGGCAAAACCACCCTTACCGCGGCAATCACCATGGTGCTTGCCTCCAAGGGTTTGGCAGAGCAGATGCGTTACGACCAGATCGATAAAGCTCCCGAAGAAAAGGCGCGCGGTATCACCATCAACACCTCGCACGTTGAGTACCAGACGGCTAACCGTCACTACGCGCACGTTGACTGCCCGGGACACGCGGACTATGTTAAAAACATGATCACGGGTGCCGCTCAGATGGACGGCGCTATCCTCGTTGTTGCGGCTACCGACGGCGTTATGCCCCAGACCCGCGAGCACATCGTTCTTGCGCGTCAGGTCGGCGTTCCCAAGATCGCTGTATTCATGAACAAGACCGACCAAGTCGACGATCCCGAGATGCTCGAGCTTGTCGAGATGGAAATTCGCGAGATACTCAGTAAGTACGACTTCGACGGCGACAACTGCCCGATCATCAAAGGCAGCGCGCTCAAAGCGCTCGAAGCCGCTCAGGCAGGCAAAGCCGACGATCCCGCTTGCAACTGCATTATGGAGCTCATGGAAGCTGTTGACAGCTACATTCCCACGCCGGAACGCGACGTCGACAAACCCTTCCTTATGCCCGTTGAGGACATCTTCACGATCACCGGCCGCGGCACCGTTGCTACCGGTCGTGTAGAGCGCGGCGCTATCAAAGTCGGCGATCCCGTCGAGATAGTCGGTATCCGTGCCACGAAGAGCTCGGTCGTTACCGGTATCGAAATGTTCCGCAAGACGCTTGACTCCGCTCAGAGCGGCGACAACGCGGGTATCCTTCTCCGCGGTATCGACCGTAAAGATATCGAGCGCGGACAGGTTATCGCGAAACCCGGCTCCATCACCCCTCACACCGAGTTCAAAGCCGAGGTGTACGTTCTTAAAAAGGAAGAGGGCGGCAGACACACCCCGTTCTTCAACGGCTATCGTCCGCAGTTCTACTTCCGCACGACGGACGTTACCGGTCTTGTCGAGCTCCCGAAGGGCGTTGAGATGGTCACCCCCGGCGATAACGTAACGATGACCGTTACGCTTATCCACCCGATCGCCGCCGAAAAGGGTCTTCGCTTCGCTATCCGCGAAGGCGGCAGAACCGTTGGCTCGGGCGTTGTTACCGAGATCATCAAATAATAGCGGTTTGCGCTTAATCTTAATCATTGACAAAAAGAACGATCCGAAAGGATCGTTTTTTTGTTCCCAAGCCGAAGGCTTGGCGTCTGTCGTGTGCCAACCAAATGTTGGACGAATGTCGTGTGTTGGCGCGTGCGGTGTGTTTGAGGTAGCACCCGAATAAATGCAAAGCATTCATGGGTTACGATTGGTTTGAGGTTTACGCTTTGCGGCGGTTCGCCTAGATTCCTCGCGAGCTCGGAATGACAATAAATGATATGTTCCATACTTATTCGGGTGCAACGTAAAATCAATCACTCATGCAAACACACGACAGACGGTCAAGCGTAAGGCTTGCCGTGTGCCAACCAAATGTTTGTCAAAGCTACACGGCTGTGCTATAATATCGCATGTAGGCGTGCATGCAAGCCGACGCTTTTGCTCGCGATACGAGCTTGACCAAGTAACGGGAGATGCGATATGGTATACAAGAAAGAACGGGACTTTATAATCGCCGTCATGCGCGACGCATTCGATAAGTATTGCGGACTGAGTCTCAATACCGCACAGAAAAGCGCGTTCGATCTTGTCACAGATATTGACCTGAACATAGAAAAATTCATCGCCGAAGCGATACGCAAAGAATATCCCGCCGATATCATTCACGGCGAGGAGTTCTCATCCGCCGCGGGCATAACGGGTCGGGCATGGACTGTCGATCCCATCGACGGCACGTGCAATATGGCAAACGGCTCCAAACTGTTCGGTATGCAGTGCGCGCTCATCGACGACGGCGAGATCGTCATGGGCGCGGTGTACTTGCCGCACTTTGACGAGACCATATGCGCGAGTAAGGGCGACGGATGCTACTTCAACGGCAAGAAGATAACGGTCGATAGCGGCGGGACGCTTAATAACGCCATAGTCAGCTTCGGCGACTACTCGCATGCGGACGACGACTGCGGCGAAATAGAACACGCGGCAATCAAAAAACTATATCCACAAGTCGCCAAGATCCGCATGTTCGGCGCGGCGTGTCTGGACTTTTCGTTCGTGGCGCAGGGCAGAACGCACGGCACGGCGCTCATGACCAAAAACCTGTGGGACATAGCGCCCGGCATAGTCATCTGTCGCGAAGCGGGCGCGATTGTGACCAACCTCAAAGGCAACCCGTACAGGATCGGCGACGAGGGCGTAGTTGCCGCGGCGAGTGTACAACTGAATCGGCTTATATGCGACAGTTTCGCAGGTAAACTTACGTTCGGTTCGGGCATAGAGCCCATATGTTTCGACGCGTGCATATTCGACTTTGACGGAGTAATAGCGGATACCGAAAAGTTCCATTACGCGGCGTGGAAGCGCGCGTTTTCGGAATACGGCGTGGAACTTACCGAAGCCGAATATCTGCCGCTACGGAGCACGGGCAAGGCTAATATTATAGCATTCGGCGAGAGAAAGCGCGGCAAAGCCTTTACCGCCGAGCAGAAGTCGAAGATAGCCGAAATTAAAAAATCGGAGTTTTTAAAAGCCACGTCCGGTGTGACCGACGCCGATATGATAAAAGGCGCGCGCGAGTTTGTAACGCGCGTAAACCGCGCATGCGTCAAGACCGCCGTCGCGTCGTCGGCACAGACCGCGGGCAGTATGATAGAAAAGCTTGGTATCAAAAACGCGTTCGACGTAGTGATTGATGGCAATGCCGATCTTCCCAAAAAACCTTCGCCTGATATTTATTTTGCCGCTATGTCAGAGCTCGGCGTCGCGCCGCAGAAGTGCTTGGTTTTCGAGGACTCCGCGGCGGGCATAGAGGCGGGGCTCGCGAGCGGCGCGAGCGTGATAGCTATAGGCGGGATAAAAGACGACCGTGCGCTCATGTGCGTAGACGACTTTACCGCTTTGTTGAATATGTCGGTCGCAGACGAGCGATAGAGGTTTGCAAAAATCAAACGCGTCAATGCTGTATGGGGGGTATGCTATGAAGTTTGACATAAACGCTTGCGAGTGGGTGAGAAAACCCAAAGAGGTTACGGTATCAAACGAGAAAATAACCGTAACGACCGAGCCGAATACCGACCTGTGGCAGAGAACGTATTACGGATTCCGCAACGACAGCGCGCCGCTTTTACTCATGAAAACGAGCGAGAAGTATTTTTCGTTTACCGTAAAAACGGAGTTCGAGAGCAAAAGGCGGTTCGATCAGTGCGGTGTCGCCGTGTACCTCGACTGCGATAATTGGCTGAAAGCGTCCGTCGAGTACGAGAACGGCGATTTTCAAAGGTTGGGCAGCGTAGTTACCAACGACGGCTATTCCGATTGGGCGACTACCGACATACCCGCGAATATAAAAACGGTATGGTACAGGCTGAGCAGAAGAGGTTCCGACTATTGTATCGAAAGTAGTTTAGACGGTATAAATTACAAGCAAATGCGAATATGCCATTTGGTCCGCGGCGCGGAAAAGATAGCGTTCGGCATTTATGCGTGCAGTCCCGAAAACTCTTCGTTTAAAGCGACTTTCGGTGAAATGCAAGTAACCGAGTGCATGTGGAAAGAGCATAAATAGAATATCTAAGAAAAACGAGCTATGGCGTTTTGTCATAGCTCGTTTATGTTTTCTTCGTCGGTTTCAATGAGGTCGGGTCGCAAGGCGTATATTGTGTTTTTGTATTCCGTTATGCCCGACATTATGGCGTAAGCCGTTACATGTTTCTTGTCGAAATACAGAACAAATTTGCCCGTAGCGTTTTTCGCATCCCGCAGTGTAGTGATTTTGCCTTGATCTATGTGAGAGTCTATAAAACCGGTTATATCGGCAATGTTGTACGTCTTTCTTTTGCGAAACATGCCGACTACCGTAACGGTAGTATCGGTGTAGAATATTTTTTGGGAAACAAAATAAGCTGCAATACTAATTAAAATATTCATCAATCCCATCCATATAAATATCATAGGATCGTCAGCCGCGTCGTCATTTTGCGGATATATAGTCAATACCAATACGACTACTATCAATATCACGATAAACGCAAACATAACGGTAAAAGATGTAATTGCAACGCGCGCGTATTTTACGCATTTATTTCCGACGGCTTTCTTGTCTCTGTTTTTTATCAAATGCCAAATGTGCCAACCGAAAAGATGCGTCCAGAGCGCCGATATGATCGATATGGCAATTATATCTTTTGTGTCCATAAATAAACTCCCATATTTACAGCCGCAAGCGGATCGTTTTCCGCCATGTTATATCATGTATTACTGCTTTTTTGATTTTTTAAGATCGGGGCGCTTGTGGTAGATAGTTTTTCTAAACTCCTCAATGCCCATCATAAAAGAACTAGCCGAAACGCGCTTTTTACCGAAGTACAAAACTAGCCGTCCCTGTGCTTTTCGTTGCGTCATCCCCAATGTGTTCGTGTCGTTAAACACTTGGACGGAATCGCGCACGTCGGTTATATCCGCTATCTCATACGTTTTCTTTTTGCGAAATATGCCGACGACCGTTATCGTATTTTCGTTGTAATAAATCTTTTTTGAAAATAAATACTCTATCGTTATCGCGATAACGTCCAAGACGACCGTACCTATCTGCGCATAGAGCATGTCTGGCACGGCGTCGGCGGGCGCGTTCTCGACATTCAAAGCGACCAAGTACACTATACTCGCTATCAATACGACAACCGTCATGAGAATCCCGAGTATGAAAATGATTTTGAAAACAATATCGATAAAAGTCATCCACCGCACGCACTTTTTGTCGGCGGCTTTTTTGTCGCCGTGCCTGCTTAAATACCAAATGAACCCAGCTAAGATCTGTACCGTCAGTACGGATATTACCGATACAAATATTATTCCTTGTATGTCCATTACATTCCCCGCAGTGCATAGTATTTATACTGTGATTATATCATGACATGAGTAAAAAATAAAGGGTTTTAATAAAAACGGCGCAGAGCTTTTACGTTCTGCGCCGTTGCGGTTTTATAGTTATCGATTTATTACACGCTTCTTACGGGCAGAACGAGGTATATATACTCGTCTACGCCGCCTGCGGGCGAGACCACGCACGCCGAAGTCGAGTTGGTCATGTTAAGCACTATTGTGTCGCAGGTCATAAGGTGCAGGAATTCGGTGAAGTAGCGCGCGTTGAACGAGATGGATATGTCCGCGCCATCCGTTTTGACGGGGAGGTTTTCTTCCACATTGCCGACGTCGCTTCTCGACTTGACGGTCATATTGGTTTGAGAAATATCGAAGCGCACGAGGTAGTTGTTCTTTTCCGTTTTTGCCATGAGCACGGCGCGGTCGATAGCGTCTTCGAACAGGGCTTTGGGAATATACACCTGCGTGTCGAAGTGTTGGGGCACTATCTGGCGGTAATTGACGAACTCGCCGTCGATAAGTCTCGTGGTGATGGTCGTTGCGTCCAAACGCACCATGAGATAGTTTTTGTGCATGAACAGTTTGACCGTGTCGTCGTTGTCTGGCACGAGTTTGGATATTTCCATGACCGCGCGGACGGGCACGACAATGCTCGTGCACGCAGTGGTCGCGATGAGCGGTTTTACGCACTTGGCAAGGCGGTATCCGTCGAGCGCGACGGCGACTACGTCCTCCTCGTTTATCTCGAGCAGCACGCCTTTGAGCGCGGGGTGCGAGTCGTCGGTGCATACCGAAAACGCGACTTTATTGACGAGATCGCGGAAATCGGAGTTTTTCATTTCAAAGTGCTGTGTGTCCTCGACGCGGTTGACTTCGGGGAACAACTCCGCCGAGTAGCAACCGAATTCGCCTTCGCTGCGCTCGTAGTCGATCTTGAGTCGCGAACCGTTGGATGTGAGCACTATGTTCTGCGAAGTAAGTTTTTTAACGAAATCGCCGAACAGTTTGCCGGGAACGACTACTTCGCCCGATTCGATCACTTCCGCACGTATCATGTGCTCGATGGAAAGCTCCAGGTCGGTCGCCGTAAGTGTGAGCGTGCCCGCTTCCGCCGACATTTTGATGCCTTCGAGCACGGGGTTGGTCGAGCGCGCGGACGCCGCTTTTATTACGCGTCCCACCGCCTCGCAGAGATCGTTACCGTTGCATTCGACTTTCATTTGTTACTCCTGATTATACTTTTTTCAATTATATCATGGCATAGTCTAAAAGTCAATATTTTTTTGCTTTTAAAGCGGCGCGCGTCGTGCACAAAATAGCTTTACAATCACGCGGAATTCGAGTATAATATAAGTAGTATCGAATAATGATAGCGGAGGAGACATGCGCGATCACGAATCGGAAGAGATGTATTTGGAGACCATACTTGTGCTCAAATCGGAAAAGCCCGCGGTGCGCTCCATAGACGTTGCGGAGCGGCTCGGGTACGCCAAGTCGAGCGTGTCGCGCGCCGTCAGCCTTTTGCAGGACAAAAACTATATCACGGTAGGCAGCGACGGGTTCATAGATTTTACCGAGTCGGGCGCGAAAAAAGCCAAGGGCGTTTACGAACGGCATAAGATCTTGACCGAAATGCTCGTCGAACTCGGCGCAGGCGAAGCGCTTGCCGAAGAAAATGCGTGCCGTATAGAGCACGTCATAGACGATGAGCTTTTCGAGATAATAAGAAAACACGTGACCGCCGAAAAGCATTAGCGTTACATTTTAAACAGCGAAAAAGCGAGGCTGATATCAACCTCGCTTTTTCGTGTTAAGCTCTCACGCCGACGGTTCCGACACGATCATTCGTCGCAACCGCAGTCGTTCCTGCCATGCCCGTGCCCGCCGCAGCCGCAGTCGTGACCGTAGCCGTTGCCGTTGTTTTGACGACCGCAACCGCGAAGAGCGCAGAACGCGCCGTAAGCGCAAAGCATGTTGCGGCAGTTGCACGTACTGTTACGGTTGCAACGGCAACAGCACTTTTCGCACTCGCAGCATCCGCAGTTGTTCTTGCGCCCGCATTCGCATTCGCTGTGCCCGCACTCGCGCTCTACGGGTTTGCAACGCACACATTCGCGGCATTTGGTACAACGGCAACAATCGTTATTAAAGAACATAAAACACCTCCGTTTGTTTATGTAATGCGGCATGCTTTATTTGAGGCGTTTATACTACAGTGTATGACGTCAATCTCACAATGGTGCGGCATAATAATGCCAAAGCGATTTACAATGTTTTGTATGTATGGTATAATATAGCCATAAGTACGCTTTGCCGTGCGACATGAATGATAGGAGGACTTATGATCTACAGAAAGTTTAAGGATATCGAGCTTTCCGCGCTCGGGTTCGGATGTATGCGATTGCCCGTAGTAAACGACGTGTACAAGGATATAGACGTCGAGCTTACGCGCAAAATGGTGGCGTATGCCATGGCGAGCGGCGTCAATTATTACGACACGGCGTGGGGGTATCACGACGGTATGTCGGAGACTGTCATGGGCAAGATCCTTGCCGAATACCCGCGCGATAAGTTTTATCTTGCGGATAAGTTCCCAGGCTACGACAGCGCGAATTGGGATAAAGTAGAGGAGATATTCGAGAAGCAGCTTAAAAAGTGCGGCGTGGAATATTTTGATTTTTATTTGTTCCACAACGTTTGCGAAATGAATATCGACGCGTATCTCGACGATAAAAAGTACGGGATATATACATATCTCAAAAAGCAAAAACAAAACGGTCGTATCAAGCATTTGGGATTTTCCGTTCACGGCGACATGAAGTGCATGACGCGCTTTCTCGACGCGTACGGAAAAGATATGGAGTTCGGGCAGATACAGCTTAACTATCTCGATTGGGAGTTCCAAAACGCCAAAGCCAAGGTCGAGCTTTTGAAAGAGCGCAATATCCCTATATGGGTCATGGAGCCGCTTAGAGGCGGTCGGCTCGCAAACCTCGACGCGCCCGACGCGGCGGAGCTTAAAAAGATGAGACCCGACGAGAACGTTCCCGCTTGGGCGTTTAGGTTTTTACAGACGATACCCGAAGTGACGGTCATTCTTTCGGGCATGTCGGATATGGAGCAAGTGACCGACAACGTGAAAACTTTTAAGACCGACAAGCCGCTCAGCCGCGCCGAGCTCGACGCGATAGCGGGCATTGCCGACAGGATGACGGGGAGTAAACTTCCTTGCACGGCGTGCAGGTATTGCACGAGCCATTGCCCCAAAGGTCTCGACATTCCCGAAATGATCAAGCTGTATAACGAGCATCGGTTTACGGGCGGCGGGTTTATCGCGCCGATGGTGGTCGGCACTTATGCCGAGGACAAAAAGCCGAGCGCATGTATCGGCTGTCGGTCGTGCGAGAAAGTCTGTCCGCAAAATATCAAGATTTCCGAGATGATGTCCGATTTCACGGCGCGCCTCAAATAATAGACAAGGAGATATTATAATATGTTAGATGCTGTTCTTTCACGTAAAAATGCGAGCGTCAAGACCAAGCTCACGGTAAAGTCGCTCGTATCGTTCGCGCTTATCGTGCTTGCGGTAGCGCTGCCTCAGCTCGTTCACCTCGCGGCGGGAAGCGCGGGCGGCGTCAAGTGGCTGCCTATGTATTTGCCCGTTCTTATCGGCGGTTGCCTGCTCGGTTTTAGGTGGGGGCTCGCCGTCGGCGTGCTTTCGCCCGTAGTCAGTTACCTCGTCACTTTGGGCACGGGCACGCCCATGCCCGCGGCGATACGGCTTCCGTACATGATAGTCGAGCTCGCGGTGTTTGCCGCGGTGTCGGGCGCTTTCGGCAGGCGCATTGCAAAAAATTCGTGGATGGCGTTTCCCGCCGTGCTTATCGCCGCGGTTTCGGGGCGCGTCGCGTTCTTGACCGTCGCGGCGGTGTTCACCGCGGTGTCGCCGCTTTCCGTGCAAACGGTGTGGGCGCAGATACAGACGGGACTTTTGGGGCTTGTTCTTCAAGCCGTGCTCGTGCCGTTTATCGTAATGGCATTGTCGAAAGTCCTTAACAGGAACAACAATGAGAGCGACAGAGCTTAAGTCCGTTTTGGAGCGCGGGGCGACTCTCGTGCTTTCGGACGGCGTTGATACCGTTACGAGCGATAAGCGCGGCGTAAAGCCGCTCATAGAGCTCTTGGAGAGCGGGCGCGATTATAGCGGTTTTGTCGCGGCGGATAAGGTCGTGGGCAGGGCGGCGGCGTTTTTATACGTGCTTTTGGGCGTTAAGGAACTGTATGCCGGTGTGATAAGTAAAGGCGCGCTCGTAGTTTGCGAGCGGTTCGGTATTACCGTGAGCTATGAAACAACGACCGATAAAATTATCAATCGCGCTGGCGACGGCGTTTGCCCGATGGAGCAAGTTACGGAGGGTATAGCCGACCCTGAAAATGCGTATGCGGCTGTCAAGCAAAAGCTCGCAAGCCTTGGTAAAGGCAATAAGTAGTATATAATGCAAAATGGCGTCGCGATAAGCAGCGCTTTTTGTCGTATTGACAAATCGAAATGCTTATGGTAGACTGAATATCGGAACGGTGGAATATGAAAGATTACGTATTTATAAGTTACAGCTCCAAAAATAACGTCAAAGCCAAAAACTTCAGAAGAGTATTGGAAGAAAACGGTATAGCGTGCTGGCGCGCGCCCGAGTCGATAGAGGCGGGCGCTAATTACGCCAAGTCCATCCCGTCCGCGATAAAGAATTGCGGCGTGATGGTCGTTTTGATATCACGTGAATCTCAAGCGTCGGAATGGGTGCCCAAAGAGATCGACCTTGCCATAAATCAGCAAAAACCGATATTGCCCATTTACATAGAAAACTGCGATCTTATAGAGCCGTTCGATCTGTATTTGTCCAACGTTCAAGCCGTTAAACTGTTTACGCAACGGCGCGAAGCTATCAGGCAGATAGTAGAGCGTATTCGCGCGGTCATGCCGCAGTGTGCTGAAAAAGAGCGCGCCGCAGCCGATTCGGAAGCGCTTTTACCGAGCGAGGAAAAGCCTATCGTATGTCCTTTTAAAATCGCCGTAGTAGGAGTAGGCGGTTGCGGCGTCAGTATTGTAAGCCAACTATCCAAGCACAAAACGGGTGTGCATAAATACATAGCGCTCGACTGCGATAAAAATACCATATCGCGCGCATCTGCCGATATTAAGCTTATTATCGATAGCGAGCATAAGGACGACATTTCGCGTTCTCCCGAAAATGCGGAGAGAGCGATCGCGGGCAACGCCATGAAGATCAATGACGCTATTTCGGATAGCGATTGGGTGTTTGTCGTTGCGGGTTTGGGCGGAGGTATGGGCTCGGGCGGCGCGCCTAAGGTTGCCGAGCTTGCGCGAGGAATGGGTAAGCTTTCCGTTATGTTTGTTACCATGCCGTTTGATTTCGAGGGCGAAGATCGTCGCAAAAACGCACAGTTCGGAGCGACGCATATATATGAAGCGGCTCATTCTGTTGTGAAAATTCGTCAAGACAATATTCCAAAGCGCGTCGCCGATTCGGTGCCGTTTAAGACGGCGATGTCGTATATGGACGGGGTTGTGCAAAAGTCGATATTGGCGTTGCTCGATACGGTTTGCTCTAACGGGCTAATAAATATAGATAGTTCGGATTTTGCCGTTTTGCTTAAAGACGGCGGAGACGTTATGATAGGAGTCGGCGAGGTGCGAGGCATCAACCGCGACATAGAAGCGGCTAACCTCGCCGTGTCATACGGGCTTTTGGGCGCAGAGATAAACGACGCAAAAAACGCGATCATAAATGTTTCGAGTTCGGACATAAGCTTAGACGAAGCGCAACATATTATAGAGCTAGTAAGGGGCAGTTGTAAAAATGACTCCAATATAGCGCTTGGAGTCGGCATTTTGCCCGAACTCGGGGATAGTCTTCGCGTAACGGTCATAGCGGGCATGGGTAAAGAAAAGCAGGCAAAGCGCAAGCGTTATGAAAATTACATGGCGCCGCCTACCGATATTTTGAAAAACTATCAATGCGTAGCCCCCGACGAGGACGATCTCAAACGCACTGCGGACACGCTTGAAAATACAGTCGGGCAGATATTAAATACAAAAGTGAAGGTCGTTAATATCATCCCGTCGGTTTCCGTCACGCGCTATGAATTGGAGTGCCCGTCCGGTACGCCCATAAAGAAGTTAGAGGCGCACGGCGCGGATATACAATACGATCTTGCGGCGGTAGGTCCTGTTAGAATAGAAGCGCCCATCGCCGGTAAGCGCGCCATAGGTATAGAGGTGCCAAACGCCCAAAAGTCGATAGTCGGCTTGCGCGAAATTGTTGAGTCCGACAAATATCAAAAAGCGAAGTCGCCCATGACGTTTGCCGTGGGCAAGGACATAAACGGCGACGCGGTGGTCTGCAATCTCGAAAAGGTCCCGCACTTTCTCGTTGCGGGACAAACGGGGAGCGGAAAGAGCGCGTTTATCAACAGTCTTATCGTAAGCTTGCTATATAAGGCGTCGCCCGAATATATGCGCTTTATTTTGATAGACCCCAAACGCGTCGCGTTTTCGGCGTATGCGGGAATGCCGCACCTGTTGTTTAACGGTATCATAAATGAGCCCGATGAAGCGCTTTCGGCGCTCGATTGGGCGGTAAACGAGATGGATCGGCGGTATGCGCTTTTGTCCAAGCATAAGTGCAATCATATATCCATGTTTAACGAAAGCGAGAGCGTGGTATCGGGCAAGGTCGACCGCTTGCCGCATATAGTCATTATTATCGACGAGCTTGCCGATCTCATGGGGTCGGAGGTTAAGCGCGATATCGAAGACAAGATAAAAAGATTAACGGCAATAGCGCGCGCGTCCGGCATTCACATTATAGTCGCTACACAGCGCCCGTCGGCGGACGTTCTTACGGGAACTATCAAGAGCAATATCACCAGCCGCGTTGCGTTTAGGGTCGTAACCGGCACGGATTCGCGTATTATCTTGGATGCGACGGGGGCGGAATCGCTCGTCGGCAACGGCGACATGCTGTACTTTCCTGCCGAGTACATTTCGCCCAAGCGCGTGCAGGGCGCGTTTATAAGCGACGAAGAAGTAGCGTCCGTTTTGACTTATGTAAAAGATCATGGGGCGTGCGACTTTGACGAGTCCGCGGCGAAGGCGGTGTTCGGCAGCATGCGCTCGATAAATCGCGAGATATCGGAAGTTGCGCAAAGCGATCCGCTTTTTTCCGACATTCTCGCTCAAGTGATCCGCGCAAATCAAGCGTCGGTATCTTACATCCAGCGCAAGTTTGCCATTGGTTATGCACGCGCGGCGCGGCTTATTGACGTTATGGAACAGTTCGGTTTTATAAGTCCTGTAACGGACTGTAAGCCTCGAGACGTACTTATTACCAAAGAACAGTACCGTGCGATGTTCGGTCGCAACGTCGATTGAGTTATAACAAATAAAAATAGCGCACGCGACTATCATGCGTGCGCCTTTTTATATGCGTGATAATTAAAACATTTTGGGGTCGATCTTTTTCATGTAACGCTCGCCCAAATAATTGGACATCATGTCGCGGTATTCGGGCGGCTGTATTTCGCCGCCCACGCCCATGGCCGCGAAGACGACCGTCGCTTCTTTTATTTTAAGCGGCAAGTCGGTAAAACCGCACCGCTTGTAAAACTCGTGCCGTCTGACGCGATAGTCGTAGTTTTGCGCGCTCTCGTCGAGCGTTTCCAATGCCAAAAAGAACCGTCCGTCGGCGTAGCGGTCTTTGAGCGTTTCAAGCGCATGAGAGCCATAGCCCTTTCCGCGCAGGGCTTTGTCTATCGCGAAAAAATAGAGGTAGGCGAGCCCTTGCGCTTTTATAGCGTATGCCATGCCTATGAGCTTGCCGTCGTCGTGCAAAGCCCAAAAGTCCGCTTTGTCGGGTGCGGCTTTATTTACGAGTAGACGAAACGGTACGCGCTCGGCTTTCGGGAACGCGTGCTTATAAAGCTTTTTGATAGCGGGAAGGTCTTTCGATCTCTTTGTAACGGATATAAGTTCCATGATTTGTCCTTATTATATCTTGGTTGTTTTTATTCTGTTCTTCTTTTCCGACGTATATGTAGTAGGCAAATCCTAACGCGCCCGAGTAGTAGTTGACAACAACTGAATCGCCTTTGGACAGTTCGTAATAGTCGCTTGACGGGACGTCTATCCACTGCTCTTTGCCGTCTATCTTGACTTTTAATTCGTAAGTGGTCGGCGTGCTCGTGCCCGTCGAAACGTTTTTATCGAGCACTTCGCACACAATGGGAGCGGGCTCGCTTTTGTCGAATATCACGTCGGCTATGCCTATCGTCGGAAATGACACGCCATATGAAAAAATCAATATAACAAAGGTATAGAGAAAACCGTATCCTATCTTTTTGCGTTTTGTGGGGCATATGGCGTTTATCACGTTTCGCATAATGACCAAAATCACAATTATCAAGATAGCGGTCAGTATCGCCGCGGGTATAAACGCCCACGCCATGTATATCTCGTTTACGTAGTTTATCGGCATGATCGATATCATGGCAAAAAGATCCAAGCTAATAGCGCAAATAGACGACTTTACGTCCACGTCCGTTTTCATGCACTCGGTGGCGCGGACTTTGAGTATAGCGCGGAACGAGACGAGTATCAGCATGACCGCCGAATACAGCGCCGATATTAAAGAAAATATCCCTCCGATAAAGTAGAACAACAAAAATAATAAAAGACAGCCCAAATACAAGAATGATGCCAATACGATATTTTGGGGCTTGCGGTTTTCCGCATTTGCCGTCAGTGTCTGCACGTACGCAGTTATGTACAGGAGCGAAAGGAAGAGCACGTACAGTACGTCTGCCCATATATATTCGGTTATTTCGTAAGCGAAAAACGAGTTGCTCAAAAGTCCAAGCACAGCCGCGCCTAAAAAGCCTATGCCGTACAGGATATAAAATATAAGGTTGTGTTTGAATTTGATTTTTTTCATGAGTCGCTCCGTTCGATCTATACCGAAAGCATCTCGTATAAAAACTCTTCGAAGTTTTCGTACGGGGATATGCTAGAGCCGTCGTCGGGGAAGCAATGGACCTTTTTGTCGTCGGCATTTTTGGAAAACGCGTAGTATGTTCCGTCGCTGTTTATTCCGAAGAAATAGAAGTCGTCCGTTTTCATGCCGCCTTGCGCTGAGAGTATTTTTTCCAAAGGCTCTACTTCGTCGGCGCTTAGATTGGACGGCGTGCCGTTATCTCTGCCCACGTTTACAAAGTCCATATCGACAAAGCCTATTTCTTTCAAGAACCTCAGGTAGCTCTCGGGCAGGAAAGGATGCGACTTTCTTATCGTCTGCACCTCTTCGGCGGAAAGCTCTATCGTATTGAATTGACGGCGTTTTATCTTGGGTATGAGCGAATCTATGTCGCGTGAAAAATCGAACGAGTCGTTTTTAAGTTCGACGGTGCCCTCGACCGTGTCGCACAGCCCGCACGACACTCGGACGGAAAAGTAAACCGTGAGAGTACCTTTTTCGTAACCGAGTATCTTGACGAAGCCGTAATCGATATCGTCGTATTCGACCGTCCACACTCCGAGATTATAGCCGCAGTCGGGCTTGAGCGTTAACGTTTTGCCGACGGCGTTTTTTACGGCGTCGCGTAGAATTATGCCGTTGTCGTTGGCGTATTCTTCCAACGCCTCGCCGTCGTGATAGCCCGCCATTATCGATACGCCGCTGCTTTCGAGGTCTGTCACGTCGTCGTAATCGTCGGGCATGTGCTTCAATTTGGTGCCGACGATCTCAAACGCGAAGTGGTGTCCGCGCTTGTTCTTAAAGTTTTCTTCGCATACGTACCGACCGTCGGCATAAAACTCTACGCCCGCGTCGATAAGCCGCAAAGTGTTCGGCGCGGGATAGTCGGTCTTGTTTTCAAACTCCGCTTTCGCGTCCGTTAAAAGCTTATCGAGATCTTGGCTTTTTTCGAGCGCTTCTTGCAGTTCGCTCTTATTTACGGCGCGTAGGGCAAGCACGCGTATCAGCCACATGAGCAAGCAGCCTAACGCAAAGCATATCAAAAGCCCGCCCAACGCGATTATTCTGTTGTTATCGGACAACGCCGCGATCAACGCGCCCGCAACGATAAGTATAGGCATGCCTATGAATATAACAAAGTTTAAATAATAGTATTTGTCGTGCTTCATAATGACTTTATTATATCATGTTTGCTATAAAGTTTCAACAGATTGCAAATCGATATGAAATTAAAAATCGACAGACGCCGAAACGCTTGTCGATTTTCAGGCATAATCAGGTGATTTACGTATCAATCGGTGATATCATCTTTGTCTACGAAAAATGCGTTTTTGGAGCCTATATAATTATTTATGTCGGCATACGTCACATCTTCTTTAATGGATAAGAATAATGCTTTTAATTGTTCGTAATCGCGATTGACGCTTTCGATATTATTTAGGGGGAGGGCGGCGGTTGTCATGTACGGGTTTTTGTCTTTGACGTCTTTTTCAAAGTCGTTCACTTGTTCGGTCTGAACAAACAGCATGGGCACGGTCGTTTTGACGATTTTATATGCCGTTTTTCCGTCGGCCGTTTCCGTCACGACGTACCAAACGTCTTTCATTTCTATATCGAATCGCCGCGAGCTTGTCGGGATTATCGGGTTGACTTTTTTTGTGATGAACGGAGTGCTTTGACCGTTCACGTAAACAGTATCGGCGTTTAGCCCGTTGCGGTCGTCGGTAACGCGCACGCTTTGAAAACCTTGAACATGATTCAAGTGTAACCATAGCGTATCGTAGTTGACTAATTTGATCGTTTCTTGAACTCTTCCGCCTATCAGTTCGCCCGTGACGGAAGAATACACTTCTTCGTATCCGTTAATAATCATATCGTCGGTTTCGCGCTTATCTGACATAACTATCGTTTGTTGCGGGTCGCTTGTTATGACTGCCGTCGTTTTCAGATTGGTTTCATCGGTGCCCGTAAACTCGCGCAAGTATCCTGTTACGGAATTCCCGTCGCGCAAAAATTCGATTTGTTTAAGGTTGCCGACGCCGCCTGCCGTCGTTTTGACGGCAAACTTTAACGAGTTTTCCGTGGATGTGTATTTTACCGCTATGCCGTCGGTCAGCTGTATTCTTCCTGTGTTTGCGGCTGTTTCTGCGTCGTTGAAAAGCTCGATAGATACGACGGAGTTTCCCGCGAGCAATAAGCTCTTTTGCCCGTCGAGCAGTATCCCTATCTTGAAGCCCGCTATCTCTGCCGAGAAGTTTGTCGGTTTATCGGGGTTATTATTGATAAATGTTTGATAAGCATTGGCTACGGCTTCCTGTATTGCAAAAACCAAATCGATTTTGTTGATGACGCCGGCTGCGTCCAATAGTCCTTCGTACAGTACGTTCAATTGTTTGCCTATTGTTTTTGTAGCTATTCGCGAAACTGCTACGTCGGCTGCAAAAGCGTTCATGCCGCTTATAGGCATTTGAGCATACGCCATATTTTCGGGCAGGAAGGCTTCGGGCATAAACGCCCACGGATCGGGCTTTTTCAAAAGCGAAGATAAAACCGAAACGGCAAAGTCCGATTTAGCCGTTATTGTCAATTGCGCATTGAGCGTGAGCGTGTTATAGTTGGGGTTTGTCAGCGTTGCCGTTACATTATAGACGCCTATATTATTTTGATCGTTGTTTGTATATGTGATTGTTGTTCCGTCTGGTATGTCGCCGCTCACGGATAGCGAACAGGTTTGACCTAAGTGAATAAAATTTTTATTTTCCAGCGTGAGCCCGACAAAATCGGCTTTGTTAATAGTCAACGTTGCTGTTAGTATTTTGCTTTGGTAGTTTTCGTGACTCAGCTCGGCAGTCACGGTATAAACGCCGGCGTCCGTCTTGGCATTGTTTTGATATGTAACGTTTGTGTTTTCGGGCAGTGTTCCCGATACCGCGAGCGAGTGCGGCATGCCGTCGTAAGTGAATTCTTTATCCGACAATGTCACGCCTGTGAACTGTTGCGGTTTTTCGTCGCTACTCGGGTCGTTCTTATCGACGGGCGAGCAGGCGCAGAGAGACAGAGATATCAAAGTCGCCGTAAGAACGGAAGCAACGGTTAGCCAAAATTTTTTCATAAGATCCTCCTAAATAAAAAGTGCGTCAGCCGAAGCCAACGCACGAAAAACGCAAACTCCGACTGTCGCCAAACAATTCTTACGTTTTGTACGGAAAACTGCACAAACATAAATGGAATTTGCATTTTTGCTGATTTCATATAGTTTGCACAGTAAAATTTATTTTATTAAAAGCCCGTACTCCCGATAGGACTGTAAGAATTGTTTGGCTTGATTAGTATACCACGTTTGTCCGTTTAAATCAATAGTTTGACCGTGATTTTGCGAGATTACATAAGAAGGGGAGGACCTTCTTACTGTGATGGAATCATTATTTATTAGCCTTGTTTTCCGTATCTGCTTTGGAAGTCGGTTTTTGTTTTTTGCCTTTGTCCTTTTTGCTTATATGAAAGACCTCGGACAGGCTCGCGTTTTCGAGATCGATGCGCTTATTTTCGACCCGAGTTTTTTCCACGCGCTCTGGCAGGGGCTCTACCGAGAACGGCATGACCACGCTGTCGGTGCGCGCGCGCACTTCGAGCTGTTTGTACGGCACGGATATATTGTGCCGTTTGAATTCGTTGTACACGTTTTCGATAACGTAGTAATATACGTCCCAATAATCCTCGGTGTCGCACCAACAGTTACTGAAAAAATCTATACTGCTCGCGCCGAGCGTTTTGAGCCGACAAAACGGCTCGGGATCGAGAAGAACTCTGCCGTCGCTTTTCATGACGTCGGTGACGACCTTTTTTACGAGTTCCACGTCGGTCTCGTAAGCGACCGAAAAAGTGAACTCGACGCGGCGGCGCGGGTTGGCGCCCGCGTTTATGACCGCGCTGTTTACTATCGTGCTGTTTGGAAGCGTAATGCGTTTATTGTCCACGGTGCACAGCGTAGTGAATAAAAAGTTGATGTCTACGATGTTGCCGTCCACGCCGTTCACGGAGATAAAATCGCCTTTTTTGAACATTTTGTTCGACACTATCACTATGCCGTTGGCGAGGTTTGCTATGTTGTTTTCGAGCGCGATACCGACCGCGAGAAGCAGGGCGGAAAGCGCCGTGACTATGCCCGTTATCTGTACGCCGATTATCGCGAGCAGAATAAGCGCGAGTATCAGGTACAGAATGACTTTTACGGTCGTGACGATAAATTGCTGCGCGATCTTTTCCATACGGCTTTTGGCGAATATCCGCCTCAGCACGTTGATGATTATCTTGACAATGATTACGCCCAATACGAGCACGGCAAAGAATAAAACTATATTCCAAATATTGTTTGTGAAAAAGTTTTTTACGGACGTCCAAAACGCGTTCCAATCCATGGCGTTACCTCGAAACTGTATTTGCAAGTTTTTTTGTTGCTCGCAAAGCTATATAAAAATTATGGACAATATTGCGAATGTTAATCGGGTTTTCGGGGGTAAATAAATGAGCCGTAAAGTTGTAAATGAATAAATATAAAAACACGGCCGAGCCAAAATCTCGGTCGCGTATTTTTAAATCGAAGTATTGGAAATGGAGCAGTCGCAAAGCGCGCGCGATATAAACGACGACTAATAGATAAAGTATTGTTTACCACTCGCGCCATTCTTCGGTTATGTCCTCGTCCGTTGAATAACCCGACGCTACCGCCGCCGAATTGATGAGCGCGCAGATATCCTCGCGTTCGTCGGTCTCTATCATGACGTGATCGGTGTCTTCTTCGAGCTCGTTTATTTGGAGTACGGTATTTTTGACGAGCTCTTTTATTTGGGCGTCGTCGGCAGGCGATATGTTTTTGAGTGCGGACAAGTATGACACGAGTATATTATTCAGTCTGTTTACATGCCTTTCTTCATACCCGCAATCTTCGTCCTCTTTCATATAGTCTAGCATATTCGCCGCGATCGCATCGATTTGAGCGCCGAAATCCCCGCCGCCCGTTTTTTTTGTTTCGGGCGTTTTCGCTTTGTTTTCGCAAGTCGGGTCTACCGTTATTATAAAAGGATTGGACGGGTCGATTATCGGCTTGGCAAAAAGAAACACGTCGTCCGTGCCCGCGGGAACGGCAAAGCGCATTGTTACGCCGCAGGTAGACAGTTCCACTTTAAACTCCGTATCGGGCACGTCGACCGTTATGGATTTTCCGTTTTTGAGTTTGCCGCAGTCTTTTGATCTATCCGACGCGACGACCGACATCATGACTTTTAATGCGCAGCCCACAAAGCTCCGCTTTCTGCGTACAGTTAATTTTCGCATATTTATTCTCCCATGGCAGAGTGTTTCCGCACTGTCTACTAAACAAATTATAGCATAGACGGGGACGAGTTTCAAGCTCTTATCGCGACTTATTCGTACTTGCCCGCGTAAAGCTTTTTGGCGCGTTTTGTGTGTAGCTTTACAAACTCGGTCTTGGCTTCGGTATACCCGTCGCGGTCGTGCTCAAACTGCTGCCATAACCGCAGTTTCAAGCTTTCGTACTCTTTTGCGACGGCGGGAAAGTCGATGAGATAATCCCTGAAATACAGTTCGTCGTTGTCGCCCGCAAACCGTAAATGCAGGTGATAGACTTTATCGGCAAAACCGTTTTCGGTGTATCCAAAGTTGAATGACGCTCGGCTCACCGACTCCGACATTTTTAAAAAACCTATGTTTTCTATGACGCGCGCGATCTTCGGCATGTCGCTGTCGGGCGCGATCTCCACGAGAATATCAATGATGGGCTTTGCGAAAATATCGGGTACGGCGGTACTGCCTATATGACTTATGCGGACGGTATTATACTGCTTTAAGCGTTCCGTCAGCGTGTTTTGCATGGCGGAGTAATGCTCCGCCCACTCGTCGTTATGGGGCGCAAGAACGATGGGGAATAATTGCCACAGTTCTTCCAAAGTCATTTCCGAAAGTCGTTTTTGCATAGGTTCACCTTTAATAAGCGGAGCGGCTATTTGATAAATTCGTTTGCTACGGCGTCGGGCTTTACCGTCAGCTCGACCCAAGCGGGGCGGAAGCCGCTTTTTACGGCGTTGCGCGCCGATCCGATATTCGACCAGGCGCAGCAGTAAAACGGAACTTTGCCGCGGTCGAGTATTTCGGCGGCGAGCCTGCTTGTCAAAACGCTCGCAACACCTTGCCGTCTTTTTTCGGGAATTACGTCCACGCCTATCTGCCACATGTTTTCACAGTCGGCGGAGCACGCCGCTAAGCCGATAAGATCATTGCCTAGGTACGCGCCCACGCCCAATACGTCGAGCTCTTTTCTCTCGATGCATAATGCGTTGGACCACTGCGGTAAGTACAACCCCTCAAAATCGGACGGGCGTAAGATCCGAAGTTCGTAATCGCAATTAGCCTCGGGGATAGCGTTTACGTCGGGAAGAAAGTACTCCGACATAGAGCATACTTGATTGCCGTGTTTTTTGAACGCCTCGTTCAGCACGTGCAGGTACGGCGTTTCAAAGCAGCGCATAGCGGGGTATTTGGCGATATATTTTTCGACGATCTCTTTGTATCGCAGGTCTATCGACGCGACGATATTGGCGCCGTAAGATATCAGATGGCACGCAAACGGCAGTTGAAGATACTTTCTCGCTTGGGCGGAATACTTCGATTCCGCTATAACGTTTTCGGACTTTGTAAAGTCGTCTGCTTTGCAGTTTGCGTCGACGGCAGACTGCTCCATAGCTATTTGCAGTATGGTTTTGTTTGTCATGAGTCGTTCGAATGTTAAATCTTATTTATATTTTTTAAAGCTGAACCAGCTGTGATATGTGTCGGCAAACAAACTGTATTTTCGTCCGCAATCGGGGCATTGTATCTCAAAAGAAATTATATCGTCGATCCAACAGCCGTCTGGATTTTTGCATGAATCATAAATGGAATACATGCCGTCGACGATAGAAAATCCGTCGTTGTCTATTAATTCTTTTACATAGTCTTTGTACGGCATGAACAATCTCATATCTCCGCACCATTTAACAGTACCCAAGCGGTTACATTTCTTGCACTTTTTCATATGGCACCCCACGCTGAATCATCGTATAGCGCTGCCGCCTATCACTTTGCGGCGCTTCATAAATGCGGTCTCTTCCGAAAAAGCGCCGTGCTGTTTGAGTTTTTTAACGATAGTTTTTCTTCTTATTAACGGGACGGGCGGGAACATTTTATAGCTCGCTTAAATTATGTTTGAGCGATAGTCGGGCGGGTAAGTAGGCGGGTTTGAAATTCGATATGGTAATACACATAAAATCTGTTATTAATTATATGAATATTCAAATTTAATATTTTAAGTTTACAGTACGAAATGATAATTTAGGTAACTATTTTGGATTTTAATTTATTGTAATTGATTATAGTGGAGCGTACAAAATTGGTCATAAATGTATCTTTAAAATGATGCGTATGTCCGTCATCAACATAATGTTGTCTAATATAGGCGCCATTATCGAGTAAAAATAAAATAATATTATTCACAGAATCGTTTTCAAAGTCAAAGTATACATTGTCTAATGCTGAACATAGGATTGGAGTTTTATCTGTGATATTATATCTTATACCGTATGCGCGTCTTTGTTTATCTTCTTCAATTTCTTTTGCTATTTTTGTGTCAAGTAATTCAAGCGCATATTTATAAAATTCAATGTTTGTTGTGTTCTGTAAATCTCTAAATTCCAAAATTATAGGGTGTTTTCTAGTGGTTATCTGTTTGCGGCTTTTTGCATTTGCATTACTGAGACAAGTTACATCCGGTGAGATTTCGGTTTCTATATAAAAATCGTATTTTTCATTGATAGCCTTAAACAACTCTAAATTGCCGTGTTTTATAATTAATTCTAAATTGCATAGTATTTGAGTTTCCGAAATGTTGAATAATTCTAAAAAAAAGGCTTCATCTATATTTTCAATTTCATTGACAAAATTGTAAGCCTCTGTTCGATTGTGTATGATTGATTTCTGTTTTTGAATACTAGTTAAAGTATTATTATCTTCCGCGCTGGTGGCAATGCCTTCTAACAGAAAATTGATGCTAACGCTTAATAATTTTGCGAGTTGCTTAACTTCATTTAATGTGGGTTCAGATAGATTATTTTCCCAACGTTCTATGGTCTTATCTGAAACTCCCAGCTCCAGAGCAAGTGTTTGTTTACCGAATGATTTATTGTTTCGTATTAACGAAAGCCTTTCACCAAAAGATAGAGTTTGCAATATTAAATTCCTCCTATTAATATAAAAGTATTATAGCATAAAGTAATTAAAAATACTAATAGTTAAGTTTAATTCAGAGTATTTCTTTTATACAGAGTGTAATTGATTGTATGCGGTACATAGTACGCATTGCCGCTGAATTATATATTAATCCATGCATCACTCGAAAGCTCTACGTCGATCACGACGCCGTTTTTGATCTTTACTTTTGCTTCGGTGACAGTCGTTCTTGTAAACAGCATTTTATATTGCTTGTCTTGATACGTTACGATTTTCGCTGTGCTGTCGAACTCCGTTACTTCTTTGGGCTGACCGAACTCAGAGTACAGCTCGGCTTCGGACATTCCGATTTTGATTGCGTTCAGTTTGGATGCGCCTTTGTGTTTTTCGGCGGCGTTTTTATTGATGGATTTAAGTATCACCGCAGCGATAGGGCATACTATGACTACAACGGCTATTGTAATGATGATAGTAAGGATCAGTGTATCGTCCATTATTTACCTCGTTGAATGATTAATTGTGACCGTGGCTATACCCATTTGGCATAGAGCGTCATGTTATCGGTCACTTGGTCGGTTTCGAAATTCCATTCGGTTTCGTAGTTTTCGTCGTACCACCCCGCAAAGGTGTAGCCTGCTTTTGTCGGCGGTTCGGGCGGTATAACGCATGTGTTGTTTTGCACGACGTAAGCGTGGGTCTTTTGCCGTCCGCCGTCGGCATTAAATTCAATCAGTTTTACTTCCTTGTCGGCGTCAACGCCCCAATCGTCATTCCACAAACTTGACCATCTTTCATAGTCGGTCAAAGATTGCAAATCGATATTAAACCTTATCAGCTTTCTGATAGTACGGTAACTGTAAAAAACAAATTGACCGGCGGCATCTATCAGTACGTCGGCGTTTATCTCCAATTCTCCGCTAAGGTAGCTAAAAGCGTTTGTCAGAGTGCAAGAATGGTTGATAATTATTTTACCGACGTTTTCGCAGTTTATGCTGTAAACCTCGTCACCCCCTTCGAGCGGTCGAAAAATTCCCCCGATTTGTTTAACGGGCAAGCCGCCGAGCTTTTGCGGAATAACCAATTCGTCAACGGCTTTTTGGTCATCCGTCCGCCCTATAATCACTGCCGAAACTGCCTTTTTTTGTTGTCGGTCCAATCGCCGTATTTGTCGTAAAAAGCGTAATAAAAGCCTTTTTCTTCCCTTTTTACCTTCCACGGGTTTGTACAGCCGATAAATAAAAACGGCATGCAAGCGAGTATGCACACTAATGTGTATATTAAAAACTTTTTCGATTTCATAAGGCGCCTCGCAATATTACCGACGATCACCGTAAGTGATTGCTTTACGGTAGTCTATTCGTGTAAATTGATTTTACCATAAACCGCGGCAAATTTCAATACCCTAAAACCATAATTATGAATTTTAGCTGTGTTAAGTAAATAAATGAAGAAAAAGGACTACTCGAACATAACGGTTCGAATAGTTCTGTTGTGGTAGGGAAGTTTCTGCGTAAAACGAATATTATACATTAAAATTCAAATTTTCGGAAGAAAGTTAATCAGTTGTTGCAGATTATCAAAGTCAATTATCTCGAATTGTCTCAGTAAGTAAGGTAAACTGTCTAAGTTATTACCGCAGTTTACCGTAGCTATATGACCGTTTTTTCGTCCCGAACGTATTTCATTGGCAAATGATGTCCATTCATATTTTACCCAACCCGAATTTATATTTTCAGGCGTCGTCGCAAGCACGACAATATGTTTAGCCTTATTTAATGCTTTATCAATTTCAAACGAAAAGTCTGTATTCGATAATGCAGGTAATGAAATTTCGGATAAAAACGTTGAGCGCCCCGAATCTATCAGCGTATCATAAATTTGCTTCGCTAATTTAAAATCACTGCTTTTATGTGATATAAAAACATCGAAATCATCCGTTTTTGAAAATTCGTCTAAAACGTAATCGGGAATAAACTTGTTTTCTGCTTTTGCTTGCATTACTACGTCGTAAACACTGCTTAAGTTGTTTCCACCTAACCAATATTCATATTTATGCGTTTGAAGATCATACAAATGTATCCCTATGCCTTGTACTCCAAATATAAAAATATTCGGGTGCTTGGCAGCGCGTAGTTCATGTTCTTCAAAGGATGATAAAATTCCTCCCAAAGTATCCGAATAAGAAACGTATCTGCACACGGTATTCGTCGGCTCAAACAGTTCACTGCAAACTCCGCGATATTTAAACGGAGCAGGCACTTTTTTGACATGCGAGAACCCTTTACAAATTTTTTCTAAATCTTCAATGTTATAATGATACACTAAATCCATTATACAATCATTGAGCGATTTGTAGGACAATAAATATTTCCCGTCGGAATATAAATTTAAGCCCGATTGTGAATCTTGCAAGCGTAGTTCAATGCTTGATAATTTCATACATATTCTCCCAGCTATATTTCGATAAAACCATTTTGCCAAACAATTGATCAAAAAGTTTGTTCTTATTAAATACTTAGATAAAAATAAAAGCAACCTAAACGCAACACTTAAATAGTAGCTCGTTTTAGGTTGCTATTGGTGGGCAATGGGGGGTTCGAACCCTCGACTTCTACCATGTGAAGGTAGCACTCTCCCGCTGAGTTAATTGCCCGTATATGTTTGTTTTTTGGCGGCGCTGTCGTGCGCTTGATTATTGTATCATGCAAGCGGGGAATATGTCAAGCAAATTCGTATTTTTGCGCGTTTGTATTTTTTGCGGAGCGCAGTGGCCTGCGCTCCCAACGAGGGGGGCGGTTGGTTTGGCGTTTACGTTCTGCGGCGGTTCGCCTAGATCCTTCGGCTTCGCCTCAGGATGACAAGTTAATGCTGTGCCGTTCTTATTCGGGTGAAACATAAAATCATAACGCGAGTAAACACACGACAATCGTCAAACATTTGGTTTGCGCACGACAGAAATCCAAGCTGTGCTTGGCGGAGCGCAGTGGTCTGCGCTCCCTACGAGAGCGTGACGGTTGGTTTGGCATTAACGGAGTGCGGCGGATCGCCTAGATTCTTCACTGCGTTCAGAATGACAAAGAACAATAATTGATGCTTAAACCGTAGGGGGTGATGACCTCGGCACGCCGTTGTATCTTGCAACGGAATTATTCGGGTGTAACAATTGACAAACCACCAATGCACACACGCGACATAAATCCAAACCGTGTTTGGTCGGGTGTTACTTAAAACAAACCACGTTTGCACATACACGACATACGCCAAGCCTTTGGCTTGTTGGCTTGACAAGATGTGACGATTGGTATATACTATAAACTACCGATTTGCGGAGATGCGGCGAGCGTTCGCCGCGGTACGGATAATGGGAGAACAGAACAAACACGGCGAGCGTCCCGTAGCTTATGAGGATGAGGAGAAAAAGCGCAGACTGATCAGGACTGTGTGTATTGTTCTTGCCTCGGTGTTCGCGCTTGCCGCCGTTGCCTGCGTCATAGCTTACGCGGTGCTGCGCTTGGACGTTCTTTTTATTCCCATTGCCGTTCTTGCCGTATTCGCAATGATAACTTTTACTTACGCGAGGATAAAGAGCTGACGTGTTTGACAGGACGGTAAACATTATTTTCTATGTTAATCTTGCGATAATGTTTTGCGCGATCGTACAGACCGTTTGTATCATCGTGCTTTGCAGGAAGACCGTTTACCGCATGCAGCCCGGGCTGACCTCGGCGTTTATTTTCGGGTTCGCGTTTATCGCGTACATTATCCAGCTCGCGCTCTACGTCTTGGGCAACGGCTACGCGCCGTACTCGGTGTACGCGACGCTCGGGCTTTTCGGCTGCGGGTTTATCGCGTGCGCGGTATACTGCTTCATGCTCGGCAAACGCTCGGACAAGCACTTATGCCGTATGGCGGGCGCGCTCGCTATCGTTCCGCCGATAGGCACGGCGTTTATCATCGGACTGTCGTACAGGCTTCGCGGCGACACGCGCGCGCAGGGCATGGTGTTTAACGGCTATACCTATACCATAGCCGCGCTCCGCGCGTTCTCGGTGCGGTACCGCGGCGAGTTCATTGACGCGGCGGGCGCGTCGAGTTTCGCGCCGCTCACGCCGCGCGAGGCGCGCAGGCATGTAAAGGGTCTTAAAAAAGCCGCGCGAAGAGCCAAGGACGGCGAGAGCCGGTTCAAGTACGGCGAAGCCGTCGCGCACTACATGCCGCAAGACATGAAGCTAGCCGTAGCGGCTATGCAGAAAGCGGCGAAGCTCGAGCATGCGCCTGCGCTGTTTAACCTCGGGTACATGTACGAAACGGGCACATACTTCAAGAAAGACCCGAAGCGCGCGGTCGAATACTATAAACGCGCCGCGGCTCTCGGTGACAAGGACGCCGATCTCCGTATCGGCATTATCGAAGTGGGAAAGGGCAACGCCGACGCGGGCGCGGAAGTCTTTCGCGGCAGAATGAGCGTAGGCGACGATTCGGCGCAGTTCAACCTCGCGCTGTGTACCGAACGCGGCGACGGCGTCGCGCGCGACGAGATAAAAGCGGTGGAGCTGTATGCGGGCTGCGCCAAGCGCGGTCTGTTTGCCGCGCAGCGTCGGTTGTTCGCGCTCGCGGCGGAAAGCGTCAACACCGCCGACCGCGACGCGGTCCTGCGCGAGATAGCCGCGCTCCAATTCGACGGCGAGTTCGCGCACATGATGCGCGGCGTTATCGCCGTTAAAGAAAAACGCGCGTCCGACGCCGCGGGTGAGTTTTTAAAAGCCGTGAAATGCGGCGGCGCATGGGAGGGTTTGGCGCGGCTGTTTGTCGGCACTCTTTACCTCGATTGCGGCAAGCTCGAAAAGGACAGAAAGAACGGCGCGGCGTATATCTATACGGCTATGGGAAAGACCCCGCTCGCGCGCGAGGTGTATCTGACAGTTCCGCATGCGCTCCGCGCCGATAAGGCGGAAGCGGCGCGTATGGACGAGTTCATGCGCCAGAACAAACCGCCGTTCGCGCCGCTCGATAACGCCGCGGACGGTCGTGCCGATACGGCGGCGAGACCGTGAGCCGAAGCGTCGGCGTTTAATTATAATAAACGCCGTATGCACTTAATACGTAAAAGTTCGTCAAAAAATTTTTTAAAAACCATATAAATTTGCTTGACAATAATTTTCGGCTGTAATATAATCTAGGTACTTTAAGCGTGACGCTGCTGTGCTAAGCGTTTGAAGTCTTAAATAGCTCATCATTTTCCCCCTTATCATAAAGCGGTGCGGTCGACCTAGTGTCGGCCGTTTCGCGTTTTTCGGCGGCGTAGCCATCACGTGATACGGGCTACGTGCGGTAAGATCGCTCGGTCATGTACGTTTGTGTACACTCCCGTCGCGGTCTTCCCGCCTGTTGCCCGTCTGACGCGCGGCTACGCTCCGAGGCGTGACGGGGGGGGGGGGTAACATACTATTTATTAAATATTGGTTGTCAAGCAAAAACCCGCTGCACGTGTGCGTGCAACGGGTTTTGTCGTATTGTTATTACGCGAACGCCCAATAACCGAGATAGATCATCATGACCGTTGTTACTGCGAGCAGTATCGTCATGACGACGCCCGAGCTTATCGAGTGCTGGTACGACAGTATCGCCGTGCCGAGCGCGAGTCCGCCTGCGAGCGACGCGACTATATACGCGGCGACGGGCATTCCGTGGAACACGAAATAGGGCAGTATCGCTTGTGCTATAAACAGCAACGCCCAGAACACCCACATCCAGGTGCGGACCATCTTGCTGCCTACGGTGTACGCGTTTTCGCGCAGAGCGAGGAACAGCGACAGCCCCATGTGTACGAATATTACGGGCGGGAGCGCGATCACCAGCCAATCGGGCACGGTAAACGGCGATTTTTGGATTCTTCCGACGCCGCCGAATATTCCCGAGCAGTACGCTATCGTCAGCCCTATCGCAAGGCTTACGATCATGCACGTCCAGAAAAGCGCGACGTTGGACATCCGTCTTTCTTCTCTTACAATAACCGAGTTGTTTTCCATAGTGACGTTAGTATAAGCCGTATTCGCTATATTATGCATTCGGCGGATATTTGAATGAGTAAAGAACGGCAAAACGCGTATTCGCGCGGTTGCTAATATTATAAATAAGAATTATCGCCGCATCGCGCTTCTTCATAAATGCTCGTTTCGATTATAAAACACCGTATAGAGCACGATTTTTACAAAACGCTTGACATTAAGTATATCGCATGGTATATTATAAATAACACATGTTATTTAACGTTGCGAAATGATAGGGAGTGTTATGCCGCCTAAGATACGAACGGACAGGAAAGCCATACTCGACGGGGTGATGGAGATCATAGAAGAGCGCGGATACGACGCAGTGTCGGCGCGTTCGGTCGCGGACAGGCTGGGGATATCGACGCAGCCCATTTATCGCGAGTTCAAAAACATGGAAGAGATACGGCGTGCGGCGGTCGAGCGCGGGTACGGGATCTTTACCGAGTATATCGCGGGCGACGCGCTTCACCAAGCGGTGCGTTACGTTACGTTCGCGTCCGAGCACGGGCGGTTGTTCGATTTTCTTTTTCGCGGCAAGCGCAACGAGTACGGCGGGCTGGACGAGCTTTCGCACAGACTTTTGCCCGACACGGGCATTATAGACAAGCTGTGTGAAATAACGGGGCTTTCCGCCGAGCGGGTATACAGACTGCATCTTTTGCTTTGGATGGCGCTCCACGGGCTTGCGACGTTCGGCGCGGACAATAAGCTTGCTCTCGGCGACGGCGAGGTCGAGCAGTTTACGAAAGAACTTACCGGGGCGCTTACTATGTTTTATAAAGCGGAGGGCGACAAATGACGGCGTTGGAACTTAGCGGCGTTAGCAAGACTTTCAGATCGGGCGGGCGGAGCATACGCGCCGTTTCGGATGTGTCGTTCGCGGTGGCAGATGGCGAGGCGTTCGCTCTGCTCGGTATGAACGGCGCGGGAAAGTCCACAGCCATCAAGATGAGTACGGGACTGATCGCGCCCGACTGCGGGAAAATTTCCGTGTTCGGGCATGATACCGTAAAAGAGCCGACTGCGGCGAAGAGTCTTGTCGGGGTCAGTCCGCAGGAGACGGCGGTAGCGCCCATGCTGTCGGTGCGCGAAAACTTGGAGTTTATATCAATGGTGTACGGCGCGGATAAGCGCGCCGCAAAAGCCGCCGCTGCGGAGATGATGGATAGGCTCGGGATAGCCGATCGCGCCAAGGACCGTGCGGGCAAGCTGTCGGGCGGGCTCATGCGCAGGCTGTCCGTCGGTATGGCGCTCATAACCGAGCCCAAGCTCGTGTTTTTGGACGAGCCGACGCTCGGGCTGGATGTGGTGGCGCGGCGCGAGCTGTGGCGGTATATACGCGAAGTGAAAAAGACGGCGTCCGTCGTTTTGACTACGCATTATCTCGAAGAGGCGGTCGCGCTGTGCGATCGCATTGCGATTATGGCGAACGGCAAGATAGCCGCGCTGGGCACGGCGGACGAGCTGATCGAAGCAAGCGGCGCGGATAATTTCGAGGACGCGTTTTTGATACTTTCGGGCGAGGGGGAATACGTCAATGACTAAGGCGGTCGTTTTTGCGAGGCGGAATATTCTGGAAATACTGCGTTCGCCCGTGAGTTGGGTATTCGGGCTCGCGCTCCCGATAGGCATATTTATCATCATGCAGGTGATAATAAAGAGCTTGGGCGCGGGCGCGGCGCAAGTGCCGATGTTCGGCGTGGAGCGGTTCACGGGCGGCGTGGTCATATTCGGCGCGGCGTTCTTGAGCCTGTTCGCGGCGCTGTTGATATCGGGCGATAGGTCGCAGAGTTTTCTCGCGCGGCTTTTGGCGTCGCCCATGAAAGCCGCCGATTATATCGTCGGGTATACGCTCGGCATACTGCCCATAGCGGGCGCTCAGGTCGTTATTACGTTTTGCGTCGCGCTGTGCTTCGGGCTTACTCTAAGCGTTAACGTTCTGCCCGCTGTTTTGTTTGCGGTGCTGTTGTCCGTGCTTTTCGTCGCCATAGGCGTGATATTCGGGAGCGTTTTGCCTGCTAAGTCTGCGCCGCCGTTGTGCTCGGTGGTTGTGCAGGTCGCGGCGTTGCTTTCGGGGATGTGGTTCGATCTCGACGCGATAGGCGGCGGGTTTGACGTGTTTTGTCACGTGCTGCCGTTTGCGCACGGGTACGATCTTATTCGGTACACGCTCGCGGGCGATTGGGGGAACGTGTGGCTGCCGTTTGTCGTAGTCGCTGTTTATACCATCGCGATATCCGTAGTTGCGGTATTGCTGTTCAGACGCCAAACTCGCGCCTGACAACCAAGCACAGCTTGGATTTCTGTCGTGTGTTTACGGAAACGGTGATTTGAATTTACACCCGAATAATTGCAGAGTTATTTTGTCGGTTTGTCGTTTGTTGGGTGTGACAATCCTGCGGCGGTTCGCCTAGATTCTTCGCTTCGCTCAGAATGACAAGCCAAAGGCTTGGCGTATGTCGTGTATTGGCGTGAATTATTGGTTTTGCACAACATCCGAGTAATAGCAAAAACAGAATATCCTGCTATTGTTACTTGTCATCCTGAGGCGAAGCCGAAGGATCTAGGGCGTAAGCCCGCACCAATCGCAGATTGGATATATGTCGTGTGTGGGCGTGGTAGGAGAAATGTAGGCGCACCCGAAAAAGTGTGTGGTGTGGGTGTGTTGTTTGTTTTGCGTGCCTAGTATGCGGCGGTTCGCCTGGATCCTTCGCTGGCGCTCAGGATGACAAGAAAGCCGTAATGAACTTTCAAATAATCGTAGGGCTTAGGAGACGGCACGCCGCCGTATTATGTAGTATATAATTATACAAACCCGAAAAGGTCGTTGGGCGTTATGTCGAAGCGTTTACATAAATAGATGATCTTTTCGTAATCGAGCTGGATTTTTCCCGTCTCGTAATCGCTGTAGTCCGACTGATACTTTTTAAGCTCGGCGGCAATTTGTACTTGCGTTATGCCTTTTGTAACTCGCGCGAGTTTGAGATTTTCCCCCACCATTTTAGCAATATCCATATCGATACTCTCCAAAGATTTTGCATAATTATAGGGAATTTGCCTATAGAATACTTGACTTATAGGAAATATTTCTATATTATGAGCACGTAATCATGGAGGAAACTTAAATGGATAAAGTAGAGCAAATCAAGAAGTGGGTAAAGGCTATATTAATTGTTTCGGTTATGGCGTCGGTTTTTTCGGTGTTTGTAATACAGTATTGGATAGTTCTCATAATAAATTTTGGCTGCATAATAGGACTGATAATATTTGAGAAAGTGACTTGCACTTACGAGATGTCAAAAAAATTTGCTATATTGTTTTTTATTGTTATGCTCTTGATACTGCTCGGATTTATGATAGCCGTAATGGTTTATCCGACAAAAATTTGCGGCGGCGTGTTTACAAATCCAAAAAGTGCAGACAGGTGGTTTTTCGATAGACTGCCTGATGAAGCGGCTCGTATCAAAAGATACAGAGTGGCAATGGGTATATTCTTTATTATTTTGTTGGTGTATAATTTAGTGATATTGGGAGTCATTATAGCCAGAAGAACTGTTTGTTTAAAGGGGTTGGACGGCTTTGTTGATGACGAAGTTCCGTTCATCCTTTTAAGCGTTCCGCTATACAGTGTCGGCGGCATTTTGGTGACTTGTATTCCGTGGGTCTCTTATATATTCATGATTATATGCGGCGGGTTCTATGCTCTAATACCGATACTGTTTGGGACGCTTGCAGTGAGTAGTGGCAGTTACGGCGGCGGCGGATCTGACAGCGGCTCGGCATCGTATACGATAATTATAACGCGCAACGACTGACGTATTTTTATCGACCGTCGGTGACAATTTAATGCCGGTCAATTATTACAATCAAAAACTTGACTTAGCGACGGGTGGGTATTATAATTATTATATTACCAAGCGAGGTCAATATAATGCAACGCGTAGAATTGAAGGATATAACGAGCGGACTTGTCGGGACTACCGTCACGGTCTGCGGTTGGGTGCGCACGTCGCGCGACAGCAAGAACGTGGCGTTTGTCGAGCTCAACGACGGCAGCGAGCTCAACCACACGCAGATAGTCTTTGACAAGGCGGCGTTTGACGACAAAACGTTGTCGCCGCTACTCGCGCTCGGCGCGGCGTTGAAGGTGACGGGCACGGTCGAGCGCGGCATGAAAGAAGAATCTGTAGAGATCCGTGCGACGGCGGCGGAACTGCTCGGCGCGAGCGATCCGTCGTACCCGCTCCAAAAAAAGCGGCATACCATGGAATACCTGCGCACGATACCGCATCTTCGCGTGCGCACCAATACGTTTAACGCCGTGTTCCGCGTCAGAAGCGAGCTGTCTTACGCCATTCACGAGTATTTTCATAAGAACGGGTACTATTACGTTCATTCGCCCATTATTACGGGCAGCGACTGCGAGGGCGCGGGCGAGGTGTTTAAAGTGACGACCGTCGGGTTCGATCCGTCGGTCAAGACCGAAGCGGACTACAACGCCAAAGACTTTTTCGGGCGTCCCGCGGGGCTTACCGTTTCCGGTCAGCTCGAGGGCGAGACCATGGCGATGGCGCTCGGCAAGATATACACATTCGGACCGACTTTCCGCGCCGAAAACAGCAATACCCCGCGCCATGCTGCGGAGTTTTGGCAGGTCGAGCCGGAAGTGGCGTTCTGCGATATTAACGACATTATCGAGATAGCCACGGACATGATAAAAAACATCATCGGGCATCTTTTGGCGGAGTGCCGCGCCGAGCTCGAGTTTTTCGACGCGCGGTTTGAAAAGGGGCTTATAGACAAACTCCGCAACGTGGTCGAAAGCGAGTTTGCGCGCGTGGACTATGCCGACGCAATCGAGATACTCAAAAAGTCGGGCAAACAGTTCGTTTATCCCGTCGAGTGGGGGCTCGATCTTCAAACGGAACACGAGCGGTATCTCACCGACGAGTATTTCAAGCGCCCCGTCTTCGTGGTGAACTATCCCAAAAAGATCAAATCGTTCTATATGAAACAGAACCCCGACGGCAAGACGGTCGCCGCGACCGACCTGCTCGTTCCCGGCGTGGGCGAGATAATAGGCTGCTCGGAGCGCGAAAACGACTACGACAAGCTGCTTGCCGAAATACAGTCGCGCGGTATGAAACTGTCCGATTACGAGGGGTATCTGGATCTTCGTAAGTACGGCAGCGTGCCGCACAGCGGGTTCGGGCTGGGATTAGAGCGCATACTCATGTACGTTACCGGCATGAGCAATATCCGCGACACTATCGAGTACCCGAGGACAAAAGACGAATTGAGATAAAAGTCAATGCAAAAGCCGCCGAGCATAGTAATTGCTCGACGGCTTTTTGTGTGCAGTCAATCGAGTTTATATCGTAGCGTCGGGGAATAGGAAGTTTTCGGTGAATAAGCTTTTGTACCAATTCTTAGGCGCGTTTACGGCTTGACTAACGTAGGCGGTGGCGAAACACTCGTCGCCGTAATAAACGTTAATATACTTATCTTTAATCGCGCCGTCGCATGTGCCGAAGCGAAGCGTGATAGCTTTGCCGCGGGTATAGTCTGTCAGCGGCTTTACGTGAAGCGATATGCTTGCCGTTTTTGCATGAGTTCCGTCGGCGTTCGGCATATCGTAATAAGCGCCTATATTCGGGTCGTATATCATCATGTCGTACACGGCGCAGACTTTGGGCTCGTTTTGCAAATAGTAAAAGTTTGCCGAATAATTATACTTGCCCGTGCTCAGACGGTATAGCTCGTACTGGAAATCGAATAAGCAAAGGTTTGTTTTTTCGGTCGCGCCGTTGACGAATTGTTTTAGCTGATCGCCTTTGGCGTTGAGCTCGACGTGTTTGTAATCGTCGCGCGCCATTTCTTCGGCTGAGAAAGTTTCGGCTACAACGTCCGTTATAGTCGGTTCGGCGTCCGTCCAATAGTCGTTTGCGGTATCCGTGATCGAATCGCCCCAAACGAGATTTTTGTTGAAATAGTTTTTATACCAATCGGAGCTTATTTCGATGTACGGATGAACGTAAGCGGTTGCAAAGCAATTATCGCCGTTGTAGATATTGATAAACTTTTGTATGCCGCCGTTATCATCCGTATGCTTTCCGAAACGGTACGAAAAGCCCGCCTGCTCGTCATAGTTCGGGAGCGCCGCGCAGTTTAAGTTAATGTATACCGATTTGGAAAGAGCGTCGGCTGTCGGGTCGGAGCCGATTGCGGGCGAGGGCGGCAGTTCGGGGTCGCAAATGATGTATTCGAAACTCGAATATGCGTTATCGCCCAAAAACTCGAATTTGACCGTATTTCCATGCGCTTTGAAGTTGTCGTTATGGCTGCCGTACGGCGGCGTTTGATAGCCGTAGTTCAGCAAAAACAGATCGTTTCCCGAAAGATCGGAAGCGTAAAAACTTTTTAGCTCGTCAAAGTCGGACGTTTTAAGTATATACTCTTCGCAGTCGCGACTCGGATAATTGTATATTGCTTCTTGAACTGCGGGTATGACGGGATCGCCGTCGCGCCAAACGTTATCGCCTTCGGATTTTCCGCACGCGTT
This sequence comes from uncultured Christensenella sp., assembly GCA_949948895.1. GTDB lineage: Bacteria > Bacillota > Clostridia > Christensenellales > Pumilibacteraceae > Anaerocaecibacter. Next base: position 82,511 of record CATLHE010000005.1, read on the forward strand.
CATGGGCACAACCAACATAGACGAAACTATTAAACAAAGCGGAATACTTAATTTGCGTTTCATAGTCGCTCCTTTATTTTAATGAGTGGGGATAACGGGTAAAGATATCAAGTATTTTCATAGCGTTCTCCCCAAATAAGGTTTTCGATAAAGAAATTTTCATACCAAGCTTGCGGGATGGCGACATACGGAGCGATATATACGGTGGCAAAGCATTCGGTATCGTAGTAAATATTTATGAATTTCCGTTCGGACGAGTTTTCTTTGTGTAATCCAAACTCGAACGAAAAGTTTTTTTGTGGGCTGTAATTCGAGATGGGTTTTAAAAATACAGACATATCCAACGAATATGCGGCAAGCCCGTCAGGGGCATTAGTTTGCGAATGAAAAACCCCAAGCGAGTCGTCGATAACAGAGTAGCTGTATTTTAAAACGGGTATATCATCGGCGCTGTTTATGAAGAATATCGCCGTAGGCGCGTTAAAAGGCGGGTATATACTATCGGGCGCATATTTTTCGTAATCAAAAGGCAATGCAAAAAAATTTTGCTCGGCTAATTTATCGTGAAAGCTTGTTTTTAAACAGTCGTTGTAATCGTATCCCATTAACCAACCGTGTTCGTCCGTATCGCTCTTTATTATAAAATAGTCGGGGCTTTCTGCCGTAATATTCGCATCGGAAATATATTTCAGCTCGGGAACGAGTTTCTCATCGTATTTGACGGGGTCGATAAAATCCTTCGGGTCGTTTGACGGTTCGGCGCACGCAAAAAAAGTAAAGGCAGTTGCGATCGCAATAGCGGTAGACATGATCGCTTTAACAGACTTTATCATACCCCCTCCCATATTTTGATTTAATTATAAATATTATACATTATTTAACATATATAGTCAATATGCTTTTTAAAATCGTTTATGCGTTTTCCGACGGTTCTTCGGGTTCGGTCTCGGGTTCGGTCTCGGGGGCGTTTTCCGTTGCGGGCGGGTTCGTATCGGCAAGCGTCGCGGCGATCTCGCTTGCCGCGGTCAAGCCGACGGTGTTTGTCACGGGCACTGAGAACGATATGCCTTGACCTGCGGTCTTTAATCCCGCCGCCTGATACACGGCGTGCAATACGTTATCGCGTATTTCGGACGGCACGAGTATCATGACTATCTCTTTGTCGGGCTGCACTGTTATATGGAAAAACTCTTCCGCTTCCTTGCTCGCCGTGCCGCGGGCGTGCAGTACCGTGCCGCCTCGCGCGCCCTGTTCTTTTGCGGCTTCCATGACCGTGTCCGAAAACCCGGTGTTTATTATGCAGAGTATGAGTTCGTATTCGGTCATTTCGCGTTCTCCTTGCCGTCTTTTACCGCTTTGCGGTTATTGCTCAAAAATCCGTATATAAGCGTGCCTATAACGCCCGTCATGGGCACGGTGTAGGCTATGCCTTTGCCGTTTTTTATCGTTTTGAATTTCTCGTCGAGCGTCGCGAACGCGTCCTGTATTTTGTCGCTTCGTATCACGCCGATGAGTAGGGTCTTGTCCGTCTCGGTAAAGCCGAGCATGGCGAGCATGCCTGCGTCCGCCGTGCCGCGCGCGGGAACTATAAGCTCCACGTTCACGTCAAACGAGTACATGAGGTCAGCGTAGTATTCGGTCTTATTGCGGTTGACTATCAAAAACAGCAGTTCGGTGCGGTTTTCTTTTATGGCATTTTTGCCCGCCGCTTTTTTGGCGCGTTCCGTCTTTATCCTGTCGCTTGCCGCTTTGACGGTATCTGCGAGTTTTTTCCTGTTCTGTCCCGCGCGCGCCGCCACAGTCTCGAGTTTTTGTTTTATTTTCTTGCGCGGCGCGGGGCTGTCGTTCGGGTCGAGTTCGGGTTTGTCTTTTTTCATTTCAGCTCTCCCAATCGAAGTTGATTATCTGCTCGTCGTCGGCGGAGAGTATGCGCTTCATGACGATACGGTTTCTCGCTTTGGCTTTTACCACGGCTTGGAAGCCAAGCGCCTGAATGGTTATGAGCGGGATCATCGCGACGAGCGCGACTACGCCGAACGCCAAGCTCAGTATGTGCTCTTCCGCTATGACCGAGCACGCGCCGATAGCGAGCGGAAGTATAAAGCCCGAGGTGAGGGGACCGCTTGCCACGCCGCCCGAGTCGAACGCGATGGCTGTGTACAGTTTGGGTACGAAAAACGACAGTCCTATCGATATGGCGTAGCCGGGGATCAGATAGTACAGTACGGAAAAGTCGTATATGATGCGCAGCATGGAAAGCGCTATCGCGAGCCCAACGCCTATGCAGAGCGCTATCAGCATGGAACGCTTTTTGATCGCGCCGCCCGTGACTTCTTCGACTTGACGGTTGAGAACGTGTATCGCGGGTTCCGCCAAGACCACGACCATGCCGAGTATAAGTCCGAACACGGTAATGAGTATCTCGTTTGACGCGAGCTCTTTGCCGAGCTTCATGCCTATGGGCATAAAGCCGACCTTGACGGCGGTAAGGAATATTACCAAGCCGAAAAAGGTGTACGTTATGCCGATTATTATCTGAATGATCTTGGCTTTTGGAAGCTTGAGCACGAATATCTGAAGCACGACGAAGAACGCGACGATGAGCGCGAGCGCCAAAGCCACTTCCTTGCACGTGTCTCCGAACAGGTGCCAGAAGTTACCGAGTTCGGACTCGACGGTATACGTCGGTGGCGGAATACTTAAGTTACCATTGGATGTGAGCGACAGCACGAGCACGGCGAGTATAGGTCCCACCGAGCACAGCGCGACGAGCCCGAAGCTGTTTTCGTTGCTGTTTTTGCCGCCTATGGTGGTAGCTATGCCTACGCCGAGCGCCATGATAAACGGCACGGTGATAGGTCCCGTCGTAACGCCGCCCGAGTCGAACGCCATGGCGAGAAAGTTACCCTTGCCGCTGTTTATGAGAAGCGCGCAGATCATAAAGAGCAGCATGTAAAAGAACATCAGTATTGACGACAGATCGCGCCGCGTGATTATCTTGATAACGGCAAGCACCAAAAACATTCCCACGCCCGCGCCGACGGTGGCTATAAGTGTGATATTGTTTATTCCTGCCTGCTTGATTTGCTCGGCGAGCACGGTGAGATCGGGCTCGGCTATGGTGATGAACAGTCCCATCAAAAAGCAAACGATGAGAAGCACAATTATCTTTTTGGACTTGGTAAGACCTGCGCCCACATGTTCGCCCATGGGCGTCATGGCAAGGTCGGCGCCGAGATTGAAAAGCGCTATGCCTATCACGAGAAAAACGGCGGCGACGGCAAACGCCGTTATCTCCGTTCCCGTAAAGTTTACGAGCGGAGTTGCGGAGAGTATGAGCACTATCGCCGCGACGGGCAGTACCGATATGAACGCTTCGCGTAGTTTTATAAGTATGCTTTTAAACGCCATGTAATTTAAGTTTAACATATATGTATTCATTTTGCAATAGATAGACGACGGCATACGTAAATTTTACCGTCGATTGCGCCGAAGCATTTGCAAATACCGCGAATATCCCGAAACACCGCTACCCGATGCCAACCCCAAGCGAACACATTTGTAGGGGCAAATTGCGTGTTATAGTGCGTCAAAGCCCTTACATAGCCGACCCGAGGCTTATGTTGCGGGCTTTTACAGCCAAATGCTGCGCGATGTCTTGCTATCGTTCTTACTTTATAATTATGAGATGATTGCGAATAATCAGCCTATGGCTGCTCCCTAAAAATGCGAGCTTTTAAGACAGCGCTTTTCGAGCTATTTGTTGACTTGTCGAGTGAGTCGTAGCCTCGGAGCTACGGCGAGCGAGAGAAGGCAAGAAAGAGCCGAAAAGGCGCGTCTTAAAAGTGTTCTGTTGGGGTTGGTATCGGGTACGGAGCAAAAGCTGTTACGGTATTTTAACGTGCGCCGACTGCGCGTGAATATCGTCAAACGGCGGGAAAATCCCCGAAAAACGCGATTATCCCCGAGCGTAAGCGATAACCCGCACGGAGGGGGAGAACTCCCCGAAATCAAAAGGGTACTCCCGATTTTTGAAAAGCTTTTATGTTGACTTTACCTTTTTTAAGGTGCTAGGATTAATTATAAACAAATAAATACAAAATTCGACAATAGGAGATAATGGGTGACAAAAAACGAAAACGCGCGGTTTTTTAAAAAAATTTGCAAATTCTTTAGATTCAAGTTCAGGCACATCATAACAAAAGCCCGTTTAAATGCTGTAAACTCAATTTAGGGTTTACAGATGAGTGAAATTGTCGAACAATTCAAGCGCACAAAGAACTAATAGAGCAAAAAGAGATGGGGATAGGCGAGCTGGCGACGGAGCTGAATACTTCTCGATTTGTTTTACATAAGTGGCTGTCGAGCGCCAAAGATATGCGGTTGGATTCGTTGGTCAAGCTCGCGGACTACTTTGATTGTTCTATCGAATATCTGTGCGGCAGAACGGAAGTCTATCTCGGCTACGCTCCGAAAAAAGAGTTGCCCAATTTTGCCGCGCGCCTTAAGCGTGTAGCAGCCGAGTGCGGCTTATCTCTGTATAGGCTTTTCAAAGATACCAAGATCATGACGACGCAGTATCATCAATGGAAATACCATACGCAACCTATGCTCAACAATCTCGACCGTTTATCCGAGTATTTCGGCGTTACCATCGATTACCTTATAGGCAGAGACAGGCTCGATTGAGTTCTGTAATAATTTTTTTCATGGAGGAAGTATGACAAAGGACAAAGTAAACGACTTGATACAAGATGTGAGAGCCGGGAACAGATCGGCTTTCGGCAAACTGTACAACGAGTACTATCCCAAAATGTTTTACGTCGCGATGGGCGTTACGCACAATCGCGAAGACGCATGCGACGCGGTTCAGCAGGCGTTTATCAAATTTTGGAAGTACGTTATCGAGAGCGATCGTCCGTACCTCGATTATCCCAATGCGTATTTGTATACCGTAACACGCCGTTGCGCGTTTGACGTCGTTCAAAAGAACATGGAATTCAAATCCGTCGGTTCGATGGAAACGCTGGCGACCGTGGACGCCGACGACGGCGATATGTCTCAAACGGATTTTAAGCTGGCTGTCGAAAAGTTTAAAGAGCCCGAGAAGACGATAGCCGAGCAGTTCTTTTTGTTTGACATGAAAATAAAAGAGATCGCCGATAAAGTGGGCGAACCCGTCGGTACGGTAAAGTGGCGGATAAGCGAGATAAGAAAAAACTTACAAAATATCCTTAAATAAGCCAACCTTTTGCATAATTCGAGCGGTCTCAATATATAAACGCTTACAAAAGGAGTGTAACGACTATGGCGGACTTTATGGAGGACGAGTTCGTTCATGAGCTGTTGTTGATGCTATACTTTACGAAATACAGAGACAACTACCTTAACGGCAAGACGATCAAAGGAATAGATCGGTTCGTCGATATGTGCCGCGCCAAAGATATGCTGGATCATTCTCAGACTACGTTCGTCGTAGAAAACTATTACGATATCAAGAACGGTATATCCAAAAGCGAAAGACGGTCTCAGGTCGGTTTGAGCGACGCCGCATTATATAGATTCAGAATAAAGATCATAAACAGCTTGATAGACTTTTTGAATCAGGAAGATAAATAGCAGATCGGTATCGAATGCGACAGAGCGTATAGCCGCTGTTTTTTATGCGTGCTCCATGGCGGGCACAAATTTTGCGTGCGCTTTTTCGGGAATTAACAAAACGAATACCTTCGCAGAAAATGCGGGGGTATTTTAATACGAAAAGCTTCGGCGGGGCAAAAATCAATGTGCATAAGTCCGATCGAAAAAATCGGGATAACGCGAAAAAACGGGCGAAATACGCTTGACATCGGGGGGGGGGGGTATACTTATCAAGTACTTTGCGGGAAGCTCGAAATTGTGCATAGGCGGTCAGGACTCGAACCCGCGAGGTTTTGGCGGCACAGCCACAGGCTGATTTAATGCGAGCTAGCGACTCTTATAGAGTTAAAAGTTATTTAGCTCTATCGGTAGCCGCTCGAACGTAGCGCATGGGCTACGCCCATCGCGTCTTTCACCGCTATTATTTGCTTCTATGCCGCCAAAACCGCAAAGCGCCGTAGCAGAGCTGATTTAGCTCGGGTCAAGGAAGGCGAGCGCAGCCACAGGCTGTTTCGCTTTGCGTGTTTCTTCTATTAAGGTGAGGACATATGCAAAGCGTCGCGCAGCATTTGGCTGCTACTGCGAGCGAAGCTTGACGCCGAAACGGGCAAAATCAGCCCGCTACGACTCACGGAGCTCGAATCTCGACCGCCTAACCCGAAAAAATGAGTACATAGGAGAAGAAGATGAAAAAGAAAAAAACAGCTGTTGCACTTGTCGCCGCCGTGTCGGTAGCCTGCTCGTTTGCGCTTGCCGCTTGCGGCAACGACGATAGCGGTTCGCCGAAAGAGCCAAACGATCCCAATAAGCCGTCGTACACTGTCGATACATACTCGGGCGTGGCGTCGAGCGCGCAGTACGACGACGAGGCGACTGCGGCGCGCGCGTTTTTCGACGCGGAGCTCATGGGCGAGTACGTAAGTTATAAAGTTCTGTCGCCGCTCGCCAAAGACAAGCTCGACGCATTGGAGCTTGCGGACGCCGCCGACGTGCAGTCTGCGTCCGTAATAGAGATAAGCTACAAAAACAATATACTCGACAATATGTATTATACGTCTTCCGTGCGCGCGGACGAAGCGTCGGATACGAGCACGCACAAAGCGTATTCCATCAAGTACAAGGACGGCAAATACAAGTATTATTCGCCGCTCCCCGAAGTGGGCGAATCGCTCACGTATAGCTACGTAGAGTCGCTATTGGACGCGGATAAGTATAAAAACTGCACCCTTGCCGTTTCGACCGAGGAAGAGGATTTTTACGATCACAGAGACGAAGCCACCGGCGATTGGGTATACGAGCCTATTTTCGATAAAACAGCAATTACGGTCAAGATAGGCAGCGCCGCGATAGAGGAAGTCGCTTCTAATAAGAGATATGATAACACCGATAAAAATAACAGAGTGGAAATATCCGCGGCTGAAGATACGACCTATATCGTCATGCGCGACGGGGTTTCGTACAGAGCGATAAAGGGCGTGGAACAAGACGCAGGCGAAGAGGAAGCGTTTTATGCGTTTGTCGATACTTTTCTGGACGGTCAGGACGAGAGCTGGGACGAGGTAGTGAGCTACACGTTGAGCGGTTATACGGGAATGAGAATAATATCCGACGTGTTCACATGCGTGACGAAAACGGCGACCGGTTTTGCCGTGGACAGCGAAGTTTTGGCAATGATGGCGGACGGCGAGCCCGACGAGATATACTGGACTTTCGACGTTAAAGACGGGCGCATAGTCAAGAGCGAGCAGTATTACGATTACAGCGGTACGGATGAGACCGACGACATCAGCATGAAACAGACCGCGACTTTGTCCGAGTTCGGTACGACGCAAGTACCGACAGTGCCCGCAGATTATCTCGCTATGATAGATGAGTACATACAAGATAATCAGCCGCCCGTAGGCGATATGCCCGATATAAACAAATTGTTATAGTGTCCGTCGAACAAGCTGGGTTTTACAAATAACAGCAAGCAAAAACTCCCGCGAAAAAGTCGCGGGAGTTTTTGTATGGTATCATGCGCTCTATTCTTTGTCGGGCTCGACGCTTTCGTCGCCGACGCCCACCCAAGCGTCGATGGTCTCTTTGAGTAAGGTTTGCATTTTGGGCGAGAGCTTTTTGTACGACGCTATCACGCCCTGCTCGTCTTTGGTAAGAACGACGCTAGCGGCTTTTGCGCGTTCGAGAGGTTTGCCGTCGCTGTCGGTGATAGTCGCTTTGGCTTCCGCAAAAAATCCGTCCGTGCCTATGAGATAGTCTATCGGGCAATCGAAATATTCGGCGAGCTTGACTATGTAGCCGATCTTGGGTTCGGCTTGTCCGTTTTCCCACTTGCATACTGCCGCATCGCTCACGCCTATGGCGCGCGCCAACTCCACCATCGAAACGTCGGCTTCTTCGCGCAGCTCCCTGAGTCTCGCGGCAAACCGTAAATACTTCTTAGCCATACCGTAACGGCGCTCCTTTCGTATAGTATACTAACTTTTTTTAATAAAATCCTTGACACTTACTTAAATTAGTGATAAAGTAAACTATTACTAATAAAAGTTAGTGAGGGAGGACAATATGAAAAAGTATATGAAAGCGGCGCTGGTTGCGGCGGCGGCTTTGTGCGCGTCGCTCGGCATGGCGGCTTGCGGAAACGGAAAGGGCGACGGCGACGGCGGCTCGCACAGGCATAAGATAGCCGCCGAATGGAGTTACGACGAGTACTATCACTATCATGATGCGGACTGCGGTTCTGTCAATCATCGCGAGGACGTTGCGCCGCATGAGGGCGACGAGTGTTTTTGCGGTTATGACGCCGACGGCGGCAAAGAAGATCCGCCCGATCTCGGCGGAGAGAGCGCGTTCGGCGCCAAGCTTACGAGCTCGGGGCGTCTGACTTTTTCGGACATAGAGGGCGCGTGCAAGTATGTTTTGTCCGTGACTTATCCCGGCGAGAGCGCGGCGGAAAAATACGATATAAAGCGCGGCAAGGCGAGCGTCGATCTCAATAAGCTCCGCCCTGCGGGTTTTCCGTCGGGCAAGGCGAGCGTCGAGCTTACCGCTTACGAGCTTTATAGCGAGGAGATAGGCGGGGAGACGGTCGAGCAGGAAATACCGATGGACGTCAAAGAGAGCTTTCGTATCGTCAAGCTCGACGGCAAGTACGAGATGCGTCTGCTCGCGTACAGTGACGAGTTTGTCAAGCTCGACGGGTTCACTCATTCGACGGAGGACGACGCGGATATTTATACATACGAAAAAGCGCTCACCGACAACAAGCCGACGAGCTTTAACGTGTCTGACTATGCCGTTGCGGCGAGCGGCTGTGAGATCAAATTTTACAAGACCGAGACGGGCAGAGACAACGACGATCCCGCGGCGGTGCTCGATAGGTTCTCGCTCAATACCGTAAAGATCAATGCCGGCAAGAACATGTTTTACGCGCGCGCGGCGAGCACGGGCGGTCAGGTAAAAGACTACGATCTTTGCGTTTACGGGCTGGCGAGCTTGACCGTCAAGCGTTATGATCTTTCGTTTACAACGGACGCCGACGGGCTTCGCACTTTTACGCAGCAAAAGATAGGCGAAGATATATCGGTCGTCGAGCGCGATATACTCACGAAGGAAGCGCTTTACGACGGGGTAGAGAGCGATAAGCTCGCGCGCGATTCGCGCTATAATATAATAGAAAAATCCGATCTCGTCGTATCGGCCGATGCCGCCGACAACTACTACGACCTGTATCTTTATTTTTACGATGGCGAGACGGTGCGCGCCGATAAAGCGGAGTACGACGAAGTTTCCGCCGTTTTCGACGTTACCGACGGCAGTTACGGCATATCTTTAAGAGCAAACGCCGATGCGAAGGACGCTGTGACCGTGCCCTATCTCGTATGCGGCAAGCGCGTTATAAGCGCCGAGTTCGGCAGTGATTTTCAACAAAACACAGCTATCACCGAAGTGCGGTTTGCCGAGGGCTTTACCGCGTTTGTCGGAAAGTTTTCCAACTGCTTGGGCGTGACCGATATTTATCTTCCGTCTACCATAACGTACATGAACGATTTTGCTTTCGGCGGCGAGCCGCTCATAGGTATCAAGAGCATACCCGACAGCGCGACTATCAACTGCGCGTTTTCGGCGGCGCACGCCGATAGTTTTGCGTCCAAGTGGAACTATGTAAAGGGCACGGTAAGCACGCGTTACGTTACAAAATACGACGCCGAGCCCGAGGGAGGCGGCACGGTGACGCCGGGCGCGAGCGCGGGGCTTAAATACCGTTTGAACAACGGCGAGCTTACGGTGGTCGAATATGTCGGTTCTCAGTTTAATGGCGTTATTCCCGATACTGCGGAGTACGAGGGTCAAACGTATCCCGTTACCGCCATCGAGTCGTTTACGATGAACTCGGTATTGGAGCGCGGCGAGTTCGATAACTTGGTGATAGGCAAAAACATAAGGACTATTGCAATCGATGCGTTTGACGATTGGAGCAGACGCAAAAGACCGAAGAGCATAACCGTTGCCGACGGGAACACGGCGTTTACGGTCATGGACGGTGTGCTTTATACCGCCGACAAAACGCGCGTCGTCTTTACCGCGAACGGCAACGTTTTCTTGCTCGATACTGTCACGAGCATAGATCAAGCGGCGTTCGGCAACGGATACAACGACGACGACCGTCGGGAGCGCATGAAGCTGTATTTGAAAGCCGCGTCCAAGGACGGCATTGCTTTCGATTTTAGCGGCGTTAGCAGCGATAATTTGATATTGGGCGCGTACAAAGCAACGGTCGGCAATTTCGGGTTTGTGGTGTACACACAAGGGGACGGCTGGCGCTACGGTTTAGAGGATAAGCCGTTTGCCGAGATAATCGCATACGGCGGCAACGGCGGCAAAGTCGTGATACCCGCCGAGGTGGACGGCGTGCCCGTATCGGTCATAGCCGATTCGTTCTTGACCGTGCCGACGGAGGAATACGGCTTGTTCGTCGATCACGAAGTTACCGATATTTCCGTGCCGTTCTCTTTGCTCGACTATTACGAAAATCGCGGGTTTAAAGCTTTATTCGGGCTTAACGGCGGTATGGACAGCGTAACGCGCCTTACACTCACGGGCGATGCGGACAGCATGTCGAGCGGGTATCGGCTTACCGAAAATCTCGGGCTATTGACGGAGCTTGTCGATATTACGATAGACGGCGCAGGTAAATTCATAGCGAAAGATAAGATCGTATATCAGCGTGCGTCGGGCAAGAGCGGCGACGGCGAGCTCGAGATCTTATATATACTGCCGACGATATCCGGCGCCGTTACCATTGCCGACGGCGTGACCATGTTGGACGGTTACGGCAAGTACACGAGCTTTTCCGGCAAGGCTATCACGAGCGTCGTTATCCCCGCGAGCGTTAAAAGCATATTCGGCAGTTTCGGCGACTGCGCGTCGCTCGTTTCGGTCACGCTTTCCGAAGGACTGGAAGAAATAGGTTACGGCGCGTTCAAAAACTGCTCGGCGCTTGCAAAAGTGACTATACCGTCCACTGTGACTAAAATCGATTCGAATGCGTTTTGGGGCTGTATATCGCTGTCGGAAGTCAACCTGACAAATATAGAGGCAAACACGCTCGTAAGAGACAATTACGGGAATTGCGCGTTTTCGTACTGTTATAAACTCAAAACGGTAAACTTCGCGGGCACGAAAGCGCAGTTCGGGGCAGTCCAAGAAGCGATCATCAATAACGGTTCGTACGGCGTGTTCTCGCGAAGCTACGTAACGACTGTCAAGTGCTCGGACGGCGATTATAAAGTACAAACGACGTAAAGGTTTTTTATCGTCTCGTTACTCATTATAGGCTGATAGCGGAAACGGACGAAAGTCCGTTTTTGCGTGCTTGAAAAATTTTTTCGCAAGCCGCTCAAAGTGCGGAAAAAGCGCGCATTTTTCGTTGACTTTGATTTTGTTTCGGCGTATAATCGGTACTTAAAGATTTGTTTATATTATGCAAAAAACCACGTTGATTCGCTTGACAAAAAACGGCGGGGGGGGGTACAATATTATGGAATATAATAAGGTCTCGTCGCCCGCGGACTGTATGCTGTGTGCGGAAGCGATATACGGGCGCGAAGTCGGTACGAGCTTATATGCAGCGTTATGCCGCCTACGGTTTTGCGGTTATATTGACTTTTTACATATAAATACTACTTTTCGAGGTTGACTATGATACAACTCATCAACGTAGAAAAACACTTTAAAAAGCCCGTTCGCGGCAAGGGCGTTTGGGGAATGGTCAAGACGCTGTTTTCGCGAAAGTATACGCTCGTCAAGGCTGTGGACGGCGTTTCGTTTGATATAGCCGACGGCGAGGCAGTCGGGTATATCGGCGCGAACGGCGCGGGTAAGTCCACCACCATCAAGATGATGAGCGGCATACTCACGCCGTCGTCGGGCGAGATACTCATAGACGGGAAGCGGCCGTACAAGAGCAAGGAGCGAAACGCCGTGCTCAAAAATATAGGCGTTGTGTTCGGGCAAAAGACACAGCTTTGGAACGACCTGCCGCTCACCGAGACTTACGACTTGTTAAAGGGCATATATGACATCGATGGCGACGAGTACAAAAAGCGCTTGGGCGATCTGGTCGAGCTGCTCGATATGAAGGAGTTTCTTTCCGCGCCCGTGCGCACGCTGTCGCTCGGACAGCGCATGAGAGCCGATCTTGCCGCGGCTATGCTGCACAATCCCAAGACGCTGTTTTTGGACGAGCCGACGATAGGGCTCGACGTTTTGGTCAAGCGCAACCTTATCGCGGCGATCAAGTCCATACGCGCCAAGTACAACACGACGCTGCTTCTCACGACGCACGCCATGAGCGACATCGAGCAGCTTTGCGACAGAGTGATCGTTTTGGACAAGGGTAAAATTTTATTTGACGGCACGACGGACGGCGTTAAACACATGTTCGGCGATAAGCGCAATATTACCGTTATGCTCAAAGCTCCCGCGACGCCCGACGCGCTCTTGCGGTTTGGTTTTGCTTTTCCCGAGGCTTCGGACGATCTCATGCAGGTCAAGTTTACCGTCGACGCCGAAAAACAGCACGTAAACGAGTTTTTGCAGGACGTTCTGGGCGCGTTCCGCGTGGAGGACGTCAAGATTGTCGAGACCGATATTGAAGAGGTCGTGCGTAAAATTTACGAGGACGGTGTGACCGACAATGCGAGCGGCGACGCCGAGACCGCGCGCGTCGTAGACAATGCGGGCAATGACGGCGCGACCGTTGAGGACGGCGAGTGATGAAAGCTTTCAGAAAACTTAAGATATACTCGGCGTTTACGAAAGCGAATTTTTTGTTGGCGTTTGCGTATCGCGGTTCGGTGTTTTTGTGGCTGCTCGGCGGACTTTTGACCGCGGTCATGTCGGGACTTTTGTGGTGGGCGGTGTTCTCGTTCGGCGGGAGCGACGCGATAGGCGGGTTCAGTTATCCGCAGATGCTGTTGTACACGGTTCTCTCCGCCGTGTGCGCCGAGGTCATATATTGCGGCACTGCCGACGAGATAGCACGCGACGTCAGGAACGGCATGATCGGCATGCGGCTCAGTAAGCCCATAAGCTATCAGGGCATGCAGGCGGCGTCCGCAGTGGGGAATTTTTCGGGCAAGCTGGTCATAGTCGGTATACCCATGATGACGATCGGCACGCTCGTCGCCGTGTTCGGGTTCGGGCTGGACGGGATACAGTGGTACAACGTTCTTTTGTTTATACCGACGCTGTTTTTGGGCATGATGCTCAATAATGCGCTCGGGTTCATGTTTGGACAGATCGCGTTCAAGACGCAGGCGATGTGGGGCGTGCTGTCTATGACCGACCTGTTTATTTCGTTTCTGTCGGGCGCGGTCGTGCCTCTGTCGCTGTTCCCGTCCTGGGCGCAGAACATTCTCGCGTATACGCCGTTCCCGTCGGTCATGAGTTTGCCCGTGCGGTTGTTTTTGGGCATGAACAGTTGGGAGCAGACGCTTATCGGGCTGTGCTCGTCGGTGTTCTGGATAGTCGTGCTCAATGTTTTGGGCGCGCTGTGGTACAAGCGGTCGGTGCGGCACGTTGTGGTTTTCGGAGGCTGATATGTTGAAAGAGTTGAGACTTTATCCCAAGTATGTGGCGATGTCCGTTAAGAGCTCGCTGTCGTACAAGACGGACGCGATATTGCAGATTATCAGTTTTGCCGTTACCGAGGCGGTGTCGCTCGCGACTATATATTTGATCGTAGGGGCGGTGCCGTCGGTGGGGATATGGACGTTTGAAGCGCTCGCGGTGCTGTTCGGGTTCACGCTCATACCCAAGGCGATCGATCATATGTTTTTTGACGATCTGTGGATACTGGCGTACTGGGCGGTGCGTTTGGGCGAGCTCGATCCGTACCTGACCAAGCCCATCAATCCGCTGTTTCAGTTTTTGGCGAAAACGTTTAAGTGGGCGGGCGCTGGCGAGCTTGTAGTCGGTGTCGTTATCATGTGTATATTCGCGCCGCAGTGCGCCATTGTCTGGACGGCGAGCAATACCATTGCCATAATCGTGTGCGCGCTGCTCGGGATGTTTGTGTTTACGGGGATCAAGCTGTTGTTCGCGTCGCTCGCGTTCTGGGTCAAGAGCAGCGGTGTGATTCTCAACACCGTATATAATTTTTGCAATTATGCCAAGTACCCCGTCAGATATATGGGCAAGGCGTTCATGTCGATCATGTTCTACGTCGTGCCGTTCGGGTTGTTTTTGTACTATCCCGTCGAGCTGTTGATAACGGGCGGCAATGTTTGGTGGGCGGCGCTGTGGAGCTCTATCGCCGCCGTTGTTTTGATAACGCTCGGGCTGTTCGTTTGGCATAGGGGTATCAGGCGTTACGAGAGTATAGGCAACTAACCAAGCACAGCTTGGATGTCTGTCGTGCCAAGCGCAGCTTGGATGTATGTCGTGTGTTTACGTGGGTGATTGGTTTTGCGTTACACCCGACCAAGCACAGCTTGGGTTTCTGTCGTGTGTTTGCATGGGTGATTGGTTTTACGTTACACCCGACCAAATACGTTACAAAATACAACGGCGGACATGGGGCTGCCCGCCATACGATTGTTTGAAAGGTCATTATCATTTTGCTGTCGTTCTAATATAACGCGTGCGCACGACTTTACTTCATGCGGTTTATCATATGCTCGGCGTACAGTCCCGCTACGTTTATGCTTGTCGCGGCTTCAAATGCGTCAAAAAACGCGTTGGAGTTTACTTCGCACAGCAGAGGTTCGTCGTCCAACAGAAAATCGATGCCGCAGTAGTCGAGACCTATCTCGCGCGCCGCCGTTTCCGCGGCGCGTTTTATATTTTCGGGGACCTGCGCTTTTTCGGCTTTGCCGCCCAAGCCCACATTGGATCTGAAATCGGCGTTCGAGCGGCGTATGATGCCGCCTACGGTCTTGCCGTTTATTACTATCACGCGCATGTCGCGCGATGCGGAACTCGCTATGAATTTTTGGAACAGATGCGGTTCGAGCTTGACCGATTCCGCGAGCGCGCGCAGCTCGTCGCGCGTGTCGGCTTTGAACACTCCGTACCCCTGCGAGCCGTACGAGCGTTTCACGACGACGGGGTAGCCGAGCGCGGATTCTATCCTGTCGAGTGTCGCGTCCGATACCGGCACAGTTTTGTCGTAGCACAATAGCCCGGGGAGGGTGTCGGGCATTTTGACTTTGCCCGCGAGCGCGATGTGCGTCAGCATTTTGTCGTCGCATATCTCGATGGATTTTGCGCTGTTAAAGAGCTTGACGCCGCGCGCTTCCAATAATTCCGCTACGTACTTATCCTTGTCGAGGTATACGCAAAAATCGCAGTCGGTCGAACCGACCGCGCCGCCGCTCCCGACGGAAAAGATAAAGCCGTCGTTGCGCGATACCGTTACGTTTACGCCGCGCGCCGTGAGCTCGTCGCGCAGTCTTGTTACTTGGCGGGTGTACGGCGTGGGCGCGTAGGCGTTGACAAGAATAAGAGCGTTCATGCTGTTTCTCCTCGGAATTATTCGCTCGGGCGGCGGGTGCCGCGCGTTAAAACATAAAGCGCCCCAAAGGACGTTTTTGGGTTGGTTTAGGCAGGCGGGACTCGAACGCCGTGAGCCGTAGCGGGCTGATTTTGCCCGTTTCGGCGTCAGCCTTCGCTCGTAGTACTTCAAGTACAACTTCGCTCGCCTTCCTTGAACCGAGCTAAAATCAGCTCCGCTACGGCGCTTTGCGGTTTTGGCGGCATAGAAGCAAATAATAGCGGAGAAAGACGCGAAGGGCGTAGCCCATGCGCTACGTTCGAACGGCTTTCGCCGTTAGTATGCAGTTTATATGCCGCCAAAACCTCGCGGGTCCGAGTCCCGTCTGCCTAGGCTTTTTCAAACGCAAGCGAAGTCAGCGTGTATTCGGTGATGCGTACTTGGTGCGTGCCCGTGTATTCGGCATAGGTTATTTTTACGGGCACTTTTTTGTGCGTTTTGCCGTCGGACTTGATGTCTTTGCTCGAATAGTATACGCAGTACGGCGGTCCGTGCTTGTCCGCGCTTATATTGATATTGACGCGATAGCAGGGCAGTTCGTAAAAGTCCGATACGGGCTCGTCCGCCTGCGTTGTTTCTTGTTCCTCGTTCTTTTCTTCGTCTTTGCCATCGTCTTTTTCTTCTTCGGTCACGACGAGCGGTTCTATCCATTTGCCGAGCTTGACGTTTTTAAACTCGTCGTCCGCGCTTGCGAGCATGGTGTAGTTGGTGAGTTCGCCGCTCAGGAACGAGTCGAAAATATTGCAGAGATAGAAATTGGTTTTCGAGCCTTTGCCGATCTTGGTGGCGCGCGCGAGGTATATCATCATCTCGTTATCGCAGAACGTGCTTTGCGGAATGTTCATTGTTTTGGTCTTGCCGTTCATATCGCGCGTGGCTTTGTGCTCGCCGAAGTAGTCGGCGGACACCGTGTACGAATTGTTTTTTGCGCCGTCGCGGTCTGCGAGCGTTACCGTTTTAGTCATTTTACTGCTCGCAAGACTGTCGTTGTGGAACTCGACTTTGCTCGTGATTGTGTCGGTCTTGCCGCGATTGGCTTCCGCAGCTTGGGCGTTGTACGTTACGGAAAAATCCATGCCGAGCTCGGAAAATATCGCCGCGCCCGCCGCGCGCGTGTTTTCTTGGAGAACGTAGGATAGCGCGCCGTCCGCTATGAGTATGCGCTTGTCGTCGCTCGCGCCGTTTGACGTGTCGTATACGGCGACGGAATAGTCGAGCTTTTCGTACGATGCCGCGCCGTCGTGCCACGGGCGGTCGGTATCGAAAGTGACGGTAGTGGGCTGATTGCACGCGGTAAGCGACAATGCGAGCGCCGCCGCAGTGATTATTCCTATCGATTTTTTAATGGCTTTCATGCGAACATTCTATCACACACAGCCGCAAAAATCAACTGAATTCCAAGCCTAATGTTTTGTTTGCGGAGCGACGACTCGGCGCTTCATAAGAAAGGGTAGCGATTGGTTGGGCGTTTACGCATTAAAAGATAGATGAGAAATTTAAATCGAAGATAGAGAACGTAAAAGTAAAACAAAAGGGCGTATAATCTCGCTTAAAGTTTTCTTGCCTACTTCTTTTTCAAAAGAAGTAGGTTGATTTTGCGGCGCGGATTTGGTATAATCGAGGTATGAGCATAACTCACGAAAGATACAAGAGTTTTCCCGCGGCGCTCGACGCGCTGGCAAACGCGGTAAGACCGAGCGCGTTCGCGCCCGACGAATACACGATAGTGCTCACGCCCGACAGGTACACGCTCGAAACGGAGAAAGCGCTGTTCAAGGGCGCGGGCAGTCTCAATACCGAAGTGCTCACGCTGTCAAGGCTCGCGCGCCGCGTGCTCGGCGCGGGCAAGATATTAACGCGCGAGGGCGGAGTCATGCTTGTGGCGAAAGCGGTGGCGGAAGTATCCAAAGACCTGGTGTACTACAAGCACGCGACGCGGTACACCGACTTCGCGCGCGAAGTATACGACACGCTCCTTCAAATGTCGTCGTCCTGCGCGGACGCCGCCGCGCTCTCCAAAACGTCCGCGGGCATGACCGCGGAAAAGCTCGCAGACCTCGCGATAATAAGCGCACGCTACGAAGAACTCAAAGCCGATGCGAGCGACTCGCCCGGCCGCCTGAAAGACCTGATGTCCGCCTGTGCCGAAAGCGCGCTCGTGAAAGGCGCGCACATATACGCCATAGGCTACAAGGACGCGACAAAACTCAACCGCGACGTGTTCGAAGCGCTCGCAAAAGCGTCGCGGTCGTTCACGTACTACGACGCCGACCCGCCGACGCCGCGCTCTATGCTATCCGTCATGTCCGCACCCGACGCGGTCGCGCAGTACAAGCGCATCGCCGCGGACATAAAAGAATACGTGCGCAAGGGCGGAAGGTACGGCGACGTAGCCGTGATCGACGCCAAAGGCAGTCGCGCCCTGCCGCGCATACTCGGTGAGTACGGGATAAAATACTACACCGAAAGCGCTACGTCGCTGTTCGACACTCCGCCGCTCGCCGCGCTCTACGCGCTGTACCGCCTGAAAACGGGCAGCGACGCGGCGACGGCTTCTGCTTTTGCCAAGAACCCGTTTTCGGGCTGTGACCGCGAGGACGCAGAGCGCCTTGACGCTGAACTGACCGCGCGCGGGTCCGACTTCCTGTCCGCGGACTATACGCCCGACACCGACGGCGCAAAGCGCGCGCTCGAACGCGTCCGCGCCGCATGCAACGCGTTCCGCGCGCAAAAAACGTTTGTGGCCGCAGTCGAGCAAGCAATGACCGAACTCGGTTTTGCGCAAAACCCGCACCGCCTGTACGAATCGGTTACCGATCTTATCGAGCCGATAAATCGCCTTACCGAACTATTGCGACGGTACGGCTCGGGCATGTTCGAGTCGGACGCGTCGATGTTTTTTTCGGCGGCGCGCGCGGTGTCGGTCAGCTCGCTGCCGGGGTATACCGACACGGTCAGCGTGTGCGAAGTCGGCTCGCTCCGCATGACCAAATGCAAAAGACTGTACGTGCCCGACTTTAATGAGGGCGTGTTGCCCAAGACCGTCACGGACACGGGCCTGCTGTCGGACGCGGAGATCGCGGAGCTCGACGGCGCAGTCGAGCCGACGGTGCGCGAAAAGAACAAGCGCGACCGCGAAGAACTGCTCGCCGTAATATCCAATGCCGACGAAGCGCTGTGCGCGTACGTAAACGGCGGCGGCGCGCGCGAAGCGGCGTTCATATACGAATGCGCAGACAGAATAGAAAAGTACGACCTTAACGCCGAGCTCGCCATGCTCAAAGCGACGGACAGCGCCGAGGTCATAGCACGGCACGCATGCACCGAAAGCGCGGCGAAAGAAATAGCCGCTCGCGGCATGACCAAGCACGGCGCAGCCGTTGCCGCGGCAGTCCAAACGACTTCGCGGACGGCACCGCCGTTCTCGCCGTACGTGGAGCTTACGCGAAAATCGCTCTCGGTCAGCGAGCTCAAACACTATTTCGACTGCCCGTACAAACGGTTCTTGACCGACTCGATAGGTCTGAAAGAAAAGCGCAGAGCGGGCGCGTCCGCCGCAGATTTCGGCATAATCATGCACGAATTCATGCGGCGATGGGTGGTGAAAGAGCCGCTTGACGCGAGCCGCGACGCGGTAGCCGACATAGTCAACGCGGTGCTGGACGACGCGGGAATGTTTACGGGCGAGAGCGGCAAGCCCGACCGCCGCCGTATCATATCCGACGCCGCCGACTTTGCCGCGGTAAACAAAAACATAATAGAAGCGGGCAGGTACAGACCGAACGCGGATCGCCTCGAAACGCCGTTCGGCGGGAACATCGCGCTCGGCAAAGCCAAGCTCCCGTTCGTTGGCGTTATCGACCGCGTGGATCATAGCGGCAACGACGCGCGTATCATCGACTATAAAACGGGCAGTACCGAGTTCGAAGTAAAGCGCTGTCTCGACGGGCGCGACTTACAGCTCCCGCTGTATACCGCCGCGCTCCGCGCGGGCGGCGAGCACGTTACGGGCGCGTTTTACGTTTCGCTCAGACCCGCGTACGCCGCCGATGATGCGTGCGTTTCGGGCTGTATGGTCAAGGACGTGAACATAGCGCTCGACTACGACGCTGGGCTTATCGACGGCGAACGCTCGGCGGTAATGCCGCTGAGACTGACCGTGAGGGACGGCGTGCCCACCGGCTTTCGCGGCGGCGGCAACAAACTGATGGAACAATCCGATTTCGACGGGTTCGTATCGGGCTGTGTCGCGACGGCGGGGCTCGCCGCCGACGAGATATTATCGGGGTATATAGAAAAGACCCCGACGGAACGCGCGTGCGCTTGGTGCAAGTACGGCGCGCTGTGCCGCGACAAGAAACCGCGCGACGGGTACGAGGGCGAGGAGGACGGCAAATGAAGATCGTGTTTTCCGCCAATCAGAAAAAAGCGATAGAAACGCCGGGGCACGTGATAGTCTCGGCGGGCGCGGGCAGCGGCAAGACCGCGGTCATGATAGAGCGCATAGTGAACAAGCTCGCAAACGGCAGTAAGCTCGACGAAATGCTCATTGTCACGTTCACACGCGCGGCGGCGGCGGACATGCGCGCCAAGCTCGCGCTGAGGCTTACTGAGCTCAAGCGCGGCGGCGACGCAAGATCGGCGCGCATGGCGACTGAAGCGCTGTATGCTCTGCCCGTTTGCAATATCGGCACGCTCCACAGCTTTTGTCAGCGGCTCATTCGCACGTACTTTTATGCGGCGGAGATAGACCCCGCGTCAAACGTTTTGGACGAGAGCGACGCCGCGAAGTACAAGCTCATGAGCATAGCTTCCGCAGTACGCGAGGCGAGAGAACACCCGACACTCGAGTTCGAAGCGGTCGAGGCAGCGCTGTCTTCGAGGCGTTCGGACGACGGACTCATCCAAGCGGTGCGAACGGTAGTTGAGTTTGCGCTGTCGCTGTCCGAGCCCGACGCGTTCTTGGACGGAACGCGCCCCGACTCGTATTACTTTGGCGCGCTCGACGCGGCGATCGAGACCGAGCGCGACGCGCTCGCGGCGGAAGCCGAGCTTTTGCTTGCGGACGTGACGGCGGCGGGCTTTACCAAAATATATCAAGCCGCGTCCGATCTCGTTCCGTACCTCGACGGGCTTATAGACGACGTAACGAAAACGCGCGTGACCGCCACGGGCGGCGCGACCGACCTACTCAACGACAGACTGAAAGAGCTCAAAGCCGCGTGCAAGGCGCATAGAGAAAAAGCGGCGGAGTACGCCCGCGCCAAAACTGTGGACAGCGCGCCGTATGCCGAGGTTTTGTGCGCGCTCGCAAAGACGGCGCTCATAAAGTACGCCGCGGTAAAATCGGCGCTCGGCCGTATCGATTATTCCGATCTCGAGCACGGCGCGTTAAAAGTCCTGCGCGACGAAAAATGCGTGAGCGAGATATCGTCGCGGCTCAAGTACGTGTTTATCGACGAGTACCAAGACGTCAATCCCCTCCAAGCCGAAATAGCGTACAGCCTCAAATCGGGCGCGGGCGCGGAGATGTTTTTGGTCGGGGATATCAAGCAGTCCATATACGCGTTCCGCCGTTGCGACCCCAAGTATTTCAAGGACGCAATGACCGACCCCGAATATACGAAAGTCGCGCTCAACGACAATTACCGCTCGTCGCGCGCCGTCGTGGAGTTTATAAACAAAGTGTTTACGGGCGTTATGCGCGATGATTTCGGCGGCGCGGATTACGACGACAATAAGCTCGTGTACGGCAAAAAATCCCGTGACGAAGGCTTTGCCGAGTTTGTGCTCGTTGAAGATGACGAGCGCGATAAACCCGATAGCGGCGCATCCGAAACCGCGGGATCAAATGCGGCGACCGAAGGCGATAGCGAGAAATACGACTATTCGATAGACGGCGTCGCGCCTACGTACTCGGTGGTCGAGTCCGCCGCGGCAAGCGTTTCTGCGCCCGATCCTCAGGCGCGGTTCATAGTGGACAGCATACTCGAATACGTGGACGGCGGAAGCGACGCCGCGCCGCGCACGTTCGGCTCTGTCGCGGTGCTGCTGCGCTCGGGGCGCACCGCGTTCTGCGACGAGCTCGTAGCGTACATGCGTGCTTGCGGCGTGCCGTGCCGTTTGGGCAGGAACAGCGCGATAGGCGACTATCCCGAAGCCGCGGCGCTGCTCAATATCCTCAGATACATAGATAACCGTTTCGACGATATCGCGCTGTATACGGCGTTGCGCTCGCCTATGGGCGGGTTTTCGGACGCCGAGCTTCTCGCCGTTGCCGAAGAGGGCGAGGCGGCGGCAAAGCGTAACGGCGTTGCGCCCGAGTACGGCGCACAGCGCAAGTCGTACTGTTTTCGTCAGAAAGTCGATAGCTACGACGGCGCGCTCAAAGACAGGATAGACGCGTTTAAAAAACTGCGCGAGACTTTTACCGAGTATGCCGCCGATCACGACGCCGCCGACGTTATCGGCGCGGTCACGTCGGGTATCGACTACTTCGGGCACGTGTTCGAGATGGGCGGCAACGCCGCGGTTATAGACGCGATGATAGAGGACGCGGCGGCGCGAAAGCTCGATCTCTGCTCGTACCTGTCGGCGGTGAACGAGAGCACGGAGCTAGCCGTAGCCGACGGCGGCGACGCGGTCACTGTTTCTACAGTGCACGCGTCTAAGGGACTCGAGTACGACTACGTTATCGTGGCGGATATAGGTCACGGATTCATGATGAGAGAAGCGAGCGCGCCGTACATAGTGACGGGCGACGGCGTTGCGGTAAAGTATCCCGACGAAAAGGCGCGTAAGCTCGTGCCGAGCGCGCCATGGCTGGCGGCGAGCGCCGCCCTGCCGCCGCATATCCGCGAGGAAGAGCTTAGACTGTTTTACGTCGCGCTAACGCGCGCAAAACAACGACTGACGGTGTGCGGCAAGAGCGGCGTCAGGCAAAGACCCATAGCGTCGGCGTCATGCGAGTATGACTATATGCAAAACGTATTGCCACGCGTAGTGACTGCTGGCTCGAGGATACAAGAGCCCGTGAGCGAGCCGCGACCCATAGACGCGCGCATTACCGCCGCCGTAAAAGCGGCGTGCGAGACCGAGTACGCTTATCCGTCGCTCGCTGTAAAAACGTGCGTAACGGCGCTCGGCGAGAGCGGAGTGGAAGCGGTATTCGCCGTCACGGACGACGACAAAGCGGCATTGTACGACAACGCCGACGAAACGCCGACGGGCGTGCCCGTATACGCGGTGACTGCCGACGAACGTGCGGCGGGGAGCGCGTCGCCCTCTTCTTCCGCGGACGCTAAACTGCGCGGCACTGCGTACCACCGCGCTATGGAGCTGTGCGACTTCGCCCGTCCCGACGCGGAAGCGATAAAAGCCGAGTGCGAGAATTTCGAGCTCGTGGACTTCGATAAAATAGTAAAAGCGGCAGAGTGCATGAGTAAGCTTGCGGCGGGTGCTTGCGTGTTCAGGGAGCGCCCGTTCATAGTCGATCTGCCGCTGTGCGAGATATCGGGCGGTTCCGTTCCGCTCGTGTCCGACGGGTCGGCGGCGCGCGGCGACAGCGTTCTGCTCCAAGGCGTTATCGATCTTTTGATAGTGCGAGACGGCGAAGCGATCATAGTCGATTATAAAACGTCGTCGCCCGAAACGCTCGGTTGTTCCGCTTATAGGACACAGCTCGCGCTGTATAAAAAAGCTGTCGAGAAAGCGACGGCGGGGTCGAAAACGCCGCTAAGCGTGACAAAGACTTATTTGTATTCGTTTGTATTGGGCAAAGCGATAGAAGTCATACTATGAGTAACGACGGCTCAAACGGAACGCCGCGACGGGGCGTTGAGGCGGATCGTGGCGGTCGGGCGGGGTATTTTGTCGGAATTTATATAAAAAAATATAAAATAACCGAAAAACTTTTGAAAAATTATAGATTTTTTGCGTATAGTGTGATATAATGTGAACTACAATTACGTGTAGCGGTCCGATTTTCCGTAATGCGTTCAGACGAGCCGATCCCGTAACATATTGAAAAACTTACGGATGAGCGGTGTTTTTGCGTTTATGCGTTTGCGGCGCGGTAATATAAAGCGCGTCGGACAGATAAAATATAGTGGGTAACACTATCGTCGTGTGGTAATCGGCGGGAGGAGTAATAATGCTTAAATCGTTAAACGAATTATTTATCAAAACGCTCAAGCTGTCGCCCGAGCTGTGGCTGTACATTCTGATAGCCATTGTCGGCGCGGCGTTTTTGATAACGCTTTTGATAGGGCTGTTTGCGGGCGAATTCAAAAAGATCAAGTCGCTCATGAAGAGCGCGATCGCGCATCCTCAAACGGCTGTCGCCGTCATGCAGAAAATGCCCGTCGGCATAAAAAAGCAGTATAAGCGCGCTCGGCTCGGCGGCGTTGAACCGTCCATGTTCGTCACCGAGGATATGTGCGTCGAAACGCCGTACAAGCGTTCTTTGATAGCCAAGCTTTGGATAGTGACTTTTGTCGCAACGGTCGTTTGCGCCGCGTTGGCGTATGTGGTAACGCCACTCGCGTTCCAGACCCTTAAACCGACGGAAGCCGCGGAAGCATTTAATATAAACGCGGTATCGCTTTTGCCCGTGACCGTGCTTTTGATCGGCGGACTTCTCACGCTTATAGGTGCGCTCGTATCGAGAGGCGTGCACGTCGGCGCGGTCAAGACGTACGCTAAATTTGTTACCGCTATCGACGGCGGCGACAATCATGGCGCAGCGCAACAGCCCGCTCGTCAAGAGCACCCCGTAGTCGCGCCCGCGTTTGATAATAACGACGGACAGCAGACAGTCGCGTTCGCCGCGCAGGAACAGCAAGCCGAACCCGTAGTCGAACAGTACGGCGCGTACTCCGACGACGACTTCGGCGCCGAGCCCGTTGCGGAAGCCGAGCCCGTGTTTGCCGCGGAGCCCGTGGCTATGGAAGCGCAGACCGAGAGCGAAGAAGAGTTGCGCCAAAGGGCGCGCGAAGAAGCGTTGATGCGCGCACGCGCGGAGCAGGAAGCTCAAGCGAGAGCCGCGGAAGCCCAAGCTCAGGCTCAAGCCCGTGCTGCCGCGGAAGCTCAAGCTCAGGCGCAGGCTCGCGCCGCCGCGGAAGCGAAAGCGAGGGCGGAAGCTCAGGCGCGCGCTTCGCAGGCAAGCGCCGCAAAAGCTCAGGCTCAGCCTTCGGGATCGTCGTCGGCGGACGATATAATAGCGCGCATCGAGCAGATAGACCGCGAAGGCGCGCCGAGAGAGACCATGCGCGAAGTGGCTACGCTTCTTCAAAAAGAGCGCGCCAAGCCCGAGAATAAGACGCCCGAACAGCAGAAAAAGCTCAACGAGGCGCTCAGTAAGCTCCTTAAGGCGATGACCGCGGCTAGCCGTAAGTAATAAGTAAAGCATTGATTGTAAACGCACGTTTTATTACGTGCGTTTTTTTCGGTATTAATCGTTACAGTTTATTTATCGTCATGCTATATGAACGTTTGAAAGTTCGTTACCGTTCTGTTGTCATTCCGAGCTTGCGAGGAATCTAGGCGAACCGCCACACACAAGACACGTAAAACAAACAACAACCCATAAACGTCACCGCATTTATTCGGGTGCAGCAACAAAAAAATCGCAAAGCGTAAGGCATGCGGCGGGCATGGGTCTGCCCGCCCTACGGGATGGTTGCAAGTGATTTGGCTTTGTTGTTCTGCGGCGGATCGCCTAAATCCTTCGGCTTCGCCTCAGGATGACAAGCCAAAGGCTTGGCGTCTGTCGTGTGTTTGCTTTGGTGATTTGTTTTAGGTTACACCCGACCAAGCACAGCTTGGATTTATGTTGTGTGTTTACATGTGTGATTTATTTTACGAAGCACCCGAATAAGGGCGTGGCATAATAATATATATTCGTAGGGAGCGACGACCTCGGCGCTCCGCCAAGCACAGCTTGGATTTTGTCGTGTGTGGGCTTTGGTGATAATTAAAGGTTGCGCCCGAATAATGACGGCTCATATTGTTAGCGGGATATTCTGTATCAACCGTTGCGGTTTATTTATTTTCTTGACAATGCGGCGCGTTGCGGTGTAATATCTAGGCATGGAACTGATCGATAAAAAAGACAATGCGGTGCTTCGCGCCGTTATTCGCGACGAACTCGATTTTTTAGGCGCGGAGCTCATCGTGTCCGACGAGCGCGGTGCGATAGTCAAGCTCGGCGGAACGTATACGTGCGCGTTTGACAGCGCGGAAAATTTTACGGAGTATGCCAAAAAATACGGCGTTAGCGGCGAGGTGTGCGTTATGGGCGCGCCGCGCGGGTTTACAGAAGAAACGGGCGCGGAGTCAAACGTTCATAAAACGTTTGCCTATCTCGAATCGCTCCCGCCCGCGTTTGACCGAAGCGCGTGCATAAGGCGGCTCGCGCCGTCGTTGGCGGGACTGCTGTCGCAATCGTATCACAACGGTTACGGCGGGTACGGCGAGGATAAAATGCGCGCTATATTAAAGCGCGGAAGCGTTTTCGGGCTGTTCGAGGACAGTAAGCTCGCGGGGTTCATAGGCGAGCACGAAGAGGGCGGCATGGGCATGCTCACCGTGTTCGAGCCGTTCCGTCGACGCGGTCACGCAGTTACTCTCGAGAAGTTTTTGATAGGGTATATCATGTCGTTCGGGCTGGTGCCTACATGCGACGTTGATATTACAAACTCGGCGTCGCTTGCCCTTCAAGAAAAACTCGGGCTCGTCGCCGCGCCGGGCTATACGTATTGGATAATGGACTATCAAAGCGGTAAATAAGTTGACTTTTACGGGGCGTGGTGATATACTTAGAATCAATAAATTTCGGGAGAAATAACATGGCAAAAATATTTTACAGCGGCGATTGCAATCTCGACTATCTCAAAAAGAAAACGGTCGCTATCATAGGCTACGGCAGTCAGGGCCACGCGCATGCACTCAACTTCAAGGAAAGCGGCGTCAAGGTCGTAGTAGGGCTTTATAAAGGCTCCAAGTCGTGGGCGCGCGCGGAAAAGGCAGGCCTCGACGTAATGACGGCGGGCGAAGCGGCGAAAGCGGCGGACGTTATCATGATACTCACGCCCGACGAAAAACAAGCCAAGATATATCGCGAGGATATCTTGCCCAACCTCAAGGCGGGCAAAGCATTGGCGTTTGCGCACGGGTTCAATATCCACTTTAAACAGATAGTGCCGCCCGACAATATCGACGTGTTTATGGTCGCGCCCAAAGCGCCCGGGCATACCGTTCGCAGCGAGTATGTCGAGGGCAAGGGCACGCCCTGTCTTTTTGCCGTATATCAAGACGTTTCGGGGCACTGCCAAGATATCGCGCTCGCTTACGCCGCGGGTATAGGCGGGAGCCGCGCGGGCGTATTGGAAACAACGTTCAAGTGCGAGACGGAGACCGATCTTTTCGGTGAGCAGTGCGTTTTGTGCGGCGGCGTTACGGCGCTCATGAAAGCGGGGTTCGAGACGCTCGTCGAAGCGGGGTACGATCCGCAAAACGCTTACTTCGAATGTATTCACGAGCTCAAGCTTATAGTCGATCTTATCTATAAAGGCGGGTTCGGGTTTATGCGGTATTCCGTTTCGGACACCGCCGAGTACGGCGACTATACCGTAGGCGAAAGGCTCATAGACGATACGGTCAAAGCCAAGATGAAAGGCGTGCTCAAAGAGATACAAACGGGCGATTTCGCGTCGCGTTGGATAGCCGAAAACAATAACGGCAGGGCGTACTTCAACGCCCGCCGCGCACTCGAGGCCGAGCACCCGCTCGAAAAAGTGGGCGCGGAACTGCGCAAAATGTACTCGTGGTCTGACGACGATAAATATAAAGACTAGTAAATAAGCCGTGATATAAAACCAAAGACCGCGCCGCCGTGCGCGGTCTTTTTGCGTGGGAGCGACGGCTTGTTGCTCCATACGGTATAAAATCCGCGCTCGCGGGCAATAACCTTTTGCATGGTTACTTATTGTTTGGGTTCGGCGCGGCAGAAGCGCGAGTATTTTAAAGAAGCGGCAAACGCGGTCATTCTCGATAACGTGGAAGTGCTGTTTTGCGCGAGTGAGGACGGGCGCAACTATTTCGCGTTCGGAGACGTGCCGTTCGGCGGGTTTACGGTTGAAGAATACGTCCGCTATAAGTGCGCGACGGTGCGTACCGCGCCGAGCGCGGCAATGATAAAGTCGTTCGGGCTTAATCCCGATAAGCTCGTCAAACGGCTGTCGCCCGCGCAAATGCGCATACTGTCCTTTCTCGCCCAAACGGGCGGGCGCACGGAAAAAGCGGTGGTGGTCAATCTCGACGGAGCAAGGTACACGAGGAAAAACGCCGCCGCGCTCAAACGCCTTCTTGCCGAAACGGGCGAGGCGTACGTATGCGTGACCGATAAAAGATTTATGCGCATAGCTGAGAGCGACAGCAAGACTCTGAGGTTCGGCAAGCAAGTGAAAGCGGGACGCCCGAATTTTTACGCCGCAAAAGCCCTGGCGAAAAAACTCGGCGCGAGAAAAGTCGCGGTGTTTTAGTCTGTCGGGTTGGATATAATTCGGCAGATATAAACATCTGTCACAAATCGATTTTTTACCCCCTTGACATTATGAATCATTAATGATATAATGCATATATAACAGTATAATTTTTGTTGCCTGCAATTTGTTTTTCAAAGGGGGAAGCGTATGAAAACCAAAACTGCAAGATATGCGCTTATGACGATGACGGCGGGGTTGGCATTTTCCGTAGTGTTTGCGGCAGCGTGCGTAAACTCTACGGGCGACGGTGTATATTCCGTACGCGCGGAAAGCGAGTGTGCGTTGCCCATCGAAACAAAACTCGATTGCGACAGCGAGGCGGCGCGCGTAGCGGCGGATCTTATCGAAATCGTAAGCGGATATAACGATACGGAAGAATCGGACAGCGAGTGGTCCGCTAGTAGCATAGAATATTACGCGCCCGCGTATATCGTGGAAGATGAAGAGTACGGCGTTTATTTCGACTTTGACGGGGATAACGGTTATGCCGTCATAAAGCCCGATAAGACTATATACGGATTAAACACGCGAGGCGATCTTGCCAATTTAAGAGAGTCGGACGTTGATTTGTATTACAGCTATATAGACGGGTTTATGTTTAAGGCGGCTGACGGCGAGCTCTTGCAGTTTGTAATGCCCGAATATGATAATAGCGATTATGTATCAGGTAATACGGGAACTGTCGTATATCCCGGTCAAAGTGAGGCGGGCGACGGGAAGATTAATCCGGCATACATAGATCAGTATGTTATAAAACGTTATCCGCTTGATTTTTACGAAAAGCGCAACCTTAATATGAGCATCGGCTATAATTGTGTAACGCAATATGAAACTAGTTATTATGTTAAGTGTTATGCCGATTCCAATAAAAAACCAAGTGGTTGGACAGTGTCTGAAGGTAACTGTGTATTACACGCTATGTATAACGTTATGAGGAGTTGGGATAAAGCTGCATACGTGAGTTTGGACAGTACAAAGACGCACGATCTAAGAACAAACATAAAACAAGATCCGTACTATATGGTGTTTAGTAACAGCACTTTTTTGCGCGAAAAAGATCCCGTTGACGACAAGCACACATACTATAAATGGGAGACTAATAGCGATAACTATTTGCAGTATATGCCGAAGCTTTACAGCGAAATCCGCGATTTTGCTTTGAAGAGAAACTATACCGTAGACGGATATTATTTTAAATATATACCCGAAACTATGGAGTATGTGGCAAATGTAACGCATGATAACGATATCACGGTGAAGAGGACGACAAAGCCGTCGGACGTGTTTAACAGTATAAACAAACATCGCAGTTGCGTAATGGGTATCAATGACAGCAGCACGTACGGAAATCATGCCGTGGCGGTCATGGGATATTATTCATATTATAAAGAAGTATACGTAAGCAAAGATTATACCAACAAAGTTTATCATTACTTTTATCTAATAGACGACGGATGGAGGGGTGACTTGCAGGTTTTTGATCCTAACACATCCGCGAATCCCAGTCTGGAATTTTTTTATCTTTTGTCGAGGTGTTAAATGAAAAGAATCATTTGTGTAATAATGGCAGCATTCATAGCATGTTGCTGTTTCGCTTGCACGGATAACGACGGTAAAAATTCAAGCACTCCGGCATGTCGGGGTATGGAAATATATTTATATGATTCATTAGATAAACGAGAAAGGGTAGCCGGATTCAGTTGTTCTTTGGACGTAGATAAAGAATATATGCTCTATATTCTCGTTGGAACAAACACATACAGGGGAGACGTACCAGAAAACATGCTCGTTGTGTTGGAATATGACGAAAGCAAACTTATGATGACCGAGCTTGATAGGAGTTACTATAGTATACGATGCTTGGATGAAGGTGAACACGATTTAAAAATAACGACACATTATAAGAAATTATATGGCGAGGCAAATCCTAATAGGTCGAGTATATTTATGTCATGGGATTACAAAGTGCGCGGTGTTCGTAATTAGGGCGTTGCCGAGGTGTTAAATGAAAAGAATGATTTGTGTAATAATGGCGGCGTTTATTGCATGTTGCTGTTTCGCTTGTACGGATAACGACGGTAAAAATTCAAGCACCCCGGCGTATCGGGGTATGGACCTATATTTATATGATTCATTGGAGAAAAGAGAAAGGATAAGCGGGCATGTTTTTTCATTAGACGTAGATAAAGAATATATGCTCTATATTTCCGTTGCAACAAGCCCCACATACAGGGTAGACGTGCCCGAATATATGCTCGTCGTGTTGGAATATGACGAAAGCAAATTGATGATGACCGAGCTTGATAGGAGTTACTATAGTATACGATGCTTAGAGGAAGGCGAACACGATTTAAAAATAACGACACATTATAAAAAATTATATTACGAGGCAAATCCTAATAGGTCGAGTATATTTATGTCATGGGATTACAAAATATGCGGTGTCTGTAATTAGACGGATCAATATCGAGTATCTTTTACCGAGGTGCTGAAATGAAAAGAACTATTAGTGTAATAATGGCGGTATTTATTTCCTGTTTCTGTTTCGCTTGTACGGATAACGACGGTAAAAATCCCAGTACGCCCCAGCACGTGGGCATGGGCGTGTATTTATATGATTCCTTAGAACAAAGGGAGCGGATAACCGGATTTGGTTTTTCATTGGACGTAGATAAAGAATACATGCTTTATATTACTGTTATAACAAACCACTATAATGGAGACGTACCAGAAAACATGTTCGTCGTGTTAGAATATGACGAAAGTAAATTGATGATGACCGAACTTGAAAAAAGTTATTACAGCATACGGTGCTTGGAGGAAGGTGAACACGATTTAAAAATGACGATACATTATAAAAAATTGTATGATGAAACAAATCCTAATTTGTCGAGTATATTTATGTCATGGGATTACAAAGTGCGTGGTGTTCGTAATTAGGGCGTTGCCGAGGTGCGGCAGCTAAAATAAAATCGAGGTACACGAGATAAATAAAGCGGATAAATTAAATGATAAAAATACTTGCGTGAGCAAGATGCGAGAAAACGTCGCGTTTTCGCCTGCTTATGTGCGTACTGTCACGATGTGCGTGCATTTGAGTTCTTCTTGCAATCTGCGCTGTAAGTACTGTTTTTCCGATCACAAAGGCGACGATCTTACTATAGACGAGATCAAGCGGTTTATCGATATAGTCACCGTTATCTATCCGCGCGCTGACAGATACATAGTCGATATGTCGGGCTCGGGCGAACCGCTGTTGCGCTTAGCCGATATAGTTACGATTGCCGATTACTGCAAAACATTGAGCGACCGTTTTGTGCGCGAATTTTTGCCGACGTTTGTTACAAACGGAACATTGCTCGATAAGCAAACGGTAAAGCGGCTTCAAGACGCCGGCGTAATATTCGGAGTCAGTATCGACGGGACAAGAGCCATACACGATAAAAACAGAGTTTTTTGCGACGGGCGCGGCAGTTACGATACGGTCATGCGCAATGTGGAAAATATAGAGCACCGTGAATATTTGGGCGCGGCTGTAACGTACGGCGACGGTGATTTATTAACAACGTTTGAGTCGGTAGTCGGGCTTTTTCCGACCGTCAGTATGAAGCCGATGCGTTATATCGATAAGTCGATAGACTCCGACCGCGTATGTAAAGAATATGATAAGCTTGTAGAATTTTTATATTCCGCGCACGTTAAAAACGACACGCCGTATATCTTTTCGCTTTTGCGCGGCGATGATTATTTCGGTAAGTTTTTAAAGCGCGTCGTTCTCGGTGTTGCCGTATACGGGCGCTGCGATGCGGGGATAGGTCGTTTCGCGCTTTGTTCGGACAGAAAAATATACTGCTGTCCCGCAGGTCTCGGTAAGCCCGAATGTGAAATGGGCGATCTCGATACCGGCATACGTTTAAGCCGTGTGGAAAAAATGTGGCGGTCGCAAATCAATGAAGTCTGTTGCGACTGTCGCGCGCGTTTTGTGTGCGGCGGAGAATGTAAGATAGTCTCGCACAATAAGTACGGCAGGTTAGACGGGATCGATCCCGTTATGTGTAGAATAAAGCGCCATTTATACGATCTTGCCGTCATCTATCGCGATCGCCTTAAAGCGGAAGCCCCCGAACTGTACGGCGAGCTCGTTGACGAAATCAAAAAAACGGAATCGTACTACTTGCCCGATAACGATCTTATAGCGGCGGTAACGCTATCGCATGGCGCGTACACTTTTACCGAGTTAAAGGCGATAAAGGACAGTTCGCCCGATGAGTTTTACCGCATTTTCAATGCATTACATAAAAATTCATGCGAGCTTTGCAGTTGATATCGCCGTCTGAGTCAGAAAACCGAAAAAATGCGCGATACGGGCAGAAACGTTATAGCGCGCAAATGTTCCAATCGGCATATGCGTGACAAATAAAGGCGTTTAAAGCCGTTACACGGCGCGTATTAAAAAATTATTGCTTAAATCGGGATTAAAAATGGTAAAATCGATTGATTTTTTTGTGCCGTTGTGTTAAAATTAAGCGGTAAGGTATGGTAGCTGCGGTGTTGAGCATTTTCAAGCGTTCCGAAGCCGACAGCGCGCAACAAAACAAACAATAAAAGTAAACATACGGCAGGTACAAGTATGGCAAGAAAGACGGATAACGGAAGTTACGATTATAAGTCCATTCAGGTATTGGAAGGACTTGAGCCCGTGCGCAAGCGTCCCGGTATGTATATCGGTTCGACGGACGAGCGCGGACTTCACCACCTTATCACCGAGGTGGTCGACAACTCGGTCGACGAAGCGCTTGCGGGCTACTGCGACAAGATAATCGTGGAGATCACCCGCGACGGGGCGTGCTCCGTTATCGATAACGGACGCGGTATACCCGTCGAGATCCACCCCAAAGAAAAGGTGTCCACCGTCGAGGTCGTTTTGACAAAACTGCATGCCGGCGGTAAGTTCGGCGGCGGCGGGTACAAGGTTTCGGGCGGTCTGCACGGCGTCGGCGTTTCTTGCGTCAACGCGCTTTCCGAATGGCTCGATATAGAGGTTTACCGCAACGGCAAGACGTACCGTCAGCGTTATAATCGCGGCGTGCCGATGAAACCGCTTGCCGAAGTGGGCAGGGCGGATTCGACCGGTACGAAGATCACGTTCTTCCCCGACAGCGAGATTTTCGAGACCGTAGATTTTCAGTACGACACGATCCGCACGAGACTGCGCGAAGTGGCGTACCTCAACAAGGGTTTGGAGATAGAGATTATCGACAACCGCAAGGGGCGTGAAAACCGCGACGTGTTCCGCTTTGATGGCGGTATTCGCGACTACGTCGAGTATCTCAACCGCAGTAAAGAGACGCTGTTCCCCGAGGTCATTTACGGCGAAAAGGTGTTTAAGGATAGCGAGATCGAGTATGCCATTCAGTATAACGACGGTTACAGCGAGCTCATTTATTCGTATGCCAACAATATAAATACCGAAGAGGGCGGCACGCACCTTGTCGGATTTAAAAACGCGCTCACGAAAGTTATCAACGATTACGCGCATAAGCAGAACCTCATAAAAGAGGACGATAAGCTTTCGGGAGAGGACGTCAGAGAAGGTCTTACCGCCATTATTTCGGTCAAGCTGACCGATCCGCAGTTCGAGGGTCAGACCAAGACCAAGCTCGGCAATTCGAGCATGCGCGCGCAGGTGGAAAAAGCTGTCACCGACGCGTTCGGCACCTACCTCGAAGAAAACCCCAAAGAGGCGAAGGAGCTGGTAGTCAAGACCATAACCGCGCAGCGCGCGCGCGACGCGGCGAGAAACGCGCGCGATCTCACGCGCCGCAAAGGCGTGTTCGAGACGGCGTCGCTTCCCGGCAAGCTTGCCGATTGCACCAACCGCGACCCGTCCACGTGCGAGATATTCATAGTCGAGGGCGACAGCGCGGGCGGCACGGCGAAGCAGGGCAGAGACCGCAGGTTCCAAGCCATTCTTCCGCTCCGCGGCAAGATACTCAACGTCGAAAAAGCGAGGCTCAACCACGTTCTGGAAAATGCCGAGATCAAGGCTATGATAACCGCGTTCGGTTGCGGCATAGGCGACGAGTTCGACGAGAGCAAACTGCGCTACGATAAGATCATTTGTATGACCGATGCCGACGTAGACGGCAGTCATATACGCATACTGCTTTTGACTTTCTTTTTCCGATTTATGCGGCCGCTCATCGAGCGCGGGCACGTTTATGCCGCGCTTCCGCCGCTGTATAAAGTAGCCAAGGGCAAGAAAGAAGTATACTGCTACGACGAGAAAGAACGCGAGGACGCGCTCGACAGCATGGGCAGAAAGGGCTGCGATATCCAACGCTATAAAGGTCTCGGCGAGATGAACGCCGAACAGCTCTGGTACACGACCATGAGCCCCGAACACCGTACGCTCAAACGCATAACTATGGACGACGCGTTCGAAGCCGACGAGATATTCAGCGTTTTGATGGGCGATATGCCCGAGCTCAGACGGCAGTTTATTGAGCAGAACGCTAAGCTCGTCTCGGAGCTTGATATATAGTCTCGGGCGATATACATCGAGCGAACGACGGACTTTCGCGGCTCGTTACAGCGACAATAAAAAATAGTGACAACTAATATCACCAACAAGTAAAAATACGGCGGTAAAAAAATGGCAAGAAGAATTACACGCACGCCCGGCGGCGGCAAAGACAGTCAGGGCAAAGATTACGTAGACAATACCAAGATAATATCGACGCAGGTCGTGGACGAGATGAAGCAGTGCTTTATCGCGTACGCCATGGCGGTCAACGTTTCGCGCGCCATACCCGACGTTCGCGACGGCTTGAAGCCCGTTCACCGCAGGATAGTTTATGCGATGGGCGAGCTCGGACTGCGCTCCGACAAACCGTACCGCAAGTGCGCGCGCGTAGTCGGCGACGTTTTGGGTAAATACCACCCGCACGGCGATTCGTCGGTGTACGACGCGCTCGTTCGGTTCGCGCAGGACTTTTCCATGCGCTATCCGTTGGTGGACGGTCACGGTAACTTCGGTTCGGTCGACGGCGATCCTCCCGCGGCTATGCGTTATACCGAAGCCAGGCTTGCCAAGATAGC
This sequence comes from uncultured Christensenella sp., assembly GCA_949948895.1. Taxonomy (GTDB): domain Bacteria; phylum Bacillota; class Clostridia; order Christensenellales; family Pumilibacteraceae; genus Anaerocaecibacter. Next base: position 117,854 of record CATLHE010000005.1, read on the forward strand.
GGACGAACTGCTTCGCGATATCGATAAAGAGACGGTCGATTGGACGAACAACTTCGACGATTCGTTGCAAGAGCCGACGGTGCTTCCTTCGCGCTTCCCCAACCTTTTGGTCAACGGTTCGGACGGTATCGCCGTCGGTATGGCTACCAATATCCCGCCGCACAACCTCGGCGAGGTGATAGACGCTATCGATGCGCTTATAGAAAATCCCGAAATCACCATTGACGAGCTCATGCGCTTTTTGCCCGCGCCCGATTATCCCACGGGCGGCTTGATAATGGGCAGAGCAAACATCAAGCGCGCGTACAAGACGGGTCGCGGCGGCGTCGTTATCCGCGCCAAAGCCGAGATAGAAGAGTATCCCGTTCGCGAGGGCTCCGACCTCATGCGTCAGCGCATTGTGGTCACCGAGCTTCCGTACCAAGTCAATAAGGAAAAGCTTATTGTCCAGATCGCCGACCTTGTCAAGGACAAGCGTATCGAGGGCATAGCTGATATTAAAGAAGAGTCCGACCGCGACGGTATGCGTATCGTCATCGAAGTCAAGCGCGATGCGCAAGCCCAAGTCGTACTCAACATGCTGTACAAGCATACCAATCTTCAGACTTCGCAGGGCATAACGTTCCTCGCGCTTGCCGACGGCGAGCCGAAGATACTCAACCTTAAAGAGATGCTCCAATACTATTTGTTGCATCAAGAGGACGTTATCGTAAGGCGCACCAAGCACGACCTTGCGGCGGCGCAAGAACGCGCGCACATAGTCGAAGGCCTTGTCAAAGCTCAAGCCAATATAGACAAAGTTATCAAGATAATCAAGCAGAGCCGCGATAACGTGGAAGCCGCGGAACGGCTCATGGCGGAGTTCTATCTTTCGGACAAGCAAGCCAACGCCATTCTCGAAATGAAGCTCAGAAGGCTCACGAGTCTCGAGATAGACGCGCTACAAGCCGAGCTCCAATCGCTTACCGAAAAAATAGCTGACTACAAGAGCATACTCGCCAATCCTAAGCGCATTACCGATATTATCCGCGACGAGCTCAATACCGTCAAGGAAGAATACGGCAATCCGAGAAGGTCGGAGCTTGTCATAGACTTCGACGAGATAGATATAGGAGATCTTATCGACCGCGAGGACGTCGTCATTTCCATGACGCACTACGGTTATATCAAGCGTCTTCCTACGACCGAGTACAAAGCTCAGCACCGCGGTGGCAAGGGCATTACCGCGCACCGTCCCAAGGAAGAGGACTTTGTCGAGAAGATGTTTGTCACCTGCACGCACGACACGCTTTTGTACTTTACCAATTACGGAAGAGTGTACGGCGCAAAGGCGTACGAAGTGCCCGAAGCGGAGCGTACCGCAAGGGGGCGCGCGATAATCAATCTTTTGCAGCTGAGCGAGGGCGAAAAAGTGAGCGCGGTCATTCCCATCAAGGACGACGAGTACAAGGGCAATCTCGTTATGTCGACCAAGCGCGGTATGATCAAAAAGACGGCGCTCAGCGAGTTCAGACAGATAAGAAAAGTGGGCAAGGTCGCTATTAAGCTGAACGAGGGCGACGAGCTCATTTCCGTTCAGCAGTCTTGCGGTATCGACGAAATACTCATCGCGTCGCAGAGCGGTAAATGCATTCGCTTCTCGGAAGAGAACGTCAGGCTCATGGGCAGAGACACGCAGGGCGTTCGCGCCATGCGCCTCGACGAGGACGACAACGTGGTCGATATGTCGATAGTCCGTCCCGACTGCGACGTGCTCACGGTCAGCGAAAACGGCTACGGCAAACGCGTGGATATCGACGAGTTCCGCTTGCAGTCTCGCGCAGGTAAGGGCATAAAGGCGGGTACGTTCAACCAAAAGACCGGACGGCTCGTCAATATGAAGCTCGTCGATCCCGAGGAAGACGTCATGGTCATTTCCGACAACGGCACGATAATAAGAATGGTCGTCAAGGAAATATCCAAGATAAGCCGCGACACGCAGGGCGTGAGAATGATGCGCGTCAAGAACCAAGGTCAGGTCGTCTGCGTCGCCACCGCGCCGCACCAAGAGATAATCGAGGACGAAGGCGCCGAGGGCGCGCCCTCGGACGGCGGCGAAGAATAAAACCAATGTAGATTAAGACAAAAAAGAGCTTTCTTAATGAAGGCTCTTTTTGTTTGTAGGTAAGATTTATAGAAGAGACTGACATGAGAATAATATTCCGATCTTATCGGTAAGTATTGACATTTTGCGCGTCGCGTGGTATTTTATGATAAACAAATAGAGGAAGAACGTTATGAGAGAGTATAAACTGCTTATAAGCCATGTTGGAAAAGACGAAGAACTCGCGATGAAGATAGTCCGCGCACTCGACGGGCGAGTTTTTGAGTGCGACGGCGAGGAGAGCTTTACCGTAAAGCCTATTTATATGGAGAGCAAGACCGACGGCTGTCACGGCGATTTTATGGAGTGGTCGGCGAAAGCGGTAAAACGCGCGGACGGAGTGCTTGCCATAGTCACGCATAACACGGCGGAAACGAAAACGGCGGACGACGGCACGGAAGCGAACGTTAAAGTCGTGTATGACGAGATATCGTACGCGCGGCAAAAGTTAAAGGATATTGTATTATTCTTCGAGAGCGGCTTGGTTTTGGACGACGGCTTCGAACTGATCATACAAAACATGAAGCGCGTGTACATGTGGGGCGAAATACCCGACGCGATAGAAGACGCCATAAACGACGTGGCACTTCACGCGCGGCGCAGGTTCGGCGGAAACCCGCTATTGGAATATGCGGGAAAAATAGCGGTCAAGCTCGTGCGGGCAAAGATACCTGATACATCTGAATACATAGGAAGAAGTGATAAGATAGAAGAGATAGACGATAACTTTGCGGCGGGTAAAAAGGTTGTGTGCATTACGGGCTTCGGCGGTATAGGCAAGACCACGCTCGCCAAAATGTATGCCAAGGCGCACGCGGACGAGCCTGTCGCTATTTACTACTGCGCGGGCGAAGAGGGCACGCTCAAAAACGCTATAGTCGGTCTCGGAGTGGAGTACGACGACCCAGAGTACGGGAGTATGACCTTTGATCAAAAGTACGCGCTCCGCATAAAACAGCTTCAAAATTTAGAGGTCAAGACGCTCGTTATAATAGACAACTTTAATGCAGACTTCGGAGCAGTGGCAAATCGTGAAACGCTTACCGACCTTGCGGCTTTGGATAAATGCAGGGTAATAATATCGTCGTGGCGAAAAGTGGATCGTAACGACGTCGGACTTGTGGACGTTGGGAGGCTCTCCGATGACGAACTTAAAGAGCTGTTTTATCGTGACTCGCATTGCGAACGCACGGAAAAGAACAACGGGCTGATTGACAAGCTTATAGAGCGCACAAACGGTCACACCATGACGATGGAGCTCGCGGCAAAAGCGGTAGGTATCGACGAGAACGGCGTGAGCTTGTAAGAGATAGTAGACGGGTTTTTGAGCGCCGACGCGGTGACGGCGGTAGGCGACCGTCACGACGGCTACGACGAGTACGACACGATTTACGCGCACCTAAGAAAACTATTCGATTTGTCCGGCGTGAGTCAGGAACAGCAAATTCTTTTGGGTGCGCTCAGCTTTGCGTGCCGTCGCGGTCTCGGCGTGGAAGAAATAAAAAAGAACATAGAATACGCGCCCAAAGACCTCATACGACTTTGCTCTTTGGGATACATAATAAAGTCTGAAAGCACTCCTCCTATGTATTCGTTGCATCCGCTTATGAGCGAATTAGCGATTAAAGATTTTGTAAAAGACCCCGCGCCGTTTGAGAAAGTGATTAATTATATAGTTTATGAAAAATCGCAAATGTCGGGTAATGATACAGTCGATGATCTTGAAATGAGATTCGATTATGCGGAGCATATTTATAAGCGATTGTTACAATTGAGCGTGAGCTATTCGTCGGTTACAAGAGCGCTATTGGTAAGCTGTAATAGCCTTGGTGATATAGTGCAAGCACAAGGCGATTTGAAAAATGCGGAGAAATATTATAAGCAAAGTTACGAATTAGCGGAACAGATAGTTAAAGAAATAGGAACAATAGATTTGCGCAATAACTTTGCTGTGAGTTGTGAACGGTTAGGAGTTTTAGCCTTCATTAGAAGTGATTTTATGGCTGCGTTAAGATTTTATAAACAATGTTATGATATAAGAGAGCAGCTTGTAAATGAAACAGGAACGATAACATTTCGTAGGAATATGGCTGCAAGTTGTGAACAACTAGGGCATATAGCGCAAGTAAAAGGTGATCTAGTTAGTGCGGAATTATATTATAAACAGGGTTATAATATGCGAGAACGAATCGACGAAGAAATAGGAACGGTAGATTCGAAGGGCGGTTTAGCATATTGTTGTTGTTTGCTTGGAGAGATAGCGTTAATAAAAGATGATTATGAGACTGCAAAGTATTATTTCAAACAAGGTTATGAAATATCCAAATATTTAGTCGGCGAAATGGGCGTATTAAGTATGAGAGGAATTCTAGCGGTTAGTTGTAACGCGATAGGAAATATTGCGATTATAGAAGATGAAATGTATACTGCTGAGTTATATTGTAAGAAAGGGTACGATTTGACTCAGCATCTTGTTGAACAACATGGGGTAGGGGCGTGGGATGCATTTATCGGCGCTTGCGTAAATATGTATTTTATAATAGACGATGAGGGTAGTAGCCCATCTATGCTATTGAAAGCTTTTGATATGGCACAAGGATTATATGATAAAGGCATGGATGTCAATGGTAGATATAAACTCGTATTAAATGAATTGGAAGAACATTATCATGAAAACGGCGATGAAGAAAACGCACAAAAGATGAGAGATGTTTTGGCGACGCTTGAATAGGCGCGTTGAGGTTCGATAAACATTTATTGTTTCACACAAAAAAACGACCGAGACTCGGTCGTTTTGGAGCGTTTAGTGATAATAGATTTTTATTTAATAAGTCCTAGTGACCTGGCGTATTCATATATTTTCTTCTTATAATTTTCGTAATTGCTTTCTTGCAAGTATTTTTTACCGTCAAATGTCAACCATAGAGTTCCGCTTTTATCGTCGCGATAACGCGTGTAATACGCTTCGCCACCGTGATATCCTATGGGTGAGAATAGGGATTCTATGAATCTCTGTTCCTTAATATCATGATCGCAAGTTCTAGCATATTTCATGAGGGCGTCATAATAGTTTTGGAGTTCGTAATCGCGGTTTTTGGAAATTTCTTTAAGTCGTTTGTTTCCGGAGAGAAATGCTCCGCAATCGAGCTTGCGTTTGTAATCTCGTTTTAAGAAATTATTAGCCAAAAATTCTATCAATCGCTCTATCATACTGCTGATAAATACTACGGCGAGAACTATACCGAATTGGAATGCCGTAAGATATTTTATTATTTTCTTTTCCGGAAAGTTATTCGTAAATGCAATAAATCCGAAAATGAAAAAAGCGATTATCGATATAAAGGCTATAAATGAAAATGCTTCCCAAGAACCGTGGTTGCCGCTTGATTCGCCGCCCGGAACGAAAAATGAAAAATAATCGACGCCCGCGCCCGCGGAATATATGGCAATCGATATCCAAATGAGAGCAAACGATATATAGGAAAGTATAACAAACAAGACGGAACGGTTTTTCTTTTCCTTATGCGGTTTTCTTTCGTCCGCACTCATGTCGTTGATCACGGGCGGAGTTTGACTTGCGCTGTTTTGAATAGCGGAAGATTGATATCGCTTGATAATTTCCGAGTCGGGTCGTTCGTTTACCGTAGAGTTTTTTTGTGTATTGTTTTGAACGACGGAAGTTTTATATGATTCGGCAAATTGTGAATCGTGTGGTTTAGTTATCGTCTTTGATTCCGTAGGAATAGTCAGGTCGTTTGTTTTGTCGGTATTGCTTTTTTGTTTTTTGATTTTTCGTAAATCGATAATTATAGCAATTATGAGTATAGGAGCGACTAATAGAGTAGCAATTAAAAAAATTGTCAAACCGATATTTGCAGAAATAAAATACGTGATAACTTTGTACATAAAGAACCTCTTTTGTAATGGTATCACAATTATAATTGTATGTCAAATAATTTAACAAGAATATTTGTATACTACTGACATGAAAAACTGTTTTTCGGAAAATCTGAAACAGTTGCGAACGTTGAAAAAATTGTCGCAAGCAAAACTCGCGCAGCTTTTAAGCGTCACGCAACAATGCGTCAGTGAATGGGAATTGGGTAAGACCGAGCCTACTTTGTCATATTTAGTAAAGCTTGCGGATATTTTCGAGATATCGTTAGATTTATTGTGTGGAAGAGAGGAGTGGTAAAAAGTTAATGATTTAAATAACATATTATAATAAAAAACGGCCGAATTGTTCGGTCGTTTTTTTGTGTAGTATAGAGCGGTCGACAATGTCAGTCGATTTCGAAATGGCTGCCGCCGTGTTGCGTGGGAGGCATTCTGTTGCCCTTTTTAACGCGTACAGTGCCGACAGTCCTGCCGTTAGAGCCGATTATTTTGTACTCTCCGGTCTTGGGGGCGATCTTGCCCGACGTCAACTTGTTCATGTTATCCCTCCTTAGCGTTATTATGTCGCAATTTGTCGAATAGTATACGCAGGATAATTTAGGGCGGCGTTTTCGGTGGTTTAGCGTTTACGCTATGCGGCGGTTCGCCTAGATTCTTCGCCTGCGGCTCAGAATGACAAGCCAGAGGCTTGGCGTGCGTCGTGTGTTTGCTTAGGTGGTGATTTTGTGTTATATCGAATAAGAATCAAACAGAATATCCCATTATCGATACCTGTCATCCTGAGGCATCGCCGAAGGATCTAGGGCGTAAGCCCGCATAATTATTGTAACGCCATTTTTCGGGCGTAACGTAAATCGTTTGCATACGTACACACACGATAGGCATCCAAGCTGTGCTTGGCGACGCGCCATACGGGAGAGTGACGATTGGTTTAACGTTTACGCTATGCGGCGGTTCGCCTAGATTCTTCGCCTGCGGCTCAGAATGACAAGTTGATGGCGTATACGCACTTTTTCGGGTGTTACGCAAAACATATTACCCACGCAAATACACGACAGACGCCAAGCCTTTGGCTTGCACACGACAGAAATCCAAGCTGTGCTTGGTTAGTTGTGGAGGAAGCGGCGCATTTCGTCGATGTTCTTTTGCTGGACCCAGAGCAGTTTGTAGCCGATATTTTTAAGATCGTCGTCGATATCCGAAAAATCGGAGAGCTTGCTCGTGCACTCGGTCACGCCCTTGGTCGTGCCGTCGATTATCATCTTGGCTATCTCGCTGTCTGCGGTGTCCTCGCCGATCTTGATATCGATCATGAACTCCGCCATCATCTGCGGGATCTTGCCTACGGGCTTGGGCTCGGCATCGCGCGCTTCGAGCTTGCGCGTCACCTGTGCGCACACATTGGAATAATCGAAAATATCCTTTTCGACCGCTTCTCTGAGCTCGCCCGCGCCGATATTATTATTGACGTGTTCGAGCGTGTCGCGACCCATTTGCGCCGCTTGGTGTAGCTGTTTCAAAAACTCGACTTCGCGAGCGAGTATGGTCTGTTGTTCTTTGTTCATAATTTCACCTCGACGCTAGTTTGCGTAAGCGGCAGAGGTTTTAAACGCAAACCGTTCGGGGTTCTAAAATTTAGCGCTAGAAAAATCGCAAAAGAAAGCACCCGACGATACAGCCCGTGTACGTCGCGACGAGCGCGACGGGTATGGCGTAGCGCAGGCGTTTCACTTTGGACTGCGAGAAATATATCGTCGCGATATAGAACACCGTTTCGCTCGACCCGTAAATGACCGACGCGCACCTGCCTATATAACTGTCCGCGCCGTACTGCGTGTATATCCCGTCGAGCACGGCGAGCGAGCCCGCGCCCGACACCGGACGAAGGAACAACAGCTCCGCGAGTTCCTTGGGCAGCCCCGCCTTATTGAGTACAGGCGCGAGCGCATCGGCGAGCATAGCGGACGCGCCCGACACACGGAACGCCTCGACCGCGACCATGACCGCGAGCAGGTACGGGAACACGCTTATGGTAAGATCGACGGCTTGGCGCGCGCCGCCTATGAACCCGCCGTAAGGATCGCGCTTTTTTATAAACGACGCTAAAAGTACCAATAAAAAAAGTATGGGGATTATGTACGCGCTCACCGCTTCGCCTCCGTTGCGGCGGGCTCAGCCGCTACGGTAATTCCGCGCTTGCTGTGCCGCTGTGCTTTACCGTGCGAGCTTTTGCGTAGCGCGCGTTTACGGCGGGGCTCGCGGCTCTCGGTATCTTCGAACAGCGCGGGCGCGGTCGTCGGCTCGGCGGGCTTTTTGCGGTCGAATATCTTGGAGCAGATCTTGACACCGATTATCCCGATGAGAGTAGACAGCACGGTGGCGATGAGCGACGGGAACAAAAAGTCGGACGGATTAGCCGAGCCCGCCGTTGCGCGCATGCCTATGACGGTAGTGGGCAGGAGCTGTAGGCTCGTTGCGGATATAACGGTCAGCATGATCATGTCCGTCGTTGCGCGCGTGCCGCCCGTATCCATGCGCTTGATGGCGTTTATCGCCATGGGCGTGGCGGCGTTGCCAAGCCCCAACAGGTTGGCGGAAACGTTCATCGTTATGTACTTGCGCGTTTCCGTATCGCTCGACGGGAACAGGCGTTTAATGACGGGGCGGAGCAGGCGTTCAAGTCCGCGCGACAGCCCCAAGCGCTCGATGAGCGCGAAAAAGCCCAACCAGAACGCGTATAGCGCCATCAGGTTGAGCGACAGTTCCACGGCGCTGTGCGCGCCCGTTATCATTGCATTGACCGACGCCGCGGGGTCGGTGAACAGCGTCAGTCCAAGCGACGCTACGAGCATTATGAGCCAGATGATAGCCATGCCCTATGTATATGTCGGACAAACCCGATAATTGTCGTAGTATTGAAAAACTTTATACAAGCCAATTATTCGGGAGGAACGAAAAATAAATCATTTACGCAAACACACGAAAGACGTCAAGACGTTGGCTTGCGGGACGCAGAGGGCTGCGTCCCCTACGGGAGCGTGACGATTGGTTTAGCATTTTTGATATGCGGCGGTTCGCCTAGATCCTTCGGCTTCGCCTCAGGATGACAATAAAAAATATGCGCCGCCTTTATTCGGGCAGTACGCATAATAATTACATAAGTACACACACGACAGAAATCCAAGCTATGCTTGGTCGGGTGTAGCGCAAAATAAATAGCAAACGCAAACACACGACAGGCGTCCAACATTTGGTTGGCACACAACAAAATCGATCTGTGATCGCAAGCTATGCTTGGTTTAGCACTGCGTCGAGGTTGCCCGAATCGGAAACGGTAAAGCCGTCGAGCCCGAGCACGTTGATAAGCGCGCCGAGTATTATCGCGCCGTATGCCACGGTGTCTGCGCGCTTGGCGCAAAGCGGGCGCAGCGTTTTTAAGTGCTTGCTCATGAGCATGGGCAGTACGCCGTCCAAGTCCTTTGCGCTTATTAGCATGCCGTTTATCTTGGTTTTGTCGTAAACGTTGAGGTTGAGTATAGCGGCCGCGATAGTACACGCGCTCCCGCCGATAGCGACGAGCGGGTACGTCGGTTTTTGTTTGTACTTAGAGACGAGCGCGGGCGCGTCGTTTATAAGCGCGCGGTAATCGCCGCGATAGCGGTTTTTGAGCACGACTACGCCCAAAGGCAGGCTTTCGGCATACTCTGGCGTGACGCCGTCCTTCGACGATATCAGCTCCATGCTCCCGCCGCCGAGATCGCACACCGTGACCGCGCCTTCGGGCTTTACCGCGCCCATAAGCGCGAGCCGCGCTTCCTCGTCGCCCGAGAGTACGCGTATTTTCAATCCGCATTGTTTTTCCGCCAACGCAACGAATTCGCCGCCGTCGGACGCTTTTCTCACCGCTTCGGTAGCGAACGCAGTAACGCGCTCGCAACCCGCCGTCAGTTCGCGGAACTCGAGGAGCGCTTTTATGGTGTCGGCTACGCCAGTAGGCGAGAGCTTGCCGCTTTTCTCGAGCCCGTCGGCGAGCTTGGTTATGCGCGACAGTGCGAGCCCGTCGGAGCGGGCGAGCCGTATGGAATTGGAGCCTATGTCTATTGCCGCTTTCATTTTGCCTCTTTAAACAAATACCCGCGATAGCCGCGGGCACAGTGTTATTCGACCTCTATGATTATTTCGTCGCGATAGATCATATCGAGATATTCGCGCGCGTAGTTTTCTATAAACTCGGGCGTTTCGATATAATCGAGCATCTTGCCGTTTTCGTCTATCACGTTGTCGAGCTTGTTCGACTGTTCTTGCAAGCGTTCCTTGCGGTCGTTTACCGCGGACAGCTTGACAAGGTTGACGATGAGCGCGATTATGAGCAGAACGAAAAGCACGGCGAGCGCGGACACTACTATCTTTATTATTGTTTGGTTTGATGATTTTGTCATAGCTCTGTCAGTTTAACACCTATCCGTTAATTTGTCAAGCCCGACGCAGCTTTGCGACGATCTCTATCTCGACGCCTGCGTTTTTGGGTAGCTTTGCCACTTGCACGCAACTGCGCGCGGGGTACGGCTCTTTGAAGTATTCGGCGTATACGCCGTTGACCGTGGCAAAGTCGCCTATATCGGTCAGGAACACCGTCGTCTTGACGACGTCCGAATAATCGAGCCTCGCTTCGGATAATACCGCGCCTATGTTTATCATGACGCGTCGGGTCTGTTCCGCAATGCCCGCGTCGATAAGATTGCCCGTCTCGGGATCGATGGGGATCTGTCCCGAGGCGTAGAGCGTATCGCCTATAACTATCGCTTGCGAGTACGGACCTATCGCCGCCGGCGCGCCCTGCGTACTAATAACTTTTTGCATGCTGTCTCCGTTATTATAAGTCAAAGCGCGGACTTGACTTTTTCGAGGCGTTCAAGCGCCGCGGGTTTGCCGAACAGCTTGACCATTTCTTCGCCGCCGCCCGGCGTTGCCGCCGCGCCCGTGAGCGCGATACGGTATATCCAAAGCACCTGACCTTTTTTGAGTCCTTTTGCTTCGGCTAGCGCATTGAGCTTTTCGCCGAGGTCGGTCGTCGCAGATTTGGTTATCTCGATACAGTCGTCCATTATCGACTTTGCCATTGCCGCGTCGGTCTTCCATTTCTTGTTTTCGAAAAGCGCGAGGTCGAACGGCGTTTTCGCGGTCGTATCGAACGCGGTGAGGAACGCGGCTTTTTCTTTTATATCGGAGAGTATTTCCACTCGCGGCTGTAATAATTCGGAAAGGTATTCAAGGTCGCACGCGCATTTGTCTATGCCGTACTCGGCGTAAAAGGGAAGCGCTGCGGCGTGAAATTCTTGTTGCGGCATTTCTTTGATATACAATGAATTGAGCCAGCGCATTTTTGTCTCGTCGAAGATGGACGAAGATTTTTGCAAGCCGTCGATGGAGAACAGCTCGACGAGTTCGGACATGGACAGCTTTTCGCGGTTGTCTTTGGGGTTCCAACCGAGGAGCGCGATATAGTTGACTATAGCATGGGGCAAAAAGCCCTTGCGTAAAAAGTCCTCGAAACCCGCGTCGCCGTCGCGCTTGCTCAGTTTGTGCGTCGCGTCGCGCATGATCGGCTGTAAGTGCACGTATACGGGGCGTTCCCAACCGAACGCATCGTACAGAAGATTGTACTTAGGCGTAGACATCAGATACTCGACGCCGCGTATGCAGTGCGTTATGCCCATGAGATGATCGTCTATGACGTTTGCGAAGTTGTAAGTGGGCATGCCGTCCGTCTTGATGAGTATATTGTCTTCCAAGTCCTTGAAATCTACCGTTATATCGCCGAACACTTCGTCATGGTACGTGCTAGTGCCGTGCTCGGGAATGTTTTGACGGATAACGTACGGCTCGCCGCGCGCTATGCGCTCGTCGATCTCCTTTTTCGACATGTTAAGGCAGTGCTTGTCGTACTTGGTCGCGCCGTTCGCATGGAGTTCTTCAAGCCGCTCTTTGGTGCAAAAGCAGTAGTATGCGCCGCCGCGCGCTACGAGCTCGTGCGCGTATTTGAGATATATCTCTTTGCGCTCGGACTGAACGTACGGACCGAAGTCGCCGCCGACTATGGGACCTTCGTCGTAGTCCATTCCCGCTTTTTGCATTGCGGAAATTATGATATCCACCGCGCCTTTGACCTCGCGCGTGCGGTCGGTGTCTTCTATTCTTAGTATGAATTTACCGCCGTGCTTTCGCGCGAAAAGATACGCGTACAGCGCGGTGCGAAGCCCGCCTATATGCAAGTATCCCGTGGGGCTGGGCGCAAACCTCGTGCGCACCGTCGTGTCTTTGCCGTTCATGTCGCTACTCCCTTGACAAATCTCGATTTCAAGTTGTATAATTCAAAGGTAGTATAAATCTTTTGCGCCTAAAACGCAAGCGAAAAGGACGGACTGTATATCATGGACGAAAAATTGTTACTCGAAGACTTGGCGGAAGCGGTAGCTATTAAGAGCGTGTACTCCGAGCCCAAGCCCGACGCGCCGTACGGCGAGGGCTGCCGCGAAGCGCTCGAGTGGTTCGTTAAAAAGGCGCGCGCCTACGGGCTTGCCGCCGAGAATATAGACAACAGATGCGCTTATGCCGAAGTGGGCTCGGGCAAGGAGTGCATAGGCGTGCTCGCGCACCTCGACGTAGTTCCCGCGGGCAACGGTTGGGCGACGGATCCTTTCACCATGGTCGAGGAAAACGGCAAGGTGTACGGCAGAGGCGTAGGCGACGATAAGGGCTCCGTCGTAGTGTGCTTGCACGCTTTGAAAGAGCTTAAAGACTCGGGCGCCAAACTGAAAAAGCGCGTGCGTCTTATAGTGGGCGCCGACGAAGAGCGCGGCAGTTCGTGTATCAAGCATTACGTTGCGGCGGGGTGCGAGATACCGTCCGCGTCGTTCGTTCCCGACAGCGAGTTTCCCGTTATAAACAGCGAAAAGGGCATTGCGCATATAAGGCTCGATTTTGCCGATCCCGCGCTCGCGTCCGATCTCGTTTCCGTAAGCGGCGCAGAGTGCATGAACGCTGTTCCCGACCGCGCGAGCGTTCGTATCAAAAAGGACGGGGCGCTTTATAAAGCGTTTGAGGAAGTGTGCGGCGGGTCCGTTACTTCCGACCTGTTCGCAAGCGCGCCTGCCGCAAACGCCATAATATCTGCGGGCGCGTCGCCCAAAGACTTCGAGATAGCCGTGCTTCGAGATTGCGTGGAGATAGTTGCAAACGGGACAGCCGAGCACGCGTCCACGCCCGACAAAGGCGATAACGCGCTGTGGAAGGCTTTTGCTTTCCTGTCCGCGTTTAACGGCGTGATACTGTCCGACGCGCTGCCGCTCATTGTGGAAAAGCTGTGCGCAAAAGACGCGATGACGCGTATCGGCGTTTACGTAAACGACAAGAAAAGCGGCGATCTCACCGCGTGCATGTCGCAGGCGCGCGTCGACGGCGACACGCTTTCCGTCGTTATCGATTTCCGCCTGCCGCTCGGTGTGACTCCCGAATCGGTGTGCGCCGCGCTCGACGAGCATACGGGCTGTAAAGCGGTAGTGCTCGATTATCATGAAAATCTTTATATCGACGAGGCTTCGCCGCTTATCAAGACGCTTCTCAAAGTTTATCGCGGTATTACGGGCGACATGACTCCGCCGCTTCAGACGGGCGGCGGCACGTATGCGCGCGAACTTCCCAACGCCGTGGCGTTCGGCTGTACGCCGCTCGATCTCGATATAAACATGCACCGCGCCGACGAGAATTTCCCGATAGCGCAGTTGTTTAAAAATTACGATATATACCTTGCGGCAATGAAAGAACTCGCTAAATGAAATAAAGACGATATAAAAAGACATATTAAATAAAAAACTACTATCGATGAAAGATCGAAAAGGAGAAGATCATGGTCATTCAAAACCCTTCAAAGGACGAATTTCAAGAGCTTATATCCAAGGGCAAAACGCTAGTGGATTTTTGGGCGGGCTGGTGCGGTCCCTGCCGCTCGCAAGCGCCCATAGCCGAGAAGCTCGCGGAAACGACCGAAGTCAAGCTCGTTAAGATCGACGTGGACGTTTGCGGCGAGCTCACGCTCGAGTTCGGCGTGAGCAGTATACCCACACTGTTGCTGTACGAGGACGGTAAGCTCGTTAAAAAGTATATCGGGCTGACGCCGCTTGAGGAACTTAAAAACGCATTTGGTATTTAACCTGCGGCGTATGCATCGAACGTATGCGAACTACGTGCTTGCGCGCACGCAGTCGTGTAGGCGGTTCTACACTCCTGCGTGCGCACTGCGCCTGTTGTCCGCCTACGTCGCGCCTACGCCGCAGACGGAGT
>CATLHE010000006.1 GCA_949948895.1 uncultured Christensenella sp.
GACGGCGTTGAAGCGCAAAGTTCTGACGACTCGGAAGCAGAAAAAGAATAAATAGAAAAGTTACTATAAACCAAATTACAACACCAAACGCTTAAAGTTTTCTTGCCTGTTTCTTTGTAAAGCAGTATGGAAATAATATGGTGGTTACGATAAATCAAATTGTAAATCACCACGTTTAAAGTTTTCTTGCCTACTTCTTTGTAAAGCAGTATGGAAATGATAGGACAGTTACGATAAATCAAATTGTAACTCCATGCGTTTAAAGTTTTCTTGCCTACTTCTTTTTCAAAAGAAGTAGGTTTTTCAAAAGAAGTAGGTTCTTTATTAAAAGAAGTAATAAATTGTTGACTAATCTTAGACGCAGTGATATAATAAGAAAAACAATATTCGGAGGTTTTAAAATGGCAAACGTAAAAGTTGCAATCAACGGTTTCGGACGCATCGGCCGTCTTGCATTCCGTCAAATGTTCGGCGCGAAAGGGTATGACATCGTCGCGATAAACGACCTTACCAAGCCCTCGATGCTGGCTAACCTGTTGAAATACGACACCGCGCAAAAAGGCTACTGCGGCGTTATCGGCGAAAATCTTCACACCGTTACCGCCGACGACGAAGCCAACACGATCACCGTCGACGGCAAAGTCCTTAAGATCTATGCCGAGAAAGACGCTAAAGACCTGCCTTGGGGCAAGCTCGGCGTAGACGTAGTGCTCGAGTGCACGGGCTTCTACTGCTCGAAAGAAAAATCCGAGGCGCACATTGCCGCGGGCGCCAAGAAAGTCGTTATCTCCGCTCCTGCGGGCAACGACCTCAAAACCGTTGTCTTCGGCGTAAACGAGAAAACGCTCGACAAGAAAGACCAAGTCATCTCCGCGGCGAGCTGCACGACCAACTGCCTCGCTCCCATGGCGAAAGCGCTTAACGATTTCGCCCCCATCCAATCGGGTATCATGAGCACCATCCACGCTTACACCGGCGACCAAATGATCCTCGACGGTCCTCATCGCAAAGGCGATATGAGAAGAGCGAGAGCGGGTGCCGCCAACATCGTTCCCAACTCGACTGGCGCGGCAAAAGCCATCGGTCTCGTCATTCCCGAGCTCAACGGCAAACTCATCGGTTCGGCTCAGCGCGTTCCCGTTCCCACCGGCTCGACCACCATACTCACCGCGGTCGTAAAAGGCAAGGACGTTACCAAGGAAGCTATCAACGCGGCAATGAAAAAAGCGGCTTCCGAATCGTTCGGCTATAACGAAGATCAGATCGTATCGTCCGACGTTATCGGTATGCGCTACGGCTCGCTCTTCGACGCAACGCAGACCATGGTCAGCAAAGTCGGCGACGACCTTTATCAGGTACAGGTAGTTGCTTGGTACGACAACGAGAACTCCTACACCAGCCAGATGGTTCGCACCATTAAATACTTCGCCGAGCTCTAATTCTCGGCGGCGTATGCATCTCGCGATAGTGCGTCAACCGTCGCGCCTCCCTCAGTCGCGTAGGTGGGTCTACGCTCCCATCGGTAGGCGCTCGGATTTCCTTCTCTCTCGAGCGCTTACGCCACCGAGACGGATTTGGTTTGATGTCTCGCGGTTTGCCGCAGTGGTATTTTATCCGACAAAACAGTAAAACAAGAAACCCCTCGAAAGAGGGGTTTTTCTGTGCATGAAAACGTATCGAAAAAAGCGGGATATCGTAACGCGTTTAGACGCGACTAGAACGCAGACAGCCAAACGATCACGGAGACTGCCGAAACGATAAACGCGCCTAGTCCTATGAAAAACGCGATGCGGCAAAGCATGTCACGCCTAAACATAAAACACGTTACGGACGACAGCGAGGATATGACCGCGCCGACGAGAATGACGGGCACGGCGAGAACGTCCAGCCCGCGCGCGCTTACCGAAACGCATATCGTGACGAGCCCGATAACGGCAATACTAAGTGCGGCGACAGAGATTATAAGAGAGAGTACGGGTATTATCTTTTTCATATCTAGTAGGTATCGCGAAGATATAGCATAATTATACACCGATCGGCGGATAATGTCGAGCGTATTTACGCTTTACTTTTGCGCGCATATATGTTATAATCCAAATACTTACGCAATCGATATCAAATTCGCGGAGGAGATATGAGATTTAAAAAATCGTTGGCTACCGTCTTGGCGGCGGTGTCGGTATTGTCGCTTGCGGCATGCGGCGGAAAGGACAATGGCAATAACAACAACGACGGCAACGACGACGGCAAAATTTCCGTCACATTTGTCGCGGGCGAGGGCGCGTTCAGGGACGGCGGCTCGAGCGTAAAGATCAAGGCTGACGCCGACGGCAAAGCCGCATCGCCCGATAAGTCGCCCGTGCGCGACGGCTACGCATTTGCCGGCTGGTTTGACGGCGAGACCGAATTCGATCCGAACAGCGCGCATACGCAGGATACGACGTACACGGCTACGTACGTATCGGGCAGTGCCGACGGCGTGTACGACGCATTGTTCGATATGGACAGCGTCGTAACCGTCGATATAGACATGTCCGATAAGGAATGGAAAAAACTCGACGCCGATTACGACAGGTTCTCGCACCATAAATCTCCGATATACCGCATGGCGGACTCGGTGACGATTGCTGTGAAAGCCGACGGCGAGACGCTTGAATATTATTATGAAGAAGTCGGCATACGCATGAAAGGCAATACCTCGCGCCGCAAATTCTATAACGACGACGGGTTTTATGCCAACGTCCATTTCAAAATGTCGTTTACGCAGACGTTTGACGACGAGGACGAGTATGCTCCCGATGAGCGAAAAGAATGGACGGACGCCGCGGCGAGAAAAGCCAGAAAGAAGCGCACGCTTGGCGGAATGGAAAAGGTCGATCTTAAGTACAACAGGAACGCGGACGAGACGTACTCTAAAGACATATACGCAATGAAGCTGTTCAGAGATAACGGTATAATCGCGCCCAACGCCTCGCTCTGCGCGGTATCGGCATTGGAACGCGACCGTTCTTACGAAAACTTGGGCGTGTACATGCTGTATGAGGCTGTAGACGAGGTATTCTTGGCACGAAACTTAAACGGCGACGACGAGGGCGATCTGTACAAATGCTCTTGGGGAAGCGGACGTGGAGCCGATTTGACGTCGCACTATGATCTTGTAGGCGTCGAGGACGAGCTCAACGGCGAGTTCTATACCTACGACAAAAAGACTAATAAAAAGAAGACCGACGCAAGCGGTCAGCGCGACTTTTCGTCAATGCGGAATTTTATAGACGGTATTAACGGTCAAGACGCCGACTTTGCGGCGCTTTTGGATACCGACTATTTTGCTAGGTTCGAGGCGGTCAATTATATCCTCGGCAATCCCGATTGCATACGCAATCATTTTAACAACTATTATATATACTTCCGTCCGAGCGACGGCAAAGCGATAATCATTCCTTACGATTACGACAGGTGCTTGGGGATCACTAAGGACTGGGCGCCGTACAACGGCTGTTTGGAATTGACGCCGTTTGACGAGCGCACCACTATGAGCGATTGGGGTAATACCCAAGTCAATCCGCTGTACTTAAATCTTATCACCGAGAGCGCGGAAGGCGGGGCGGGTACGGTCAAGGAAAAGTATATAACGTATCTTACCGAGCTTGCTCGGTCCGAACAGCTTAAGCCCGCAGCTTTCGACGCCGTAAAGAATAAATATAAATCTAATTACGATGCGTTTACCAAGACGGCTATAGGCAGCAATAACACGAGGTTCGATGCGAACGATACTGGCAATATGTCGTATGCGTATTACATAGAACACAAGTTGTCGGTGTTAAACGAAAATATATAAGAACAAGTCCGAATTTGCTTTTTGTGCAATGATAATATAACTTGACAAGCGATATTACAGAGGTGTATAATACGTAAGAGGTTTACTTATGAGGTTTTCTGATTTATTCGATGCCTATATAAACGATCGGTTCAAAACAAGCGGAGAAGTAGCGCGTGCGGTCGAGTGGTTTAAAAGCAAGATCCCTGCCAATATACTGCAAATGGAGTTTGATACGAGTCGATCTAATAAACAGGGCATTAAGGACGGCAACAAGGTGTACAAGCTGGGGCTTGACCTTTCGACGTCTACGGCTTTTATAGAGTACTTGGAAAACTACAACCAAGGTCAACCGACCATGGCGATCTACGTCGATAAGGCTAAATCGCATATTACGATCAACGGCTGGCAAGCGAATAAAAAAATGTTTATGCGTTTCTATATAGAAAACGGCGTTGTAAAAAAATCGGTGCAAACGGATCGGTAAAATGAAGTGCCCGCGCTGTAACGCCAATGTCAAATACGGAAAAATGCAATGCAAAAAATGCGGATTGCATTTTCGATATTCCGATAACGCAGAATCGCCGCGCAAACGGTCTACTGCGTCTATTTTGGCGCGCGTCGGCGGTATTATGGGCTTGCATTGGATCTACCTCGGACACTATTTGCGCGGCATAATACAGCTCGTATTGTTCGCGGGATTTTTGGGCACGTATATTGCGCCGCAGCTCGCGCATATCTTTGCTACGGGGCAGTTCCGCGTGGTGTTCGACGCCGTTGACATTATAGGCATGATACTTTTAATGGTTAATATAATACTTTATGTATTGGCAATAATAGATTCTATGCGTATTTCGGGCGGTATAATAAATACCGATTCGAGCGGATTCATGTTGAGATAGTAGGAGCGTTTTATGATTTGTCCGCAGTGCGGTTACGACATGGAAAATAAGAATAAATGCATGCGTTGCGGGTACGAGGTGAAAACGCTCGCGGTCGTCGAAGAAGATACCGACGAGCGCAAAGACGACGCTCGCGACGATGAGCCAGTCACACGCGTTATCGATCCCGCCGACACGTATATCAGTAGCGGCGACGAGTACGGTGACGATTTTTCCGATCCGTTCTCGGCGTTGTTCGGCGACGTGTTCGATCCGATAAGCTCGCTGCTCGGCGGGTTGTTCGGTTTTGACGTGCGTTCGTCGTTCGGCTCGTCGGGCAGTTCGTATAACAACAGGATCGACGAGAGCGAAAGCGACAAGAAAGGCAAGGTCGTAGAAGTGAAAAAGGTAGAGATATTCGACGAGAACGGTAATCCCGTCGAGCAAGAGAGCAAGCTCAAAAAGACGGTCAATAAGATCAAAAACAAAGTAAAAAGCGCTTTTGACGGCGATAAAAAATAAGCGGAGGTATGATGATGTTTTGCGGCAACTGCGGCACGGGGCTAAGAGCGGGAATGGACTTTTGTCCTAACTGCGGGAGTAGAATCACACCCGAAAACAATAATAACGGGGCGGAACGCGTAAGTCCTATCCAATCGGTAAACCCCGTAAGTCCCTTAACTACGTACAACGGCGCTACGCCCGATCATGCGTCTGGTGTTTCCCGCGAGCTTGGCTGGACGAGCATAAACGTTTTTGCGGTGCTGGGCTTTATCCTATCGTTTTTGGTAGGTATACCGGGATTCGTGCTTTCGATCATGGGCTATCAGGTAGGCGATCGCACGGGCAAGAATAAAGGGCTTGCGATAGCGGGCATAGTGATAAGCATACTTAATATCATTTTTACTATTTTGATGATCATCGCCATTGTGGACAATGTAAACTCGAACAATCCATACTACCCGTATTAAAATTCGATAAAGCAAACCCCTCTCGTACGATAAAGCGCGAGAGGGGTTTTTATAATTATATTGCTATAAAAAATCCTCCTTGCTTTTACTGCAAGGAGGATTTTTAAGTCATGTTTGACTGCTTTACGTTATTTATTTACCTGCGCGGTGTTTGTAGCCTTCGAGACGTTCTTTGGCTTCCTTTTCCGCACGCTCGAACAATTGCTGAGCGACTTCGGGTTTGGCTTTTGCAAGAGAGCGGTAGCGCGTCTCGCCGCCGATAAACTCTTGATAGCTCTCTGTGGGATCCTTGCTGTCGAGAGTGAACGGGTTTTGACCTTTTTCCGCGAGCTCGGGGTTGAAGCGATAGAGCTGCCAATATCCGGCTTTGACTGCTTTTTCCTCTTCCTTCATGCCGTTGGACATGTCGATACCGTGGTTGATGCAGGTAGCGTAAGCGATTATAAGCGAAGGACCGTGGTAAGCTTCCGCTTCCGAAATGGCTTTGAGCACCTGGTTCTTGTCCGCGCCCATCGCGACCTGCGCTACGTATACGTAGCCGTAGGTCATAGCCATTGCGCCGAGGTCTTTCTTTTTGGTGCGCTTGCCGCCTGCGGCAAACTTGGCAACCGAACCCGTCGGCGTGGATTTACTCGACTGACCGCCGGTGTTGGAGTAAACTTCGGTGTCTACAACGAGAATATTCACGTCCTCGCCGCTGGCAAGAACTTGGTCGAGGCCGCCGTAACCGATGTCGTACGCCCAGCCGTCTCCGCCGAAGATCCAGATTGACTTTTTGATGAGGCAATCTTTTTCGTCGTCGATGTATTTGAGCTCGGTCTTAAGATTGCCCTTAGCGGACTTGATCGCCGCGGGAAGGAGAGATACGATCTCCGCCGCCGCTTCTTTACTGCCGTTTGCGTCGTCGTAAACGGAGAGCCATTTCTCGAGCGCGGCATGGAGCGCTTTTGCGGGTTTTAATTCAAGCGCCGCTTTTACGTGCGAGATGAGCTGGCTTACGCGCGCTTTGTAGGCGAGGTTCATGCCGTAGCCGAACTCTGCGTTATCCTCGAACAGCGAGTTTGCCCAAGCGGGACCTTTGCCTTCCGCGTTTTTGGTATAAGGGCAGGTGGGCGCCGAGCCGCCGTATATGGACGAGCAGCCCGTAGCGTTGGCAACAACCATTCTGTCGCCGAAAAGCTGCGTGATGAGCTTGATGTACGGCGTTTCGCCGCAGCCCGCGCAAGCGCCGGAGAACTCGAACAAAGGCTGTTTGAACTGACTGCCTTTGACCGTTTCGGGCTTGACTTTGTCGGAAACGTCGGCAAACGGGATCTTTTGCGAGTATGCGTAGTTGGCGGATTCCGTTTCGACGAGCTCGTCGAGCGGTTTCATAACGAGAGATTTCTCTTTGGACGGGCAGACGTTTGCGCAAGAGCCGCAACCCGTGCAGTCGAGCGGCGAGACCTGAATGCGGAAGAACATGCCCGTGTCTTTAAGCTGAGCAACGGCGGGTTTCGCAACGTACGTTTTGGGCGCTTTGTCCGTCTGAGCTTTGGTGGTGAGCACGGGACGGAGAACGGCGTGCGGGCATACGAGCGAGCATTGGTTGCACTGTATGCAGTTGTCCGCTATCCACATGGGAACGGTGGGGGCAACGCCGCGCTTTTCGTACTTGGTCGTGCCGCTGGGAACGGAACCGTCGGGCGCGAACGCCGAAACGGGGAGCTTGTCGCCCTCTTGACGAAGTATGGGAGCTATTACGTTTTTGAAGTAGTCGTCGCCGCCTACGTCTGCCGCGACAGCGCCCGTCGTGGCGTTTGCCCACGCTTCGGGAACTTTTATCTCGACGAGACCTTCGATGGCGTTGTCTACGCAGGCATAGTTCATGTTGACTACGTCGTCGCCTTTCTTGCCGTACGCCTTTTTGATCATCTGCTTCATGTAGCTCGCGGCTTCCTCATAGGGGATTATGTTGGCGAGTTTGAAGAAAGCGGCTTGGCAAACGGTGTTGACGCCCTTTCTCGCGCCGATCTTATTGACTATATCGAGCGCGTTGATCGTGTAGAACTTGATATGCTTTTTGGCGATGGTGCGTTTCATTGCCGCGGGAAGCTCGGCATCCAACTGCTCGGGCGTCCAGTGGCAGTTCAAAAGGAACACGCCGCCGTCTTTGATATCGTCGACCATGTTGTAATGGGTGACGTACGCGGGGTTGTGGCAAGCCACAAAGTCGGCTTGGTCGATAAGGTACGTGGACTTTATGGGCACGTCGCCGAAACGAAGGTGGGATATGGTAAGACCGCCCGACTTTTTGGAGTCGTAGAAGAAGTAGCCTTGGGCGTATTTGTCGGTGTGGTCGCCTATGATCTTAATGGAGTTTTTGTTGGCGCCAACCGTGCCGTCGCTGCCGAGACCGTAGAATTTGCAACGTACCGTGCCTTCGGGCGACGCGTTGACAAACTCGGAAAAGTCGAGCGACGTATTGGTAACGTCGTCGATGATACCGACGGTAAAGTGGTTCTTGGGTTCGCTTGCGGCGAGGTTGTTGTACACCGCGTTTACCATGGACGGATTGAACTCCTTGGAGCCGAGACCGTATCTGCCGCCTACGACTTTGATGTTTGATTTGCCCGCTTCGGTAAGAGCGGCGCAAACGTCGAGGTAGAGCGGTTCGCCGAGGCTTCCGGGTTCTTTGGTGCGGTCGAGTACCGCAAGACACTTGACGGAAGCGGGGAGAGCGGATACGAAGTGTTTGACCGAGAAAGGACGATAAAGTCTTACTTTCAAGAGACCGACTTTCTTGCCCTGTTTGGCGAGATAGTCGACGGTCTCTTCGACGGCTTCGCAGCCCGAGCCCATCATGACTATGACGTTTTCGGCGTCTTTCGCGCCGTAGTACTGGAACAGCTTGTACTCTCTGCCGGTAAGCGCCGATACTTCGTCCATCATGCCCTGAACGATATCGGGCGTGGCGTCGTAGTATTTATTGGCGGCTTCGCGGTTTTGGAAGTAGATATCCGCGTTTTGCGCCGTGCCTTTTTGGTGCGGGTGGTCGGGGTTGAGAGCGCGCGTTTTGAATTCGCGGATCTCTTCCATGCAACCCGTCTTTTCGGCGAGCTTTTTCATCTCTTCGTACTCGATGCCGTCGATCTTGTCTATCTCGTGGCTCGTTCTGAAACCGTCGAAGAAATGAAGGAAGGGGACTTTCGCTTTAAGCGTGGAAAGATGCGCGACGAGCGCCAAGTCCATGGCTTCCTGAACGGAGTTGGAAGCGAGCATGGCGAATCCCGTTTGACGGCACGCCATGACGTCGGAGTGATCGCCGAAAATATTGAGCGCGTGCGCCGCAAGAGCTCTCGCGCTTACGTGAAATACCGTGGGAAGAAGCTCGCCCGATATTTTGTACATATTGGGTATCATGAGCAACAGACCTTGGCTCGCCGTGTAAGTAGTGGTGAGCGCGCCCGCCGCGAGCGAGCCGTGCACCGCGCCCGCCGCTCCGCCTTCGGACTGCATTTCCGCAATGCGGAGTTCTTGACCGAACATGTTTTTGCGTCCGGCGGTAGCCCATTCGTCGGCATACTCGGCCATGGGGGACGACGGCGTAATGGGGTAGATAGCCGCGACCTCCGAGAAAGCATATGCCACGTGCGATGCCGCGGTATTGCCGTCGATTGTCATCTTTACCATAAAAACCTCCAGAGTAGTGATTATTGATCGATAGTTTTGTGCATTACTTAATTTACACAACCTTTATATTATAAGACACACGCATGCCATTGTCAAGTATTTTATAGCCGCGCGCCCGCTAGCCCTGCTCCAAGCGACAGCGTATACCGCAGTCGTAATCGCCGAATTCGTTGCCGAATATCGCAAGCCCGTTGTCGGCGGACATGTAAAAAGCGAGCTGTTCGCTATCGAATTCGTCTATCGTGTGCGAGCCTATTTTAACCCCGTCTATAAACGTTCCGATATTGTCTATCCTGAGCGTGCGGAACTTACCGTACTGACAAACGTCGTCGAAAACGGCGGGCGTGTACAGTCCTTTTCTGTCGGTAAACTCGCCGTCGCAAAAGTATTCGCCCAGCTTGACATCGTTGATAAAAAACGTGACGGCGGTATCGCGGCTTCGCCCGCGTCCGTACGGTTTGGACGATATCTCGAACGACAGCGACAGCGACGACAGCTTGGTCTTTTTGTCGGGCGCGGGGAGAGTCCAGCCTATCTTGCCGCTGTTAAAATAAATGAGCGCGGCGTCGGTGCGTTCGGGGTAGGTAAAGTATCTCGGATCGTCGCGTTCGCCTATCCAGCCCGAGGCGGACGCGAGCGCGCAGTACGGATTGACCGATGCGGAAAAAAACGAGCCGATGGGAATATCGAAAACGCGCACGCTGTCATCCTCGAGATCGGTGGCGACGTCTATTATGATACGGTCTACCGCTACGACGCAGCGCTTGGCTATCCCGCGCTTTCCGGGGGTCTCTATCAGTTTGACCAAGCCGAGCTCGCACAACTTTTTTACGTGCTGCGTTATCGCGCCGTTAGTCAAATGCAATGTTTTTGCGAGAGAGTCGAGACTTTCGGCGCGTTTTGCGAGTATCAGTTTGAGTATCTCGACGCGCGCGGGCGCAGCCAGACATTCGCACAATTTTTGCGCCGCTCCGACGTCTTTATAATGCAACATTCGGTCACCTCGTTTTTTGTCATTGTTTTAGTCGATTTTAAACCAAATGCGGCAAAATGTCAAGACCGTATACGCGTAAAAGTTTGGCTTTAAACTATTCGATTGACATAAGAAGCGGGTTATGATACAATCGTCGGTATAAGTCGATATAAAAGTTAAACGTATATTGCTTAAAGGAAGGCTTTTAATGAAAAGATCGGTCGATGCGGAAGAAGTAGCGCGTTTAGCCAAGCTGTCGCGCTTGGAGTTTGACGGGAAACAAGCGGAAGATATGCGCGGGCATTTATCCAAAATGCTCGACTATTTCGACGCTCTCGACAGCGTGGACGTCTCCGACGTTCCGCCTACCGCGCATATATTGAGCGCGGTAAACGTTTTGCGAGAGGATGTAGTCGAGCCTTCGACGTCCAATGCGGAGCTTCTTAAAAACGCGCCCGAAAGTCGCGACGGCGCGTACGTAGTGCCGCGCGTGGTAGAATAGGAGGCGCGATATGGATGTAACGGATTTGAGTTTGGGCGAGCTTAAAGCCGCGCTCGACAGCGGCAAGGTGTCGGCGGTCGAGGCGACGCAAGCCGCGCTTAACAAAATAGAGCGGAACAAAAATCTCAATAACTACGTGACGGTGTGCGGCACCGAGGCGCTCGCCGCGGCTTTCCTTGCGGACGAAAAAAGAGCAAAGGGCGAGAACGGCGCGCTTTTGGGCGTGCCTATCGCAGTCAAAGACAATATCTCGACCGAGGGTATAAGAACGACTTGCGCGAGTAAGTTTTTAAAAGACTATGTTCCGCCGTATGACGCGACGGTCGTCAAAAAACTGAAAGACGCGGGTGCGGTCATAGTCGGCAAGACCAATATGGACGAGTTTGCCATGGGCAGTACCGACGAAACTTCGGCGTTCGGCGCGGTGCATAGCGCCGTAGACGCCGAGCGCGTGCCCGGCGGGAGTTCGGGCGGATCGGCAAATACGGTGGCGGCGGGAGAAGTGCCGTGCGCTTTGGGAAGCGATACGGGCGGCTCTATTCGTCAGCCCGCGTCATACTGCGGTGTAGTCGGATTGAAGCCTACGTACTCGGCGGTCAGCCGCTACGGGCTTATCGCGTTTGCCTCGTCGCTCGACCAGATAGGTACTTTTACCCGCACTTGCGACGACGCTTACGCTTTGTATCGAGTGATATGCGGTAAGGACAAAGCGGACGCTACGAGTTCGGATATAAAAAATATCACTCAAGAGTTAAACGGCGATGTGCGCGGCAAAACGATAGGTATAGCCGACGAGTTCACCAAAAATTTGGACGGCGGAGTCGGCAAGCGGTTTAACGCCGCCGTCGACGCGTTAAAGGCACAGGGCGCGAAGATAAAGAGCGTTTCCATAAAATCGTTCGATACCGCGCTCGCAGTCTACTACGTGATATCGTCCGCGGAAGCGGCTAGCAATCTTTCGCGTTACGACGGAGTCAAATACGGCGCGCGCGCCGAGGGGTATAAAGATATTGCCGAGCTTTACACTAAAAGCCGCACCGAGTTTTTCGGCGACGAAGTAAAGCGTCGGATAATGATAGGTAACTACGTTTTGTCGAGCGGATATTACGACGCGTACTATCTCAAAGCGTCGAGGATAAGAACGCTCATAGCGCGTGAGTACAACGCCGCTCTATGCGGTTGCGACGCGCTCATTTGTCCTACCGCGCCGACGGTCGCGCCAAAGATAGGCGCGCAGACCGATCCCGCGCTCACGTACCTATCGGATATATACACCGTGCCTGTAAACATAACGGGCTTGCCCGCGGTGAGCGTGCCGTTCGGAACGAGCGACGGTTTGCCCGTAGGCGTGCAGATAATAGGCAAGGCGTTTGACGAGGCGGGAATCCTCGGCATAGGAAAAGCCCTCGAGATCGCGGCGGGAGGTAACGGCAATGCTTAGACCCACTATCGGTTGCGAAGTACACTGCGAGCTGAAAACGGCTACAAAACTGTTTTGCGGTTGCAAAAACGAGTTCGGCGGCGAACCCAACACGCACTGCTGTCCTATATGCTCGGGATTCCCGGGGACTATGCCCGCGCTCAACGCCAAAGCCGTCGAGTACGCGGTGAGAGCGGGGCTCGCGCTCGGCTGCAATATAAACAGGTTTTCCAAATGGGACAGAAAAAACTATTTCTATCCAGATCTTCCCAAAGCGTGGCAGACGAGCCAATACGACCTTCCGCTTTGCGTTGGCGGCGCGGTCGAGTTTGAAGTAAACGGCGAGAAAAAGCGCGTGCGGCTCAACCGCATACATTTAGAAGAAGACGCAGGCAAGCTTATCCACGACGGCGGCGAGTCGTGCGTGGACTACAACCGATGCGGCGTGCCGCTCATAGAGATAGTCACCGAGCCCGACATGCACTCCGCCGAAGAGGTGGTTGCGTTTTTGACCGAGCTAAAGAGCGTGCTCAAATATACGGGCGTATCGGACGTGAAAATGCAAGAGGGCAGTCTCAGGTGCGACGTTAATCTTTCGATGGCGGAAGACGGCGCGCCGCTCGGCACGCGCACCGAGACCAAAAACCTAAACAGCTTCCGTGCCGTCGCGCGCTCTGTCGCGTTCGAGATACGCCGTCAGACCGAAGTCTTGGAGAGTGGCGGCATAGTGGAACAAGAGACGCGCAGGTTCGACGATAACAAGGGCGTAGGGTACGCCATGCGCAGTAAAGAGGATGCGCACGACTATCGGTATTTTCCCGAGCCCGACATTATGCCCGTCACGTTTACCGAAGCGGATATACAACGGATCAGATCGGAGATACCCGAGCTTAAAGGTCCGAGAGTAAAGCGTTATACCGAAAAGCTCGGTCTTCCGCCTTACGATGCGCAGGTGCTTACGGCGGATAAGGCGGTAAGCGATTTGTTGGACGACGTTATCGCGCTCGGTTGCGACGCCAAAAAAACGTCCAACTTTATCATGAGCGAGGTGCTAAGGCTCGCCAAAACCGACGGCTCGGAAGACGTCGAATTGCTTATAGACGCGCCGCGGCTTGCCGAAATAATATCCATGCAGGCAAAAGGCGAGATAAACAATCTTGCCGCCAAGCAGTTGCTGTCAGCAGTTTGGGGCACGGACGCTTCGCCGAGAAAGCGCGCTGAAGAACTCAATCTATTGCAGTCCAACGACGAAGGCGCGATAAAAGCGGTGTTCGATAAAGTATTGAGCGACAACCCCTCGCAAGTAGCCGATTTCCTATCGGGTAACGATAAGCTTCGCGGATACTTTGTCGGTCAGGTAATGCGCGCGGCGGGCGGTAAAGCCAATCCGAAAATAGTAAACGAATTATTGGATAGGCTCGTAAAGGAGCATAAGAAATGAAGATAAAATACGATACGCCGATAGTGGAGATGCAGGGCGACGAAATGACCCGCATCATTTGGGACGGGATAAAAGATATACTACTTTCGCCGTACGTCGAACTGAATACCGATTATTATGACCTCGGGCTCGAAAACCGCGAAAAGACGCATGATAAAGTGACGGTCTCCGCGGCGGAAGCGATAAAAAAACACGGCGTAGGCGTCAAGTGCGCCACCATTACGCCCAATGCTCAGCGCATGAGCGAATACAATCTGTCCGAGATGTGGCTGTCGCCTAACGGCACAATACGCGCCGTGCTCGACGGAACGGTGTTCCGCGCGCCGATAATGGTAAAGGGTATCACGCCGTACATACCTACATGGACAAAACCCATAACCATAGCGCGGCACGCTTACGGCGATATCTACAAAAACAGCGAGATACTTCTCGGCGCCGATAAAGCCGAGTGCTCGCTTTGCGTCAAATATGCCGACGGAAGAACGGAGACCAAGCCGATAGCCGCAGTCGAGGGCGGCGGAGTGTTGCAAGGCGTTCACAATAAAGACGCTTCCATCCGCTCGTTTGCGCGCTCGTGCTTTAATTATTCGCTCGACACGGCGCAGGACGTGAGGTTCGGCGCAAAGGACACCATAAGCAAGATATACGACCGCAGGTTCAAAGATATCTTCGAAGAAGTATTCGAAACGGAGTATAAAGCGCGGTTCGATAAGGCGGGCATCTCGTACGAGTACTCGCTCATAGACGATTCGGTCGCGCGCGTTATACGCAGTAACGGCGGGTTTATATGGGCGCTTAAAAATTACGACGGCGACGTGATGAGCGATATGGTGGCTACGGCGTACGGCTCGCTCGCAATGATGACGAGCGTGCTCGTAAGCCCCGACGGCAAGTACGAATACGAGGCGGCGCACGGCACGGTGACAAGACACTATTACCGACACTTAAAGGGCGAAAGAACGTCCACCAATCCCGTCGCAACTATATTCGCATGGACGGGCGCGCTTGACCGACGCGGGATATTGGACGGAAACACCGCACTCTCCGAGTTTGCGAAAAAATTGGAGAAAGCTTGTATACGCACGATAGAGGGCGGGTTCATGACGGGCGATCTCGTGCCGCTTTTCAAGCGCGACGGCATAGCCGCAAGGTCGGTCAATACCGACGAGTTTTTGCTCGCGGTAAAGAACATGCTGGAAACGGATAGGGATTAAAAAGCGTAAGGAAAGTTCTAATAATAATTATGAGCGCGTCGACGTCGGTCGGCGCGTTTTTCGTGCGCGTTTTCTTGCGCGAGCGAAACATATAAAAACGCATAAATATATTGGTTGCGCGCACAATATTTTTATGGAAGAAGTACAAGCGATATTGGGCAAATTCGAAACGCCCGAAAATATCGTAACGCATGAACTCAAATGCGGCAGTAAGCGCGGGGCGTTGCTCGTTCATCCCGACATTTCAGACACCGTTATCGTTCGCTCTGTGATCTATGCGTTGGAGCGCAAAGAAAGCGCCGAGCTCGAAACTCTAGAAGAGTTCGAAAGGTACGCTTTGTTCGAGAGCGAGACCGAGATTTCCGAAGACGTAGACGACTGCATAAACAAACTGCTAAGCGGCGATATTCTGCTGTGCATAGAGGGCGATAAGCGATATCTCACCGTAAACGCGCGTTCGTACACGACGCGTGCCATAACCGAGCCGCCCACCGAGACGGTAATGCGCGGTCCGCGCGAAGGGTTTATAGAGGATCTCAAAACCAATCTGTCGCTTTTGGAGCGTCGGCTTAAAACGCCCGACCTCGCCATAGAGCGCATGGAAGTGGGGCGCAAGACCAAAACGAACGTGGCGGTGTGCTATATCTCGTCTATCGCCGAGCCCACGGTAGTAAAAAAAGTAATCAAGCGCATCAAAAAAATAGATATAGACGGGATAATCGACAGTCACTATATCGTGCCGTTTATCGAAGAAGACACGTCGTCGCTGTTTACGCAAACGGGCATATCCGAAAAACCCGATATAGTCGCAGCAAAAATGTTAGAGGGGCGCGTTGCGATAATAGTCGACGGGTCGCCCATGGTGATAACCGTTCCCTTCCTCTTAACGGAGGATTTTCAGGCAGGAGAAGATTATTATCAAAGATCGACTTTTGCGACGTTTGTGCGGCTGTTGCGCTATCTCGGATTTATGCTCGCGACGCTGTTGCCCGCGCTGTATGTGGCGCTTCAAAACTTTCACTACACGCTCATACCCGTCAGATTCATGATAACGCTCATGGAAGCCGTCAAGGGCATACCGTTATCGCCGTTAGCCGAAACGCTGTTCGTATTACTGCTTTTCGAGATCATACGCGAGGCGAGCGTGAGAATGCCGCGCGCCGTCGGTATGGCTATGAGTATAGTCGGCGCGCTCGTATTGGGCGAGACGGCGGTAAACGCAGGCGTCATAAGCTCGCCGGCGGTCATGGTAACGGCGCTGAGCTCAATAGCGCTTTTCACCGTGCCTAACATGATAGGTACTTCGAGTATACTAAGGCTCGTATATACGACGGTTGGCGGACTTTTCGGCTTGTTCGGGCTCATTCTTGCAGTGCTGTTTACCGTGCATTACGTTTGCTCGGTCAATGCGTACGATACGCCGTACCTTGCGCCTATGGCGCCGCTTGTTTATGACGACTTTAAAGATTCGATCGACCGTGCGCCCCTTCAAAAACTTAAAAAGCGTCCCAAATCGATACCGAATACAAACCCCACACGGCAGGCTTAACATGCAAAACGAAAACGTCAAACAAATAGGATCCGCAGGCGAGAGCTCCTCGTCGCAAACCGACGTGGCGCAAACGGACGGCGGAAGTAAAAAGAGTAAAGGGAAGCAGTCGTCGGGCAAGCAGTTCGTAGTCGTTGTCTTTATAATGGCTATCGCTACTAAGATGTTCATACTGCCCATATACCTCATTCAGTCTGCGGGGCGCGACGGGTATGTGGTGCTTGCGATAACCTCGGCAGTCGAACTCCTGTTTTTGATTATTACGATACTTGCTATGCGGCTTTCGCAGGAGCGCGACTTTTTTACGCTTCTTACTTCCGTTTTCGGCAAGATCGGGGCAAAAGTAATCGTGGCGCTGTTTGCGTTGTTTTTGTTCTTTAAGATAAACGTCGCCGCAACCGAGACGATCACATTTTATACCGATTCGGTGTTTGCCGACTTCGACAGTTCGATAATGACGATAGTGCTTTTGGTGTTTTTGGTAGCGGTGGCAAACCGCACGCTGAGAGCGCTGTGCCGTCTCAACGAAATAATAACGCCCATAATCGTGATCGGAATAACGGGCATCATGACCCTTGCGATCATCACGGGCACCGATCTTGCGAATATCTTTCCCGCGTTTCAAAATATGGGAAGATTTATGTACTCGCTGGTGCACAATCTGTCTTGGATGGGTGATTTTACGCCGCTCGTGCTGTTTGTCGGCAGGACGGAAATAAAAAAGAAAGGAACGGCGATAGCCGCAGGCGCGTCGGGACTTATAGGGCTTGCGCTCGTGGTGTTTCAATCGCTCGTGATGTGTTCGGCTTTCGGAAACGTTCCCGAATTGGTGGACAGCTCGACCAATATATCGGGCATCTTGCAATACACCGTCGGAAATGTTTACGGCAGAGTCGATATGATAGCGTTTATATTATGGAGTATAGCGGCGTTTGTAGAAACGGCTATGTTCTTTTACGCGGCGAGCAGATGTATAGAATTCGTAATAGGCAAAAACGCGCACTTTGCGGTAGGGCTCGGCTTGGGCGTCGCGTTATTTATAACGCTGATATTCGGTCTTACCGATCCCACGGTGTTCGAAGCTTTGATGTCGTGTTACAGCACTTCCGTAATATCTCCGCTGTTCACGGCGGGAATACCCGTGTTGGCGCTTGTTTGCGCGCTCGTTATCAGACGCAAAGATAAGCATAACGGGAATAAGAATAAAAATCAAAACGACGGCGATACGGTGGAGAACGGCGCAAGCCGAGATAAAGAAAGCGAGTCAAACGCTATCGAAAACGGCGCTCATAACAAAATACAAAAAGAGGCGGGCGACGGCGTATGAAAATGGAAATAACCAAAAACAAGAAACTTCTTATCATAAAGTGCCTCATATTTTTATTCGCTATCATCGTGGCGTTTTTGCCGTCCACTGTAGCTCGGAGCTCCGAAGTCAACAGTCGGATAGTAGTCGAGATGATAGGCATAGACGGCGAGGAAGGCAACGAGCTTACCGCACAGTACGTCATGCCCGCCGACGCGAAAGGCGCGACGCAAAAGGACAAGACCACGGTAAAA
This sequence comes from uncultured Christensenella sp., assembly GCA_949948895.1. Taxonomy (GTDB): domain Bacteria; phylum Bacillota; class Clostridia; order Christensenellales; family Pumilibacteraceae; genus Anaerocaecibacter. Next base: position 18,001 of record CATLHE010000006.1, read on the forward strand.
GCGGACACGCTTCCCGAGGCGGTGGAGCTTTTGAGCACCACGCTCGGCAGACGCGCCGATCTCGGACAGTGCTCGGTAGTCGTAGTGGGAAATGTAGTAAAGCCGGAGATACTCGGCACGCTCATGACGGCGACCGCAGTTACCGCCGACGTGTATCTCATTGCGGCGGATAATAAAGCAAAAGACTGCGTGGGCGATCTTACCGACTTCATGAAAAAGAGCGGCGTTACCGACGCTGACTTTATAGCTTACGCCGCAAAAAAAGCGCACGTCGCGACCACGACGCTTCTCAACTTTTTATCAAATCTCGGCTCGTCGTCCGAGACGGCGTTTATGCCGATCGTAACGGTCATGAAAGAGCAAGGCGGCGGCGGTGGCAGTAGCGGCGGCTCGAGCGGAGGCGGAGGCGGCGGCGACAGCCAAAGCGGCGGCGGAAGCGAGCCTCAGCCCGTTGGAATGAAAGTGGATAAGCTCGCATTGTATAACGGAAAAGGGCGCGTCGGCGAACTCGAAACGAAAGCAGCACGCGGTGTGGCTTGGGTAAGCGCGCCGATTCAAAGAAGCACTTTTACGGCGGATATAGAATTCGACGGCATAAAAGTGGAAGATGTCGCGGCTCAGCTCATCAAAAAAAGCTCGAAGATAACGTTGAATAAAAACGGCAAAGTAACGGTCGTTGTCAACGCCAAATTGGAGCCGTTCGGCGACAGATACAATCGTATCCAACGAAAAACGGATGATTGCTCGGCGGACATTATAAGAGACGGGTTTGAAAAGCGTATCAAAGAAGAAATAGAAGCCGCCTATCTCGATTCTTTGGGGCTCGGGTGCGACCCGCTGTTTATAGGCAGACAGTTTTACCGTTATATGCCGGATTTCTTTAACTCGTCGTATACGCTCGGCGGACCGAGCGTCGAATTCGAAGTGAACGTTACGCTAAAATGACAGACTTAATTTGTTCGCTCGCATGTAGTATAAATCGTCGGCGCGTAACGGTAGTTTTAAAAATTTAAGTAAAACGCTTGACAAGGCGATAAGTTACGGGTATAATTACTATCGAAATACGAGTTCACGGAACAAAGGTGGTGAAACTAAATGTCGGTTGTTCACGTAGGTGAGAACGAATCGCTCGACAGCGCGCTCAAACGCTTCAAGCGCAAATGCCAAAAGGATAACATTCTCGGCGATATGCGCAAGAAAGAGTATTACGAAAAGCCTTCCGTAAAGCGCAAGAAAAAGGAAGAAGCGGCGCGCAAGCGTTTCCGCTAAAAACAAGGTGTTTAGGCGACGCGTAAGCGTTTAGCCGTCAACTTCATGTAACGGCGTACCCGATCGGTGCGCCGTTTTTGTATGCGAAAATCCGAGCGCGTAAAGCTCGTTATCATGCGCCGCAAGCGGTCGAGATTTGTTGTACTGTTCAAAAAAGAAATACGCGCGCACAGCGCGCGATACTACATTTTGTGTCGGGGCAGGCAGGCGCGGCAACAGCATATTGCGGTGTAAAAAAATACACATAATGCCACAAAATCCGCAGGTCGAAAGGGGTTGACTTTTGCCGATTTATGCGTTTTAATGGAGCTCCGTTCTGAAATTTTCTTTAAAGAAGGTTTTGAAATGACACGTCATAACTTTATAGTAGCTACTCTTGTTAAATTAGGTTTTCGTACGTCGCTAAAAGGTTTTGACCAATTCTGCGAGTGTGTCGAGCTATACTCCGACAGCTTAAACGCGACTATGGACAACATTTACGAAACGGTAGCATTGGACTTTAATTGCAGTAAGAGCGCGGTCGAGAAAAACCTGCGCAGACTGTTCGACGAAGCCGACGCGTGCCGCGTTATCGGCACTTTGTTCGGCATAGACTTCCCGCAGGTCGGCAATAAAGAGATCGTAGCCACGTTTGCGAGCTACGTCAATATATGCACCGCCGCCGCGGAAATGCGCAATGCAAACGCCGCCGTGTGCTGAGAGACGGCGGCGCGTATAAACGGTTGATATAAACGCTGAAATATCAAATGTTTGATATCGACTTTTTGAGCTCGGCTATCTGCCGTTCGACTTCGGACTTAGAGCAGCCGCCGACAACCGATCGCCGCTCGACTGCCGCCAATGCCGATACCGCGTCGAACATATCGATATCGAAAAGCGGGGAGAACCGCTTGTATTCGAACAGCTCGAGGTTTTGAAGCGTTTTGCCGCGCGCTATGCATGTCTTGACGATATTGCCCGTTATCTCGTGCGCGCTCCTGAACGGCACGCCTTTTGCCGCGAGATAATCGGCGATTTCCGTCGCGCACGAGAACCCGCCCTCTGCGGCGGCACTCAGCGCGTCGCGGTCAAACTCGATCTTTTCGAGCATTGCTGTAAACACCGCGAGCGATATCTCGGCGGTGCGCGTCGCGTCGAATACCGCCTCTTTGTCCTCCTGCATGTCCTTGTTGTAGGCGAGCGGCAAACCCTTTAACACCGTCAGCATAGCGGTGAGCGCGCCGAACACGCGCCCGCTTTTCCCGCGAAGAAGCTCCGATACATCGGGGTTTTTCTTTTGCGGCATTATCGACGAGCCCGTTGAAAACTCGTCGGAAAGCCGTATAAACCCGAACTCGCCGCCGCTGTAATAAACAAACTCTTCGTTTATGCGCGAAAGGTGCGTCATGATGAGCGCAAGGCAGGAAAGATACTCGACGCAAAAATCACGGTCGGAAACTCCGTCCAGCGAGTTTTGCGTCACGCCGTCAAACCCGAGAAGCTCTGCTGTATAGCTTCGGTCGATAGGAAAAGTGGTAGAAGCGCATGCGCCGCTGCCGAGCGGCAAAACGTTGACGCGCCTGCGGCAGTCTTTGAGCCGCTCCGCGTCACGCAAAAACATAAACGCGTACGCGCAAAAATAATGTCCGAGAGTGGTGGGCTGCGCCTTTTGCATGTGCGTGTAGGCGGGCATGACGGTAGTCGTTTCCGCCGCAGCTTTGTCCGCGAACAAGCCGACGAGCGTTTTGAGCCTTTCGATAAGCGCGTCGATATGCGCGCGAACGTAAAGCCGAAGATCGGTCGCTACCTGGTCGTTCCTGCTTCTTGCGGTATGTAGCTTTTTGCCGGTGTCGCCTATGCGCGATACGAGTTCGTTTTCTACAAACGAATGTATATCCTCGGCATTTTCTATTACTGTTTTGCCGCGGTCTATATCCTCGAGGATAGCGGTGAGCGCGTCGCGTATCGCCTTGCTTTCGGCAGACGCAATTATGCCGCACTTGCCGAGCATGGCAGCGTGCGCTATCGAGCCCTGTATATCCTCGCGATACATCTCTTTGTCGAAGCGGAGCGAGTCGTTAAACTCCTCCGCAAGCGAGTCGAGCTCCGCGGTGAATCTTCCCGACCAGAGTTTCATTATTTGGTCTTCTTGCCGTTTTTGGCGACGCGCTCTTGCATTTTTGCGCGGACTTTGAGCGGCAGACCGAAGAGATTGATGAACCCTGCGGAATCCTTTTGATCGTACACTTCGTCCGCGCCGAACGTTGCGATATCCTCGTCGTACAGCGAATAGGGCGACGTCATGCCGGCGTGCGAGATCTTGCCCTTAAACAGTTTGAGCTTTGTCGTGCCGGTAACGGTCTCTTGCGTGGAGTCCACAAACGCCGACAGCGCTTCGCGAAGCGGCGTGTACCACTTGCCGTCGTAAACGAGCTCTGCGAATTTGAGCGCGACGTGCTCTTTAAAGTGCGCGGTGTCGCGGTCGAGCGTGAGTTCTTCGAGGTTTTTATGCGCGGCGTAAAGAATAGAGCCGGCGGGGTTTTCGTAAACGCCGCGCGACTTCATGCCGACAAGACGGTTTTCCACGAGGTCGTCTACGCCTACGCCGTGCCGTGCGCCTATCTCATTGAGAAGGGTAACGAGCGCGACGGGCGCGAGCTTCTTGCCGTTTACCGCTACGGGTATGCCGCGTTCCCAATCGATAGTCACATACTCGGGCGTGTCGGGCGTGTCTTTAATGGGCTTGCTTATGAGCAGCATTTCGTCTTTGGGCTCGTTGGCGGGATCTTCGAGATCGCTGCCTTCGTGCGACAAATGCCAAATATTGCGGTCCATGGAATAGTTGTGGGTCTTGGTTACGGGAACGTCGAGCCCGCGCGATACGGCGTAGTCTATCTCTTCCTCGCGCGACTTGATGTCCCAAATACGCCAGGGTGCGATTATCTTCATATCGGGCGCGAGCGCTTTTATGGTCAGCTCAAAGCGCACTTGGTCGTTGCCTTTACCCGTGCAGCCGTGGCAGATGGCGTCGGCTTTTTCGCGCTTGGCTATCTCTACGAGTCGTTTGGCGATAACGGGACGCGCGAACGACGTGCCGAGAAGGTACTTGCCCTCGTAGACCGCGCCCGCTTTTATGGTGGGGTAAATGCAGTCGGTTATAAACTCTTCGGTAAGGTCCTCGATAAATATCTTGGACGCGCCCGACTTTATCGCTTTTTCGTTGAGCGGGGAAAGCTCTTCGCCCTGACCTACGTCGGCTGCTACGGCTATGACTTCGCAGTCGTAGTGCTCTTTGAGCCACGGAATGATTATCGTGGTATCGAGTCCGCCCGAATAGGCGAGCAGTATTTTCATTTTTGCCATGTTTTTTCTCCTGAATGATATTAAGCTATATTATACAGTAACCGCGCGATTTAAGCAATCGTTTTAAGGGTTGACATTTAGCGGCAATCACGCTATAATTTGTAAGACAATAGCCGTGCACTGAAAGGCGGGAGTATGAATAAGAAAATTGTAATCAGGTCTTTAATAATTTTAGCCGTCGTAGGGTTGTTTGTTTTGTTGTGTGTTGAAACTTTTGTCGGTTTAAGACCTGCTCCCAAAATTTATTACGACGTAAACTACGAAGCGACCGAAGGCGGAAGAGTGGAAGGGAATGTTAAGCAAACGGTTTTGAAAGGAAAGGACTGTCAAACCGTCACGGCGATCCCTGATGACGGTTACAGATTCCTGAGGTGGTCGGACACGAGCAGTCCCGATCCCGTAAGAAAAGATACAAAAGTCAAAGAACATAAAAAACCGCAAGCAAAATTTGTTAAAATTTCCGATATAAAATTCAAAATACTTTTGATATACGTTACCGAAGTACAAGCGACGTTCAAAGATATAGACGGCAACGACGTGGTCGCGGACTACAAAATGACAGAAGAAGATTTGACTGTTTGCCGAATGACTACCGAGCTATTCGATATATGCTTGAATGAAACGTTTAATGGACTTGTCACCTTCCAGATTGACGAGTATTACACTACCGAAGTGATGAGAGAAGAAAATTTTGATTATCGGATTACAAATGATGGCAAAGTAGATACGCGACTTTTGGCGAAAAATATCCCCGAAGTAGCGGACATGTTAAAAGACTACGGCTGTTATATTACAGATGTTCCGTTAAACGATCCGAAAAGTGCATTGACTGACGGAATGTATAATGGATCTTATGACTACGGTGGAACGTTAAGCCATTATTTGGATATACCGCGAGAAATAGATGAAAATGGTAATAGAATAAGACGTTTTGATTATTTGATCAACGATTACAGTAACTATAATTGGTTACATATAATGAATTCTTATATGTGGGAATTTATAACTTCGATAGAATGGTCTGTCACGGCACCGACGCATACTGCTTATTTTTGGGTTGAACATGAATACATAAAAAATTACACGGGAAGAGATCCTAACAGGTATACTATGTCAGTAAGTCAACTGTATTTGCTTAATCAGGCGGAGTATAACGGAAAAACGGTGGGAATTCCGTTCCAAGTATGGACAAACGAAATTTATGAGTTACGCTATACCTGTGGGAGACATGGATATGTGTATAGTACGGTATATGGATATTATCCGCAAAAAAGAGTGGTGAAAGGGTATAACGGAGAAGAAGTAGAAGCTTTCGCTAATCTTGGCTATAGATTTGTCGAGTGGTCGGACGGTGTGAAAACGGCAAAGCGGATAGACAAAAATATACGAGCGGATATGGTAGTGACCGCAATATTCGAACCTATTGAGTTTACTTTTAAATATATCGCAACCGAGGGCGGCAGAATAGAGGGAAGAACGGAACAAACCGTACTCGGCAGTCACAATCCCGGGGAATACGTGACCGCAGTACCAGAAAATGGATACAGATTTGTAGGATGGTCGGATGGGGTAACGTCTGCGAGAAGAACGACAGATGTTCATGACGGCAATATTAATCTGGTGGATGAAAACAACTGTTTAGTAATAACGGCTATATTTGAAAAAATATAAAATAAACTTTACGCTGTTTGCGTTGATAACGGCAGTCGATTATCAAAGCGTCTCTACGGAGGCGCTTTGATTTAGCGCACGGGGTTATTTTTAAAGAATTAGCTTAAAACGGTTTACAAACAATAAATTATGTGATAGAATTACATTCGGGTCAAAACGATATTAAGGACTCGTACCCATTACTCAGCGCCGCGCGCTCCAAGAGAGAAAACAAGACGGTTCTCTTATGCGACGACAGAGTTTCGGGCGAACACATTAACGGAGGTAAAACATGGACAAAGAGGTAAAGGCGGAAATCATTTCCAAGTTTGCGACGCACGAGGGCGACACCGGTAGCCCCGAGGTACAGATAGCGCTTCTTACGTGGCGTATCAACCACCTTACGGACCACCTTAAAACGCATCCGAAGGACTTTCACTCGCGCCGCGGTCTTTTGCAAATGGTAGGTTCGCGCCGCAGTCAGCTCAACTATCTCAAAGGTATAGATATCGAGCGTTACAGAAGCCTTGTCGCAAAACTCGATTTGCGCAAATAATCACGATTTAATTCCGTAGGGGCGGCGACGCCCCTCGGTTTTTTAATGTAGGCAAGCGCGACTGGGATCCGCCTGCCTAAGCGTAAAACAGGCAGTATCATTCAAGGAGAAATATAAATAATGAATTTCAAGACATTCGAGACCGAGATCGGCGGACGCAAAGTCATAGTCGAAACGGGTAAGTATGCGGGACAAGCCAACGGATCGTGTATCATTCGTTGCGGCGACACCGTAGTAATGACAAACGTGACCATGGCAAAAGCGCCTCGCCCCGGTATGGATTATTTCCCGCTCGGCGTGGACTTCGAAGAAAAACTGTATGCGATAGGCAAGATCCCCGGTAGCTTCAAGCGCCGCGAGGGCAGAGGCAGCGACAAGGCGATACTCACTTCGCGCCTCATCGACCGCCCTATACGCCCGCTGTTCCCCAAGGGCTTGTTTAACGACGTTTCGGTCGTTTGCACGGCGCTCTCGGTGGACACCAATATCCCGCCCGAAGTGTTCGGCATGCTCGGCTCGTCCATCGCGCTTTCCATTTCCGACATTCCGTTCGCGGGTCCCACGGGTTCCGTCGTAGTCGGTTGCGTAGACGGCAAGTACGTTATCAACCCCGACACCGAACAGCGCGCAAAGAGCACGATGCACGTTTACGTATCGGGCACTGCGGACGCTATCATGATGGTGGAAGCGGGCGCTAACGAGGTCAGCGAAGAAGAAATGCTCGGCGGAATACTTTTCGCGCACGAGGAGATCAAAAAGCAAGTCAAGTTTATCAACAGCATAGTCAAAGCCGTAGGCAAGAAAAAGCTCGAGCCCGAGCTCTACCACATAGGCGACGACGTGAACGCGGCGGTACGCAAGTACGCCGATAAGGCGCTTGACAAGGCGCTCGACGAGTTTGACAGGACCAAGCGTCAAGAGAATCAGGACGCCGTTCAAGCGGACGTTATGGAGCACTTCAAGACCGAGTTTGAAGGTCGCGAGCGCGAGATAGCGGATACGCTGTATTACATGACCAAAGAAAAAGTCCGTGAAAAGATACTCGGCAAGGGTATTCGTCCGGACGGCAGAAAGACGACCGACATTCGCGATATTTGGTGCGAAGTGGGCGTAATGCCCAGAACGCACGGCTCGGCGGTGTTTACCCGCGGGCAGTCGCAGGCGCTTTCCATCTGCACGCTCGGCACGGCGCGCGACGCGCAAAAGCTGGACAACCTCGACGAGGAAGACAGCAAGCGTTATATGCATCAATACAATATGCCGCCGTACTCGACGGGCGAAGCCAAACCCCTTCGCGCGCCCGGCAGACGCGAGATAGGTCACGGCGCTTTGGCGGAGCGCGCTTTGGAGCCCGTAATCCCGTCTGAGGAAGAATTCCCGTACACCATTCGCGTGGTATCGGAGATACTCTCGTCCAACGGTTCGACCTCGCAGGCGAGCGTATGCGGTTCGACGCTGTCGCTCATGGACGCAGGCGTTCCCATCAAAGCGCCCGTAGCGGGTATCGCCATGGGGCTTATAAAAGACGAGGAGCACGACAGGCTCGCCATTCTTTCGGATATACAGGGTCTCGAGGACTTCCTCGGCGATATGGACTTTAAGGTAGCGGGCACCAAAGACGGTATTACCGCTATCCAAATGGATATCAAGATCAAGGGCATAAGCGAAAAGATACTTCGCACCGCGCTCGCTCAGGCGAGAGAGGGCAGGCTCCACATACTCGGCAAAATGCTCGCCGTGCTCGACAAGCCGCGCAAGGAACTCAGCAAGTTCGCGCCCAAGATAATAATGTTCAATATCGATCCCGAAAAGATCGGTGACGTTATAGGCAAGCAGGGCAAGGTCATAAACAAGATAGTCGAAGATACCGGCGTCAAGATCGATATCGAAGAGGACGGCAGAGTGTTCATAGCGGGCGTCGATCCCGAAATGACCGAAAAAGCCAAGGCGACTATACTTTCCATAGTCAAAGAGCCCGAGATCGGCGACCTGTTCATCGGTCCCGTCGTGACGGTACGAGACGACCTCGGCGCGTTCGTGGAGATCACTCCGGGGCGCGACGGCATGATACACATAGCCAAGCTCGGCAAGTTCGCGAACAAACGCGTCAACGCCGTGTCGGAAGTGCTGAATGTTGGCGACACCGTCAAGGTCGAAGTCGTAAGCTTCACCAAGCAGGGCAAGATAGACCTTAAACTCATCGAAAAACTGTAAATCATCGCGACGGCGCGGCAAACGTAGTTCGCATAACGTGAGGCAAAAGCCGTCGAGAGCATAAAAACACCCCGCCTATGAATATTGTAGACGGGGGAGTTTTTTATGACGGCAATAAGAAACAGAGCGAAATTTTTATCGGTGGTTTTGGGCAATATAGTTATGTGCGCGACGGTAGTCGCATTGCTTGCTGTAACGTTTGCGGGCGACAAGGCGACGCGCGCGGGCGGCGAGGCGCCGTATTATTCGGGCAAGTCGGAAACGAAAGTATCGCTCATGATAAACGTGTATTGGGGCACCGAGTATATCGATCCCATGCTCGAGATCTTGGGCAGGTACAACGTCAAGACAACGTTTTTTATAGGCGGGAGCTGGGCGGCGGGCAATGCCGAAACGCTCAAAAAGATACGCGACGCGGGTCATGAAATAGGCAATCACGGCTATTACCACAAGGAACATTCCAAGCTGGACGAAGAGCGCAACAGCCGCGAGATAAGCATGGCGCACGAAGTGGTGAAAGACGTTCTCGAAACGGACATGACGCTGTTTGCGCCGCCGTCGGGCGCGTTTAACGACGCTACGCTCGCCGCGGCGGAAAAACTCGGGTATCGCACCATTATGTGGACGCGTGATACGATCGACTGGCGCGACCATGACGCCGATCTCATTTACCGCCGTGCGGTCAAAAATATCAAAGGCGGCGACCTTATACTCATGCACCCGACGGATGCTACCGTAAAAGCATTGGAAAGAATGGTGATCACGGTATTCTCCAATAATTTGAGGATAGCGCCCGTAAGCGAGGTTTTGTACCCGTCGGTCACTGCGTAGGTTTTGTGGGCGAGCGCGCCTTTTGTTCGGATAAACTAAACGAGGTTCACGAATAAATGTTTGTAAAAAAATACGCTAACGGATTAACGCTCACCGTCGAGCGCAACGCGGCTTTGCGGTCGGTGACCGCGGGGATAATGGTCGGAACGGGCAGCGCGTACGAAACGGCTGAGACCAACGGAATATCTCATTTTATCGAGCATATGCAGTTTAAGGGCACCGCGACGAGGAGCGCAGACGACATAGTCAACGCGTTCGACGCGGCGGGCGCGAGCTTTAACGCGTTTACGGGCAAGGAGTATACCTGCTTTTATTTCAAATCGATAGATGAAAAAATAAGCGAGTGCTTCGAGGTCCTGTCCGATCTGTTTTTACACTCGGCATACGATAAGACCGAGCTCGACCGAGAGCGCAAAGTCATACTCGAAGAGATCAACATGAGCCTTGACGAGCCCGACGGCGTGTGTTACGACGTGCTTTGCAAAACGGCATACGGCGACGGTTCGCTCGGTATGGAGATATTGGGTACAAAAGACAACGTCAAAAGGTTCGGCAAGTCGGATATATTAAGCTACAAAGCGTCGCACTATTTGCCGTCCGATACGGTGGTGGCGTTTGTTGGCAACATAACCGAGGACGACGCAGTCGCGCTTATCGAAAAGTATTTGGGCGAACTGACAGCGGCGGAATATAAAGCCCCGCCCGTGCTCGCGCCGCAAAAGTTTAACGGCGGGTACGGTACGTTCATCAAGGACTTCGAGCAGTCTGAGCTTTCCATCGCGTTTCCCGCGCCGACTTTCGGCGACGAGAAAGCGCCCGTTTTGTCGGTGCTCGATTGCATATTCGGCACGGGCATGGGTTCTCGGCTTTTCAGACGGCTGCGTGAAAAAATGGGGCTGGTGTACAGCGTTTACACGTCGAGCTGGCTGGGCAGAAGCAACGGCGCGTTTTCGGTGTGCGCAAACGTAAACGTGGAAAACATAGAAAAAAGCGTTAAAGCGATACGCGAAGAGACCGACAAGCTCATAAATGACGGCGTGACCGCGGACGAAGTGGAAAAAGCCAAGACGCAGTTAAAGGTAAACGCGCTGTTCGGCAAAGAAAACCCCATGAACTATATGCTCGCCGTTATGCGCCGTCGGCTTTTATTGGACGAGGAGTACGACCTAGACGCGGTGATAGCGCGTATCGAGCGCGTTACTCCGTCGGCTGTAAACGAGCTTGCGCGCGAGGTCCTGAGTAAGCGCGCGGCTATAGCGTACGCGGGAAAACAACCGCCGCGCGACATAGACAAAATATACTACGAGAGGTAAAAACCATGTCGGATAAGATCGAAACAAAAGAAGACAAGTTAGACGTTCTGTTCAGAATGCAGGCGGGGTTGGACGCATACATACGCGAGAAACGCGAACTTAAATACACAAAGAGCGAATGGGTGTGCAAAAAAGCGCTCGCGCTCATCGTCGAGCTCGGCGAGGTCGTAGAGGAAGCCAAGTACAAATGGTGGAAAAACGACAGCGAGATAGACGACGCAAAACTGAAAGAGGAGATAGTGGACGTATTGCATTTCTTTTTGGGTATGGCTATCGACAGCGGCATGACCGCCGACGAGCTTTTCGACATCTATCTCAAAAAGAACAAGGAAAACTACGACCGCCAGAACGGACTGTCCGCAAAAAAAGGTTACGAACTGAGCGATAATCCCAAGGCTTGACTAATGCTATAAACCTGCGAGCGCGTACAGCGCGACAATAATACGGCGTATTTATAACAAAACTCCGCGCATGAAATAGCGGAGTTTTTGCGTGCGGAAATTCGACAGAGTAAAAGCGTGTGTTTTTGTGCGCGCAACATTTAAAATTAAAAAATTGAGCGTAAAGGCTTGAAAATATCGAAGAGCTATGTTATAATGATTAGTGCGTAGAAAAGCATTCATTTACGCGACCCAAAAATCCGAACATGACCGGAGGCAGACGTGCCGCAAAAAAAGTACAAGCAAAAAAGAAACGGCAATAAGAACGGCAATCACGAAGTTCTCGGCGTAGTGCTGGTGATAGTATCGCTGTTTCTTTTGCTATGCATAGTGATCCCGCCCATACTCAGCGTGGTGAGTAAGGCTGTATTTTCCATTGTGCTTGGCGTGTTCGGTATAGTCGCGTACCCCATACTTATAGCGATATTGCTCGGCGGAGTGAGCTTGCTCATACATCATTCTTTCGGCATGCCGTCGCGCAAGACCGTGATATGCACGGTACTATTGATATTTTTTGGACTTATAATCTTGCAGCTCGCTTCCACCCATGCGTTTTTGGGCGGCGATTACGGCACGTATATATCTGACGTTTACGCTGCTAAGTATTCGGCAGGCGGAATAATCTTCGGCACTATCGCGTTCGGGCTTAAAACGGCGATCACAGAGATAGGCTGCTACGTGGTTTTTTCGGTGGCTGTCCTCATCGTGATAGCCGTCATGACCGATCTTATATCGCGCATACGTTCGCTTAGGAAGCGTGAGCCCGTCAACATAGCAAAGATGCCGCCCGCGCCGACGTTTACAACGCGCACCGACCCGCAAAACGTAATGCCCGTCGAGAGCACCGCAGGATTGTTTGTTGGCACGATAGAGCGCCGCACGCCTCCGCCCATTTCTTCTCAGATAGGCAAGGCGAGCGATCTGCCGCAAAACGATAAGCGCGTGGTTACCGATTATTCGGACGCGCCCGTCATTTCAAACGAGCCCAAAGCAATTGACGAACGGTCTCATTCCGCGGCGCATATGGCGCTGTACGGCGACAGCGAGGCTATCAAAAAGAAATCCGCGGAAGAGTATAGACGCAGTATAGAAGAACAGCAAAGGAAAGCCGAGCCCGTACAGACGGCGGCGCCCGATGATTATTCGGAGCTTACGCGCGAGGAACGCGCGGTTGTTCCGCCTTCCGTGCGCACGCTTGCGGATGCGGAGCGCAGCGTGACGGACAAGCCTAAAAAGATCGTTCACGACGGACCCGCCGTGTTCTTTCCCGTTGAGAAGCACTTGGAGTTTAACGACGACGGCATAGAAAACGCCGACGACATAAAGCGCAGACTGCAAGAGGACGCGCGCCGTCGCAAGCAGAGCGATATGGGCGGCACGGAGTTTCGACCGGAACCCGTTCGCGACCGCTACCGCTCTGAGCGCGGCGACGACAGCGGCATTATAGAAACGTTTACTCCCGTCAGCCGCATACAGCCTCAAAAACCTATCGAGCGCGAGCCGATTATAGAAGAACCGCAAACGCCCATAATCGATATAGACCGAGACTACGCTAAGCCGTCTCCGTCTGCGTTCGATCAATCCGCCAAGACCGAGCCGCTCCCTATCGTGGACGGGCTCGAAAAACGCGAATCGGTAGACGATAGATTTTTGCGCGTGTTCGGCAACGATCCGAAATCTGTCAAAATGCCTGTCAATCCGTTTGCATTGGATACGGACGGCGGCGATAAGCAGGACGAAATAATAAACGCCGATATAGTGCGCGGTACTTCCGATTCGCCGCTCAGCCCCATAGACACTTCGGACATAGAGCCGGACGATATCTTGGTGGGCGACGAGGACGAACCGCGCGTAGAGCCTAAAGCACCGTCTTCGGGACGCGGTATATTTGCGTCGCGTAACGCCGTATTCGACGAAGGCAACGACGACGGCATAGTGGGCGACGACGATTATAAAGCCGCGCGCACGCAGTCGTCTATCACGAGCGCGTTTGATATTTCCGCCGCGCCCGCGGTCGATCTTTCCGAAACGCATGATATAACGAGCGATCTCATAGACGGCGACGATCTTTCGGGCATGTACGTAAGCGCCGATGAGAGCGCGCCCAAAGCGCCCGCAAAGCGCACACGCGGTATCGCGCCGCTCGATAATCAAATATCGATGCAGGCGGTGCTCGACGAAAAGCACGACGAGTCGGTCGTGCTCAACCGCGTAAAACGCCACAAGCATTACGAGAATTACAATGCTCCGCCCATCGATCTTCTCAAACGCCATCCGAGCGAAGACCTTTCGGAGGATGATCTCAAGCGCAACGCCGAAAGATTGGAGACCGTTATCGGTCAGTTCTTAAAGACGGAAGTGAAAGTCGTTCACATCGTGCCCGGTCCCACCGTCACGCGTTACGAAGTAGAGTGTCCGCTCGGCGTTCCCGTCAAGCAGATAGAGTCGCACAGCGCGGATATAGAATACGAGCTCGCGTCGGTCAGTCAGGTGCGTATAGAAGCGCCCATACCCGGTAAGCGCGCCGTAGGTATCGAAGTGCCCAACGCGACAAAATCCATAGTCGGTATACGCGATATAGTAGAGTCCGACGATTATCAGAAAGCCAAGTCGCCAATGACGTTTGCGGTGGGCAAGGGAATAAGCGGCGACGTAGTGCTTTGCGATCTTGAAAAAGTCCCACACCTTCTTATAGCCGGTCAAACGGGTAGCGGTAAGAGCGCGTGCCTGAACGGACTTATCATAAGCTTGCTGTATAAATCGTCGCCCGAGGATCTTAGGTTCATACTCGTAGACCCTAAGCGCGTCGAGTTCTCGGCGTACGCGGGCATGCCGCACCTTCTGTTTAATAACATCATATACGAGCCCAACGAAGTGCTTTCGGCGCTCAAATGGGCGGCGAACGAAATGGAGCGGCGTTATGCTCTTTTGTCCAAGTACAAATGCAATCAGCTCTCCGCGTTCAATAAGCACCCCGACGTGATCTCGGGCAAGATAGACCGCATGCCGCACATAATCATGATAATCGACGAGCTTGCCGATATCATGGCGTCGGCTGTAAAGCGCGATATCGAAGACAAGATAAAAGTAATAGCGGCAAAAGCGCGCGCGGCGGGTATCCACCTTATAGTCGCGACGCAGCGTCCTTCGGCGGACGTTCTTACGGGAACTATCAAGACCAACCTCACAAGCCGCATAGCGTTTAAAGTGAGCAGTCTTACCGACTCGCGTATCATCCTCGATATACCCGGTGCGGAAGCGCTCGTGGGCAAGGGCGATATGCTGTTCTTCCCGGTCGAGTACAGCTCGCCCAAGCGCGTTCAAGGCTCGTTCATAAGCGACGAGGAAGTAGCGTCCGTTTTGTCCTATGTGAGAGACCATGTGGAATGCGACTTCGACGAGGACGCTGCAAAAGCGGTGTTCGGCGGCGGCGACGAGGTTCAGAGCTCGGAAGCGGGGCTCAACAAGGCAAAGAGCGATCCGTTGCTTCCTGACGTTTTGGCTCTTGTTATTCGCACCAAGCAAGCCTCTACCTCGGGCATACAGCGCAGGTTCTCCATAGGCTTTGCGCGCGCGTCGCGGCTCATGGATATTATGGAAGAGCTTAATTATATCGGTCCCGCAACGGGCAACAGCAAGCCGCGCGACGTGCTTATCACCAACGATAAATACCGCGAGCTGTTCGGTCGCGATGCGGACGAAAACTAAAAGGCGGGATTTTACTTAATGAAGAACGTAGCCGTTATATCACTCGGGTGTGACAAAAACAGGGTAGATACCGAGCGCATGCTGTATCGCATAGCGCGCGGCGGTTACGGTATAAGCGATATTGCCGATGCGGATATAATAATTGTCAATACGTGTGCGTTTATCGAAAGCGCGCGGCAGGAAAGCATAGACACTATCTTGCAGGCGGCAGAGTTTAAATCAGCAGGCAAGTGCAAGCGTCTCGTGGTCACGGGTTGCATGCCGCAGGTTTATAGGGAAGAATTAAAAACCGAACTTCCCGAAGTAGACGCGTTTTTGGGCGTTTCGGAGTACGATAAGATACTCGAAGCGATAGACTGCGAAGAGTGTTCGACGGAGAGCAAACAATACCAAAACGCCGACGCGGTCGCTTCCGACTCTAACGAGTACGATGAGTTTTTGCGCTGTGAAAACGTCGGGCGACTGCTTACCACATATCCGCACGTAGCGTATCTCAAGATCGCGGAGGGGTGCGGCAATCATTGCACGTTTTGCTCTATCCCCAAGATACGCGGCAAGTACCGGTCACGCCCGATAACCGACGTGGTAAACGAAGCGGCGGGGCTTGTAAAAGACGGAGTAAAAGAACTTATACTCGTAGCGCAGGACGTAACGCGCTACGGCGAGGACAGGGGCAAAAATAAGCTCGTAGCGCTTTTGACCGAGCTTGAAAAACTGCCCGTCCGTACAGTCAGACTTTTGTACTGTTATCCCGAGCGCGTGACGGACGAGCTTATAGACATGATTTCTTCGTCGGATAAGATAGCCAAATATATAGACATACCGTTGCAGCATTATTCGGACGCGGTGCTTAAACTGATGAACCGCAAGTCCACGGGCGCGATGAGCGAGGAGCTTATAAACAAGCTTCATGCGCGCGGTATAGTGGTGCGCACGACGCTCATGGTGGGATTCCCCAATGAGACCGACGACGATTTTGCGGCGCTTAAAGCGTTTGTGTTGCGCGCGCGCCCCGAGTATGCGGGAGTGTTTGCGTATTCCAAAGAGGACGGCACGGCGGCGGCGCGGCTCAAAGGACAGATAACAAAATCGATAAAGCGTGCGCGAGCCGACGAGCTCGGCGCGGCGTGCACGACCGTCACGCGCGAGTTTAATGAGAGCCTTATAGGCAAAACCGTAAAAGTCGTATATGAGGACGTGGACTACGACGACGGGCTTTTTATAGGCCGTGCCGAGTTCCAAACCCCCGACGTAGACGGCGTGGTATACTTCAAGTCAAAGACGGCTGTCAATGTCGGCGACGTTTACAATGTTAAGATATCGGCGCTACGCGGCGATTACGACCTTTACGGAGAGGTGGTTGATGAATTTACCGAATAAGCTTACAGTCATGCGCATATTGCTTATACCCGTGTTTATGGTGCTGTTTTTTGTGCCGTTCCCGTGGCACAGGCTTGCCGCTACGCTTGTTTTTTGCGTCGCGAGCTTTACCGACTTTTTGGACGGGCATATTGCTAGAAAGCATAACCTCGTGACCGATCTCGGCAAGTTCTTGGATCCCATAGCGGACAAAATGCTCGTTGCGGCGGCGCTCATCGCCATATGCGTAACTCCGCCCGTCGTGTTCCCTCAGATAGCTTATGTTATTTCCGTAGCTGTGTTTACTACTGTCATACTTTCGCGAGAGCTCATGGTCAGCGGGTTCAGGATAGTCGCGGCGAGCAAGGGTATCACGCTCGCGGCTGACATGTCGGGAAAGATAAAAACAGTTTGTCAGATGATAGCTACGATATTATTGTTGCCCGTCGCCGATATCGTCATATACAGCGCGATCACGGCGGAAGTGTTTTATTATGCGGGCTTCGCGCTTCTTATTGCGGCGACGCTCATGTCCATCGTGTCCGCGGCGAATTATCTCATAAAGAACAAGAGCGTGTTGGAGGGTTAGAATGAAAGTCGGATTTTTATCGATAGATAGATCCACGGTTGACGAGCGGAGCGCGAAGATAGCTATGTTCGACGGCGGACACACGGCGGAAATGTTTATGACCGTTTCGTCAGAGCTCATTGATTTTGCGCTGTCGCAAATGCGCACCGTGTGCGACGTTATAGTTATAGAAGGCAACACCGACGCGTTTTACGCCGCGTATAAAGACAGGCTTACCGCCGTTACGGAAAACTTCGAGCTGGACGGCAAGTGCTACGCCGTAACGCCGTCTGCCGACAGGGAATATTTAAACGGCAGACTGTCGTCGCTGCTCGCGTCCAAGAGCAAAAAAAGCAGGTTCAAATCGATCGTTCTCAGGACTTACGGCAAGAGCGAAGCCGAGCTCAGAACGATGCTCAAAGACTTTATAAAAGTCAATAAAAAGATCAAGATAGGATTTTTCCCGCAAGGCTTGGAGTGCGAAGTGCACGCCAGGTACCCGCTGAGCTTGGAACTTTCCAAACTGCCGGACATCTCGATGCAGTTGAACGAGGTGCTCTACAACTGTATCTATTCGTACTACGATATGTCGATAGCCGAGACCGTTGCTAAAATGCTCACGCATTACGGGCTCAAGATAAAAATAGCCGAATCGTTCACGGGCGGCGCGCTGTGTCGGGCGTTGACGGCGATACCCGGCGCGAGTGTATACCTTTCGGAAGGCTTGGTCACGTATACCGTCGCGTCCAAGATAAAACGACTCGGAATACCGCCGGAAACGATAGCAGAGCATGGCGTGGTCAGCAGCGACACTGTGTACGGCATGGCGGCGGGACTGCTCATGAGCGGCGACTGCGATATAGCTATCGCGACTACGGGCAACGCAGGCCCGTCGGTAGGCGGCAACGGCGACGTCGGGCTTTGCTATATAGCCATAGGCGACGCCAGAGAAGTACACATAGTTAAATACACGTTTGACGGCACGAGAGAGCAAAACATAGAGAGCGGCGTCAAAAAAGCGTTGTTCCTCTTGTACGAATATCTCGCGTGCTACGAAGCTCAGCAGTCCGATAACGGACAAACCGAATAAAGAAAAAACCATCAAAGGGGTAAGACATGGATAAGAAAGAAAAGTTCAAAGTTTACAACACCGAAATGACGCAGTCTGAAAAAGAAAAGGCGCTTGCCGATACGATCGCTCAGATCGAAAAGACGTACGGCAAGGGCTCTATCATGCGCATGACCGATTCGGTCGTCAATCAGGTAGACTCGGTATCTACGGGTTGTCTCTCGCTCGACCTTGCGCTCGGCATAGGCGGACTTCCGCGCGGCCGTATAGTCGAGATATACGGACCCGAATCGAGCGGTAAAACGACGCTTGCTTTGCACGTCATAGCCGAAACGCAAAAGACGGGCGGCATGGTCGCGTTTATCGACGCGGAGCACGCTCTCGATCCCGTGTACGCGCAGCACCTCGGTATCGACCTTTCCAGGCTTTACATATGTCAGCCCGACAACGGCGAGCAGGCGCTCGATATAGCCGAAGCGCTCGTGCGTTCGAGCGCGATGGACGTTGTCGTCATCGACTCGGTCGCCGCGCTCACTCCGCAAGCCGAGATCAACGGCGAGATAGGCGAAAGTCACGTCGGACTTCAGGCAAGGCTCATGTCGCAAGCGCTCAGAAAGATCGCGGGCGTTTGCAATAAGACAAAGACCTGCATCATCTTTATCAACCAGCTCCGCGAAAAGATAGGCGTTATGTACGGCAATCCCGAAGTCACGCCGGGCGGCAAAGCGCTCAAATTCTACGCGAGCGTGCGTCTCGACGTAAGAAAGGGCGAGCCGCTCAAAGACGACGGCAACATAGTCGGTAACCGCACAAAAGTAAAGATAGTCAAGAACAAGCTCGCGCCTCCGTTTAAAGTCGCGGAGTTCGACCTCATATTCGGTAAGGGCATTTCCAACGAGGGCGTCATACTCGACCTTGCTATAGACAACGGCATTATCGTAAAGAGCGGCTCGTGGTTCTCTTATAACGACGAGCGTTTGGGTCAGGGCAGAGAAACCGTCAAGAGCATCATAAAATCCAAGCCCGAGCTCGCCGCCGAGATCGAAGCCAAAGTCAAAGACCTCGTTGCCAAGCGCGGCGGTATGCCGTTTGAAGAGGGCGGCGAAGAAAATGACGACGCGGCGGCTTCCGAAACGACGGAAGAGTAAAAAATGTTCGACTACGTTTCCGGCAAGATCGCAGAAGTAAGCGAAAACCGCATAGTCGTCGATTGCGGCGGCGTTGGGTTTGCGCTTACAGCTACCGCGTCGGCGTGCGCGGAGTACAGCAGGAAAGAGCAAGCCGCGATACCCGTTTACCTTGCGGTGCGCGAGGACGCATTGGAGCTGTACGGGTTTTCGACCAAGCGCGAACGCGAATTGTTTTTGAACCTTATATCCGTGAGCGGCGTAGGCGCAAAGCTCGCTATAACGTTGCTTTCGGGACTGAGCGCGGACAGGCTCGCTACGGCTATCGCGTCCGCGGACGTAAAAGCGCTGTCGGCTGTTAAAGGCGTTGGCAAAAAGACGGCGGAACGCATAGCGTTGGAGCTTCGCGACAAGATAGCCGCTTCCGCCGATATATCCATAGCGTCCGCGCTGACTACCGTCGACGAAAAAGCCGTATTGGCTTTGGTAAGTCTCGGTTACGAGAAGAAAGAAGCCGAGACCGCGGTAAAAAAAGCCGCTACAAGCGACATGACTACGGAACAGATCGTATACGCCGTATTGCACGGATAACTCGGCTGTATAAAAAATACAAAGCACTGTATAAATGAGTAACGACCATAGCAACAAGTTTCTTACGAATAAAGAACTCATAGAGGACGACGGTGACCTTACGCTCCGCCCGAAAACCTTTGACGAATACATCGGTCAGGACAAAGTCAAGGCAAATCTCAAAGTGTACGTCGAAGCGGCGAAAGCGCGCGGCGAAGCGCTAGATCATGTATTGCTTTACGGACCGCCGGGGCTCGGCAAAACGACGCTCGCGCACATAATAGCGAGCGAGCTCGGCGTGGAGATCAAGGTCACCAGCGGGCCCGGGATAGAGCGCGCGGCAAACCTCGCATCGTTGCTTACAAACCTACAAGACCGCGACGTGCTGTTCCTTGATGAGATACACAGGCTTAACCACTCGATAGAGGAAGTGCTGTATCCCGCTATGGAAGATTTCGTTTTAGATATTTCAACGGGCAAGGGCGCGGGCGCAACGTCTTTGAGACTCAATCTTAATAAGTTCACGCTCATAGGTGCGACAACGCGTGCGGGCATGCTTACAGGTCCGCTCCGCGATAGGTTCGGCGTTATTTGCAGGCTTGAACCGTACACTCAAAACGACCTCGTGCGAATAATAAGCCGTTCGGCGCGGATACTCAAGATCGAGATCGCCACGGACGCGGCAAAAGAACTCGCGTCGCGCTCGCGCGGCACGCCGAGAATAGCAAACCGCTTGTTAAAGCGCGTCCGCGACTTTGCGCAGGTGTTTAATGCGGGCGGCACGGTCGATCTTGCCATTACGGTAAAAGCGCTCAACGATATGGAGATCGATCCGCTCGGGCTCGACTACAACGATATCAAACTCCTAAACGCACTCATATACAAGTTCGGCGGCGGACCGACGGGGCTCGACACGCTTGCGGCGGCGATCAACGAGGATGCGGGAACGATAGAGGACGTTATCGAGCCGTATCTCATACAGCTCGGGTTTATCGCAAGAACGCCCCGCGGCAGAGTCGCGCTCAAAGCGGCATACGACCACCTAGGCGCAAAACCGTCCAAAAAAGCCATAGAACAGATCGGCTTTTTCGACGAGGACTAGTCGGTAACGCCGACGGTATAGCCGAGCGCAGCGTCAGGCGGCGGACGCGGCAAACACAGCAACGCCGAATGAGATAATAATGAACAAGAACGAATTTTATTACGATCTGCCGAAAGAGCTGATCGCACAGACCCCGATAGAGCCGCGCGACGCGTCGCGGCTTTTGGTATACGACAGAGCGACGGATACGGTAACACACCGTCACTTTTGCGATCTGACGGACATTCTCAAAAGCGGCGATATGCTCGTCATAAACAATACGAGAACGTTGCCCGCGCGTATCACAGGCGAAAAAACGGACACGGGCGCGAAAATAACGTTTCTACTGCATAAGCGAATAGACGCTAACACATGGGAAACGCTGTGCCGCCCCGCCAAGCGCGCCAAGAAAGGTACAAAACTCGTGTTTGCGCCCGATATGACGGGCGAGATAGTCGATGAGGGCGAGGCGGGCGCGCGCACCGTCAAGTTCGACTATGACGGCGTGTTCGAACAGATATTATACCGCATAGGCGACATGCCGCTCCCGCACTATATCCACGAAGAGCTAAAAGACAA
This sequence comes from uncultured Christensenella sp., assembly GCA_949948895.1. Lineage (GTDB taxonomy): Bacteria > Bacillota > Clostridia > Christensenellales > Pumilibacteraceae > Anaerocaecibacter. The sequence continues at coordinate 39,677 of CATLHE010000006.1, forward strand.
AGAACGCTATCAAACGGTGTACGCGTCGAAAAACGGCTCTTCTGCGACCCCTACGGCGGGACTGCACTTTACAGACAGACTGATAAATGAGCTCAAAGCCAAAGGCGTCGAGTTTGCAACGGTGCTTTTGCACGTAGGGCTAGGCACGTTTTTGCCCGTCAAGACGGATACGCTCGAAGATCATAAAATGCACAGCGAGTATTATATGCTCGACCAAGCGACCGCCGATAAAATAAACGCCGCAAAACGCGAGGGGCGGCGGGTGATAGCTGTGGGAACGACGACCGTGCGCGTGCTCGAAACGTGCGCCGACGACAACGGCGTTCTGCATGCTGGCAGCGGCGAGACGAATATTTTTATATACCCGCCGTATAAGTTTAAAGCCGTGGACTCGCTAATAACCAATTTCCACTTGCCCGAGTCCACGCTCATCATGCTCGTGTCTGCGCTCATAGGCAGAGAAAAAACGTTGGAGATATATAAGACGGCGGTGGATGAGGGGTATCGCTTTTTTTCCTTTGGCGACGCCTGTGCGTTCTTATAAGCGTCGCCATACGGGCTACGTGCTCCTCGGCGCTCGGTCATTTAGGTTTGACTAAACTCCCATCGCGCCTCGTCGCCTGTTGCTCGTCTTGCTCGCTTCTAAGCCCGCACAGCATTACTTCGGACGGACGCTCAGTCATTTAGGTTTGACTAAACTCCTTCGCGTCCGCCTCGCGTGCCTTGATCTCCTCGCTTCCAGTAAGTCGCAGCCGTTCGATTCTGTAAAAAATACCTAGCAATAGTTCGTCAGTCGTCGCGCCGCCCTCGGTCACTTACGTGGGTGTAAGCTCCCGTCGGTCGGCGCTCGGACTTCCTGCTCTTGCTCGCTTCTAGAAAGAAACAGTCACTTATAGTTATTGTATGTGGTCTTAATACGGGCTACATGCTCCTCGCGCTCGGTCATTTAGGTTTGACTAAACTCCCGTCGCGCTCGTCGCCTGCTGTCCGTCTGCGCCGCGCCTCCGCGCTCATAGAAGCAAAGTAAACTGATTTGTCAGCCGTTGCGCCTCGTCGCCTGTTGCCCGTCTTGCTCGCTTCTAAGCCCGCAAAGCATTACTTCGGACGGACGCTCAGTCATTTAGGTTTATGAAAGTAACAAAAGAACAATTACGTAGATTTTATATCAACTATCACGGCTTTAACGAGTTTTTCGAGCTCGGCGCGCAAGACGCGGTCGAGCGTATTTTCGCGCGCATAAGATCGGTGCAGTTCGATCCGCTCAACGTGGTCGGGCGCAATGCTGAGCTTGTACTGTTTTCGCGCAACCGTAATTTGACGCGGCAAACGCTTTACGACAATCTTTATGAAAAGCGCACGCTTGTAGACGGCTGGGATAAAATGATGTGCATTTACCGCGCGTCGGAATTTCGGCGGTTTGTTTATGTGCGCGAGCACATGAAAGGCGAATATAACGGCGTTATCAATTGGCGCAGACAGACCGAGAGCTTCGCGCACATGGATGAGATATATTCGTATATCGACGCCAACGGACCGGTGCTCATAACGGATATACCGTCGCCAAAGACCAACGACGGCAGGTGGGGACCGACCAAGATAGCGGGCGTGTGCTGCGAGTATTTATTTTTCTGCGGTAAGATAGTCGTTGTCAATAAAAAAGGCGTCGTTAAAGCGTACGATATTTCCGAAAAGATATTCGGACCCGACGCCAACGTAAACGAGTTCGACAGCTTCGACGAGTTTTTGCGGTGGTATGTTTTGCGGCGTATAGCCGCCGTCGGCGCGCTATGGAACAAGAACGGCGGAGGCTGGCTCGGTCCGTTTTTGGAAAAAGGCGACGCGCGCCCCGCAACTATAGACAGGCTTGTCGAGTGCGGCGATCTGATCGCCGTTGACGTTGACGGCATGAAAGAAAAGTTCTATGTGTGCGCGGGCGACGAAAAATATTTTGAAATGCCGATGGAACGCGAACGCGCCGTGTTTATCGCGCCGCTCGATAATATGATATGGGACAGAAAACTTATATCCAAGGTGTTCGGTTTCGATTATACTTGGGAAGTGTACGTTCCCGCCGAAAAGCGCAGGTACGGTTACTATGTTATTCCCATACTGTTAGGCGACAGATTTGTAGGTCGGTTCGAGCCCAAACAAGTCAAGGCGGGCGAGAAACTTTCGGTAAATTCGGTATGGTTTGAACCCGATTATACGCCCAAAGACGGAGACATAGAAAAAATAGCCGCGGAGTTTGATAGGCTCGCGAGCTTTTTGGACGTCGAAACGGACGTCGGTATTAAAGACGCTCTTTTTTCGGCGTCGATAAAACAGTGATATTTTACGTGTAAACTGTCTAATATATCAGACGGAACTTTTTTGATACGGCAAATGATACTATTTCGAATATGAATGCGATAAGCGATAATATTATCCCTGCTATCGCGCCGCCGCCGAGTGAGACGGGCAGTCCGCCGTATTGGCGGCTCAGCTCTTTATGCTTTTCGCCGTAGACCATGAATGCGTCGGTCAAAACGAACCCGAGCGCGGCGAGCGCAAACGCGACTATCGCGATAATGTACGACGCTTTGGAAAATTTATTTCCGAGCGCCAAACATGTAAACACGATGCCGACAATAAGCAGAATGTACGTGACCATGTTTGCCGACGGATGAGTATAATAGCCGTCGTAGTAATACCCAAAGCACACTTCGTAGCCCTTGTACGAAAGTCCCGAGCCGTCGGCGAACGTAAGATCGCCGCTAAACTTGAGCGCGGGCGCGAATATCATAAAAAACGCTATGATAGCGGCTATAACGCCAAAAGTGCCGAAAGTGTTGCGCATATCTTTGGCTTTTATTTTTATTGCAGGTTCCGACATGATATGATCCTCACATAGATTCAAAACAATTATATAGTATTACGAAAATTAAGTCAATATATCGGTTGAAAAATTTTCCGTATTGTTGTATAATCGTGATATGTCGAATAAATTTTCATTTAAAGAAACACACGTATGCGCGCAAACGGGCGCGAGAACGGGCGAGTTCACCACGCCTCACGGCGTTATCAAAACGCCCGTGTTTATGCCCGTAGGCACGCAAGCCACAGTAAAAACGCTCGCTCCGTATGAAGTGGACGAGCTGGGCGCGCAGATCATTCTGTCCAACACATATCACTTGTATATGCGTCCGGGCGAAGAGACGGTAAAGCGCGGCGGCGGTCTGCACCGATATATGGATTGGCATAAGCCGATACTTACCGACAGCGGCGGGTTTCAGGTGTTTTCGCTTGCCAAGCTCAATAAAATAACAAACGACGGCGTTGAGTTCAGTTCGCATATTGACGGCTCGCGGCACTTTTTTTCTCCCGAAAAGTCTATTGATATACAGAACGCGCTCGGTTCGGATATAATCATGGCGTTTGACGAGTGTTCGGCGGCGGGTTGCGACAAGACGTATGCGAGCCGCGCGCTCGACCGCACTTTACACTGGCTCGACCGCTGTTACAAGCATCATACCGACGACAGGCAAATGCTGTTTCCCATAGTTCAGGGCAATATGTACGACGATCTTCGTATCAAGTCGATACGCGAATCGTTGCAATACGCGGTTTGCGGATTGGGTATAGGCGGACTGTCAGTCGGCGAGCCCAAGTCGGTAATGTACAAAATGCTCGATGTACTGCGCCCCGAGTATCCGAGAGATATGCCGCGCTATCTTATGGGCGTTGGCAGTCCCGACTGTCTTGCCGAGGGCGTTTTGCGCGGTATAGATATGTTTGACTGCGTGTTACCTACGCGCACGGCGAGAAACGGTCTGGCATATACGAGCGCGGGCAAGATAAACATACGGAACGCCAAGTACAAAGAGGACTTCACGCCGCTCGACGACGGGTGCGGCTGTTATGCGTGTACGCATTTTACGCGCAGTTATTTAAGGCATTTGGTGATTGCCGGCGAAGTGCTCGGAGCAAGACTGATCTCGTACCACAATCTTTATTATCTCACTCATCTTATGGACAGGATTCGCGACGCTATAAACGCCGATAAGTTCGGAGATTTTATGGCGGAGTTCCGCGCGCGCAACGAGTATAAAGACAACGTCAAGCCGAGCGATTTTCCCGATGGAGTATAACATAGTGCGCATGCGCCGCAAGACGCTTGCTATAAGCATAACCGACGGTGTCGTTACGGTAAAAGCACCGCGCACGACTTCGGTCGAATACATAGAAGATTTTGTCGGGCGCAAGTCGGATTGGATACAAAAAAAGCTCGCAGAGCACTCGCGTAAAACGGCGTATTTGAGATCGGTACTTGACTACGCGAGCGTGCTTTATCGCGGCGAACAGCACGTTATAAGCGATACGAGCGAGTTTAAGCGCATAAAGTGCGAGAACGGTATTCTTTACCTGCCGCAAAAGTACGCCGAAAAGGATGGCGGTAAAGCGGCTGTATGCGCTTGGTATAAGCGGACTGCGGCAAAAGAACTCGAAGCGCGGCTGAATGAGATATCTGCGGCTACGAGCCTTGCATATAAGACGTTTCGGCTCACGAACGCGCGCACAAAATGGGGCAGTTGTGACGGCGATTGCAATATACGGTTAAATTGGCGGCTCGTCATGCTGCCGCCGTATCTTATCGATTACGTGATAGTACACGAACTTGCGCACACGAAACATCACGATCACAGCGCCGAATTTTGGAGGACTGTCGGATCGTTCTATTCGGAGTACAAGGCGGCGAGAAACGCATTAAAGACCTATTCGGTGCTGACTTCGCTGTATAGGTAAAGGAGAAAGCATGAGGATACTCGGCATTGACCCCGGCTATGCGATAGTCGGTTACGGCGTTATAGAGAGCGAGAACGGCAAACTGCGTCCGCTCGATTACGGTACGGTGGAAACGCCCGCTAAGCTTCCCACAGCCGAACGGCTTATAATGATAGAAGAAAAAACGACGGAGATGATAAAGTCCGTCGAGCCCGACGAGATAGCGATAGAGGAACTGTTTTTCAACACCAATATCACGACGGGAATAAAAGTGGCGCAAGCGCGCGGCGTAGTGTTGTTGTCGTGCGCCAAGCTTTGCAGTTCGCTTTTCGAGTATACGCCGTTGCAGATAAAATCGACAGTGACGGGAAACGGAACGGCGGGTAAGACGCAGGTGCAGTTTATGGTCCGCTCGTTGCTTCGCTTAAAAGAAACGCCCAAGCCCGACGATGCGGCGGACGCGCTAGCCGCCGCCATTTGTCACGCGCTGTCCGCGCAAGGCGTAAAACGCGGACTGAAATAGAAAATAAAAATCCGTCGTATCGATCGCGACGGATTTTTTAAAGCGTATTAAAAGATATTATCAATTAAAATGCATCGTTTTTATCGCATGCTCGAATATCTGCGCCCAGTACCACCTGTCCTTGCCGAGACAGTTCCATGATCCGGTCGCTTGCCGCCCGCCGATAGCAAAAAAGAACATGGCGTTGTAAATGCTTTGGTCGAGACCTTGCGTGATAAAGTCGATAAAAAACACGTGCTTGCCGCCGTCTGCCGTCAGTTCTTTCGCTTCTCCGAACAGCGCGTCCTTGCGCAAATTTTTGAGCGCGGTCAATATCTGTCTGCCGAAAATCGGCACGTCTTTGTCTTCGAGCGGCGAGCCGTTCGCGCTGAGACACAGATTGACGCAGGTATCGGGCGTAGTGTATATGTACTCGGGCGGATTGACGGGGTACTTTATCTTTCGGTGTTCTTCCGACATGACTTTGAAACTATCGGGAAGGACCGCCGATATCCTATCGTTCATAATGTCGGCGCGGATAAACTTGACTTCGGGAAGCTCGGCGTTTTCGGGCATATCGGATTTGATCGACGCAAAATCGAGCCCGCCTACACCGCTCGTAAGCGCGTTGCCGTTGACGATAAACGTAGTGCCGCAGTACGGGCAGACCGCGCTTTTACCGCCTGCGTCGAGAGTTACGGGCGCGTGGCACTGCGTGCATAACAGAGCTTCCATATTTTTTGCGCGCTGTATGACTATCTTTCCTCGTTCTATATCGCTTTTTTCGTAAGTCTTGCCGCACGCCGAGCATACGCCGTTTACTATCTGTCCGCCGCATGCGGGGCAGATCGAAGCGTCGGCATGCAGGCGCTCGTCGGAGACGACGACGTTGATATCGGCATCGGACGTTTCGCTTACGGTAGCTGTGTCGTGCTTTTTCGCTTCCGTATCGCCGTAGTGATATACGAGCTTGGTAAACTCGTACACGTCTATCACTTTAAGTCCGAGTTTTTCCGCCTTGTCGGCAAAGTAATCCTTGATCGCTTCGATAAGGCGAGCGGTAGTGCGCTCGGGGTATTTGTCTCTGCAGTAGGAAGTGTATATTGACTCGTAAGCCGAACGCACGCCGTTTTTTACGGTAGCGCAGTTAAGCGTTTGTGCCGTTTTGTGATCGAGCGTATCGTTCTTTGCGGGGGGCGTCAGCCTGAAAATAAGCCCGTCGAGACGAGAGAACGACGCCGAAGTCGCGACCTTGGCAATGCTAGTCGTCAGTATCTTGTTATCATATTTATCTATCAGCGTAACGTGGGATTTGTACGCTTTTTTGAGCGTTTTATGTCCGTCGATACTGCCATGCTGCTCGAGCACGGCGCAGCAGAAAAGCCGTTTGTCTTCGTTTTCGTACATTCCGCCCTTGACGCCGAAAAGATACATGCCGTAGCTTGCCGCATAGATGTCTCCATTTTCGATGGCGCCGTCCAAATACTTTACGTCGGCTGACGAGAGCACGCCGTCGTCTTCGCACTTTTGTACGTAAAACGCGCACGCCGTATCGTCGCCGTTTATGACCATTGTTTTAAGCTCGTCGCGAGTGAGCGCGCAGTAGTAGCTAATTACGTCTTCCGCATCGTTGTCGATATAAGCGATCTTTTTCACAGGTTCCCTCGAACAGTGTTTTTATCATTATATCGCTAAACGCCGCGCGTGTCAAGACCGAACGCCGCAAGAGTTATTTGTGTCTAAAAAACTCCGCCGCCGAGTACCCGATGCCAACCCCAAGCGAACACATTTGTAGGGGCAAATTGCGTGTTATAGTGCGTCAAAGCCCTTACATAGCCGACCCGAGGCTTATGTTGCGGGCTTTTCCTTCTCTAACGCACAATTTGCTCCCTAAAAATGCGAGCTTTTAAGACAGCGCTTTTCGAGCTATTTGTTGACTTGTCGAGTGAGTCGTAGCCTCGGAGCTACGGCGAGCGAGAGAAGGCAAGAAAGAGCCGAAAAGGCACGTCTTAAAAGTGTTCTGTTGGGGTTGGCATCGGGTACTCGGCGGCGGAGAAAATTTCAGTCTATTATCCTGCGTGCGCTTATGTAATAGCCCCAGCGCGTCGAGCTTATCTGTTCCACTTTCGCGTAGTCGGACGCGGTATGGAGAATATAGTTTTGACCGAGGTACAGCGCGACGTGTCCGATGCGTTCTATGCCGACCTTGTCTTTTCGCGATGCGTTGGTAAAGAACATCAGGTCGCCGCGTTTGAGATCCGATCTGTCTACCGCCTTGCCTTGGAGCGATTGCGAGCGCGAGTTCATGTCCAAAAGCTCGTTTGCGCCTTGGTAAAATATGTATTGCATTAGCGACGAGCAGTCGAACTCAGTTATCTTAAACCCGGGCACGCGCGATCCGTTGCCATAGTGATACCGCGTCGCGCCGTAAACGTACTTGGTGCCGAGGACTTTGAGCCCCTCTTCGATCACTCGTTCAATATCGTCGTTTACTTCCGCCAGGTCGAAAGCTGTCAGTGTAGTGTACGACGGATTCGCGCTTACGTAAGCCGTGCGGTTAAGATAAACCGTTTTGTAAAAATCCCCGACTTTTCCGTCGAACTTGAGCAGGACTCCGCTCTCTATCGTGCCGAGCGAGGCGTATGACGTGCCGGGACCAGAGCGGATATTCAGTCCGTTTGTTTTGGTGTGTATGTATGTAATGGAATCGGTCGATGGCGTGCTTATGTCGGTATCGTTGCCGTCGCCGTCCTGTTGCGGGGGCTTTACGGGCGCGCTCGCGTCCGCGTCGGTATCGCCGGATACGGGAGGATCTTTTTGATCGTCGTCCTCTATCCAGCCGATATCGGAATCGGGTTTGTCAGTATAATGACCGTTGCGAGAGCATGCCGCGAGCGGGACAGTCATAAGTGCGCAGGCGAGTAGGCAAGCAACCAGTTTCTTGTTGTTTTTCATTTCGTTACCATCCTTGGTGTTGAAGTGAGAGCAGTGTAGCATACGAAAAGAAAACGTGTCAAATCGAAAAATCTTTGTTTTTGCCTTTTAAAAAAATTTTTTTGAGATTTTTCTATATCAAGATGCTCGCGAAAGGCAGGCGATCGCTATTTTTAATAATTGACTAAAAGCGATATATATGTTACACTAAAAGACAGGGCGGGTTTTCGATGCTTCCAATCACAGATTGATTCTGTCGTGTGTGTGCTTTAACGGTATTTTGTCGTTGCACCCGAACAATTTCTAAAAATCGTAGTAGTTTTTCCGAGCGCCTAGCGAACTTGCGCCCAAACTTCGTTACATAATTCGATATGTATTATTCGATTATGAGTTGTACTTTGAAACATGATTGCTGTGGGCGCTTCTCGTCGAGTGCCCCATACAAAAACCCACCCAAAGGGTGGGTTTGGCAGGGGCGACGCGAATGCCGCGGAATCGCGGCGACCTTTGCGCTACGCGCAAGCGGTTAGCGAACTTGCGCCCAAACTTCGTTACATAATTCGATATGCATTATTCGATTATGAGTTGTACTTTGAAACATGATTGCTGTGGGCGCAGTCTCGTCGAGTGCCCGCTACAAAATACCCCCACCCTTGTGGGGTGGGGGTATCGGCAGGGGCGACGCGAATGCCGCGGAATCGCGGCGACCTTTGCGCTACGCGCAAGCGGTTAGCGAACTTGCGCCCAAACTTCGCTACATAATTCGATAAGTATTATTCGATCATGAGTTGTACTTTGAAACATGATTACCGTGGGCGCTTCTCGTCGAGTGCCCCATACAAAAACCCACCCTTTGGGTGGGTTTGGCAGGGGCGACGCGACTCGAACACGCAACCGACGGTTTTGGAGACCGCAACTCTACCATTGAGCTACGCCCCTACAATTTATTGCTTTATCGCAAGCTTTAATATATTATCATCAATTACTGTAAAAGTCAATAAAAAACTCGGTGAATTATGAAAAATAAAATCAAAATAGCGTTTATAGGCTGCGGCAACATGGCGCGCGCCATAATAGAAAGCATGACCGATCTCGCCGCGAAGTCGGTGCTTGCCGCAAACGGCGACGTGTTCGAGATAACGGCAGCCGATCGCAACGAGTCGAAACTCATGCCGCTCAAACCGTTATGTGGCGTCACACTCGACAATGCCAAAGCCGTGGCGGCGGGCGAGTATGTGTTTTTGACGGTACAGCCACATTGCGTTCGCGACGCGGTAGCGCCTCTCGAGCTTAAAAGTAAAGTCGTTATCTCGGTAGTCGCGGGGCTGTCTATCGCCGAGCTGAAAGAGCTTACGGGAAGCTCCAAGATAGTGCGCGTAATGCCCAACGTTAACGCGCGCGTCGGCGAGTCGTACAATGCGTTCTCGCACGTCGGGCTGTCCGAAAAAGAGTACGAAGCGGTCTGCGAGATACTCGGCAGTTTCGGTGTGTTTGCCGAGACGGACGAGGCGGAACTCGATAAGCTCACGGGCATTACGGGTTGCGGACCTGCGTTCGTGTTTACTACGCTGAAAGCGTTTTTCGACGAGGCGATAGCGTTGGGGTTCGACGCCGAGCGCGCCATGGCAATGGCTGTGCAAACGGTAGTGGGGAGCGCGCTCGCGGCGGAAAAGGCGGCGGCGACGGGCACGCCGCTCGACGCGCTTATCGAGTCGGTATGCACCAAGGGCGGAGCAACGGCGGAGGGTGTCAAGTACCTCGACGACAACGGTTACAGCGAGATACTGCGCGGCGCGGTGCGTGCATCCAACGCCAAAGTGAAAAAGCTGACGGAGTAGAGCATGAAGACGGTCGAAATCTATACGGACGGCGCGTGCAGCGGCAATCCCGGCAAGGGCGGGTGGTGCGCGATACTTTTGTGCGACGGGAGCGAGAAAGTGCTTTCGGGCGGCGATAACGACACCACTAACAACCGCATGGAAGTGTACGCCGCTATCGCTGGGCTCAAAGCGCTCAAGTTCGCGTGCGAAGTGACGCTGTATTCCGATTCCGCATATCTCGTGAACGCCATAGAAAACGGTTGGCTGTACGGTTGGCGCAAAAACGGCTGGGTCACGTCGGGCAAGCAGTCGGTAAAAAACCGCGATCTTTGGGAAGAACTCTCGGCGCTCTTGTCCGTGCACAAAGTGACTTTCATCAAGGTAAAGGGGCACGCCGACAACGTAAACAACAACCGTTGCGACAAGTATGCGCGCGCTGAAATAGCAAAGTTATAATTATTCGCCTTCGTAAAACGCCGAATTTCTACGCATAATAATACGGTGAAGCCGTGCGTTAAACAAGCAATAACCAAAACGGGCGTTTGTCTTTTGAGCGTCGTTATGATCGCGCTGTGCGGAGTGTATCTTTCCGCGGACGCGGTCGTTTTTTATATCACCGTCGCCGCGCTCGCGCTGTTCGCCGTGGTGTACGCCGTGGTGGACGCGGACAAGACCCCGCACTTATCGAGAATGTCGCTCGTCGTAGCGGTACTGACCGTTGTCATAGCGGCGGCATACACAGTATACGTATCGACGGGGCTTGGCGAGCGGTTTACCGATTTCGACGCGCTCAAAAGCTTTATAGTGGACAGCGGGTATTGGGGCTACGCCGTGTTTATCGGTCTTACTGTGTTTCAGGTCGTTGTACTGCCGTTGCCGCAAGCGGTGACTGTATTGCTCGGCGTGGCGATATACGGCGCGACGGTCAGTTTTATACTGTCTGTTATCGGAACTATAATAGGCTCGCTGATATCGTTTGCGCTGGGCAAGATATTCGGGCGGCGGATATGCGATTGGATGTTCGGCAAAGAGAACACGCAAAAGTATGCGGAGATATTGGGCGAGAAAGGGCGGTTTCTGTTTATAATAATGCTGTTGTTTCCCGCGTTCCCCGACGATATGCTTTGCATGATAGCGGGGATAACCAATATGTCGTACGCGTACTTTACCGTTGTGTGCGTACTGACCCGTCCCGTCATGATAGGGCTTACGGCGTACCTCGGCAGCGGCGTGATACCGTTTGAGGGCTGGGGCATACCCGTGTGGGTGGCGATAGCGTGCATGCTGTTTGTAACGTTTATACTTGTCAGCGGGATAAAAACGCGTATCGAGCGAAAAAAGCTCGGGTTGTAGTTCACACGTTTAGTAAAGTGCACGCCGCGCGTACGGCAATTTTTTAAAAGAACGGCGGCGTTTTGCTTGACAAACGCGCACGGCGGTGATAGACTTACCGTAATTGAATATTCCGCCCGCGGACAAGTAGCCGCGTCGTGATTTTCAGAGAGCACGGGTTTGCTGCGACCGTGTATGAGCGACGCCAAGCGAAACCACCGACGGGGTATATCCCCCGAGCGGAAGCGCCTTGCGTCATGCAAGTAAACGAGGCGCGTGCGGGTGTCGCATGCGCGAAGTAAGGTGGAACAACGGTAAACTATCGTCCTTATATAATAAGGGCGTTTTTTATTTGGAGGGCATATGAAAATCACACTCAAAGACGGAAGCGTAATAGAAGTCGCAAGCGGCACGACCGCGCAGCAGATAGCCGACGGCATAAGCGAGCGGCTCGGTAAAGCCGCGCTCGTTGCGCGCGTAAACGGCGAGGTCGTCGAAATGACGAGACCGATAACGTGCGACGCTACGCTCGAGATCTTGACTTATGCCGACGAGGACGGCAAAAAGGCGTACCGTCACACCGCGTCGCATATTCTGGCGCAAGCGGTCAAAAACGTGTACCCCGCGGCGCAGCTCGCGATAGGTCCCGCGACCAACGTCGGGTTCTATTACGATTTCGATCTGCCGTTCCCCGTGACCATGGACGACCTTGCCGCGGTCGAGAACGAGATGAAAGAGATAATCGCCGCGGACTTCCCGTTGGAACGCGTGGAAGTAACGAGAAAAGCCGCTATGACCAAGATGCAGGGCTTTAACGAAGTGTACAAAATGCAGCTGATAGAAGAACTGCCCGCGCGCGCAAAAATAACGCTGTACAAGCAGGGCAACTTTACCGATCTTTGCAGAGGTCCGCACCTTGCGAGCACGGGCAAAGTCAAGTTTTTCAAGCTCATTCAGATAGCGGGCGCGTATTGGAAAGGCGACGAGCACAACAAAATGCTCACGCGCATATACGGCGTGGCGTTCGATACCAAAAAGGAACTCGACGAGTACCTCACCAAACTCGAAGAAGCCAAAAAGCGCGACCATAACAAGCTCGGTCGCGACATGGGGCTTTTCATGACGGAAGAGCGCATAGGTCAGGGACTGCCGCTGTTCATGCCCAAGGGCGCAAAGATATTGCAGACCATGATGCGGTTTGTGGAGGACGAGGAAGAGCGGCGCGGGTACATGCTCACCAAGACCCCGTACGTAGCCAAGAGCGATCTTTACAAGATGAGCGGGCATTGGGATCACTACCGCGATAAAATGTTTATCATGGGCGACGAGGTCATGGACGACGAAGTCATGGCGCTGAGACCCATGACCTGTCCGTTCCAATACATGATATACAAGAACGGGCTCAAGAGCTATCGCGACCTGCCTTGCCGCTATAACGAGACGAGCACGCTGTTCCGCAAAGAGGCGAGCGGTGAAATGCACGGGCTTATCCGCGTCAGACAGTTCACGCTGTCCGAGGGGCATATAATCTGTATGCCCGAACAGCTCGAGGACGAGTTCCGCGGCGTGCTCGATCTTTGCATGTACATGCTGGACACGCTCGGCTTGCGCGACGATATATCGTTCAGGTTCTCGCGTTGGGATCCCAAGGACAAGGATAAGTATATTTACGAGCCCAAGAAATGGAAAGCCGCCGAGGACCAAATGAAACATATCCTCGACGATATCGGGCTCGAATACGTAGAGGCGGCGGGCGAAGCGGCGTTCTACGGACCCAAGCTCGACATTCAGATCAAGAACGTATACGGCAAAGAAGACACGCTCATCACGATTCAGGTCGACATGTTCCTCGCGGAAAAGTTCGACATGACGTACATTGCGGAGAGCGGCGAGAAGAAAATGCCGTACATTATTCACCGCAGTTCCATCGGCTGCTACGAGCGCACGCTCGCGCTTCTTATCGAGAAGTACGGCGGCGCGTTCCCGCTGTGGCTCGCGCCCGAGCAAGTGCGCGTACTGTCGCTCACCGAGCGCACCGCCGACAAAGCCGAAGCAATAACCGCCGAGCTCAAAAAAGCGGGCATACTCGCGACGGTGGATAACCGCAACGAAAAGATCGGCTACAAGATCCGCGAAGCGCAAAACGACAAGGTCCCGTACATGCTGATAATAGGCGATAAGGAAGTCGAGGCGGGCGTCGTCGCCGTGCGGTATCGCAGTAACGACCTCGGTCAAACGCCGCTCGACGAGTTCGTTAAAAAGATCCGCGAGGAGATAGACACCAAAGCAATCACCGCGCTCAATAAATAATAGTAGTAAGAGTAAACAAAGCTCCCTCGACCGAACAAGTCGGGGGAGCTTTGTTTAATGTTTACGCATTGCGGCGGTTCGCCAAGCACAGCTTGGATATCTGTCGTGTGTGGGCGTGGTCAGGGGAATGGCGGCGCGCCCGAATAATAACGAAGCGGTAAATCGTAATGTACCCAATCGTAGGGCGGGCAGACCCATGCCCGCCGCTTATGGTTTATTCGGCACGTCAAAAGCGGAGCGCAGAGGTCTGCACGCCCTACGAATACATGTCGAAGCTTACGCTCTTATTCGGGTGTCACGTAAAATAAATCATAACGTAAACACACGACAAAAACAATCTGTGATTGCAAGCTGTGCTTGGTCAAACATCAGGTTTGTCATCGTCGAATATTCGCGGTTCATCATCGTCGCGGAGCTTGACCTTATTGACCACGTCGCGACGGATATCGTCGCTCATGGCGGCATAATGCTTGCGCGTGGTGTTCACGTCCTTATGCCCGAGCACGTCGGCAACGACAAAAATATCATGCGTTTCGCGGTAGAGCGTGGTGCCGTAAGTGCTTCTGAGCTTGTGCGGCGTTATCTTCTTGAACGGCGTGATTATCTTTGCGTACTTCTTGACCATGAGCTCGACGGCGCGCGGCGTCATGCGCCCGCCTTTAATGGAAATGAACAGTGCGTCCCTGTCTTTTACGCGCTTGCCGAACGCCGTTTTTTGCGATATCTGCTCGTCGAGCCACTCCACGTATCGGCGCAGGCTGTCCGCGACCTCTTCCGAAAAGTACAGTATCGTCGTGTTTCCGCCCTTGCGCGTTACTACGAAACTGTTGTCGTCGAAATTGATATCGTTGCGATTGAGCCCGACGCACTCGCTGATACGTATGCCTGTGCCAAGGAACAGCGACAGCATAGCCTCGTCGCGCACAGCCGTGATATTATGAAAATTCTTTTGCCTGCCTTCGAGGTTTTCGCCCGTTTCCGCCTCGTCGAGGATATCAACCACCTCGTTCACGTCCAGCCGCACTATCGGCTTCAAGTGCGTTTTGGGCGTGTCGACCTTTGTCATGATATCGTTCTCGAGCCGTTCGCGCTTATAAAAATACTTGAACAGCGCACGTAACGACGAGACCTTGCGCTCTTTGGCGTGCTCTTTGCACGCGTGCTTTTTGCCGTCGAGCGTGTACGACGACAGATAGTCTATGTACGCTTCTATATCGGTAGGCGTGAGCTCGGCAAGATCGGTAACGCTAAGCTCGCGCACCGTCCTGTTCCTGAACCGACGCTTGACCAGATAGTCGCAGAATATCCGTATATCGCGCAGATACCCGAGCCGTGTCAGCGGCATGGTGCGCATGGATATCCCCACGTTAAACTCCCGAGCAAAGTCGGGTAGCGCGTCGAGCAGGTTGTCGATAGCGTCGAGGGTCTTTTCGTTTCTTTGATCGAAGTACGATGCCATAGTGTTTCCGTTGTTAATCGATTATGATGACTGTGCGCTCAACCAAATGTTGGACGTTTGTCGTGTGTGGGCGGTGACGGTGGAATGACGGTGCGCCCGAATAATTGCGGGGTATGAGGTGGGGTAATGTTGGTTTAACGTTTACGCATTGCGGCGGTTCGCCTGGATTCTTCACTGCGTTCAGAATGACAAGAAACCATATGCAAAGCATTGAACAAAGACAGACATTGAGCAAAATATCCTACGCCATTTTACCTGTCATCCTGAGGCGAAGCCGAAGGATCTAGGGCGTAAGCCCGCACCAAACACGGTTTGGATTTCTGTCGTGTGTTTGCTTGATTGGTGGTTTTGCGTTACGCCCGACCAAGCACAGCTTGGATTTCTGTCGTGTGTTTGCTTGATTGGTGGTTTTGCGTTACGCCCGACCAAACACGGTTTGGATTTATGTCGGGTGCGGGCTTACTGTACGCTTTTATGCTCGAATTAAACCTTTGTAATAAATATCCCCGCAGCGCGCCGCGGGGAGTGGTGGTTATTGTAGCGACGGGCTAGCCGTCAAGCTCATACCGCGTAATGTTCGGACTTGAGCAGGGTCATGAAAATGACTTCGCTGATGGGAATGAACAGCGCGTATATGCACGGGATTATCAGCGTCGGCAGGTATTCCGCCGAGAACGATACGGGCATACCGAGTATGAGGTTGACGCAGTAAACAATGACTGCGACCTGGACCATTATTACGATGCGGATGATGATAGAGAACCTGAAATTAACGTTTATCCGCTTGGACTTGTCCGGCTCGCCCGCGAAAATAATGACCGCGGCAATAAACAGTACTATCGGCAACAGTCCCGCCGCAACGTACAGCAGGTAGTCGTACTTCATGCGCATGCCCAGCCCGAAGTAGAAGGTGAGAAAGGCGAGCAGTCCGAGCATGAACATGATAGCGCACATCGTTGTGTAATGCGTCATCATGAGCCTGTTGGAGTAGTAGTGGTACTTGTGCGCGTATTGCTTGGGCGCATCGTCGTGCTCGCGCAGAACAACGTTGTTGCCGAGCTCCGACATCGACTGTCTGACGTCGTCGAACCGCGTCGCCGTGGCGGCGTCTGCGACCGCCGCGCTTTCTTGCTCGCGCTCGGCTTCTCTCGCGTTCTTTTCGGCTTCCGTGCGCGCCTCGCTGCGCTCAATGAGGTCACCGAGGATATCCTTGTACGCCTTTCTTGCGGGGGATTCGTCTTCGCTCGTTTTGGGCAGACCGCTCTCGTAGGGCTGTATCGCCGTATCGGTCGGTTTTACCGCGGGCGCGGTCTCGGCGGCGGGCTGTATCGCCGTCGTCGCGGCTACGGGCGCTACCGCTTTATCGTCGTATGGCTCGGGGCGGTCGTTGCCCGCTCGTCTCGCGTCGGCATAACTGCGGTTGCCCGTGTACGTCGAGGCATATAGCTCGTCGATAATGGCGCGCGGGTCGGCGGTCGGCTCGACCTTGGCTTCCGCGTCGGGCTTCGATGCTTTTTCGACGACGCTTGCCGTGTACGGTTCGCGTTCGGGCGCGGGCGCGGGCTCTTCCGTCGGTTCGTCGGGAAGCTCGCCGTCGGTCACCGTTTCGTCGCCGTACTTTGCGGCGTAGGACTCGAACATGCTCTGCTGAACGTACTCGCGCTCGGGCGGTTGTGTCGTTATTTCGTCCGCGACCGCGTTCGTTTGAGCGGTCATGGTCGGTTCGGGCTCGGTCTCGGAGGTCTCGGCGGTTTTCGCGTCGGTATCGTCGCCTATTGCAAGCGCGTACTCGTGCTCGTCGTAAGCGGGCGGGTCGTACTTGATCTCGGGCGCCGCGACGGGCGGCTTGTCCTGCGTCTGTTCTTTGGGTTTTTTGGCGCGCGGACGGGTAGAGCGGCGCTTGGGCACCGCGTAATCGTCGTCGTCCACGTCCGAAAAATCGTCGGAGGGCAGGATTGTGGTCGTGTCGTCGGTGATGAGCTCGCCGAAAAGATCGCGCGAGCGTTCCCATTCGCTTTTATATGAAACAAACACGTCTCTGCCGCTGTCGGTGAGCGTGTAATACTTGCGTCTGCCGCCGTTCGATTCGGAAGCGTCCCAGTACGACGTGACAAATCCCTGCTTTTCGAGTTTTTTCAGCACAGCGTAAAAAGTGGCTTGCTTGATCTCCCATTGCCCGCCGCTTCTTGCGTTGATCTGTTTTATCATGTCGTAGCCGTACCTGTCGCCCTCGAACAGGACTTTCAGTATTACGGTGTCGACGTTGCCGCGAAAAAGATCGCTCTTCTCCATTTGTCACCTCATCTATTCCAAACATTATACAATATATTGTACGGACTGTCAATATTTTTTTCGGTTTTGCCCGTATAAATTCGCGCGAAAGAAATAAAAACGCAAAACATACTCGGTTTTTTTGTCCAAACCAAATGTTTGACGTATGTCGTGTGTTTGCTTGTGTGGTGGGTTTGCGTAACACCCGACCAAACACAGTTTGGATTTATGTCGTGTGTGGACGGGGTGGATTTGTTTTTGGGAACACCCGAATAATTGCGGGGCGTTGGGGTAACGTTGGTTCGGCGTTTATGTTCTGCGGCGGTTCGCCTAGATTCTTCGCCTATGGCTCAGAATGACAGGAAACCATATACAACTCATTTAATAAGGACGGATAATAAACAGAATATCCTACGCCATTTTACCTGTCATCCTGAGGCGAAGCCGAAGGATCTAGGGCGTAAGCCCGCATGGTTATTGTAACGTTTGTTTTGTGTGTCAATCCTGCGGCTACGCCAAAGATTCTTCACTGCGTTCAGAATGACATGAAACAATAATGTACATTCAATCGCAGGACGGGCGCGGAATGACAAAACAACAAATTTTTTGTCTAAAAAGCATTGACAAAATATGAACAATATGTTAACATTTACCTGAGTAAGCATATAAATATGAACAAATTGTGAACAAATAAAGCATAAGCTGTCACAAAGCATAATATCGGAGCGTTAATATGAACAACAACACCGAAAACAATAAAATCACTGGCAAAGCCAAGCGTATAGCGATTTTGGCGGCTTCAGTTATCATAGCGGTAGCTCTTGCCGTTACTTGCGCGCTGTGCATAAACGTAGGCTCGCCCAAACGCGGAGAAGTGGGCGACGCAGATGGCGGCGGTATAAGAACGACGAGGTCGGTAACCGCGCCTACGAGCGGCGTCGGCGTAAATTACCTGATTGATCTTATAAACAACGGCGATATAGGTTATAACGGCGACTATGTCGATTTCCCGTATAACGGCGGTTTTTATTGGATCAACCTGCCCAAGGGCAATATCAAAATGGAATGTTGGGGCGCGGCTAGTGCAAACGGAGTAAAAGGCGCGTACGCTACCATGACAATGAATATACAGTACGTTGTCACCGTAAGCTTATGCGTCGGAGGCGCGGGTAACGGTAAGAACGGCGGCTATAACGGCGGCGGCAACGGCACGTCTTACGGCGGCGGCGGTGCTTCGCATATAGTCCATAATAACCAAAACTTGCTTCTCAAAAACGCGTCCATGGGTAACATGGTTCTTATAGGCGGCGGCGCGGGCGGTTCGTCTACCTCTACTTCCAGCAACGGCGTGACTGGGCAGGGCTCAAACGGCGGTACTTCCGGCGGCGGCGCGGGATATCCGAGCGGTGCGGCAGGGTACTCCGGAACAAGTTGGATCAATACCGGTGCGTGGGGCTGGACGTCTACCAATACCAGTGTATCGTACGGTCAGCGCAGCAGTAACGGCCTCATTCGTTTTACGCTCGGCACGGGACATAACTCCGCGCCTACGCAAAAAACGCTTTCTTATACCAACAGAACGCTTACTACGGGCGGTTCTTCCGCTAAGCTTACCGTACACTCGTACGATTTTGCGCAGGATAGCGATTATTCCAATATTTCCGGCGGTAATGTAAACAACGTCGACTTCATGAACAAAAACGACGTTTCGGGATATACCGGTGCAAAAATGTACGTCGATGCAGCCTGCACGGTTACTGCGGACGATTATTTCACGTACAGTTTTTCGGACAGTCGCACGATGAACATAACGGAGTTTAAAAAACTGCCGCGGGCGGGCGACGGAAAGGCTAATCAGGATAACAAGATACGAATATATATGCAGGTAAAAGACCGATATCCGTCGGGCAATGCATATATTGTGCGATATTTTGATATATCGTACGCCGCGATGACCGCGGGAAAAAAGGACGACACGAGCGGGACGCTCAAAAACGGTAATGCCTACTCGTACAAAGTGGGCGCGTCCACTACGCAAAACAGTGCGGAAGTTTTTTCGGCGGGCAAGATATACTCGCCGTCGGCAATAGGCACTTGGGCGCTTTGCGTAATGAAGCCCATACAAAAGAACACCACGTTTACCGTTACGGCGGCGGAGCTCATGGCGGTGACGGGGCCTTCTGGCGTTGATACGACTAAGTTCGCGGCATACCTTGTGCCGTCGGCGGCTAATACGAGTTTGTTTTCGTACTCGGGGACTTCGGTTGCGATAAGGACGGGCAACGGCTCGACTTCGGCGACGGGGTATACATCCATTACCATAAAAGCGATAAACGCCTCGCCGCAATGGCAGAAGGTCACGTTTACTTTATATATAGTAGAAAAAACTTCTTCGCGCGGCGCCAATTACGAGCCTATAGGCATAACTTACGCCGGCAATATTAAGACGCTCGAAGTCAACTTCCTCATGGACAACACGCGTCCGATACTCAAAGACGGAGTAAACAACGTTGTAAACGTCGGTATAGGCGCGAGCGTAAATATCAATCTCAAAGATTATTTTTACGACAGAGACGGCGAGATAACGACGAGCACGCACTCCATACTCGGTATTGACGTGCCTTCTTATGAGTTTGTACAGCTCGATAAGTACGGCAACGTCGTCAGCACCGCGGACAAAGCGGGCGCGAGCTCGGGCAATTCGTATTACAACCTGAGCGGCAGTCTTTCGAGTTCGCTTACGAGCGGCACGAGCAATACGCCCACGGGCTTTAAGTCCAATATAGCGGTGGGCGCGACGGCTACTACCGCGCAGGTGAACGAGGCGTTCGTCAAGTATTCGTATACGGGTACGACGCTCACGCTCACGGGACTTCGCGCGAGTTATTCGCAGTATGCGTCGGATCGTACCAACAGGACTGCGTACACGGGCGGCAATACTACTACGGCGACGGGCGCGGCTACAGTGCTCAATCCCGGGCACTTTTATATATTGATCCATATAAAAGATAATATCGAGGCGGCGGATGCGGGTATCTGGCTGCCCATCGCGATAACGGTCGGTTCGCCCGACGGACTTGCGCCCGTGAACACGGGAAGCTCCACGGGCTCGGTCAGCGGTCAGGGCGTTGTTTCGGCTATGCCGAGCGCGGAAGGAAGCGCGGGCGCGGGCGACGCGTCGTCGTTCTATTTTGTGCCTATGGCTGTCAATATCGGCGGCACGCAACACCCCGTTGCCGCCAAAGTAGTCGATAACGGCGTTGAGATAGACAGCAGTCGTTGGCAGCCGCTCGCGCTCGACGGCGATAACTTTACTACGGCGACGGGCACCGCGTCTTGGAGCGGCAAGCTAAACGAGTTTTTGACGATAACTTCTACAGCCAACCAAGTGCAAAACCTTTTGCTTGCTTCTTCGTCCAGCGTGCGCACCACGCGTTACGCCACGGTGAGCGAAGTGGACGTTTATATACCGAGTTCGTATTTCGGCGGGCGCGTTGCCGTAGGCAGTTCGTCAAGCGTTAATGCCGCGACGGGAGTCAATACGATCATGCTCACGGCGGACGGAGCTTTCTACAAGACGCGCGGGCTTAAAATAACGCTCGAATCGTCCACGATGAACAGATATGTATACGCTACGGTCAATCTTGCGGACAGCCGTTCGACGACCGTATCGGTAGAAATCGCCATAAAAGTCAATAATTCCGATCCGACGGTTTCGGCTACGGCGGCTACGTTCAAGGGCGCGGCGGGCGCGGAAAGTTCTTACGACAACGGCACGGTGCCCACGCTTACTTATAAAGTGCCGATGTACTCGACCTTTATGCTCACGCCGTACGATCTCGTAAACGATATCAATCTTACCGAGGCGGGCGCGGCTTATCCCGCGGGCGGCTTTACCCTCAACGGACTCGCGGGCAAGTACGCTAACGGCAAGTTTACCGTGGACGGCGCTGCGGCGACGGGCGAGCAAGCCGTGACCCCGCTGTTCGATACTTCGGTATACGGCGGCGCGTACAAAACGAGCTTGCAACAGTTCTTTACCAATATCGACAAAACGAGCACGGCTACCAAGCTCGCGGCTACGAAGGGCTTTAACGTTACTAAGACTCAGACGGTAATTCCCAACGATAGACTGTTCTTTGCGCGCAACAGCGATACCGCGACCGACGCGTTCACGTTTGCGCCCACGGGCTATAATGCGTTTACGTACGCCGCTTCGGGTACTGACGGTTATATCGACTGCATGTTCGGCGACAGGATAGAGTTTGCTACGGGCGGCGAGAAGGCGTTGGATTTTGTGCTGTTCTCGACCAAAACGAGAACGCCGCGCACGGCTGAGTTTACCGTGACGGTGCGCGACCGATTCGGCAACGTCGCCATCACGGTGTGCGTCAAGATAGACGTTATCAATACGCCGCCTGTAATGAAAGACAATCTCAAAGCTACCGAGCTTGCCGTAACGCCTGTTTCGGACGGCAACGTTACGCTCAAATCGGCGGTAGTGCACCCGACAGACGTCATGACCGATAAAGACGGCGACGAAGTTACGTTTATGATGTCGCGCGGCATAATAGTCGCTCGCGGCGCGGGTATCGAGTTTTCCGACTTTACTGCGGACGCCGCCGATCCGGATACCAATAAACTGCTATACGACGCCGACGGACATCTTCTCACCGATTATTACGTGAGCGCGTCGCTCGATTCGGCTAACGATATTACGGTCACGGCTATCGGCTCGACCAAGAATATCGAAGAAGGCGTGTTTGTGTACTTTTTTGTATCCGACCCGCGCGGCGGCGTGTCGCTCGGTTGGAAGCAGGTGGAAGTTATAAATACCGCGCCCACGTTCAACACTAGCACCGAGAACGGATTTTCGACAGCCGACCGCCTGTGGTCTATTGAGTCCGCGACCGTTGCTGACACCACGCGCGCCCGCTATATCGCGGGTTCGGAAGCTGCGTTCGCTTCGCTCAGAACGGATAAGAACGCCGCAGCTATCGACGTTAAGCTCATCGCGAGCGACGCGGATAAACTTCAGGGCGTGTTGCTGTCTCAGCGCGGCAAACTTGAAACTTCTTACGTAAACTACAATGCGACTAAGCTCACCAACTCCGCCGAAACTTACGATTATGACGACGCCGTTCCCGACGTCGTAACCACTGCGTCCGGCTTTGCCGACGGTTCGCCCGCTGCGGTATGGCTGTATAAGCGGTCGCAAACGGAAAGCGGCGAGCTTATAAGCGCCATGCAAAACGTTACGCCCACGCTCATGTTCTTGGTAAAAGGCGAGTGGTATGACCGCGACGAGCTTCTTACTGCAATAGCTTCGGGCGCGGATATTACAGCCGACGACTGCTTCGACGCCGACGGGCGCTTTATAGTAAGTGATTGGGCGCTCAGAGTCGTTGCTACCAATCCGTTCCTCGACGACAACGGCAAACAGTACAACATGGGCATAGCGTTCTCGCTCCGCGACGACGCGAGATACGGCGGCGATACCGCAGGACTCGATACAGCTTACGACAGCGACAGGTCCAAGGCTCAGACCACGGTTTCCGGCACTCTCAACGAGATCGTGTACATGTTTATTTCCAATACGGGTATCATCACCAAGGACGAGTTCAGTAAGTACGAGAACTATTACGTGGTGGTGGGCAACGACGGCAATCCGTACGTTATTTACAACGACGGTACTTCCGTGCAGGCGACCGCTTACAACGTGGGCACGGTGGACGGCGTTGCGGGCTCGTATTCGTATCCCGGCACTATCGAGATACCCGGCAACACCGACGGCTCGGCTTCGTACGAGACGGTGTACGTGCCGATGAGCTACTTCGGTTTGTCCAATACGCTTGCTTCGCCAGACAGCTCTACGCATGAAGTCGTGTACGAGCCGAGCTTCGTCGCTTACGACGTTAGAACGGGCGATGCGGATAAAATGTACGACAGAGGCAATATCGACGATATAACGCGCGCGCTTACCATTTCGGACGGTATCGATTCTTGGGGCGGCGAGAGCGGCAGACCGCTCAACGACAACCCGTACGTAACGGTGGACGCCGTCACATATACCGACGCTCAAACGCCCGCGTTCGGCACGGGCATAAGCGCGCCGTACTACAATAATCTTCTCGCAGTGCCCGACGTAGGGTTCAACGATTCCGCGTACACCTCGCTTGCGAGCGGCAACGTTTTGTACCTCGACGATCAGGCGAGTAAGCTTCCCGAGCATAGGTTCGGTCTTACGTTCACCAAAAAATCGTTCCGCACGGGCGTAAACAATCTTACGTTTACCGTCAAGCTCGCGCTGTCCGCAAACGCGACGGGCACGGGCGTAAACACGACCACAGCGTACAATAACGACAGCAAAAACCTCCGCTCGGTATCGGTCGCGCTTTCCATAGGCAACTCGCCGATAGACCTTGTGTCGGGCAGGAGCGTGGACGTTGCGGGCAGCAGCGATCCAAGCGGCAAACTTCTCGAGTACGACGCGGAAAGAGGCACGTACTATACCGACGTGGAACTCACCACCTCGCAGAGCGCTTCGTACCTGCTTGTCAGAGACGGCGGGGATTCCGATCCGCTCGACGCGCTCAACCGCACGTACAGACGGCTTTACTATACCGACAGGGATATCGAACTCGACGGCGCCAAGAGCACCGAGTACCGCGATTACGCGTATTTCTCGAGCGATTCGATAACCGGACTTTCGTCCGCTCAGGATAAGCGCGTAAAAGAGCTCAACGCCGACGGCGACGCGCTTGCCAATGCGGCGAACAAAACCAACGCGCGCGCGCAAAACTCCGTACTCAATTATTACGGCGTGGGAAGCGTTGCCGACATAGCGAGCTCTGTTCAGCCCAACGGCGGCTACCACGGCTACAACAGCTACTTTAACGCGTCCATGGCGGAAAACAGCCGCGCTATCAATATTTCGGCTTCCCGCAAGACGTATATCAATCTTACCGCGTTGCCGGGCATAGTCGACGTGCTCAAGACCGATCCCGAGTACGGCGCGGACTTTGCCGCTTTCGGTACATGGGATTCGACCAAGACTTACGGCGGACTTACCTATAAACAGCTCAACGCGATCTACGAGTCGCGCGGGTTTGTGCTCAAGTATTCGAGCGCGTCGCCGAGCGACGATCTTCACGACAGCAATGCGCTCGTTCCCGACAGCGAAACTTTGAGCGCGTATTATCCTTTGAAAGTGCTCATTTACGACGACCGCGGCGCGGGCTGGGACGAGGCGACTTTCGTGTCGATGGAGTTCCGTATCTCGATAGCCAATACCGCGCCCACCATCAAGGCGGGCATAGGCAAGGTGGTCAACGGCAAACGCGAGTATACCTTGAGCCTCGCTTCGGGCGACTCGACCGTTCTCAATCTTTACGACTTTGTGCAAGACCCCGATATCTTGGTATTCAGCAGCGGTAACACGCGTATGCTTGCCACCGAGGATGATTTCGGCAAGGCTACTTCGCAGTTGGTGCGCGAGACGGGCGACTATCTCGAATCGGTTTACAAGTACGCTTACGAGCCGTATGCCGACGCAGAGTCCATACAGGCGGCGCTTCTTGCGGGCGAGCTCGGCGTAACGTCGTATACGGAGACGCGCAGCGACGTTATCATGTATACCGAAACGACTTCGGGCTCGGTTAGCAACACTACGATCCCGTCCGATAACAAACTGTGGTTTAAGGTAAACAGGCGTACTACCGACGACAAAGGCAACAGCATCGATACGTTCAGGTTTACAATCGCGTTCAGGGACAATCACGGCGAAAATTCGTGCACCGAGGATATCACGTTTGTCGTTAAGATAATCAACCAGGCTCCCACCGTCACAACGATAGTGAGAGACATAACGATGCACGCCAACGATACGTTTACCGTGTTGCCCGCGTACTATGACACGTTTATCGGCGGCGCCGACTACGTGCAAAGCGACAAGCAGTACGACACGACAGACGAAGGCACGGTCAACGAGCTGCCCAAAGAGGGTTCGCCCGCGTACCTCAATTCGCTTACGTACAGCTCGTATTTCAATAAGCGCAGCACGAGAGCGGCGTTCGATTACAGCAAGATCACAAGCGACGTTTACGACTACGGCGTAGAGGACAGCGAGTTCGCGTTTAATACCGCGCCCACCGAGATAGGCGGCGTCAACCTCGGGTACTTGGGTATCGCGACGGACGACGCGCCGTGGCGTATGCGGTTCTCCAAGGTTCCCGACGACATGCCTGCTTATATTCAGGTTACGTCTCAAAACATTACCACGCTCGAGGGTTCGGGCGATATTCGACGCGGCGCGATGGCTGTTCTTGTCAGAGCGGTCGGCGCTTGCAAGAACTTGCCTATCACGTTTACTCTTATCGACGGCGAGGGCGGTACCGTTACGTACACGCTAAATATCACCATAGTCAGCACGCCGCCGACGCCGCGCAATCCAGCAGACCAGATCGACCGTCAGCTTCTTGCCGCTTCCAAGCTCGAAGGCATCAAGACGACCGAAGGGTATGAGTACGGCGTGTTCAGAACGTTTATCATTCCGTCGGGCGGTGCAGAAGGCGTTTCCGTATCGCTTCAGAATATAGGCAGCGACAACAAAAAGACAGCGTATAAGGATGTTACTATCACGCTCAAGAACGTCGCGACCGATATAGACGGACAGAGTCAGATAGACAATATGCGGCTGTTTAACGGCGGCGAGTTCACGGTGAACGGCGTTGCTATGGAAGCGCCCGATCCCGACGACGGCATATCGTATGACGACGGGCGAGTGGTGTCCGATTACTTCTATATCACGACCGCAAACGGCGGCGGCGCGTTTACCATACACGCTACCGGTTACGATATGTTCCGCGACTTCGAGGAGCTCACGTTCTCCATTGCCGACAGCGGTAACCCCATTGACGAGAACAAACTGACCGTGACGATACAGGTGTACACCGTTTATTCGGATATGACCAACCCGACGGTCGCGGGAATGACACCCGATCAGTACAACAAGTACTTGGGCGGCGCGAACGAAGTTCACGTTAAGGGCGTAGACGCATTCAACGGTTACGGTGAGTTTGCAAACAGTCTCGGCGTTAACGTTCCGTCCGAGTACGCGTTTATCAAGATGCAGGGCGCAAACGGAAACGACGGCAATGAGGGCAAATCGCCTATAGTCGATCCCGACGTTTCCAAAGCCGGCGCTCAGTCGTATGCGACAAACGTTTATGCGTTTATCAATAACGACGGTTCACCGCTTTCCGCCGACGAGATCAAAGAGTTCTTCGTTCGCGACAGCGAGACCGGTACTTTTGCGATACGCTCGGATAAAAAGCTTTTGGCAAAAGATTACCTCATCGGCGGCGTGACCACAAACGGCGAGCCCGTTTCGGCGACATATCTCGAAAAACTCAATGCCGTCAATCGGTTTGCCGACTTCTCGATAGCGCTCGACGGTGCGAGCATATCGTTCACGCCCAAGACCGCGACGCTTAATACCAAGGTAATGATGTACGTGGAAGCGCAGAAGCGGCTCGGCACGGCGCGAAAGGTACTGCGTTCGGACGACTCCATTGCGTCGGGTTCGCTGTTCAGACTCGTTGTGGACGACTCCGCGCCGAGAGCGGTCAATCAGACGGGCAAAGAAGACTACAACGCCGAGTTTACCGGCTCGAAGGGCAGTGTCGGAACGTTTAAGATTTTCGACCGCGCCGACCTTAACGGCTCGCTGTTCAACGATTCCGATATCGACGATAAGGTCGAAATAGAGGGCTTCTCGGCGACCGATGCTACCGACAGCTCGTACGTCGAGGCGCTTAAGAACGCGCCGAGAACGCTCGATTGGCGCGCAGACGGCGCACAGGGCAAGGATCGCGCGTTTACCGTTACGGTAGATAATGCGGCGGGCACGCTCAGCATAGAGATAAATCGCCGCATGGACGAGATAATAACCGTGACGGGCGAGGACGGCAAGCTCAAGACCAAGTATGCCGAATCCGTTTCGTTCCCGCTTATCATAACCGGCTATGACACCGCCGGCAAGAAAGCGGAAACGGTTATCCGCATTACCGTTGTCAACTCGCCGATAAGCGCCAAGGACGATTATTCGTGGCAGGAGGGCGGTTCCAACGGCGTCGGGTATTCGTTTATACGCAACGCTTACGCTACGTACGATAACGAGTATATCCTCAATGCGAGCGTGACATTCGACGACGATCTTATAATCAAGTTCGACGACTTTCTTGTCGACAAGGACTATATCAAAAACACCAATAACGATTCGTTCGTGCTAGTCGAGGGCAGTCATAAAGTTCCGTACTCGTACTTGTTGGATAAACCGCTCAAGGCAGTGTACTACGAAGACGAGACTTACGGCGATCCTCTCGACCTTGCTACCGTTACGCCCATATACGAGGGCAACGGCACGGGCGCGCAGCTCAGGTATTCGGGTATCAAGATCCATGCCGAGACCACCTCGCGCGAACGTACCGGGTCTTTGTACCTTTGCATAATGGACAGATCGTCGGATACGACCTACGTCGAGACGGGCGTATACATTCAGCTCAACGTGACAGTCATGAACGACGCGCCGTATATTCTAGACGGTATGGACGGCACCGAAGAGAACATTCTCGGCTCGGACAGCGTTACCGAACCTAGGATGTACCGCATCGGTAATTACGTCAACGATAAAAACTCGTCCGACTATGCGGATATGACCGATCCCGACGCCGATCCCGACTCGTCCACTTACCTTCGTATCTATTCCGTAGCGTATCTGGATTATACCGATATCTGGTCGACGCCTGCCGCAAACCTCAGCGGCGGAGTGGTCGCAGACGATTCTTCGCTTCTGTTTGAAGTCAGTTATGACGTAAACGATACGAACGATCAATACCTGCAGACGTTTATGATAAGACCCAAAGTCGGGTTCTACGGCTCGGGTGAAGTGGAAATAACGGTTTGCGACGGCAATATAAACGTTAACCTCGACACCGAGTTTGTAACTTTCCGCATAAAAGTGAACATTGTATACGATCCGAACGATATCTCGGCGTTTAACGGTGTGTCCACGGCGCGCGGAAAAACGCAGATAATCACTATCGACAGGCTTATACCCGACGTCGATAATACGTTTGAAGGCATTGCATCGTCTCATGCGGGCGCGGACAGCGCGAACAACATGCCGTCCAAAAACGCAGACAAGTTTAATCCCGCGTCGTGGTACGTGCTTA
Source organism: uncultured Christensenella sp. (assembly GCA_949948895.1). Classification (GTDB taxonomy): domain Bacteria; phylum Bacillota; class Clostridia; order Christensenellales; family Pumilibacteraceae; genus Anaerocaecibacter. The sequence continues at coordinate 68,300 of CATLHE010000006.1, forward strand.
AATCGGTCACGCTTTCCGCCGATGCGGAGGGCTATGCCGAGATCACGCAAACGAGCGACAGCGAATGGTCGTTGCACGCGCTTGTGGAAACGGCTCAAGCCAAGCGCATCAATATCACTTATGCGCTTAAAGCCGACGAGACCGCGCTGTACGAAGGGTTCTTCATGTTAAGCGTTACGCCAAACCTTCAGCCGTTGTTGCTGTACAGGCGCATGGTGTTTGAGCGGTATCCTGCCGACGAGACGGTCAACGTAATGCATCATCTTAATTCCAACAATACCGCGTACTTAAGCGCGACGCAGTTGTTTGAAGATCCCGAACAGGATGAACTCACGTTTATTTCCGTCAAGTCCAATAAGTCGGCGCTTGTCAGCGCAAGCCTTGCGCATGAAAACGAGCACTTGGCTATACGCTTTACGGCGCGCGGCTCGGCGGATATTACGGTGACTATCTCCGACGAGACGGGCAAGAACTACTCGTACGTGATAACAGTCGTCAACGAGGACCTTGCGGCGCCCAGCTTCTGGACACGGTTGTTGGCGAGCTTCGAGTCCAATAAAGTGATGTGGGCGATTATCTTGGGGCTCGTTATCCTCGCGATAATCATACTCATAATCATCATCGCCGTCGTGAGAAAACGCAAACGCGCAAGGGAAGAGCTGGAAGCGCTTCTGGTTTCCGAAATGGAGATAGAAGAGCAGATGCTCAAGCTCGCGGGCGGACCCGCGCCTACCGGCTATCAGAGCTACGGTTACTTGCAGTCCGCGCCCGGGCAGACAGTCGTCGACCCGAACATGCTTCTCGGCGCAGGCACGCCCAACCCGACCATGCCCGAGTTTGCGCTTCCGCCCACGCCTAACGATCCTATGGCGCAGCAACAGCAGCAACAACAGCAGAATCAGCCGACGGATACCAATCCGTACGACGGCATGTAGGAAAGAAAATTCTAAACGTCACAAAGCAAAAGAGCGACGATAGTTGATATCGCCGCTCTTTTTTGTCTGTTTGGTTATTCAGCCGATCCACCACTCGGGCGTGATATCTCCGAGCTTGACTGTTCTTCCGCTTGTCATATCAAGCATTATTTCGACGTCTTTGTATTTATGCGGCATGAGCTGAACCAAAAGTTCTCGGCAAGCTCCGCACGGCGCGCCGCATCTTCCGTCGCTCATGATAGCAAGCACTTTTACCGCTTCGCATTCGCCGTTGGTTATCATATTGAATATGGCATTGCGCTCGGCGCATATCCCGAGCGTGCTGCATGTATCTATGCATACGCCCGTATATATCTTACCGCTCGATGACAGTATGGCTGCGGCAACTCCGCCCGCTTCGATATATTCTGATATCCGCCGCTCGTTTTGAACGCTCTTAGCCGCTTCGTACATTGTATTCCATATTCTTTCCATAACCGCCTCATAGGGAAAAGTTTTTACATATATTACCATTATATCGAATAAAAGTAAACCGATAGAGTAGAGCGACGGCATTTATAGCTTTAAAGTTTTACGCAAAACAAAAGCCGCGCATTGCTATTGTAAGCGCGGCTTTGCGTGGTCGTTTAAATGACGTCGGGCATTTATAAAATATCGATATCGTAATCGGTGTAGACCGTTTCGGTAGCTTTGTTGCTGAGGCGTTTTGTGTCGTTTACAGTGCCCGCTATGATAAGTAGATCGTCCGCCAATAGTTTGCAGTCCGCGCCGGGCGAGGCTATGACCTCGTCGCCGCGCTTGATAACGACCAGCGTGACGTGCTCGGCGTTGCGTAAGTCGAGCTCCGCCAGCGTTTTGTCCTGCCATTTCTTGGGCGTGCGTATTTCCACCATTTGGAACTTGTCGGTAAGCGTCATGACCTCGACCATGTTCGGTTTGACGAGCGTGGCGGCGAGCTTTTCGCCCATGGCTTCTTCGGGGACGAACGTCGTGTCCACGCCTATCTTTTGCAGAACGAGTTTATGCCTGTCGTCGCGCGCTTTGGCAATGACGGTAGGCACGCCCATTTGCTTGCACATGAGGCTTACGAATATGCTCGCTTCGATATTGGACGCTATGCAGACTACCGCAACGTCCATATTGTTTATGCCGAGCTTTTCAAGATTGCGCTCGTCCGTCGCGTCGGCGCAGACGGCTTGCGTGCAGAACGGCGATATCTCGTTTATTTTGTCCTCGTCCTCGTCGATGACAAGAACTTCCGCGCCGTATTCGCAAAGCGCTTTTGTGAGCGCGACGCCGAAGCGGCCGAGCCCGAAAATCACATACTGTTTTTTCAACGGTGAAACTCGTTTTTTCATATTGTCTCCTTAGCCTATCATTATGTTTGCGGACGGATATTTGATCTTAGCCGTGTCGCGTTTTACGAATATCATGCCTATACTCAGAGGTCCGAGCCTGCCTATCGTCATTATTACGGCGAGTATAGCGAGCGCGGCGGGCGAGTAGGGGTGCGCCGCCGCAAGCGTTGTAGAGCCCATGGAAAGCCCCGTCGTGGTGAACGCCGTTATCGTCTCGAAAAAGTTTGCGCCAACCGCTACGTTGGGGTCTGTGGCGGAAATTATCATAACGCCGACCAAAACGCACATGGCGGCTATAAAAGTCACCGCCACGGCGCGCAAGCCGTTTTTAAGGCTTATACTGCGCTTGTGGATGACCAGCTCGTTTTTGCCGCGCAGTCCCGATACGCCCATGAGAAGAAGTATGGCAAACGTGGTCGTCTTGATACCGCCGCCGGTACTGCACGGCGACGCGCCTACAAACATCAGAATGCATGTGAACACTTTGCCCGACGACGAAAGCAGGTTTTGGTCTACCGACGAAAATCCCGCCGTCGAGCTTGCCATTACCGACTGAAACATGCTGTTTAAAAGCTTCTCGCCGCCGTTCATGCCGTCAAACGCTTTCGAGTTGAATTCCGACGCGAGAAAAAAGAACGTGCCGCACGTCATTATTATAAGTGTCGCTATCAGCACTATCTTGGAATGAAGCGCATACTTGCGCCAGCGGAATTTGTTTTTGATAACGTCGTTGATTACGGGGAAGCCGAACGCGCCGAGTATGGCGAGAAACGCTATAATGATGAGCACGCCGGCGTTTCCGTTGTAGTCCGATAAAGAACCGTACGGATTGCCGACCGTAGCCATTACGTCGAATCCCGCATTGCAAAATGCCGATACGGAATTGAATACTGCTTGCCATATACCGTAAGCGCCGTTTTTAACTACGAAAAACGGCAAAAGCATAAGCGCGCCCGCAAGCTCGATGATGCCCGTCATTATGGCGATATTGCGCACCAATCGCACTACGCCTTTTATGTGGTCTTGACCGAGAGCTTCGGAGATGGCGATGCGGTCTTTCAGCGTTATGCGCTTTCGTATGAGAATAAATATAAAAGTAGCAAACGTCATGAACCCGAGCCCGCCGAACTGAACGAGTATGAAAAGTACGGCTTGCCCGAACCCGGTGAGCGACAGCGCGGTCGGCTTTATGATGAGACCTGTGCCGCAAACGCCGTTTGTAGCCCAGAATATGGCGTCTATGAACCGCATCCACTTGCCGTCGGTATTGGAGGCGGGAAGGGCAAGCAAAAGCGCGCCGACAAGCATTACGGCTAAAAATCCGAGTAATACAAAAAGCATAGGCGGCATGTGAAGCCGTTTTATCGATCGTCTTTCCCGTTTCATTTTTGCTCCGATAATATGCAAGACGCGCTTGCGGCAATAGCTTTGCCTTTGCCGACAATGCCCATCATCTCGGTAGTCGTAGCCGATACGTTTATGCGCTCCGTTTCGGTGTGCAGGCGAGCGGCGAGCGTTTCGCGTATGTTCTTTATATAACTTGCCAACTTGGGCTTTTGCGCGATAATTACTGCGGAAATGTTTTGTATGCGGTATTTGCGCTCGGTCAAAGCTTCGAGCACGTTATCCAACAGTTTAAGCGACGAAACGTTTAACAGCGCGGCGTCGTTGTCTGGGAACAAAACCCCGATATCGGGCAGTCCTGCCGCGGATAACAGCGCGTCCATGATAGCGTGCGTGAGAACGTCGGCGTCCGAATGTCCGTCAAGACCTTTGTCGTAGTTTATCTCGACGCCGCCGAGGATAAGCGGGCGGTTTTTAACAAGCCTGTGCACGTCGAAGCCTATGCCGATCTTCGAGCCGACGGGCGCAAACCTTATAAGATCGTACCCCGTAGTTATTTTGATATTGTCATAAGCCCCTTCGACAATGTGCGGAGAGAACCCTGCGCGTTCGTAAACTTCCGCGTCGTCAGTGTATTCGCCGTCGGCGTCGGCGTACGCTTTTAATATCTCCGCGTACTTAAAAGTTTGCGGTGTCTGCATATTATAGAGTTTGCGTCTGTCGAGCGAGTGCACGACAGTATCGCCCGACACTTCTTTGATAGTATCGGTCGCGGGAACGGCGAGAACGCCGCTGCCATGCTTTGCTGCCGATTCGACGGAAGCGTCGATAAGTTCCGAACGTATAAAAGGTCGCGCGCCGTCGTGAATGACTACTATATCGCAGTCCTTTATGGCTTTTAAACCGCTTTTGACGCTTTCCGCCCGCGACGCGCCGCCTTTGCATACGGCGACAGCGGGGTAGGACTTTGTCAGTTCCTTTATCTGCGACAGTTCGTCTTGCGCGGCGACTAGTACGAGCCTTTTGACGCAGGACTCGGAGAAAGCGTCGAGAACGTGTTCCAGAACGGTCTTTTGCCCGAGATGGTAAAACACTTTATTATATGAAAGCCCCGTTCGTTCGCCTTTGCCCGCGCACAGTATGACTGCGGCAATGCGGTCGGTGCTACTTAACGCCGTCGTTTCAGTTGACGATCTCATACAGCGTTTGAGCCTCCTCTTTGGACGCCTTGTCGTTAAGCGATTTAACGGTAAACGCGATAGGCGAGCCGAGCTTGATCTCGACTTTGTCGCCTACTTTAAGAACGTAGGCGGGTTTTACCGCGCGGCCGTTTACGAAAATTTTTCCCGCGTCGCATGCTTCGGCTGCCACCGTGCGGCGCTTAATAAGTCTGGAAACTTTTAAAAATTTATCGATACGCATATGTAAATCATTATATCACTTTCATTTAAATATAGCAAACGATTTGGCACGTATGTATTTTAATGAAAAACAGGGCGGTTATCGGCGGGTTCAAAGTAAAGCCTACTATTATTGATGGCATTTGTTCGCGATATACCGATATAAAACGAAAAAGCATAAAATTTTTTAAAAATATTTCAAAAAATTAGCGAAAAACACTTGACATATAAAATAAATGGTGATAAACTACGTAAGCTGTCTCGCGAAAGTGAGATAGCAAAGCACATTAGTAAGTGAATAGATTTTAGCGAATTAGACTTTCTTTTAAAAACAAAGTCAATAATTTATGTCAGTATGTTTTTGAGAAAGAATCGGTTACTTTTTATTTTTGTTAACTTCGAGAGCAATCTCGTGTTATACGATTATTTTAGAGTTTGATTCTGGCTCAGGACGAACGCTGGCGGCGTGCTTAACACATGCAAGTCGAGCGGAACATAGGAGCTTGCTCTTATGTTTAGCGGCGGACGGGTGAGTAACGCGTGAGCAACCTGCCTTCAACTGCGGGATAACACTTAGAAATAGGTGCTAATACCGCATAAGACCACACTCGGGCATCCGAGAGGGGTAAAAGAATTTCGGTTGAAGATGGGCTCGCGTCCCATTAGCTTGTTGGTGAGGTAACGGCCCACCAAGGCTATGATGGGTAGCCGACCTGAGAGGGTGATCGGCCACATTGGAACTGAGAAACGGTCCAAACTCCTACGGGAGGCAGCAGTGGGGAATATTGGGCAATGGGCGCAAGCCTGACCCAGCAACGCCGCGTGAGCGATGAAGGTCTTCGGATTGTAAAGCTCTGTCGCAGGGGACGAAGTATGACGGTACCCTGTAAGAAAGCCCCGGCAAACTACGTGCCAGCAGCCGCGGTAATACGTAGGGGGCTAGCGTTGTCCGGAATTACTGGGCGTAAAGGGAGTGTAGACGGCTTGTCAAGTTAAGTGTGAAAGCCCGCGGCTCAACCGTGGAATTGCACTTAAAACTGACTCGCTAGAGTGCAGGAGAGGTGAGCGGAATTCCTAGTGTAGCGGTGGAATGCGTAGATATTAGGAGGAACACCAGAGGCGAAGGCGGCTCACTGGACTGTAACTGACGTTGAGGCTCGAAAGCGTGGGGAGCAAACAGGATTAGATATCCTGGTAGTCCACGCCCTAAACGATGGATACTAGACGAAGGCATCTTGCATGTCTGTGTCGTAGCTAACGCATTAAGTATCCCGCCTGTGGAGTACGGCCGCAAGGTTAAAACATAAAGAAATTGACGGGTCCCCGCACAAGCAGCGGAGCATGTGGTTTAATTCGATGCAACGCGAAGAACCTTACCAAGACTTGACATTGCGTGACAGCCTGTGAAAGCAGGCCTCCCTTCGGGGCACAAAAACAGATGGTGCATGGTCGTCGTCAGCTCGTGCCGTGAGGTGTTCGGTTAAGTCCGTCAACGAGCGCAACCCTTATTTCCAGTTGCCAATATTAATTTAGGGACTCTGGAAAGACTGCCGTGGACAACACGGAGGAAGGTGGGGATGATGTCAGATCATCATGCCTCTTACGTCTTGGGCTACACACGTGCTACAATGGGCGCTACAAAGAGTCGCAATACCGTAAGGTTGAGCCAATCTCAAAAAAGCGTTCTCAGTTCGGATTGTGGGCTGAAACCCGCCCACATGAAGTTGGAGTTGCTAGTAATCCCGGATCAGCACGCCGGGGTGAATGCGTTCCCGGGGATTGTACACACCGCCCGTCAAGCCATGGGAGTTGGGGGTACTCGAAGTCGGTCACGCCAACCCGCAAGGGAAGCGTCCGCCTAAGGTAAAACCAATGACTGGGGTTAAGTCGTAACAAGGTAGCCCTACGAGAACGTGGGGCTGGATCACCTCCTTTAAGGTACCGACATTAGAGTCGGTCAAAAAATCCAATCTCAATCGATTAGTTTGCTAAAATCTTTCACTTGATCATGTGTAACGGATTGCCGCGCTGTCGCGCGGTTTTTTCGTGCCATAAATCCGTCGCGCGTTATCCGACTTGCTAACGCTTTGTCGTATACGCGTATACGCTCGAAAGTAAGATATAAAAAAATCCCCTACATATAAACCGTAGGGGATTTTTATATGCCGCAACGCGTGCGGCGCTGTATATTGTAAAACAATCATCAAATCGTGAGATAAGAAGTCGCTTTACATTAGTATTGTGTGACGATTGCCGTTGCTTTCTTCATCGATCAATGTTTAATTTTTATTTTAATTTGCGCGAAACAACGTATAATATTTTTCCTGCTACATAAGATATTATTGTAAGGTGACAGTGATTTTTATGAACTAATCGCCTTACAATAGATCGCTCAATGCGATAGCGGAAATTCCCCGAGCCGAGTTGTGCGGCGTCGTGGATTTTTCCATTTTGCGTTGAGTTGTATATTTTGACATTTAGTTCTTATCGTATTACTCAGAAATAAAGATTCCCCACGGACAAACCGTAGGGAATCTTTTATATGCCGCAACGCGTGCGGCGCTGTATATCGTAAAACAATCATCAAATCGGTAGATCAGTTAATCGCTTTACACTAATATGGTGTGCAGATAGACAGCGGTTTATTCACGGCGCGTAAAAGTTTTTTATTCTTGACAGAGAATATAATTCGCGTCTTCGTCTAGCAATTTGCAAAGATTGGCGAGCGTATCCAATGCCGGCATTTTGCGCCCATATAAGTAGCTTGAAATCATTGACTGACATACTCCTATTTCTTTAGCGATTGCGGTCTGTGTCATTCCGCTTTGTTTTATTGTTTCTGCCAACCGATTTTGTATTTGTTCTATTGTGATCACTGATTATCACCCGAATTGTTTTTTTCAGTATACAACTATTTGATGAAAAACGCTTAAAGTACAACCATTAGCCGTACAATTTAAATTTACAAAGATATTGTGATACGATTTGATTGTTGGCGGTAACGTAGAGCATTTATCAGGTGAGGTGTCGTTATGAGAGAGCAAATATGTGAGTGTTACAGGTGCAGGCATTTTGACAGGTATTATGTCGTAAACGACGGCAGATACGTAAAGACGCGCTACGATATTTGTTTGAAGTCCAAGTCGAACGTGGAAATACATGACGGGTGCGACGGTTTTGATTATTATATTGCGCGGAAAAAGCATGACAGATTATTGCTTTGCGATTGTTTAAACGTGTTATTGGCGCAAATTTCGGCTGTTCGCCAAACGTTGGATAATGAGCTTGACGACGAAGACAAATGAAACAGCTTGCTTGAATTGCAGATTTTGCCGTCACGCTTTTCGGGCTATGGAGTATTTGTTCATAGAAAGTAAGGCGTTTTATTGCGTGTACTGCGATATATTGACCGAACGCCAAAATATATGCCGTTATTATGAACCGATAGCCGATAAATGCGCGTTGACGGCAAAACAGATAGACCGCGCGGCGGAAGCAGTAAGAAATATTAAAAAGTATGTGGAAGGTGAGTAAGCATTTGATTACGGGCTTCATGGCATGCGGAAATTATATAGCAACGAAAAACCCCGACGGTACGGGACCGACGGGGCAGTTCATTGCCGCAACGCGTGCGGCGTTCTATATTGTAAAACAATCATCAAATCAATAGATAAGAGGTCGCTTTACACTAGTATGGTGTGCAGATGCACATGGGATTATTCGCGGATTGTAATATTTTTTTGCAAGCCAAAGGCTTGGCGTCTGTCGTGTGTAGGCGTTGTCAATAATATTACGTTTCACCCGAATAATAGCGGGGCATGGTGAGGTGTATCGTTTGTTTTGCGTTTCATATGTGCGGCGGTTCGCCTAGATTCTTCGCCTATGGCTCAGAATGACAGGAAACCATATGTAACGCCTTTATTCGGGTGTCACGTAAAATAAATCATAACGTAAACACACGACAAAAACAATCTGTGATTGCAAGCTGTGCTTTGCGGCGTGCCGAGTCGTCACGCCCTACGAACAGGCGGCGAGTTATATCAAGTACAACGTTAGCCCGCCAACCAAATGTTGGACGTATGTCGTGTGTGGGCGTGGTCGAGGAATGGCGGTGCGCTCGAATAATTGCGGCGCGTGGAGAGGGGTGACAAGTGGTTTGGCGTTTACGTTCTGCGGCGGGTCGCCTAGATTCTTCGCCGATGGCTCAGAATGGCAAGAAACCATATGCAAAGCAGTGAACAAAGACAGACATTGAGCAGAATATCCTACGCCATTTTACCTGTCATCCTGAGGCGAAGCCGAAGGATCTAGGGCGTTAGCCCGCATAGTTAGGGTAACGTTTGTTTTGTGTGTCAATCCTGCGGCGGTTCGCCTAGATTCTTCACTGCGTTCAGAATGACAAAAGGACGGCAAAAACCGTCCATAAATATGCCATGTAATTATTCGGGTGTCATGCAATATTTCCGACAATGCACACACACGACAGAAATCCAAACCGTGTTTGGTCGGGTGTAGCATGTAATTCACTGCAATGCAAACACACGACAAAAACAATCTGTGATTGCCAAGCTGTGATTGGCACGACGGGCGTCAAACATTTGGATTGAAAAAGCCCCGATACCGCAACTACGGCTCGGGGCTTTGTTCGTGAGTGTTTTTATCAGTTCTTGTTTTTGGGCTTTTTAAGCGATCCTGCGGGCTTTTTATCCTCGACGGGTGTTTGCTCGCCGTCGCTCGCTACGGGCTTACCGAGGAACTCAGGAAGCTCCATACCGTTCATCTTGAACAGCTCATTGAGCGGGGGAACCGCGCCGAGCATGCCCGAGAGGAAGTTTGCCGTTGTGGGCTTGCCGTCCTTCATGCTGTCCCAAACAGTGACTTTATCGATATGCAGGTTTTGTATAGCCTCGACCTGTTTCGTGACGAGCGTCTCGATCTTGTCGGCAATAAGCATCTTGACCGCGTCGTCGCTCGACCCGCCCGCGGCGGCGATGATCTTTCCGAAACCCTCCGCCTGTTTGGTGAGTATTTCGAGCTGACCTTTAGCTTCGGCTACGCGCTTTGCGTAAGCCGCGTCCGCTTCACCTTGCGCGCGGCGACGGATACGCTCGGCTTCCGCTTCCGCTTCGATCTCCGCTTTTTGTTTTTGTATCTCGGCATTGACGAGAACGTCCGCTTCGAGGGTAGCGCGTTCGCGTTTGGCACGCTCCATTTCGGCTTGCTGTTCGGCTTTATACGCTTCCTCATTGGCTTTTGCCTGAGCGATGAACTCTGCGGACTGCGCCGAACGGTTGGCTTCCGCTTCCGCCTCGCGGAGCAAAGCATTGGACTGGCTTATACGGACTTTGGATTTGTTCTCACCGTCGATAGCTTCGGAGTTGGCGGCGGCGACTTGAATACGCTGATCCTTGATAGCATTGGCTTCGGCTATCGAACCGTCGCGGTCTTTTTCGGCAACCGACTTTTTAGCGTCGTTGCGGGCCTGAGCGGCGGCTTCTTTACCGAGCGCGTCGATATAGCCGGACTCGTCGCTGATATCTGTAACGTTAACGTTGATAAGACGAAGACCTATCTTTTTAAGCTCGCCCTCGACGTTTACGGATACCGATTCGAGGAATTTATCGCGGTTGGTGTTTATCTCCTCGATATCCATCGTCGCGATGATAAGACGGAGCTGACCGAAAATTATATCTTCGGCGTAGCGCTGTATCTCGGTAGGCGAGAGGCTGCGCAGGCGTTCCGCCGCGTTCTGCATGATGCCGGGCTCGGTCGAGATACCTACGGTAAAGCGCGACGGCACGTCGATACGAATGTTCTGACGCGACAGCGCGTTTTTGAGGTCTATCTGGATAGATATAGGAGTGAGGTCGAGGAAGCTGTAGCCTTGAACGAACGGCCATATGAACGCCGCGCCGCCGTGGATACACTTGGCTGAACGCGCAGTGCCGTCGGACGATTTGCCTACGCGACCGTATATGACCATGATCTTATCGGACGGGCACTTTTTATACCGCGTCGCGATGATGACCACGATCAAGAGTATGAGCAAAACGGCGCCTATGACTCCGCCGACGATACCGCCGATCGCTCCTTGGGAAAGGGAAAGTAGTTGCATGGGTTTCTCCTTATATAAAATAATTATTTGACTTGATTGGGGTTTTTATTTGGTCAATACTATTGAACTATTTTTCGGTCTCTATGACTATCGAGGGCTTTTTGTATCGTGTGACCAACAAAAGGTTTGCGCCGAGGTGTCCTATTACCTTGATCTCGGAACCCGTCACTATCGGCTCGTCGCTGTCGGTGACCGCTTCGTATTCGGCATAACGCTCTTGCACTAACACGTTTATCTTGCCTTGACCCGCGCGCTTCGGGGGAACGGTGAGATATACCGTGCCGATCTTGCCTACGGCGTTATTGGCGTTGAGCGTGCCGTTGTCTTGCAGTTTTTCAATGCCGATGAGCGCGCCCGCCATGCAGCATGCCGCTACAAATCCGCAGGCTACCGCAATAATGACTGCGTAGTACCAATCGAGCATGTAGCAGAGCGTGTAGCACATCCACGATCCCATCATAACAAAAGCCAATATCGAACGCAACGACAAAAGTTTAAGTCCGAATCCGCTTCCCGTTGATACTTCGGTATCGGAAATACCGCCGCTTCCGCCGTTACTCGTCATGTCGCCGACGTCTGTGTCAAACGCGCCGCCAAGCCCCGAGTCGGGAACGTCTGCGTCCAAGATACCGCCGCCGCTCGGAACGTCGGCGTCAAAAACTCCGCCGCCTCCGGGCATATCGCCGTCGAAACTGCCGTCGCTAGCTCCTCCTATGAGCATAAGGATTATTTGAATCAAAAGCACGGCAGTCGTAGCGCAAGCGATTATAAACGTCACTTGTTGCAGTACCGACATCGTGTTCCACCACATATGTATATAAATCCTCCTAATTTGCTCAATTTTGACGAGTACAGTATACCACTAATATGCACATATTGTCAATTCATGTACGCAAATTTAATCAATTTTTAATGTGTATTTCCGCACGGTAAGGTCGGAGCAATTTCGTAACGCTATTGACAAAAGCGGGGGGAATGCAATATAATATATTCGTGTCAAGCGCGGTATTTACAGCCAAATCCATATTGCGCCCGATAAGACGGACGCGGTACTACAATGCCGACGGTACGCGCGCGTCAACCGTTCCGCAAAGAGTGAAAAAAGCTCCGTTCATAACGGCGGCTGTTATCGCGTTGCTTGCTATCCCGCTGATCGTAATGAACGCCGTGCGCACCGATCCCGAGCTTGCCGAGTGGTGGACGATCCATATCGCGCAAGGCTATACTAGGTTTGCGGGCGCTTTCACGTCGTGGCTTGCTATTTCGGTTTACGAGCTGCTTATCATTATATTGGTGTCGCTCTGTGTTTTTCTGTTTGTCAGGCTCGTCATAAATTTGAGTAAAAAGCGGTTTAAGGCGATACTTAACGGCGCGCTTGCCATGGGTGCGGCGGCGATGGTCGTTCTCAACTTATACATGGCGTCCATGGGGTTCGGGTATTACCGAGCGGACATGCCTCTTCCGCAAGCGGGCGCAAACTATAAAGGCGGTCAAGCGGCGATAGCGGCGCGATATTTCGTTGACGATTTTAATAAGCTTTGCGACAAACTCGAGCGCGACGAGAACGGCTGCGTTATATGCCCGTATGATTTCCGCGAGCTTTCCAAATTGATGGAAAAGGAATATTCGCGGCTCGACGACGAGTATTTCTTTTCGTATACGCCGCTGGCAAAGCCCGTGCTCAACAGTAAGCTGTTGTCGTGGCTGTCCATTACGGGCATTACGTTTTTGCCGATAGGCGAAGCGAGCGTCAATACCGACGTGCCGCCTACGACCGTTACGTACACGATGGCGCACGAGATAGCGCACACCAAGGGCGTACAGCGCGAGGGCGACGCAAATCTTATTTCGTATTACGTATTATTGTCGTCCGAAAACGATTATTTACGGTACTGCGGATATTACGCGACCATTTACGGCTTTATTCGTTCGGTGTCGCTCGCGGGCGAGTCGGAACAGTATTCGGAGATATACGATTCGGTGAGTAAAAAGCCGAACGCAGAGTACAAATATGCCGACGCGTATTGGGAGGCTCAGCCCGATATAATAGGCGAGCTCGGTGAGTTTTTCAATAATATTTACCTTGTATTCAACGGCGCGTCGAACGGCACGGGCAGTTACAACAACGGCAATCAGTCGGGCGTCATCAAGCCCGTCGATCCCGAAACGGGCGATCCGATTATTGATCCCGATACGCAAAAGCCCGTAATAATCCCCGTGTACTCGCAAGTCCAAAAATTATATTTCGCTTTATACGAGCAAAAGTTCGGTGTGCCGCCGATAGAAGTAAATAAGGCAATAGAAAAGCGCGCAAGACTTGCGCGCTTTAGTATCGATTAAAGCAGATCCTTGGGATCGTATTCGGGCGTCTTGTAAACGGCGGTGTCGGGCTTATCGGCTATTTCCGTTTTAAAAACGCTTTGCCATTCTTGCGCGTCGTAGTCCTCTATCGTGCAAGTGATCCAGTGCTTGTCTGCGCCGAGATCGCGGGAGAGGACTTCCACTAAGTCTTTCGCGAGCTTTTGCTTTTGCTCTTCCTTCTGCCTTCGAGCATTTTTACAGAGATGTGGGGCACGGTGCGGTCTCCTTTATATTTTGCTGTTTTTGTTTTTTCTTTAAGTCGGGCAAGAGCTTTAACTGCCTTAAAAGCGGGACCATGGCTAGCGTTATGCCTATGTTCACCGCGCTTACAGCGAGCTGCATAATTCTGGACGCGCCTATATACGCAAAGAAAGTCTTGTCGGCATAAGAGGCGAGTTTCAGATAGAACTTACACCAATACCATAGCGCAAACGAGTCAAAGAGCAACGATACCAAAACGGTGCACATAATTCCCGAAAACAAGAACTTTGCGTAATGGTTTTTTACGGGGAAGTATTTATAGCACAGTCCCGCAAGCACGCCGTACATAGTGCAGCCGAGCGTGAGCAAGGGGTTTATCGCGCCTACGGGGAATATCAGCGCGCCGAGTATGTCCGATAAAAATCCGACTACGCCGCCGCCGACGGGACCCAGCACCGCTGCGGCTATTAGCCATATAACGTAGATGGGCGTTATCTTAAAGTCTTTTGTGATGGTGAGCGCTTGTCCCGCGAACTTCATTACAAGCGCAAGAGCTGTGAATACCGCCGTATACGTCAGCCATTTGGTTGTTCCGAAAGACACTTTTTGCGAGCGGACTTTGGCGGATCTCATGTCCGGAGTCGCAATTTCCTGTTGAGCTTTACTCAATGTCGGGCTTCTCCTTTTATTACGTCGCGTCCATGCGGATCGTGTCGCATTTCGGCAACTGATTTGCCCGTATTATATCACGTGTATGCGGCGTTGTAAAGTATATTGACGATCTATTTGCGCGCTCTTGCTGTTTTTTTGCGGCGCGGTTTAGGCTCGGTCACGCTTTTATTCTTTTTATTTTCTTTGCGCGTGCGTATGACCGCGGCAAAATCGACCGCGCCGAACACTACGGACAGAAGCGCCATAAAGCACGCGCCGCCTATCGCCGCTATTATCATAGAAAATATGTTGTCGGGCAGAATGGCGTTTACATATTCGGTAAACTGCCAAGCGGGGTAGCTCGCGGCGAGACAGATAACGAGCGGGCGGATAAAAGTGAGTTTACAGCCCGACCGACGCTTTATGTCGATCACGTCCAGAACGGACGAGACGGTAAGGCTTACGCCAAACGCAATCATGAAAACGTCTATGGTAAAGCGCGAGTAAAAGCAGAATGATATTATATACATTACCGCCGCGCCGATGAGATAGTTTATGAGCGATTTCTTTTCGAGGTCGAGTGAGTTGAGCATTGACGACGCTATGTTTTCAAACGACAGCGGCAGTAAGAGCCACGCCGATTTTTTGAGGAACATGCCCGCGTCGGTATTGTCGTAAATGAGCGTTCCGAGGTCGTCGCCAAGCGCGCCGTACACAGGCAAGACTATCGCGGCAATGATTATCGAGAAAGTGAGCGCGCTCTCTATCTGCGAGCACATGCTTTTTTTGTCGCCGGCGGCGTAAGCCTGCGATAGCGTGGGTATCATGACAAACGCCAAAGACCCGACGACGGTTATCGGGAGATACAACAGCGGTAACGCCATGCCTACGCACGAGCCGTATATGTACATCGATTGGTCGGAGTTGAGCCCCGTGGACATCAATAGGAAGGGCACTGCTACGGCTATAATGTAGTTGTTTATGCTTGAAGTCGTGCGCGACAGCGTTATCGGCACGGAAGAAGCCATAAGCGGCTTGAAATGCGCTTTGGGCGCGGACAGCTTGCGCTTGCCCGCGAAATAGAATATCGCGCACGCGCCCGCCGATACCGCGCACGCGACCGTCATGGAAAGCGCTACCGCGGCGTTCTTGTCGCGGAAGAGCGTTATGAATACTACGCACACCACTATGCGCGCGATCTGTTCTATGAGCTCGACAAGGCTGACAGAGGTGAATTTCTTTTCGCCCCACAGCACGCCGCGGAACGCCGAGTATACTCCCGAAAATACGAGCGCGGGCAGCATTATCATGACGAGCGTCATGGACTGCGCATCGGCAAACAGCGCGCCTATCGGCTTATTGAGCGCGAGCACCGCGCCGCATATCAGTAGCGCCGTTACTATCTCCACGATGAGCGCCGCCGAACAGACCCCGCCGCTTTGCGCTCTTCCGTTTTTTGCGGTCAGCTTTGACACGACGAGCGGTATGCCCGAGGTCAAAAGCGTAAGCAGTACGAAAAAGAATGAGAGCGCAACGGAGTAGATACCCATGCCGACGGCGCCTATCTCGCGCGAGAGATAGATCTTGAAAAGGAATCCGAGCGTGCGCTCGGTCACCGTAAACGCCGTCAGCGTTATTACTGCTTTTGCCATCGATTTCATTGTAAGTATTCTATGCCGCCGCCTTTTGTAAAATGATATGACGTATGAATGTGTCGAACTTGCGTCTCGATAAATATGTTGCGCGGAGCTTAAGCGGTAAAAAACATTAGGATTATGTTAAAATTTGTCGAGTCGACCTTTTTGCTATTGTCAAACGCATTTAATTTTGATATAATCGGTTTGTGGAAGTTTACTGTCGTAAAAACAATATTCTGCGTCGGCTGCTTCGCGCCGCAGTAATAGCCTTTGCGGCGTTACTGCTCGTTTTGGGTTTTATCGGTTGCGCGGCAAAACCCGACGTATCGTTCCGCGTGACGACTATCGAGCTGAAAGTGGGCGACGAGCGCGATATTTTGCCGTATGCGGTTTTTTCGCCCGCTACGACGGATAATAAAAAACTTCAACTATCTACAGACGGAGACTGTGTTACTATAGACGGCACGACGCTCAAAGCGGTCAAGCCCGGCACGGCGAGAGTCACCGCGCGGTCCGCGGGCGGCAGCGCCGTTTTGACTGTTTCGGTCGAGTACCGCGCCGCGCATAATCTTTCCGTCTCGCATACGGGAAACACGGTGCAAACGTCGGAAAACGGAAAATTCGATAAAGTCGTGTTTACCGCGCTGTCCGACGATTACATAGACCCCGAAACGGTGATCGAGTGGTCGGTCAACGGTGAACGCCGCGCGGTAGGGCACGTTTTTGAATTTACGCCCGACGGGTACGGCGAATTTTGTATAGTTGCGGCGATAGGCGATCTTTCGGCGGAGCGCACGGTGTCGGTCTACAAAAAAATAAAAGCCGTCGGCAAGGCGGTAGGCGAGCTCGAGCAGTTTCGCAACTATTCGCCCGTTTGTTTTACTGTGAGCGAGGTCGTCGATCCGATGAATCCGCGCTCGGTATATGAGTGGCGCGTAAACGGCAACGTTACGTCGCGTTCGGCAAGGTATGAGTTTATTCCGCGCGCCGTGGGCGAGTACGAGGTCGAGCTTTACGTAAACGGTATCAAGCGCGACATAAACGGAAAACAGTCGGTAAAGATAGTATCGGTCGGCGACCGCGCGCCCGAATGTCGCGTCGAGTTTGATAGCTATGGAACGTTTGTCGTATGGGACGACCGCGCGGCGGCAAGAAGCGTCGCCGTCAAATCGCCGAGCGGCGGGACGGTCGTTTACAGCCGATCGGATGTAAGACATTCTTACAGGTTTTCGGACGGAACGTTTGACGCGAACGGGATAATTTCCGTTTGCGCCGCCGATCCCGATTCGTACGAGATAACGGTCACGGCGGACTCCGTTGGCGAAACTTTCGAGTTTGTGCAATATCCGTCGTCCGCCGCGCAGTATATAGCGCAAACGATACTGTGCGAAAATTCGTTTATAACGAGCGCCGAGGACTGCGCAAAGTTTGTCGCGGAGCTCTATGCCTGCGGCAGGACTTCGGCGAGAGCGTATCTCGCGCGCGAGATAACAAACAGCGCCGACAAGGTAGAACAAACGCTTTCTTCCGCGCGTGCGGTGCTTGCAGTACTTAGCGTGAGCGCGACGGTAAGCGTTTCGGGCGAGTATATGGATATCAGGTTCGAGCCTTATAAAAACGCTCCTACCGTTTCTGTCGAGAGCAGAGTGCGGCAAATGCCTACGCCGCTTCCGCATATAGCGACCGCAGACCGCCGACCCGATAGCTATACTTTTGCGATAGAACGGGCGAAAAGAAGCGTCGAGGCGGAAAACACCGAGCAGTTGCTTATTGCCGTAATGAACGGCGTTCGCCCGATAGTAAAAGAAAACAGCGCGGCAGAAAAGGCATATAAACTGTGTAAGAACGTATTGGCGGGCGCGACCGGCATTATATCAAAAGATCATACCGACGCCGAAAAAGTGCATGCCATACATGATTGGTTGCAGTTTGTAACGCGTCGCGAGACTGCGGGCGGCGGAACGTCCGCGGATTTTTTGGAGGGCGTGTTCGGCGGTAACGTCGTAGCGGGCGGCGCCGTTTCGAGCTTGGGCATGTCCAAGGCGTTTGCTCTTATGTGCGGCATGGAAGGCATACCGTGCAAGATAGCCGTACGATACGGACAGGACGGACCGAACGCTTATTATTGGAACAAGGTCGAGCTTGACGGACTTTGGTACAACGTAGACGCGTACGGCGGCGAGGTAGCGCCCGTCGGAAAAAATGCCGAGTATCTGTCGCATTCGCGGCTGTTGTTGAGTGACGCAGCCATGGAAGAACTCGGGCTCGTTTCGGATGCGTCTATGCCCGAGGCGTTTGACGACGGCGGAGCGGAAATCATACGTAAACGCATACAAGGCGGCGTTTATTACGACGTGTATATCGATAAAGAAGAGGCGCGCGACTACGATCAAGTAAAGGCGGTTGTGTTCGAAGCTTTTTCGGAACAGTCGGAAAACGTGTTCACGCTGCGCACGCCGCAAGGTACCACGACGTACAGTATAGACGCTTACGGCGTCGAGATCGTGCTCGGATTCGAGCTCGACGAGGAAGAAGTGCAAGCAGTGACGGCAAATGTGCGCCGCGCGGCGGCTGAGTATTATGAAAAAGTGCTCGGTCATGATCTCGATCTGTCGTCGGTCGGCGTGCAGATCGAAGGGCAAGTATTGATAGCGGGCGTACAAAAACCGCGAAACATTTCAGTTGAAGCATAGAGGTGCGATTATGTCTAAAAAATACACGTTTAAAAGAATAACGGCTTTTATCTTGGCGGCGGTCATGATAACGCTGTCTTTCGGTGCGCTCATCGGCTGTTCGCTGTTTGACAGGGATCCCGACGGCGAAGTCGAGTTTTCAAAGAGTAAGATCGAGCTGAACGTGGGCGACAAGTACGATCTTGCGCATATTACTTTCGTAGACTACGGCTCTTGTACGTACAGCTCGTCCGATCCTTCGGTAGCGTCGGTGTCGGGCTCTTTGTTAACGGCAAAGTCCGTAGGCACGGCGGTCATAACGGCGAGAGTGCGGCGTAGCGGCAACGAGGCAAAACTGCGCGTTACCGTATTGGAAGAAGACGGATTTACCCTCGGCGTTTCGGGCTCTTTGGTGCAGACTATGGGCGCTACGGAAAACGTGGAATTTACCGTTTCGGCTACCGGTATGGCGGCAGGTTACAACGTGTCCTGGTATGTAAGCGGCGAGTATCAATGCTCGTTGGCGCCGAGCATTCCGTATACATTTATTCCCGTCGCTGCGGGAGCGTTTGTTATTACCGCATCAAGCGAATACGGCGATTACGAGGCATCGGAGACCGTTCGCGTGTATTACGACGCGGACGCTTCGGGCAGTTACGATGGCGAAATATACCAGACCGAAGCGCCGTATACGCCCGTTAAACTTACCGCATGGGCGGAAGAGCACGCGTTCAATCCGATAGACCCGTATATTGAGTGGTTTGTAGACGGCGCGCGCGTTTACGGCGGAACGGCAACCGAATACGAATATTATCCGACGGCGGGCAAGCATACTGTGACATTAAAAGTCAACGGCAAAACGCGCGATATCGACGGGCAAAGTTCGCTCGACATCGTATGCGTGGGAAGTATTGTGCCGAGCGACATAAGCGTGGTTTACGACAACGTATATCCGCACGTATATGTGCGCTATGACGCCGTAGGCTCGGCGGCGGTGGAGATTACGTCGCCGATAGGAAACGCAGTCACCGTCAGTCAAATCGATCGCCCCGAACTTTTCGATGAAAACGGCTTCGACGCAGGCGAGTATATCAATGTGTGCGCAAGCTCTTCGAGCGTGGGCGACTATAAGATCCGCGTCAAGTCGCTCGGCGACGGCGTCGCGTTGACCGAGAGCGCGTATACCGACCGTTACACGTTTACGCAGCTTCCGCAAAACGCGGAGAAGTACTTACGCGATCTGTATTTAGACAGAGACCATTATATAACGTCGGACGAAGAATACGTCAATCTGTTCGAGTATTACGTTATTAACAGGACGAAGATCGCAAATGCCGAGGTGTCGTTCGAATGCTATATAGGTTACCAATCCGACCTCACTAACGAGGAACTTTGGAATTCCGCTTTTCAAATAGGCGCGACGAGCGGTTCGTATACCGGCAAGGGTATTACAAAAACGGGCAACGTGATCAAGACCAACTTTAAGGTCAGCACGGTAAACAGTCCGACGCGTCAAACGTATTCTAGGTATTCGTCGGAAGACGATTATTCCAAACAGCTTCATGCCAATATACCGCATATCAATTACGACGAGGATAAATATCGTCCGAGCAATCATGTTTTCCCCATTGACGAGTTGGAACGCACTCAGAGCGTGACGTATACGGATGAACTGTATTTGGCGGCGGAAAACAATACGCGCCCCGTACCTACCTCGGGCTCGGCTGCCGACGCCGTTTATCGGATTGCACGAGATATTTTGCGTCAGATAGTTACCGACGATATGAGCGACGCGCAAAAAGCCCATGCAATATACGATTGGATAATGTGGCAGGTAACGTATGATACTCCCGCAACGGAAGTGACTAAAAACGGCGAGGCGTATTCTGCATACTATATGGAAGGCGTGTTCGGCGACGGTGTTACGCCCATTCGCGGCGTAACGTACGACCCGTACGCGGTATGCGACGGCATGAGCAAAGCATACTCGTTGCTTTGCAATATCGAGGGTATTCCCTGTATGCGCGTGTCGGGTATGGCGGGAAGCTACGCCGCGTTTGCCGGCGGGCATGCATGGAATAAAGTCATGCTTGACGGTGAGTGGTATATAGTCGACTGCACTTGGGGTGACAGCACTATCGATTTGAGACTCGGGTACGCCTATGAGTCGTATGAGTGCGCTTTACACGATTGGCTGTTTGTCACGGACGATTATGCGAACGACACCCATTACGAACCGTATTCTTACGCTTACGTAAAGCCGTCTTGGGGCGAGTGCAAAGTGAGATATGCGCCCAAAACGGCGAGTAAAGCTTACGACGTTTACAAAGATATGACTTATAACGGCGTAAAGATCGACTGTCGGTTGTTTGACGACGGAAGCGCCGAAGACCGTTACTACGAAATAGTAACGCAGTTTATGAACGCATACGTTCCGAGGAGTACGATACGCGTGCCCGGTTACAAGGACTGCGTTTATACGCTGGACTACGAGGCGTTGGAGATCAAGCTCGAATCGGAGTACGTTTTGACGGAATCACAGTTTAGAAACATAGCGACAGCCGCCGTGCTCGCGATAAGACCTACCGCAGACGTAGAAATTGTGATAAGCGAAACGATAGCGCTTGTGCTTGTAAGCGACTTATAATGCCTAATACCAAACAAAAACGCGCCCGAAATACTCGAGCGCGTTTTTGTGTTATTTAAGTTTGGAAAATTCGGATAAAAACGCGCAGGCGGGCTCGCGCCAGCACGTTTCGTCGTGTATGCCCGTGTTGTCTACGGCAAGCGTCAGATCTTTAATGCCTTTATTGCGAAGCGCGTCGGTCAGTTTAAACGCGTCGGCAACGAACATATTTTCGACCTGCTCGCCGTATTCGGGTTTTCCCACTCGTTCGGACCCGCCCGTATATATTCGGTAGAGCGCAGACGCGTCGAACTGTGCGGCGTTCAAGAATCGGTCGAACGCGTCGCCGCTTAAAAACAGCGGGGTGGAAAACATTCCGTACGCCGAGAATTTGGCGGGTTTTCGCGCCGCAAAACAGAGCGTGGCTATCGCGCCTGCGGACGACCCGAGCATGGCGTAACGCCCGTATCCGAATCTTTTGTCCAAGTACGGAAGGATAATGCTTTCCAAGTAATCGAAGTAGACTTCGGCGTTGCCGCCGAAGTTGGGAAACCCGTACTTTTCGAGCTCGCTCGGAAAAGGGATATAATCGTTCAGCCTCGTCGTCGTCGAGTCGATACCGATTATCGCCACGTTTTTTATGCCGAGCGCTCTGACCGCGTCAAGCATGCGCCAGCTTTTGCCGTAAGACGCGTCGGCGTCGTCAAACGCGTTTTGTCCGTCGTGCATGATGAGCGCGCGGTCGGCGTGCTTGGGCGAGTATATGCGTACGGTCCGCGCAAACGCGCCCTTCGATAAAACTGCTATCTCGTATTTTCTCAATTTTCTCGCTCCGTTGTGTTTTTTACATTATACGGGTATTTAAACGTTTTGTCAATATCGTTTGGCGCGGTTGCGTTTTGATGAGCATGCTTTTAGAAAAAGAATTAAGTAAAAGCGTTGCAATTTTACGATAGGTATGTTATAATTTCGGCATGAAAATACAATTGGATAGCAAATGCGCCGAGTTTATTTCGGGTCTCGGCGAAAACGTGTACGTAGTCGGCGGCTACGTGCGTAATGCGCTGTGCGGTTTCGGAACGACCGATATAGATATAGCCGGTCCTATCCCCGCGCAAGCGTTAAAGCTTCCGCCCAAAACCTCCATGACTATGGTGAACCACCGAATGGGCACGGCTCAGATAGCGTTTGACGATATCAAATTGGAGTATACGCCCTTTCGCGTCGAGGTATACAATCCCGGCGGCGAGCATACGCCCGCGCAGGTGTATTTTACGACCGATATGATAGCCGACGCGGAACGGCGCGATTTTACATGCAACGCCGTTTATTACGACGTTAAGCGCGACGAGATAATCGATCCGCTCGGCGGCGTTCGCGATTGCGAAGCAAAGATACTTCGCGGCTGTCATAAACGCGTGTTCGAGTCCGACGGGCTCAGGCTGTTGCGGCTTGCGCGGCTTGCCGCCCAGCTCGGCTTTAAGATAGAGGGCGAGACGGCGATGGCGGCAAAAGCCAACGCCAACCAATTGGAAGATATCACTACCGAGAGAAAGCGCGCCGAGCTCGACAAGATATTATGCGCGGACGCCGCAAACGGCATAGCAAACGCGCAGTATCGCGGATTGAGGTTGTTGAAACAGCTCGATATTTTGCGCAACATAATCCCCGAGCTTGCCGAGTGCGACGGGCTCGCTCAGCCCGAGGCGTATCATAAGTACGACGTTCTCGAACATTCTTTCCAATGCACGAGGTACGTTCCGCCGACGGTTACGATGCGGCTTGCCGCGCTGTTGCACGACGTGGGAAAGTCGTACTGTATGAAGAATTTCGGAAACTTCCACGGTCACGAACGCAGTTCGGAGATCACGGCGCGGATCGTTCTCAATCGCTTGCGCTATCCCAAAGACGTTATAGAGCAAGTGGCAAGGCTTTGCCGTCTGCATATGTACGACATGCGCGGCGACGCACGCGAATCAAAAGTTCGATTGTTTGTCGCCAAAAATTACGATATCGTCGATAAGCTTGTAACGCTTATCCGCGCGGATAAACGCGCTACAGGCATGTGCGATCCCGAAACGATAGACGCGCCGCACCGCTTTGAAACCGCTATGGACCAAATGATAAAAGAGGGCGCGCCCATACTTAAAAAGTCGCTCAAGATATCGGGTAAAGAGCTTGCCGATATGGGGTTCGAGGGTGAAGCGATATCTCTTGCGCTCGAAACGCTGTGGCGCGAGTGCGTAGTAAATCCGTCGCTCAATAATGTGGAATGGTTGCGTAAAATGGCTGAAAAACTGCTCGATCAAAAGTCTGACGGTAAGTAACCGTATCGACCATAAATCGCGACTGTTATCGATAAAATACAATATAACTAATAATTTCGCGGCAATTCGACATACTACTCGCAGTATGAAATTGTCGCGTTTTTCATTAATAATAATTGCGCTTGCGGCATGTTTTGCCGCTCACGGCGCGAGTGCTGGCGGTAGTGACGCTGTGCAGACCTTTATTCCAATTACGGCGGAAAACGCGACTATAGCCGCGATAGAGTGCATAGCGACGACCGAAGAACAAAAGAGCGCAGAGGTCAAGATATATGCGGACGATAAGATATTTACGTACACGGACAGCCCGATAACGCCGACCGATTTTACCGTACAGGAGGAAATATCCAAGCGGCGCATAAACGCGCCTATAGCGGCGAAGATCGAGCTCGTGGACGAATACTTACAAAAAGGCGCGGACTATAAAACGGCGATGGACGTATGCTTTCCGCTGTTGACGCGCAAAGTGAAAGAAATCGCCGATCATGTTTATGTTGCGCCTGTCGATGCGTGCATACGTTACGAAAACGGCAAGTTTACGGTAGTAAACGAGCGCGAGGGCAGAGCGCTCGACGAAGAGCGCTTATTCGGCGCGCTGTATTACAGTCTTAAATTTTTCGGCGGACAGAAATCGGTTTATGCCGCCGTGCAAAAACTGAGTCCGTCGATAACGGCAAAAGAACTCAAAGCGAGACTTGTGTTGCGCGGAGAATACACGACCGAGTATTTGTCGTCAACAAAAGCAAGAGCGCATAACGTGGCGCACGCCGCGTCAAAGCTGGACGGCGTAAAAATAGCGGCGGGCGAAACGCTGTCTTTTAATACAACGGTGGGCGAGCGAACGAAAGAAAACGGTTTTGAGACCGCCAAGATAATCGTAGACGGCAAGTATGTATTGGGTGCGGGCGGCGGCGCATGCCAAGCGTCTACTGCGGTATACAATGCCGCTATTCTTGCGGGGCTCGACGCCAAAGCCAATGCCCATTCGATCTGTCCGTCGTACTGCTCGCCGGGGCTTGACGCTATGATAAGCACGGCAAGCGATCTTGTTATTAAAAACACGACTGATGCCGACGTTTATTTTTCTGTTTTTAACAACGGCAGGCGAACAACCGTTAAAGTGTTCGGCTTGCCCAATGAGTACCGCATAGAACCGGAGTCGGTGGTCAATAAAACCGTGCCGTTCGAGGAAATAGAAGAGATAGACAAAGAATATAAATACTTCGACGACACGGCGACGAGCGGCGACAGGCTTGTCGTGGCGTACGGAAAGGACGGCTACGAGAGCACTACGTACTTAAAATACTACGATAAAAGCGGCGCGTTTATCAAGCGGGTAAAAATCCGCACTAACACATACAAAGCGACGCCGCAAATTACCGCTATCGCGCCTTAACGCTTGACAAAAGGATAGCGGCGGTATATAATCGAGCTATGAATTGGTATGGCTTTATCATAGCTCTCGGAATAGTGATATGTGTCGTTATTGCGTATTTCACGGCGAAGCATAGAGGAATAGAAGGCGACGTTGTCATCGACGTTGTCATTTTGGGCTTACCGTTTGTTATTTTGGGACTGCGCACGTATTACGTCATATTCGATACCATAGCGGGCGGGCATTGGACTTTTAAAAAGTTTATAGGGCTCGAAGACGGCGGGCTGGAAGGGCTTGCCATATACGGCGGTCTGATAGGCGTTTTGGTCGCCGCGGTAGTCTACGTCATGTGGAAGCGCCGCAAAAAGAATCCCATAAACAAGCGCATCTCGTACATGCAGCTTTTGGATCTCGTGTTTACGTTTATGATCCTCGGTCAGGCGATAGGGCGTTGGGGCAACTTCGCCAACGAGGAAGCTTACGGATACCTCATTACCAACCCGTCGCTCAAATGGTTCCCGATGGGCGTCGAAATCAACGGGGATTGGTATTACGCCACGTTCTTCTATGAGTCCATGTGGAACATAGTCGGTTTTGCGCTTTTATACTTTTTGTACATGGGCAAGCGCAAGAGTTTCGATGGTTTCGTATTTTCGTGTTATTGCATATATTACGGTATAGGCAGGTCGTGGATAGAAGGCATGCGTTCGGACAGTCTTTGGCTCGTTCCGCCTTCCGTAGCTGGCGTAGGCGGTCAGCCGGACGTCGGCGGCGTGCGCGTCAGTCAGCTCGTAAGCATTATCATGATACTCTTTGGCGTGGCGTATATTATCGCGCATATCATACGCGCCAAAAAAGCGGGCAAAAAGATATTTATTTTCGTAAAGCAAGATAAGCTTAACGCCGATTATTTCGGCTATGAAAAGACCAAGCTCGCCGTTCCCATGCCCGATATCAAGTTTTGGAAGGACCGTAATAAAAAGAGCGGCGACGGTATAATCGTAGACAACAACGGCGTCGCTATCAAGATCGACGAAGAAGTAAACGACGACGGGACCGAAAAAGGACGCGTAGCGTCCGACGGCGGCGGGACGTCGTCGAGCGTCAAAGCGGCGCAACAGGCGGCGGAGGAGAACTATGAAGACAGATGGGACGACTGAGGTCCTTCCGCTCAGCAAAAAGCAAAAATACGCTTGCAATATCGTTATGGGCGCTATGCTCGTCGCGGCGGGCGTTATACTCATACTTGCGGGCACGGGAGTAATCGACGCATCGGTACGAAAGATCGCTGCGCCTACCGTGCTTTTTGCGTTTTTTATAGCGGTGTTCGTAAGCGCGGTAATCGCCAAGAACGCGCTTTCCATGTGGATAGCGGGCGTGATACTTGCGTGCGGACTGCCGTCGTTTTTTGCGGCGATAGCTGCCGTCGGTTACGGAGAGTTGTACCCGTTGTACGTGGCGGCTCCCGCAATAGGATGCGTTTTCGCTATATTCTATTCGGAATCGAAAGCTCCGCAGATAAAGGGTTTTTTATTCTTCGGCGTGCTTGCCGCGATCTTCGCGTTGCAATCCTCGGGCGTTTGCGGCTGGGGACTTACGGCGGGACTGCTTGCGGCGTTCGGCGGAGCGTGCATAATAATATACGCGGTACTTGCGTATAAGAACAAGGAAAAAGACAATGCGTAATCTTACGATGATGACCGATCTTTATCAGTTGACGATGATGAACGGTTATTTTTTACAGGGCAAAGCGAAAGAGATCAGCGTGTTCGACGTGTTTTTCAGACAGAAAGACACGATGAACTTTGCGGTTTTTGCGGGGTTGGCTCAGGCTATCGAGTATATCGAAAATCTGCACTTTTCCGAAGAAGACGTGGAGTACCTGCGCGGGCTCGATATATTCCACCCCGACTTTTTGGAATACTTAAAAAACTTTAAGTTCACGGGCGAGCTGTATTCCGTTCGCGAGGGCGACGTGGTTTATCCGCAAGAGCCTATCATGATAGTCAAAGCGCCGCTTATCGAAGCGCAGTTGATCGAGACGGCGCTACTTAACATAGTAAGTCATCAAACGCTTATTGCGACCAAATCGGCGCGCATAGTCCAAGCGGCGCAGGGCAAGGGCGTTGTGGAGTTTGGGCTGAGGCGTGCGCAGGGCCCCGACGCGGGCATTTACGGCGCGCGCGCGTCGATAATAGGCGGTTGCAACGGCACGAGCAACGTTTTGACAGGTCAGATGTTCAATATTCCCGTCAAGGGCACGCACTCGCACAGCTGGGTCATGAGTTTCGACAGCGAGCTCGACGCTTTCCGCGCGTTTGCCAAGGTTTATCCCGATTCGTGCTTACTGCTTGTCGATACTTACGATTCGGTGCAGGGCATAAAAAACGCGATCACCGTGTTTAACGAGCTTAAAGCCGCGGGGCACAAGCCCATGGGTATACGCCTCGACAGCGGCGACCTTGCGTATCTTTCCAAGCTTGCGCGAAAAATGCTGGACGAAGCGGGATTCCCCGACGCTATCGTTATGGCTTCCGGCGATATCGACGAGTTTTTGCTCGCGTCGCTCAACAACCAAGGCGCAAAGATCGACATGTACGGCGTGGGCACAAAGCTCATTACAAGCGAGGACATGCCGTCGCTCGGCGCGGTGTATAAGCTTTCCGCGATAGAACGAAAGGGCAAGCTGTTGCCGCGCATGAAAATATCCGACTCTATAGTCAAAGTGACGAATCCCGGATTTAAGACGCTGTACAGACTGTACGACAAAAAAACGGGCATGGCAGTCGCGGACCTTATCGCTTTGAGCGACGAAACGTTCGGCAAGCCGCTCACTATCACGCACGAGACCGAGCGGTGGAAGACCACCACGCTAAACGACTATGATATACGGTGCATGTTGAATAAGATATTCGAAAACGGTAAGAATATCTACGACAGTCCTACGCTTGACAGCATAGTCGCGTTTGCAAAAAGCGAAAAGTCCAAGTTTTGGGACGAATATAAGCGTATAGACAATCCGCAGATATACAAGGTAAATCTTTCGGACAAGCTGTACGAGCTTAAACACAAGATACTCAAAGAACACAAAAGCCGACATTAAATACATCGGAGCTGTAATGTCTAACAAGAAAGAGTATACGCAAGAGGAGCTTGACGAGTACGTACAATCGGTCAAAGCGGAATATGAGTCGACGCTCGTTCGCCAGCGCGAGCGTATCGAAGAACTCAGGACCGCGCTCTCTAATGCCGAGAAAAAGATAGCCGATTACGTAGGTCAGCGCGAGCTTGTTTATAGAGCGATAACGGAGGCTGTGAAAAAAGCCGACGATATAGAACGCGTTTCGCTCATTCGCTACAATCAGGAAATAGCGCAACTTAAAAGCTTCCATGATAAATGGGTGGGCTATTTCAATAAGATCATCGATAAGTATCCGCTTACCGACGAACTCGTCGCGGCGAGCAAAGTCAACGGCAGGATAGCCGAAGTGTTGAGCAAGGCAGGCGATATCGAAGCGCAATACGAGAGCGAACGGGCGAGACTGAGCGAGAGCTTGGCGGCGGAGCGCGAGGACGCTGGCGACGACGGGTTTAACAGAAGCGATGTAGCCGCCGCAGTGCAGGACGATTATAAAGACAGATCGCCCGCGGGGTTCTCCATATCCGAAGCGTTGCACCCCAAAGAAGACCTCAAAGACATTATGCGAGAGCTCGGCATCGTCATGGACGACGACGAGTAGTGATAAGTTTATTCGCCCGATAGTCGATCAAAATACAAATTAAAAACCCCCGCTTTTAAACGGGGGTTTATGTTTGCGGTAATGATAGGGAAGTCCGATTACTCGGCCTTTTCCTCGGCGGGGGCTTCTGCTTTTACTTCTGCGGTCTCCGCTTCGGTCTTTTCCGCTTTTTTAGTCGTCTTTTTAGGCGCTTTTTCTTCGGCGGGAGATTCCGCTTTTTTGGTCGTCTTCTTAGGCGCTTTTTCTTTCTTTTCCGCTTTCTCGACGTCCTTGGCGGGTTTCTCTTTCTTATCGGCGGTTTCTTTTACCGTCTTTTTCTTTTTGTCCGCTTTTTCCGCTTCTTTCTCGAGCTGTTTTGCACGGAACTCGGCGCGGGCGGCTTCTCTCGCTTGCTTTGCGGCAAGAGCTTTCTCGGTAGCGATAGTCTTGTTGTCCTTTTTGACGGAAATAGTCACTTTACCGCTCTTTATGTCGCTGAGGCGTTTGCTGATAGCGGACTTTTTGTTAGCGGCGGCATTCTTGTGGATGATGCCCGCGGTCACGCTCTTGTCTATTATGGACATGGTAAGCGGCAAAAGACGCTCCGCTTCTTCCAAGTTAGCGGAGTCGATCGCCTTGTTGAACGCTTTGATCGCATTGTTCATCTTGGAACGGTCGCTACGGTTGCGTGCGTTTTTCTTTTTGGTAATGAGCACGCGCTTTTTTGCGGATTTAATGTTAGGCACGGTTAAACTCCTTTGAGCTTTTAATATTATCTTAAAGATTATACCATAACAAAATCGGTTTTGCAACTGTTAAGCGGCGGTTTACGACTAATTTTTTTAAATTTACAAACAATAATTTTATGAAAAAACGCGCGATTTTTACGGATATGGCGGTCGAGTTTTGCAGGACCGCCAAAAGTTCGGACGACGGAGTGATAAGATATTACGAGATAGACGTGGACGACCGCATGTCGGCAAAGCTGAAGCGCCCGTGCGGAAAGTATACCACGCTTGAAACGCGCGCCGTGTTAAGCGGCAATTCGCAAGATTACGCACGGGTGTCGGACGCGCTTGGCAAAAGCATAGCGGAATACTGCAAGGGTTGTAAAAAGATAATGTGCGTCGGACTTGGCAATCCCGATCTTACGGCGGACGCGCTCGGCGATAGGGTGTTTAAAAAACTCGCCGTAAACCGTCACAAAAACGACGGTAGGTACTTATGCGCGCTTACGCCCAACGTTTTGGGCATGACGGGCATCGAGAGTTTCGACATCATATCCGCGGTCACCGACAGGATATGCCCGGACGTCGTTATAGCCGTCGATTCTCTTACCGCCGCCGCGCCAAGCCGCATAGCGTCGGCTTTTCAAGTGACTGACAGCGGCATTACGCCGGGGAGCGGCGTGGATAATCACAGACAGAGACTTTGCCGCGAGTCGCTCGGTGTTCGCGTCGTGTCGGTTGGCGTGCCTCTCGTTGTGTATTCGTCCACCATAGCGCGTGAATACTGCGACGGAAGCGGACGCTGTGATACCGATATGGTCGTCACACCGAAGGACGTGGATATACTCGTCGAGGACTGCGCGACGGTGATAGCGGGCGCGATAAACGGAGCGTTTGCGTCCGCCGTATCGGACTGACGGATAACCTATGACAATGAGACGGTCTGAAGCATATATACTTATCATGTGCTATAGACCGATCGGGGTTTTCGATAGCGGCGTAGGCGGGTTGAACGTGCTCAAAATAGCGAGCGAGCTCATGCCCAACGAACGCTTTATTTATCTTGCGGACAAGGCGAGAATGCCCTACGGCGTGCGGTCGGTGCGTGAGATAACGACCGCCGCGACCGAGTGCGCGGGGATTCTCGTCGGCATGAACTGTAAAGCGATAACCGTTGCGTGCAATACCGCGACGGAAGTAGCTATCGACACTCTGCGCTCGCTGTTTCCTTCCGTTATAATAGTCGGGTTGGAACCCGCTGTAAAACCGTGCTTACGCGAGCTCGGCTCCAATGGGTACGCCGTCGCGCTCGTCACCGAAGCCACCGCCGCGTCCGTCAAGTTTGAAAGCGCTGTAAAAAAGAGCGACGGCAAGATCAAGGCGGTGCCGCTTCACGCGCTTGCGTCGGTAATAGAAAACAACGATATAAATTCGACCGCAGTGCGCGACTGTGTAAGTGCCGTACTAAAGCCCTATCCCGATGCGGAAGCCGTTATTCTCGGCTGTTCGCATTACACGTCGGTGACCCGCATAATACGCGAGATCTACGGCGGAAATATAAAGATATACGACGGCGCGTACGGCGAGGCGGCAAGGCTCAAATACTGTCTGTCCGTCGCGGGACTGTCCGCGCCGACGGAACAGACGGGTTCGGTACGGTTTTATTCAACAAAAAAACGGCAAGGCGTTTGATAGTTGCCTTGCCGTTTTCAATTGAGAGCCGTTACTCGACCGTTACCGATTTGGCGAGGTTTCGGGGTTGGTCAATATCGCAGTCGCGTTTTGCCGCTACGTAGTAAGCGAATAGCTGTAACACCACGGCGGTAAGAACGGGGGATACGTCGTCGTCGCATTCGGGTATGCAAATCATACCGTCGGCGTCGGAGCTTATTTTGGAATTGGCTTTCGACGCTACGGCGAGCACCGTGCCGTGTCTTGACGATACCGCTTGAATATTGGACTCCATTTTATGGAAGAGCGCGCTTTGTGTCACTAGCGCAAGCGTGAGCGTGCCTGTTTCTATCAGAGATATAGTGCCGTGCTTGAGTTCGCCTGCGGCGTACGCCTCCGCGTGCACGTACGATATCTCTTTGAGTTTGAGCGCGCCCTCGAGCGACGCGGCGTAGTCGGTGCCCCTGCCTATAAAGAACACGCAGTGATGATTGCTGTACTTTTTGGCAAGCGTTTTTATTGAGCCTACGTATTCGTCTTTTAGCTGTTCGGATATCTTTTCGGGAAGGAGAGACAGTTCGGTTGTGAGCTCGGATAAGCGTTTGCCTTCTTCCGTGCCCAATATGCCGGCTAGTTTTATCCCGAGCAGGTACAGCGCCGCGACCTGCGTGGTGTAGCCCTTGGTGGTCGCAACGGCGATCTCGGGACCCGCGTGCGTGTAAAGCACGTCGTCCGCTTCGCGCGCTATCGCGCTCTGCACCACGTTTACTATGGCAAGCGTGCGCGAGCCTTTTTTCTTTGCCAATCTCAGCGCGGCGAGAGTGTCTGCCGTTTCGCCGCTTTGGCTTATGATGACGGTTAGGCGATTGCTACCCGTTATGGGGTCGGAATAAATGTACTCGCTTGCGAGCTCGCAGTTTACGGGTAATCGGCAGTGCTTTTCTATGAAATGTTTGCCGACTATGCCCGCGTGATATGCCGAACCGCATCCGACGATATCCACGCCTATCAAGCTGTCGAGATAGCTCTTTTTAAAATCAATGCCGTCGAGATCGATGTTCCCGTTTTGTATGCGCGGTCTTATAGTGTCGGTGATCGCTTTGGGTTGCTCGTATATCTCTTTTAGCATAAAGTGCGGATAGCCGCTCTTTTCCGCGCGGCTTATATCCCAATCGACCGTATACGAGTCTTTTTCTATCAGATTCAGGTCGGCGTCGTAATATCTGACCGAATCTGCGGAAAGCTCGGCTATTTCGCCTTCGCCAAGCAGTACGAAGTCGTGCGTGTGTTCTATCGCCGCGGCAAAGTCGGACGCGATAAAGTTTTCGCCTTTGCCGAGCCCTATCACGAGCGGATTATCCTTGCGCACGGCGTACAGTCTGTCTGGTGTTTTTGCGCACAGTATGCCTATCGAGTAAGAGCCTTTGATCTTTTTTAAAAGCTCGCGTATCGCTTTTACGGCGTCGCCTTTAAAGAGGTGGCAGAGAAGCTGAGCGATAACTTCGCTGTCGGTATCGCTTTTGAAAGTATAGCCGAGGCGCATGAGCTCGGATTTAAGCGCCGCAAAATTCTCTATTATGCCGTTGTGAACGATCGCAAAATCGCCGTCGCGGGAAACGTGCGGGTGAGAGTTGACGTCGCTCGGCACGCCGTGCGTAGCCCAACGCGTATGACCTATGCCGACCGTGCCGATAGGTTTTTTGCCGCCGTCCGTTTTTTCTTCGAGTTTTTTAATCTTGCCTTCCGATTTGATGACGTCTATCTTGCCGTCGTGTATGACAGCCATGCCGCTCGAGTCGTAACCGCGGTATTCGAGCCGTTTCAATCCCGAAAGCATGATGGGCGAAGCCTGGCGTTTACCTGTGTATCCTATGATTCCGCACATACTGTCAGCTCCTTTTTTCGTTGTCGGCATTGTCGCCCATGGGTGTGCTCGCGTCTTTGTCGGCGTTGTTTTCGTCGTTACTAGCGTCGGCGCTCGTCACGTCGGCATTTGCGGCATTTTCGTTTTCTGCGGTTTTAGGCTTAAAGACTATCAGTTTGATTATAAGAACTATGACGACTACGACCGCTATGATAAAAAACGCTAGAGTAATATAGTTGACGTAATCGGAAAACGCGAAGCAGATGAGAGTTATTATCGAGCATGCCACGGCATTGCCGACGACTACGCTCACGAGTCCTTTGAAAAATCCGATCTTTACGATAGACGCGACCGCGCTGCCCGTCCAAACGCCGGTGAGCGGTATGGGCACGGCTACGAAAAGCGCCGTGCCGCCCATTTTCTTTAAGTCGGACTTGCTCAATTTCGGTTTATGCTCCGACTTGTGCGATTGTTCTTCCGTACTCGCGCCGTCGCTCGATTTTTTGTCGTCGAGCGCGTGTGATTTTTTCTCGAACTTGTCGTAAAGGAATTTGCCGAGTTTGGCAAATACGCGCGTTTTGGATAGCGCGTTGATTATGGGTATTAAGATCAAGAGCAATATGGGCGTTATGAGCGAAGTGCCCAAAAACGCATAGCCGAACGAAACGAGCGGATCGAGCCCCATCGACATTCCGAAAGGTATGGCAAACCGCGCTTCCGCGATAGGTATCATGGAAAGTAAGAATACCGTAAGCGGCGCGCCGAGCGAATTGTTCATGGCTTCCGCTATCGAGTTGACAAATTCGTTCATATAAACATATTATAACCGAATTTGCGCCTTTATGTCAATCGATAGGAATACAATATAAAAGTCAAAAGTTTTTTAATTGACAGCGGTGCATATATCGGCTATAATAATTCAAAGCTGTTACTACATAAAATATTCGTGCACGGAGGGGCGTATATGGGTAAGTATTTCGGTACGGACGGTATCAGAGGCAAGTACGGCGACAATCTCGACGCGGCGCTCGCTTATAAAGTTGGGCTAGCTATAGTCGCATATTTCGGCAAGGGCGAGATAGTGGTCGGGCGCGATACGCGCGTTTCGGGACCGGAAATAGAAGAATCACTCATAGCCGGGCTCAAACGCGGCGGCGCCGATATCCTTCGCGTGGGCGTGCTTCCCACTCCCGCGATCGCGCGCACCGCCATAGAGCACGAGGCGCTTTGCGGGATAGTCATTTCGGCTTCGCACAATCCGCCCGAATACAACGGAATAAAAATATTCGACGGCAACGGCGTCAAGCTCTCGGAAGAGCAAGAGGGCAGTATCGAGTATTATATAGACAATCCCACCGAGATGCGCGCGGTGGGTTCGGTACGCGATATTCCCGACGCGAGACAGCGGTACATCGATTATCTCGTCGAGACGCTCGACTGCGATTTTACGGGCGCGAAAGTGTGGCTCGACTGCGGGTACGGCGCGGCGTCGCCCGTCGCCAAGGAAGCGTTTGAAAAACTCGGCGCGACCGTCGAGATAGAAAACTGCAAACTGCGCGGCGAAAAAATAAACTGCGGTTGCGGCGCGCTCCACCCCGACTACGTTCTTCATTCCATGGCGGATACCGACTATAAGCTCGGGTTTGCATACGACGGCGACGCCGACAGGCTTTCGTTCGTGTTTGACGGTAAGATAATGGACGGGGATTCCGTGCTGTACAATATCGGTCGTGAAATGTCGCTCAAAGACAACGTTGTCGTAGGCACCATACTCACTAATACCGCGCTCGAACGGCGCTTGGAAAAAGACGGGAGACGGCTCGTCCGCACGCCCGTGGGCGATAAGTATATTTGCGATCTTATGTTTAAAAAGGGCTATAACCTCGGCGGCGAGCAGAGCGGACACTATATCGTGTACCCGCAAGCTACGACGGGCGACGGTATAATGTCGAGTATGTTCTTGACGAAAGCGCTGTACAAAAACGGCAAGCTCGGCGAGTTCATGGAGCTTAATCTGTTCCCGCAAAAATCGATAGCCGAGTATGCCGATCAATCGATAATGTACGACAAAGAGATGATAGCTCTGATCGAGGAGTATACTACAAGGCTTGCGGGAATAGGCAGGCTCATTGTGAGGATGTCGGGCACCGAGCCTAAGGTTAGAGTCATGTGCGAGTGCGAAGACCCGAGGAAGATAGACGAAGTGCTTACGGTGTTCAAAAAGTATATAAACAACCGCAGAGCGGACTGAGTTTGGCGTAATTTCGCGTCTAAGCCTAAAAATACCGACAAAATAAGGCAAAATGCTAATTTATATTGACATATATAATTGTTGATGTTATAATGTATGTCTAACGTATTACTGCGCTTTTTATGCCGCGCGCAGTTTATAATCTCTCAAATTAAACAATAATCCTTGACGTAACTGCGAGGAGAAATGGCAGAAAAACAAAAAAAGAATAAAAAATCGATGGATCAACGATCCGACGGTAAGTCAAAAAAGAACAAACTCAATTTGGCTAACGTATTTTTACCGCGCTACCGCAGCGTTATTTTGACGTTCCTATTGGACATAGGTTTCGTCGTCGGCGCATTTTGGCTGGCGCGGTTTTCCATGTTCTATAAGGTTTCGTTTCCCACGAACTACCTGAACTTCGAGATACCGCTCATGATAATAATGGTGGCGGTACCTATAAGTCTGCTTGCGCTTTTCGATTGTTATAACGTCGTGTGGAAGTATGCGGGGCGCGTCGAGTTCCTCAAATTTATGGCGGCGTATCTCGTTTCGTTTTTGGTATTGCTCATCGTCAAAGCGATAGTCGGCGCTGCTTTCAACGTCGATCTTTGGACGACGCAAATACTTTTGTTCCTTTTGTATTCGCTTATACTCACTTGTATATTCAGATTTTCCAATATCGTAATAAGATACGTAAGACATCTCCGTTACGGCAATTTTGCCGCGCCCGATCAGGTGGATATAAAGTCCACGATAATAATCGGCGCGGGCAACGTCGGATCGGTCTTGATGAACCGCTTTGTCAATAACCCGCAAGAAGGGTATTCGGTCGTCGCGTTTGTGGACGACGATCCCGACAAGCAGGGCAAGACGATAGGCGGAACGTTGGTCGCGGGCGGACTCAACGCTATAGAGCGTATCGTTGCGGATTATAACCCCGATCTGTTCATCATAGCTATAACCGAGCTTACAAAGTCGCAGTTGAAGTCGATATACGAAAAGCTCGCAAGGTTCAACGTACCCATTAAAACGCTTCCGCCCATAAGCGACGTATCGGCAATGACGACGGGCAATCTCGAACTGCGCGACATAAAGATAGAATCGCTCTTGGGGCGCGACGAGTTCCAAGTCCGCCAAGAATTGGTGGACGCGTCGGTCAAGGACAAGGTAGTTATGGTAACGGGCGGCGCGGGCTCTATCGGTTCGGAGCTTTGCCGTCAGTCGCTCAATTTCGGTTGCAAGCATTTGGTCATTTTCGATCAGCATGAAAACGGCATGTTTGCCATAGATCAAGAGTTTTGTAAAAAGTACGACACCTCGAGATACTCGCTCGTCGTAGGCACCGTGCGCGAAGCGGACAAGCTCGCTTGGGCGCTTAATAAGTACAAGCCCGAAACGGTCTTTCATGCCGCGGCGTATAAGCATGTGCCGATGATGGAGATTTCGCCGACGGAAGCGATAAAGAATAATGTTTTCGGTACGAAAAACGTTATCGAACAGTGCCAAAAAGCGGGCGTAAAGCGTTTCGTGCTCATTTCCACCGATAAAGCGGTCAATCCCGCCAACGTTATGGGCGCGTCCAAGCGCATAGCGGAAATGCTCGTTCAGACCCGCGCCGCAGACAGCGATATGCAAATGGCGGCGGTCAGGTTCGGCAATGTTCTCGGTTCGTCCGGTTCGGTTATACCCACGTTTTTGCGTCAGATACAGGAAGGCGGTCCCGTTACAGTGACCGACCGCAATATCA
The DNA here is from genome assembly GCA_949948895.1 of uncultured Christensenella sp. Taxonomy (GTDB): domain Bacteria; phylum Bacillota; class Clostridia; order Christensenellales; family Pumilibacteraceae; genus Anaerocaecibacter. Next base: position 105,267 of record CATLHE010000006.1, read on the forward strand.
AGCGTTATTTCATGACCATACCGGAAGCGGTGCGGCTCGTGTTGCAGACGGGCGCGCTTGCCGACAGCGGCGAGGTGTTCGTATTGGATATGGGCGAGCCCGTATATATTTACAATCTCGCATGCAACCTTATACGGCTCAACGGTCTTGTGCCCAATCAGGATATACAGATAGTGATTTCGGGTCTGCGTCCGGGCGAAAAACTGTTTGAAGAATTGCGTTACGACAAGGAAAAAGTCGATAAAACGCTTCACGAAGGCATCTTCGTGACTAAGCTCGAAACTATCGACCGCAAAAAGTTCGATAACGACTTGAAAGATCTTTGGCGTATCGCCACCGCGGAAGACGAAGAGGGTATCGAACAAAAAGTATTTTCGGTCGTTCCTCACGAAGCGCGCGACGAGGCGAAAGCTGAGCGCGTGTCAAGTCTTCGCGCCGCTGCGGCGGAAGCGCAAATGTCCGAAGAGAAGAACGTGGACGTTGCGGTCACTGAGAGTGAAAAGTTCGGCGTCGACGCGGCTCAACCCGCGGTATAGTCCGTATGTAAGCGCGCGGCGCTCGCAAAATGCGCGCGTTTTTGCGTATATTATCGTTTGGCTGTCACTATATATAAGAGCGTAATGCCGATGAAAGCGGAGGTTGTAAATTGAACATACTGTGGTGGCAGGCGCTGGTATTGGGGCTTGTTCAAGGTCTCACGGAGTTTTTGCCCGTTTCTTCCAGCGGGCATTTGATTTTGATCCGCGAATTGATGGGGCTTAACGACGGTTCGTCTTTTTTGCTGTTTGACGTAATGGTGCACGTCGGCTCGCTCGTGGCGGTGGTCATCGTGCTGTACAAGCCGATATTGGAGCTGTTTAAAAAGCCGTACAAAAGGCTGGGCATGCTTATAGTAGCGTCCGTCCCCGCGGTCATAGTCGGGTTTACTTGCAGCGATATTATAGACAAGTATTTTTCGACGGCTCAGTACTTATGCTTTTTCTTTTTCACGACCGCCGTGCTCATGCTCGTCAGCGAGCTCGTCGCAAAACGCAAAAAAAGCGAAAAAGACATAACGTTCGGCTCGGCGATAGCCATGGGCTTGATGCAGGGCGCGGGTGTGTTTCCCGGTATTTCGCGTTCGGGCTCGACTATTTTCGGCGGTACCGTCGCGGGCGCTGACAGCAAGAAAGTAGCTACTTTCTCATTTTTAATGAGTGTGCCGATCATACTCGGCTCGCTTCTATTGAGCGTGATCGACGTAGCCCAAGCGGGCGCGCTCGGCAGCGTCGATTGGTTCAGCATGGCGGTAGGCACGGTCGCGGCGTTTGCGTCGGGGTACTTTGCCGTGAGGGTGATGCTCAAACTCATAGCTAAAGCAAACTATAAATGGTTCTCGCTGTATTTGTTTATCGTTTCGATCTTGACTTTTGTTTTTTACTTTTTGTAATATTCAAAGAATACGTTAAATATAAATATCACATAGTTGCGGCGGCAGTCATATAGTTTACTGTATGATTGCTGTATTTTTCGGTGGAAGGTCGTGCGAACACGACATTAGTATCATTACGGGCTTGCAGGCGCTTTCAGCATGCCCGCGCCGCGCAGAGCCCGTGTACATAGACCCCGACGGCGTATGGTGGACGGGGAGCGGCTTCGACAGCGTAAACGCCGTCAAGAACAAACGGTTCAAAGGCAAGCGCGTGCACGTTCGCGCGGGCGAGCCGTATTTATATTGCAAAAATAAGCGGCTGTTTAAAATAGACGCCGCGCTGCTTTGCAATCACGGCATGCTCGGTGAGGACGGAAGCTTGCAAGGGCTGTTTGCCATGAGCGGTATTCCGTATACGGGCAGCGGAGTGCTCGCTTCGGCTGTCGGCATGAATAAACTCGCGTCGAAATGGGCGTTCGAGCGCGCGGGATTGAGTGTGCTCCCGTATATCGCGCTTACTCGCGCGGAATACGAAAAGGACGTTACGCCCGCGCTAAAACGCGTCAAAGACGTGCTTGGCATGCCGGTCATTGTCAAGCCGTGCAATCTCGGCAGTTCGATAGGTATTTCCGTGGCAAAGACGCAAACGGAGTTTTTTACCGCGCTCAGGGTCGCGTTCGAGTGGGACGAGGTAGTAATAGTCGAAAAAGCCTTGGAGGGGTTTACTGAGGTGAACTGCGCAGTGCTCGGCGACGCGTCGTGCTTGGGCTTTACCGCGCCGCAAAAGCGCGAAAAGCGTGAAGTTTCCGCCATAGAACAAAGCGCGTCGGGCAAGGCGACGGTAAAGAAAAAAACTTCCGCAAAAACCAAAAAAGTCGCAGATTCAGAAACCGACGCAAACAAAGATAATATAAAGGACGGCGAAAGTTCGGGCGTGATCGACGAAGCAAAAACGTTTCAAATCGACGCTAAATGTCCGCAGCCGCAGGAACTAGGCGAAGCGGCGCTATCCGCAATACGTGAAGCAAAGCTTACCGTGTCGGAGACCGAACAGCCCGTCGGTTGGGAGCAGTTTCTCAAATTCAACGACAAATACTCGGGCGACGTCAAATCTACGCGGCATAAGATACCCGCCGAAGTAGGAGACGAGATCAATGAAAAGATAAAAGACATGGCAAAGCTCGCGTTTGTCGCGATAGGCTGTTCTGGCGTTGCGAGAGTGGATTTTTTGGTAAAGGACGGTACGGTATATGTAAACGAGATAAATACCATACCGGGCTCGCTTGCAAGTCCGCTATTCTCGGGCTCGCTCGATTTTCCTCGGCTGATCGACAGACTGATAGAACTCGCGCAAGCGAGACAAAAGCGCGATAACGCGCTCAAACGCACGTATACTCCCGTCGAGCCTATCATCGGAAGCAAATAAATATATCGATCATTTTTGACGGCGCGCCTTCGGGCGCGCTTTTGTTTTGCCGACGATCGCGTTTATATAAAAATCGAAAAATATATACGGCGATATATTCTCGCGTCATATCGCGGCGGAATGCGGCATATCAATAATCGAGAAATAAAAAGGAGAGACTTTATGAGAAAGAAACTCTTGGCAATTGTTTTATCGGCGGCGGTCGCCGTATCGTTTGCGGCATGCGCGCCGACGCATAAAGACGAGGACAGTTCGTATACGATAGTCGCGTCGCTCGACGCCGATAACGTTCTTACCGCGTCGGTCACGTGCAAGTACGTCAATAATAACGACGTGCCGCTCGACGAGCTGTGGTTTCATCTTTATCCCAACGCGTTCAGAGAGGGCGCTAAGGTCGTGCCCATTACGGATGGCGAGATATCTACGGCGTACCCCAACGGAAAGAGTTACAGCAAGCTCGACATCACTTCCGTAACGGTAAACGGCGCGGCGAGAGACATAACGATCACGGGCACGGACGAGAATGTGCTTTCGGTAGCGCTCGGGAAAACTCTCGACCCCACCGAAAAAATAACGGTCAAAATAGATTACACGTTAAAGCTTCCCAACGTCACGCACAGGTTCGGATACAACGGCAAGACGGTCAATCTCGCCAACTTTTATCCCATAGCGTGCGTGTATCGCGACGGCGCGTTTGCCGCCGATCCGTACTATTCGACGGGCGATCCGTTTTTCAGCGAGTGCGCGGATTACGACGTTACGCTTACCGTTCCCGAAGCTTACGAGGGCGCGTTTACGGGCGTAGTTCAAAACAAAGCGACTGCGGACGGCGCGACGACGTACAGGGTAAAAGCCAACGACGTGCGCGATTTTGCGGCGGTGTTCGGCAAATTCGAAAAGATGAGCGGGGTCGCCGGCACTACAATAGTCAATTACTATTATTACGACGATATCGAGCCCGAGCGCGCGCTCAACACGGCGATTGACGCCGTCAAAACGTTTGACGATCTTTTCGGCGCGTATCCTTATCCCGAATATACAGTAGTGCAGACGAAGCTTTTGGCGGCGGGCATGGAGTATCCGTGCTTATCGATGATATCGGATAAGTACAAAGGCAACGCGGCGGGCGACGTTATCATTCACGAAACGGCGCACCAATGGTGGTACGGCGTAGTCGGTAACGACGAGGTAAACAATGCATGGCTTGACGAAGCTATGGCGGAATACTCGACAATGCTCTTTTACGAGAACAATACCGAGGGCTATGCGTATACGTTTAACGGCAAGCGCGCCGACGCGCTGTCCGCGTACGTATTGTACTGCGAAACGTATAAAAACAACGGTCTTGGCGACACGTCGATGACGCGCGCGGTCAACGAATACGATGACGCTACAGAGTACGCGTATATGACGTACGTCAAGGGCGCGCTCATGCTCGACGACGTGCGCAACACTGTAGGCACTGCGGCGTTTATGCGCGGATTAAAGTCGTATTACGGCGATATGAAGTACGAGATAGCCAAGCCCGAAAACTTGATAGGCGCGTTGGAAAAGTCATCTAAGCGCAAACTGAACGCGTTGTTCGATTCATGGCTCGACGGAAACATCAAACTGTACTCCAACAGCTGACGGTATATAACACGTTTAGATAACGGCATAGCTTCCGTGTAAACGCTTAAATGCAACGTTTTGCACGGAAGTTGTGCACTTTTGCACATAGTTATGCACAATCGAGTCAAAGACTCGGGAACGGAGATATTTATGGCGTTTGTTACGATTAAAAAGAAAACACTTATAATAACGCTGTCGGTGATACTTGCAGTCGTCGCGATAGCGGCTACTGCGGCTACGGTCGCGGCGGCGACGCGTACCGATAACGGCATTACCATAGTCATAGATGCGGGGCACGGCGGCGCGGACGGCGGAGTGACGGGCGTTGCGACGGGCACGAAAGAGAGCGATATAAACTTATCCATTTCCAAGTACCTCATGAAATATTTTCAAAAAGCGGGCTATAACGTCGTGCTTACGCGTTCCGATTCGGGCGCGGTGTGCGGGGGAATGCGATACGACAAGCGCGAGGACATGAAAGCGCGAAAAGCGGTAGTGGAAGCGAACGCGCCCGACCTTGTCATAAGCGTGCACTGTAACTCATTCCCCGTAGCGTCTGTGAACGGCGCGCAGGTGTTTTTTGCGGCGGGCGCCAACGAGGGCGCCAATTTCGCGACGGCGGTTCAGGGATATTTTAACGACGTGCTCAACCAAAAACCCAAAAGCGCGATGGTGGGGGATTACTACATACTTAACTGCAGTCAATACCCTTCCATACTCTGCGAATGCGGGTTTTTGTCCAATGCCGGCGACGAATCGCTTTTGATAGGCGCGAGCTATCAGGAAAAAGTCGCGTATACCGTATTTTCCGCAGTTGACTCGGTATTCGACGCGCAAAAGGCGAACGGAACGCCGATTGATTAAATTTGAATTAAATATATATTAAATTTACACAAAACACTTGCATTGTGCACATGATTGCTGTACAATTAACAATATAAAAGAAAAACCGCAGGAGGATAAACATGCAGTTTTTATCATTATCGCAAGGCGCTCTCATCGGCATAATAGTTGCCGCTGTAGCAGTAGTCCTTATCGTCGTGTATGCGATCTGGTACATAACGACCAAAAACGGATTCATATCGCTTCGCAACGATATGGAAGAGTCGTATTCCGCTATGGACGTTCACATGAAAAAGCGCTACGACCTTATTCCCAATCTCGTAGAGGTTTGCAAAGGCTACGCCAAATTCGAGGGCGAAACGCTTACGAAAATAACGCAGGCGAGAAATATCGCCATGGCGGCGGCGCCCGCAGATAAAGCTGCGGCGGAATCCGCGCTTACTTCTCAGCTCCGCACGCTCTTGAATGCGGTGAACGAGAATTATCCCGAGCTTAAAGCGAATCAACAGTTTAACAACCTTACTTCGCAGCTTGAAGCGTGCGAGCATGAGATCGCCAACTCGAGAAAGTATTACAACGCCAAAGTCAAGATCCTCAATAACAAGATCGAGAAGTTCCCGTCCAGCATAGTTGCAAACAAAATGCGTTTGGAACGCAGACCGTATTTCGAGATCGAAGATGCTGCCGAGCGTCAAGCGCCCAAAATCAGCTTTGACGATACCCCTAAGACAAGACTTTAAAAATCATGGCATCCAATTCAAAAAAAGGCACCGCTCTATTTGCGGTGCTCTTCATTATAGCGATCTCGTTTTTCTTTTTTTGCTTGTTCTTTTCATGCGACGGTAACAACTCCGATGATCTGTATGGAACGCAGATAGAAGACACGGGCATGCGTTTTAAGTCTATGGAAGTAGACATAAAATGGAATAACGATCGCTCCTGCGAAATAACACAAGAGATCGAAGTCGAGTTTTTCGAAGTTAGTCACGGTATTTTCGTGGATATTCCGGTAAACTCGGGCGAAAAGGTCAGAGACCTGAAAGTAAAAACAAGCCCGTTGCGAGACTGCGTGTTAAGTCACGAGAGCTCCAACAGGATAGTGCGCGCAAGGATCGGCGACGAGGACAGGTACTTCAGTCGCGGCGATACGCTCGTATGCACCGTTACTTATAACTATCTTACGCCCAAGCACAGCCGCGGCGACGACATCCTCGCTCTGATGGCGATAGGAAGAGGCTGGACGTGCAGGACGGAAAATGCCGTCGTCACTATGACGTATCCCGCCGCGCCTAAAGACGCAGGCGATGAATACGGCATTTGGATAGCGGGCGAAAAAATTAATGACGGCGACAGTCGCGTCGCTTGGTTAAATGACAATAAGACGGTGGAGATCAGAGTGGGCGAGCTGTCGGCGTACAGCGGCGTGGAGATCGTTTACGAAATGCCCAAGGGCGTGCTCAAAACCCGTATCGACGGCGAGATTTGGATAGTTTTTGTAGTCGGTGTGGCGCTTATCGGCGTGGCGATACTCGTTAAACTTTTGATCGCAAGAAATAAGCCTTTGACCCCGATAGTCGATTACTATCCACCGAGAATAAACACGGGCGACGGCGAGGACGGCGAACCGAGAATCAAACGTATGCTGCCCGTTCAAATGGGTAAAATAATCGACGACAACTGTTCTAACGACGACGTCACTTCGCTTATTTTCTATTGGGCGAGCAAAGGCTTTTTGGAAATAGACGAACGCGAAGACGATACGTATTTTATAAAGAACAAAAGAATGAGCGCCGTAACGGGATACGAGCGGCGTATGTTTGCCAAGCTGTTCCAAAACGCGGTAGATCGCGAGGACGGCAGACAAGAAGTATCGTTGGTTTCGCTTACCGGTAAGTTTTCGGGCGCGGTCACGGAATGTGCCGCGGCGGTAAACAAAGAGTACAGCGGCAAACTCTATAAGCGCGGCATATCTTCGCTTTCCGCTTTTATATCCGTGCTGGCGGCGGCTTTCGGCGCTTGTATGGGTGTTTTAACGTCTTTGCGCGTCGGCGCTATGTTCAATCTGATAGGGCTTGCGTGCGCAGTTCCCGCTGCGATTTCGGCGGCTATCGGCACGCTGATATCCAAGTATTATTTCAAATTGAACAAGACAAAGCGCAACGCCTTTATAATCGGGCATTTTGTTCTTATTTTGGCTGTGAGTTTTGCCGTTACGCTTGTCGTTCCGCTCGACGTCATGGGTTGGCTTGAGCGCATAGTGCTTGCGGTGACAATGGGCGGCACAGCCGCTATCGCGCCGTTTATTCGCGTGCGCACGCCCGAGTATAACGAGATGCTCAATTCGATACTCGGTTTCCGCGACTTCCTGCGCGATGCGGAAAAGGAAAAACTCGAAATGCTTATCGCAGACGATCCGCAATACTATTACGACATTTTGCCGTATGCCAACGTGTTGGGCGTTTCCGATATTTGGAAAGACAAGTTTAAAGATATCGCGCTTGCTCCGCCTACGTATTATCGATCGTATCGCGGCGGCGTGTTCGATATATTTGTCATTCACAGTCTTACGCGCTCGGTAGGCTCGAGCCTTACATACGTTCCAAAAAGCAGCGGCGGCAGCTTTTCGAGCCATTCTGGCGGCGGAGGCGGCGGAGGCTTTTCGGGCGGCAGTTTCGGCGGAGGCGGCGGCGGACGCTGGTAAGAACGCAACGGAAAACGGTATGGCAGATAAGCAAAAAATCGGCATAGTAGGTTTGGGACTTATAGGCGGTTCGCTCGCGCTTGCGCTGGGCGACCGCTTTGCCGTGTACGGCTACGACAAAGATAAGGCGACGCGAGAGCACGCCGCCACAGATAAAATGTGCACCGTTGTCGATTCGCTCAGCGGGCTAAAAGGCGCGGCGTTGGTTTTTGTTTGCGTGCCTATTTCGGTCATGACCGAAACGCTTGATTCGTTATGCGATCTATTCGGCGACGAGACGGTCATAACAGACGTGGCGTCCGTCAAATTGCCGTTTGCGGGCACAAAGCGCCGATACGTCGGAGGACACCCGATGGCGGGCACCGAGCGTGGCGGGATAACCGCGGCAAAACCGCATTTGTTCGAAAATGCGTATTGGGTGATAACTTCGCGCGGAAAAGACGCGGACACGGTAAAAAATACAGTAGAGAGCATAGGCGCGATCCCGCTTTTCATGACGGCGGAAGAGCATGACAGAGCGGTCGCGGCGTTTTCGCACGTGCCTCATGCGGCGGCGTATGCGCTTACCGCGGCGGCTACCGATAAACTCACCGCGCCCATTGCAGGCAGCGGTTTTTTGGACACGACGCGTATCGCAAAAAGCGACGGCAGGTTTTGGTCGGACGTTTTCATGCTGAACAGGAAAAATGTTTCCGACGGAATCAAAGCGTTGATATATGAGCTTGACGCGCTCGATAAAATGATAGAGCAAGGAGACAGAGCCGCGGTTGAAAAATACCTATGCGCGGCGCGGAATAAGCGCGAAGCGCTCGATCGCGTCGATCTCGGCGGCGAAGCGTTGTACGTCGATCTTGTCGATCGCGTGGGCGAGTTCGAACGCGTTACGGGCGCGGTGGCGCGCGCGGGTATAAGCGTAAAAAACATAGCGCTCGTAGCGGGACGCGAGGGCGCTTCGGGCGCGCTTCGATTGGAGTTTGAGACGGCGGAAGACCGCAACAGGGCGCAATCCGTTCTGTCTGCGTCGGAACCGGGCGCAAAGTAACTTATAGGAGAACTTCGGCATGGCAAAAATAGAATACGTTACGGCGGGCGAGTCGCACGGCAAAATGCTCGTCGGCATTATAAAAAACATACCGAGCGGTCTCGTTATAGACGGTGCGTTTGTAGACGGCGAGCTGGCTCGGCGCATGTCGGGTTTCGGACGCGGCGGGCGCATGAAGATAGAAAAAGACCGAGCTGAGTTCGTAACGGGCGTGCGCGGCGGTAAGACCTTGGGCAGTCCCGTCACGGCTGTTATTTACAATAAAGATCACGATAATTGGAAAGACGTAATGGGCGCGGACGCTACCGCGCTAAGCGAGCGGAAAGTGACGGCGGTGCGCCCGGGGCATGCAGACCTGTCGGGCGTAGTCAAATACGGTTTTGACGACGCGAGAAACGTTTTGGAACGCGCGTCCGCCCGCGAGACGGCGACAAAGGTCGCGCTCGGCGCGGTCGCAAAGCTGTACTTGAAACGGCTGGGCATAGAGATATCAAGCCATACGCTCGCTATAGGCGGCGTTGCCGCAAAAAGCTTTACCGACGGTTTTTACGATATAAACGCCCGCGCCGATAAAAACACGGTGCGCTGTCTCGACAGTGAAGCGTCGCTCGCCATGGTCGAGGCGATAAAAGCGGCGGCGTCGGCGGGCGATACGCTCGGCGGCGTTACCGAGATAATCGTTACGGGCTGTAAATCTGGCATAGGCAGTTATGTGTCGCAAGACCGCAAGCTCGACGGCATAATAATGCGCGAAGTCGGAAGCGTTCAGTCCGTTAAAGCGGTGGAGATAGGCGAAGGCATAGCTTCGAGCGAAAGAGCGGGTTCCGAAGTCCATGACGCGATATTGTCCGGACAAGGCGGAGTAAAACGCGCGACCAACCGCGCGGGCGGTATAGAGGGCGGCATGACAAACGGCGAGCCGATAGTTGTGCGCGCGTATATTAAACCGATACCCACGCTCAAAAGCGGGCTCGATACAATCGATATTGCTACGGGAAAAGCGAGCAAAGCCGCATCCGAGCGCAGCGATGTGTGTGCTGTGCCCGCGGCGGGCGTCGTCGTCGAAGCCGCAGTCGCGCTCGCGCTCGCGGAAGCCGTATCGGACATGCTCGGCGGCGATACGATGGACGAGGTCGAAGAACGGTACGCCGCAAAGAGGAACGCTCATGAGTAATATACATTGCGGAAGAGATCTCAACGCGGACGTGAAAGCGGCGCTATCCATGTGTGATTTTACAGTGACGGACAGCAACGTCGCGGCGCTTTACCCAAAGCTTAGCGGCGACGCTTTTATAATACCCGCGGGCGAAAAAAGCAAAAACACCGAGACTTTAAACGCTATTCTCGACGCTATGCAAAAGCGCGGTATAAAGCGCGGCGATACTGTTGCTGCGCTCGGCGGCGGCGTTGTCGGAGACATTACGGGCTTTGCGGCGGCGCTTTATATGCGCGGCGTGGATTGGGTGAGTATACCTACTTCGCTTCTCGCCATGGTCGATTCGGGGATAGGCGGAAAGACCGCCGTCGATTTTAACGGTATAAAAAATCTCGTCGGTGCGTTCCATTCGCCGCGTGATATTTTTATAAACGCGGAGTTTTTGAAAACTCTTCCCGAGCGCGAATGGCTGTGCGGCGACGGCGAGCTCATAAAAACGTGCTTGCTCACCGAGGACGCGTTTAAGTTGCTTTCGTCGTCTCTAAACGCCGTGTTCGATAATGATATCGACGGGATATATCCGCTCATAACGGAGTGCGTCAAGATAAAAAACGCAGTAGTCACAGCCGATCCCACGGAAAAAGATCTCAGAAAGATACTCAATATGGGTCATACCGTCGGGCATGCGCTTGAAAGTATAGACGGGTATAAACTCAGTCACGGCGAGTATGTGTTGAAAGGTCTGATGACGGAAGCGGCGATGTGCGCGGACGTTATGGATAAAGATTTTTACGAGCTGTATATCAAGCTTTTGAAAATGTTTACTTCGCCGCCGCTGTCCACTTCGGGCGCTGTGAGCGGCAAAGCGTCGATCGATAAGAAAAACGAGGGCGACTCCGTGTCGCTTGTGGTTCCCGTGCGCCCCGGCAAAATAACCGAAGTCAAGCTGTCTCACGACGCGTTCCGAGCGCGTTACGACTCGGCAGTCAAGATATTGAGGTCGGAATGAGCGATATACGCATAAACAAACTAAACGAATACGACCGCGAGATAACGTGCATGCCCGATAAGAGCATATCTATACGCGCGATCTTGTTTAACGCTTATGCCACGGGCAAAGCCACCGTCAAAAACTTGTTACTGAGCGACGATGTTATGTCCGCCGTCGATTGCGTAAGACGGCTGGGCGCAAAGGTCGTTCTGGACGGCAATACCGCTACCGTATACGGCGCGCCGTTTGCGGGAAGCCAGCTCGACTGCGGAAATTCGGGCACGACAGCTAGACTGCTCATCGGCATGCTGTCGGGACTGAACGGCGTTTTCGAGATAACTGGCGACGAGTCGCTACGGTCGAGACCTATGCGAAGAGTCATAGAGCCGCTGAGAAATATGGGCGCAAATATCTCAGATACCGACGGAAAACTGCCCGTAAGAATAGTTGGCGGTCCGCTGTCGGGGCTTAGCTATTCCATGCCCGTTGCGTCTGCGCAGGTAAAAAGTGCGTTACTCCTCGCCGGGCTCAACGCCGCAGGCGACGTTACGGTAACGGAGTCGACGCGCTCAAGAGATCATACCGAAAACATGCTCCGCGCCATGAACGCCGCGGTCAAAAGCGACGGTAATACCGTAACGATATCGCCGAGCGTCACTTTTGCGCGCGATATGACAGTACCCGGCGATATTTCGTCGGCGGCATATCCCATTTGCCTCGCGCTTGCCGTTAATGGCGGGCGTTGCCGCATAAACAACGTGGGCGTAAATCCCACACGCACGGGGCTTATCGATCTGTTGCGTTCCATCGGCGCAAACATAAGATACGAGAATGAAATAAGATCGGTCGAGCCGATAGCAGATATCGTAGTCGAAAACAGCGATTTGAAACCGTTTACGGTTTCGGGTTCGCTCGTTCCTCGGCTCATCGACGAGATACCCGTACTGTGTGCGCTCGCATGTTTTATCGACGGCGTAAGCGTAGTCAAGGATGCTCAAGAACTCAAGGTAAAAGAGACGGATAGGATAGAATCCACAGTCGCCGCGCTTAAAGCGCTTGGCGCGGATATCACGCCCACCGCAGACGGCATGATAATAAAAGGCGGCAAGCCGTTAAAGTACGGCAAGGTCGATCCGAAGCTAGATCACAGGATAGCCATGAGCGCGGCGGTCGCGGGCGCGGCGGGAGAGGGTGTGACTATAACCGATGCGGAATGCGCGTCTGTGAGCTATCCGAATTTCTACGGTGAGGTGATAGGCGTTGAAAGAATATAGAGCCGCGCTTTTAGGCAGGGATATAAGCTATACGAAGTCGCCGATCATTCATGCATCGATAGCGGAAGCGCTCGGCATAAGGCTGACTTTCGACGTAAAAGATACGCCTTACGACGCGCTCGATAGAGCGGTAGCGGGGCTTATCGCCGACTACGATGGGTTTTTTATAACCAAACCGTACAAGACCGACGTAAAGCGTTATCTCGACGCGGTAGAGACGGCGTGCGGCGTTAATTTCGTGCGTTGCCGCGACAAACGCGGATATAACACGGACGGCGCGGGGTTCATACGCGCGCTCGACGCAAAGTTCGGAGGATGGGAGCGCGAAGTAGATAGCGCGCTCGTTCTCGGCGCGGGCGGCGCGGCTTACGCCGTGGCGGAGGCGCTTATAAAACGCGGAAAAAAAGTGTACGTGCTCAACCGAACGCTTATGAACGCGGCAAAGCTGTGCAGTGCGATCCATGCCGAGATATATCTTAATCAGCCCGCCGAGCTTGTAGTAAACGCGACGAGCTTGGGGCTCAAAGGCGAGGACGTATTGGCGTCGCTGTGCGTGCTTCCCGATTTCAAGTACGCGTACGATCTGGTATATTCTCCGCCCGTAACGCCGTTTTTGCGCAGGTGCGCGCGCGCGGGCGCGAAAACAGCCAACGGCGAGGACATGCTCATATATCAAGCGATAGAGGGCGACGCCATACTTATCGACCGTCCGCTCGACGTGCAGTCCGTGTTCGAAGCGACGACGGAAATACTTAATAATAAAGAGCGCGGCAAGTAGCGCGTAAAGGAGACTATATGAAGATATTGGTTTTGAACGGAGTAAATATCAATATGACGGGTAAACGCGAAGCAGTTTACGGAACGGAGACTCTCGACGATATAAACGCGAGACTCAAAAAGTTCGCGGACGGACTGGGCGTCGATATAGAGTTTTTTCAGTCCAACTCGGAAGGCGAGATAGTCGACCGTCTCCAAAAAGGCGGGTTCGACGGGCTTGTCATAAATGCGGGCGCGTACACGCATTACTCATACGCTATTTCGGACGCGCTGTACTCGGTCAAGGCAAAAAAGATAGAAGTACATCTGTCAAACATCTTGGCGCGCGAAGAGTTCAGACAAAAAAGCGTGCTCGCGCGTAATTGCGACGGGTGTATCACGGGACTCGGCGCGGACGGATATTTTCTCGCCGTGAGAAACATCGTCGAGAGTGGCGATAAATAAAGCATGAGTTTAAACGGTAAAAGACTTGTATTTATAGGACCTATGGGTAGCGGAAAAAGGCGGCAGACGGAGCGGAAAGAAAATGAGTATCAACGGTAAAAGA
>CATLHE010000007.1 GCA_949948895.1 uncultured Christensenella sp.
AGTACGAACACGGAATAGAAGGAGGAAAGATCAACGGACAAACAGCGGAGTACGGGAACGGGAAGATAGAAATAAACGGCAAAGAGTACGTAAAGACGAATGAGAAGATATTGGTAATAGAGATAAACGATAAACGGTATGTAACTGACCGAACGACGGAGTATATGGAACTGAGACTGAAAGACACGAAAGTGATACTGACGGATATTATGACGGACGAAGTAATAGGCGAGTGGGAAGCGGAGGAAGAAATAAGCGAAGCAACGCTCGACGGGAAAACGCTGACTGGCATGCCCGACGGCTGTGATACCGTATACTTTATCCTCGAGTCCGATCTCACTCACTCTGTCGGGTGGTTAAGCATTGCATGATATGGAGGTGTTTATGCGCTATTCGTTATTCTGACAGTGCGGGCAGTAGTAACTGCTTCTCCCGCCTATGGTTTTGCGCTCGATGGCGGTTTTGCAAACATGGCACGGTTGACCCTGTTTACCGTACACTTGTAAGTACGGGGCGTTGCGATACTCTTTGCCGCGGCTTTTTATGTAGTCGTCAAACGAGATCTCGTTTTTTGCCGTAAAGTATAGCAGGCGTTCCGTCACCGCATTTGCGAGCCTTTTTGTCTCGTCTTCCGAGAGCGTGCAAAACGCTCGTTCGGGGTGGATCGTCGCGCAAAAACATATTTCGTCCGAGTAGATATTTCCGATACCCGCTATTATGCTTTGATCCAAAAGCGTCTGCTTGACGGAGCGTTTTACGGTTTTGTGTTTTTCGTTCAGCGCTTTGAACACCGCTTCTGCGTCGAAGGGGTCGACTCCCAGCCTGTCCATGCCGCTTTGGTCTCTGCTGTTTTGTGCGGCGTACCAAAATCTGCCGAAGCGTCTTGTGTCCTCGTAGCGTAGTTCGTTGCCGTCGTCCAATGCTAAAATAAGGTGAGTGTGTTTTTCGTACGGCGCGGCGCTTTTTTCTACCGTGAGACAGCCAGTCATGCGTAAATGTACGGTAAGAGTGTCGCCGCTCATAAACATAAGCCGCAAAAATTTACCTCTTCGCGCGAAGTCGGTCACCGTTTGTCCTACGAGCGCGCTCGTAAACGTTTGCGGCTCGGGCGATGCTATCACTTGGGCGTTGCGGATATTTACGGCGGTTATCGTTCTGTTTTTTAAATGCGGCAGAAGCGTTCGCCGCACCGTTTCGACTTCGGGAAGTTCGGGCATGTTATTCGCGCTTTACGGATTTTTTTACTTGTTCGTGAAAGAAGTAATTTACGACTACGGGCGGCGCGTCGAACGGGCGTTTAAGCGTGTCGTCGGCGCGTAAATACTCGAGCCCTGCGTTCAGGCAGTATTCGCGCATTTCGCGGTCGAGTTCCGCCCAATAGGTTTTGTCGCCTTTGCGATATATAGCGTCATACAGCGGAATGAGCGTCGGGTATTTCTCGGCGATATAACCGAGCACGGTCGGTTTGTAGTTGCCGCGCAAGTTGAGGTTTTCGAGCCATACGAGATTGCAGATATTCTTGCACCTTTCTATTATCGCTTTGCAGTCGGTTATGCCGGGGAAGATAGGCGAGATGAAGCACGTCGTTCGTACTCCCGCGTCATGGAAGGCGCGCATAGCCGCTATGCGCCGCTCGATGCTCGCGGCGGCGTCCATATCGTTTTTGAAACTTTCGTCGAGCGTGTTTATCGACCACGATACGCGGGCGTCGGGAAACGTTTTTATCAAGTCGAGATCGCGAAGTATCAAGTCGGACTTTGTCGCTATGGATATTTTCGCGCCGCTGTTTTGCAACTGCTTTAAAAGCGCTTGGGTGCGTTTGTATTTTTCCTCGGCGGGTTGATACGGGTCGGTCACGGAGCCTATGAAGAGTTCTTTTCCTTTATACCTGTCGGGGCGTTTTATATCGTCCCATTCCTTAATATCCAAGAACTCGCCCCATTCTTCGGGGTGACCCGTAAAGCGTTTCATAAACGAGGCGTAGCAGTATTTGCAGGCGTGCTCGCAACCCGTGTACGGGTTGACCGAGTAGTCGCATACGGGAAGATCGGATTTTGTTATTACGCTTTTGACTTTAGTTTCGTTGATTTGCATTTTACCATTTATTCCAATGCGCTTTGTTTTCCGCGCTTGCCTGTACCTGCCTCGGCGTCTCGGTGTTTTCCGCGGCGTAGCCGAGCATTATCATGGCGGGAAGCAAATAGCCGTCGGGTACTTGCATGTATTCTTTTATCTGCGCGGGTTCTTTTTTGACGGGAATATGCACGACCGAGCCCAAGCCTTCGGCGGTCGCCGCGAGCAGTATGTTCTCGGTCAAAGCCCAAGCCGCGCCGAAGTCCATCAAGCCGTAATCGTTGGAAGGATTCTTTAAGTCGTACTTGCATTTGAAATACGGCAGGATCACGCAGGCGCTCTCTTCTATCATAGAACGCTGTTTGGGGTAGGCTATCTTGAACATTTCCTGTTGAGGCGTTTTGGGGTCTTTGATACTGCAATAGTACGGCTTGACTATCTTAGCCAAGTCGCAGATTGTCGCTTTGTCTGTTATCGTTACGAGCTCCCATTGCCGTTGGTGGTTGGACGACGGCGCTTTGAGCCCTGCGTTCAAAATGCGTATGAGCGCGTCATGAGGCACGGGCTTGTTTTGAAACTGACGTATCGAACGCCGCTTTTCTATTACGTCGTAAAACTCCATTATTCTATATCCTCGAATTTTTTCTCCATGATTTTCGTAAAATCCGCAGTGCGCCGCACGAGCTCTCTCGCGCTGTATAAATCGAGTTCGGCAAAAGCCAAGTTGTCGGCCCTGGCGGCGGGCGGTATTATTTTTCTTGCGTATTCGACGCCGCTCGGCGTAAAGCGTATCAGCTTATGCCGTCGGTCCTGCGCGGCTTCTTCCAAAACGACGAGACCTTTTTTCATAAACCTGTTTACGATAGCCGCTATAGTTTGCTTGTTTGCCGAAAGTCTGTCGCAGATATCTTTTTGTGTGACGCCGTCATCCGCAAACCACAGTATGTCCAATACGAATAATTCGTTAGTTGTAAGCGCGTAGCGTCTGGCATATCTGCCGTAAACAGCATACTGTCGGTCGCGTAAACGGCAGTATTCGTTTAAAAGTTTGTTTATTTCCGAGTTTATCATAGAAAAATATACCAAATTAGTCTGATATCATACTAATTTTAGCATAAAAAATCCCGCAAAGCAAGCGGATTGACTATATAAGCTCAAAAAAACTGTTTATGTGCGGCGTTTATGGGCGTTTTCGGTCGGGTGCAAACCTATTATAGGCGGGCGAGCTATCTTTAAATAAAATACTTGCGTTTAGCGTGCGCGCTTGGTATAATAAATTCGGTATCATACTTGGGCGTTTTGTTCTTTGCCGTACCCGCGAGCGGGCGTTTGTTTTGCCGCGGATCGGCGGGGTATCATACCGAATTTTTCTTCGTTGCAAAAATGCTGTTATAGTCGGCATTTTTGCTATTTTAAAAGAATGGATTTTTTCGATAGCGAAAATTTTAATGCGGAAGAGATAGCGGAAGAGCGCGAGCATTTGTCGCGCACGCTTTCGCTCATGCGCGAGCAGATAGAGCTGCTCGAAAACGACGGGTTCGCATACCGCACCGTCGATATTTACGATGAGCAGGATATCGAGGAGTACCGCACGGACAAGTTCCGTCACGACGAGCGCAAACTGACCGTCAAAATCTTGCGCGCCGCGCTTGGCACGCCGTATTTTGCGCGCATGAAACTGCGCCAGACAGGCGGAGCGATAATAGACGATACTCCGTCCATGACGCGCGCTCGGCAGTTATCGCAGGGCGGCGATCTGCCCGTCGACGCGGATATTTACGTCGGCGCGAACGTCGTGTTCTACAAAGACCGCATAATCGTTTACTCGCATAATTCGCCGCTCGGCAATCGCGTTTACGACCGTTTCGAGGACGGCGTTATCGAGTACGGCGGGTATAAGTACGAAGTGATATTCAGGCGGAAGTTCGATATCCGCGGCGGCGAGCTTAAAGCCGTGTTTCAGGATTATTCCAAGGACGGAGGCGGGGTGGTCTATGACAAGTTCCTCGCGCACATGCTGGCTGTCAAGCGTGGCGATAAGCGGCTGACCGATATTATCCCCACCATTCAAGCCAATCAGAACGCGATTATTACGCGCCCCGCCGACGAGAACTCGGTGGTGTGCGGTTGCGCGGGCTGCGGCAAGACGATGATACTTTTGCAGCGGCTCGAGTATCTTTCATTCAATAAAAAGCTCGATCTCGACCGCGCGGTGGTCATTGCGCCGTCCGAGCGGTATATAGAGCATATACAGCCGGTAGTGGACGATCTCATGATAGGTGCGGCGCGTAGGCTGACCATGCCTGAGCTGTACCGCGAGCTCATTCTGTCGCTTCGCGGGATCAAGGCATCGGCGCGGCGGGCGCTTGGCGTGCCGCTTACGGACGACGAGGCTTTGTCCCCGAGCGTGGTCGCGGAGTGCTATTCGGACAGCGTCAAGCGCAAGCTCATTGCCGCTTTGAAGCCAGCCAAACAGAGCTATGCGGCGCGGCTTGCAATTTACAGAGAGAAGCTTCGCGCGTACGAGGCGGAGCTGGCATGGGCGCGCGGCGCGCACGTGTCGGCTTCGGCGGAAAAGCCGTCCGCGCCCGTAGTCGCCGTCGACCTCGCAAGGTTGCCTATGATACCCGATCTGGGCGCGGCGCTCTCGAAAGCCAAGCTGTATTTGCTGTTGACGGCGTACTGCTATATTTTGGGCAAGCCCGATTTTGATTGTGCGCTGTTCATAGACGAGGGACAGGAGTACTACGTCAACGAGTACCGATTGCTCGCGGAGTGCACGCGCGCGACGGTCAATATTTACGGCGACGAGAACCAACAGCTCGATCCGTCACGCGGCGTGGGGAGCTTTGATGCATTGAACGCGCTGTGGGATATGAAGCGGTACATGCTCAACGAGAACTACCGCAATGCGCAGGAGATAACGGAGTTTGTGAACGGCGAGCTCGGCATGAGCGTGACTTCACTCGGGCTTTCGGGCGGCAAGGTGGAAGGAATTGCGTTTAGCGATCTCGAGCGCGAGGCGTGCGCGGCTATGGCGGCGGGTGACCGTATTGCCGTTTTGTATTCGCCCGCGGACGCCTTGACGGCGAAAAAGCTCGCGGGCATGGGCGCGCTCTCGCGCGCGGTTTGCACGGTCAAGGATAGCAAGGGTTTGGAGTACGAGCGGGTGTATGCCTGCGGCGCGCTCACCGATAGGGAGAAGTACGTCGCGCATACGCGCGCGCTTTCCGAACTGTATATAGTCGAATAGTTTTATTTTGTTTGCGTGCGCGGCGCGATTGTGGTATAATAGTCGAGCGACAAACGGAAGTCGTTAGTCAATAAACTCACGGAGAAAAGCGTTATGGTCCATGAAGAATGCGGAGTGATAGGCGCATACGATTTTGACGGCAGGGATATCGCCGCCGATCTTTATCACGGGTTGTACACATTGCAACACCGCGGTCAGGAGAGCTGCGGTATCGTTACCAATGATTACGTCAAGCTTTACAACGTCAAAGGCAAAGGGCTCGTGAACGAGGTATTTAATAAAGACAATCTCGCGACGCTCAAAGGCAAGATCGGCGTCGGACACGTGAGGTACGGCGCGGGCGAGGACGAGGCGGTTCCGCCCATAATGTCGAGATACTGCAAGGGTACGATGACGCTTGCCATGAACGGGCATATCTCCAATTACGAAGTGTTGCGTTCGGAGCTAGAACAGCGCGGCGCGATCTTTCAGTCGTCGTCGCATGCCGAGATGGTCATGAACATGATAGCCGTTGCGCGTACCAAGACGCACAGCGCGGAAGAAGCGGTGCTCGCCGCGGTCAAGCGTTTAGAGGGCGCGTACTGTATCGTGGTCATGTCGCCCAAGAAACTGATAGCCGTGCGCGATCCGCTCGGTATACGCCCGCTTGCGCTCGGTAAGCGCGGCAACAGCTATTTCTTTGCGTCGGAGACTGCTGTGTTCGACGTGATCCGCGCGGAGAAACTTTGCGACGTTCTGCCCGGCGAGCTTATCAAGATAGACGATACCGGCGTCAATCATTACACGGATAACGTAGGCAAGATCAAGCCCGCGCACTGCGTGTTCGAGCATGTGTATTTTGCGCGGCCCGACAGCGTGCTCGACGGCGACAGCGTTTACCGTTCGCGCATCGGTATCGGACGCGAGCTTTACAAAGCGCACCCCGCCGAAGCGGACGTCGTTATCGGTGTGCCCGATTCGGGACTTCAGTTCGCGCTCGGCTATGCGTACGAGAGCGGGATACCGTACGGCGTGGGGCTCGTTAAAAACTCGTACGTCGGGAGAACGTTTATCCGCAGTACCGACGCGATACGGTACGAAGCGGTATCGATCAAGCTCAATGCGCTGCGCGACGCGGTTGAAGGTAAGGACGTTGTGCTCGTCGACGACTCGATAGTCCGAGGCACGACGTGCGCCAATCTTATAAGGCTTATCAAGGATGGCGGTGCGCGGCACGTACATATGCGCATTGCGTCGCCCGAGTTTTTATACCCGTGCAAGTTCGGCACGGATATTCCAGACCGCTCGCAGCTGCTTGCCGCGCGCATGACCGTCGAGCAGATGTGCGATCATATCGGCGCGGACTCGCTCGGGTTTTTGCCGATAGACGCGTTCGAGCGCGTGGGGCTTGCGCCCGACAGGTATTGCAGCGCGTGCTTTACGGGCAAGTATCCTTCGGGTAAGTGCGGTAAATGACGGACGGTATGCAGCAAACGCCGCAGACGGCGCGCGAACGGTTCCATGAAGCGCTCGTCGAAAAGGCAAGCGCTGTCAAGTGCGTGCGCAACGACGTTTTTACGGTCAAGTATTGGCAGCTCGCGCTCAATTTTGTTTTGGGCGGCGGCGCGGTCGCGCTTATGATACTGTCGATGGTGTTTGACGGCGCGGTCTCTATGATTTGCTTGGCGGTCGCGGCGGGGCTCGCGGTCATTGTTGCGGTGTATAATCTTTTGATGCGCGCGCGCGTGCAGATGAGTTTTTTGCAGTACACCGCTCGCGACGGGGATAGGCGGTATTGCTATCGGATACTCAATAAGAACAGGTCGCTGTTTACCGACGGCGAGAACGTTATCGAGTTCGATCGCGGCAGGTTTCTTATCGACGACGGGCTCGAGTACCCGCAGTATCGGTTTGATTTTTTTGCCGATATGGATGCGACGGTGCGGATAGGCAAGCCCGACCGAGAGATCTATAAGGGTACGCTCGATTGCGGCGGTAAAACGCTTAGGTGCAAGATAGTATTTAAAAACGGCGTGCCGTTCTACGGAACGGTGGGCGGCGCGCGGATCAAGTATTTCGACGTCAACGATACCAAAGAGAAGTTTGTTGTGCCGCAGGAGCTTATCGACGCGATCAAAGCGGCGAACGTCGCCGTGCCCAAGCTTGCGGGCGTGACCGTTAAAGCGGCGGTAAACGCCACCAAACAGTAACAAGCCAAAGGCTTGGCGAATGTCGTGTGTTGACGGAAACGGTGATTTGAGGTTGCACCCGACCAAGCACGGTTTGGATGATTGTCGCCAAGCACAGCTTGGATATCTGTCGTGTATCGACTTTTGCGTTGGAATGGCTGTGCACCCGAATAAGAGTTGGGTAAATATACATGTTAGTATGGAGTGTCGGTGTCGGCGCTCTTTTTTGTTTTGTGATGTTTTATTTGGGTATGTTGCGATTGGTTTAACGTTTACGCTATGCGGCGGTTCGCTTGGATCCTTCGGCTTCGCCTCAGAATGACAAAAGAAAATAAGCTCCGCTCTTATTCGGGTGATACAAAAAATAAAACGTTTACGCTAACACACGACAGACATCCAAGTTGTACTTGGTCGGGTGTTACAATAAACAAATCACAAATGTAAACACACGACAGACATCCAAGCTGTGCTTGGCGGAGCGCAGTGGGCTGCGCTTCCTACGGAAAGATGACGATATGTAACGCCATTATTCGGGTGATACAAAAAATAAAATGCTTACGCAAACACGCGACAGATATCCAAGTTGTACTTGGTCGGGCGTAACGTAAAATAAATCACAAACGTAAACACACGACAGGCGTCCAACATTTGGTTGGGGGCTAGACTATGTATTTTTCGAGCCGACCGGTCTGCTTGAGGAACGATAGCATACTGTCGGCGGCGAAAACGTCGGGCGCAAGCGCGAGGCACAGTCCGAGGTCGGTCCTGTCGACGAGCGTTTTCAGGCAATACCCGTCGTCGGGATACAACCGCTTGAACACCGTGAACGCATTTAACTGCCGACGCTTGACCTCGCAAAGCTCTTTAGCGAGCTCCGTGCGGAACTCGTCGCGGCGGTATTCGCATATCCGCATCTTGATAGGCGGGTAAACGGCGGCGGCATGCACGCAGGCATGACGCACGTCGGTCTTGAAATACTCGCAAACGCTGTCTATGCGCTTGCCGTTATCGGGCGGGAATTCCAATCCCGTGCCGTCGAGGTTCTTCATATAAAAATCCAGTACGTACGCAGCCAACAGCATTTCCGTCTCGCCGCGCATGCCGATAGGCCGTTCCTCGGCGGCGTACAGCATGCGCACCGCTTCGCCCGTTTGCGCCGCGCCCGACGCATGCAAGAGCTCGGGACGGCGTTCGATTATCCTTGCCGCTTTCTTGCCGTACTCGACGAGAAGCTCGGCGGTGCGCCGTCTGTCCTTGTACGTGCCGCGGAGCGCTTCCGTGAGCTCGGTAACGAGCGCCGCGATATCCGCAACGGCTTTCGCATCGGCGCATTCTCCGCGCATCCGCGCGCCGAACGCGTAATCGAACGCGCAAAGATCGAGCGCGGCGAGCTCGCCGAATATCGACGCATGGTTGCGGTCGATATCGTCGGCGTCGAACACGACGGCGAACGGCGCATCGCACTTTTCTAGCACCGCGAACGCCGCGTCCGTCGTGCGGTAGACCGTCGCGCTTGCCGCGGCGTACGCGTGCGTAGGGCAGAGTATGAGCTTGGCGGAACTGTCGAGCCTGCGTTTGAGCGCTCGAGCTTTAGCGAACTCGCTTTCGCCGCCGCGTACTACTATCATGTCCGCGTCGCCGTCCACCGCACGATAGCCCGCGCGCAGAAACATATCCACACTGTCAAAGCCGAGCGCATGTACCGTAGCGCCCTTAGCCGCTGCCGCCGTAACGGCGTCCAGCACCGTGTCGAAAAACGCAACTTCCGCTTTGTCGGCGGCGGCGTCCGCGTGTGAAAATTCGCGCGGCGGAACATCCGCCGCGTCGTCCGTATACTTGATATCGCCGTTCATGCGCTTATTATATACCGTAAGACAGGTAATAATTTGCGGTACTTTGGGCAAGAATTACGTATATTGTCGATTGGTTTGCAGAGTGCAGAGGTTTGAATGGGTTACGTGGTTAGGCGTTTACGCTTTGCGGCGGTTCGCCTAGATTCCTCGCAGGCTCGGAATGACAAGCCGGAGGCTTGGCGAATGTCGTGTGTTTACGGAAACGGTGATTTGAGGTTGCACCCGACCAAACACGGTTTGGATAGTCGTCGTGTGTTGGCGTTTGAGATAGATTGACAGTACACCCGAATAGGGTCGGGGGCGTGTTTAGGGTCGTCGTTTGTTTAACGTTTACGCTTTGCGGCTACGCCAAAGATCCTTCGGCTTCGCCTCAGGATGACATTAGGACAATATGTACTGCTCTTATTCGGGTGTTACCTCAAATAAACGAATATGCAAATACACGGCAGAAATCCAAGCTGTGCTTGGCACGACAGAAATCCAAACAGTGCTTGGTCGGGCGTAACGTAAAACAAATCACAAACGCAAACACACGACAAAAATCCAAGCTGTGCTTGGGAATAATTAAATGTAATCTTTTGGCGTAAACGGTTGCCTTTTTATGTCGAATCGTGTTACAATAAAGTATATTTTTCCAAGGAGGTGTTTTCCGTGAGTGAAAACGAAAAAGACAACGAGAAAGACGTTGTCGAGACTTCGGTAACTGCGGACACCGAAGCGACGGAGCAGCCCGTAGTGAGCGCCGACACCGCTGAAACCAACAGCGATGAAACGAGCGTTACGAGCAGCGACGGCGCGGCGGCAGTAGCTACCAAAAAGCCGAAAAACAAGTTCTTGCAAAAGCTTGACGACTTTTTCGGCATAGGTAAGGCGGGCTCCAACTTCAAGACGGAGATTATCGGCGGACTTATCACCTTTATGGCGATGGTCTACATCCTGCCCGTAAACGCCAATATGTTTTCCAATGACGTAGGCGGCTTGCTCGGAGTCAGCTTCGGCGCGATATATATCGCGACGGCGATTTCCGCGGTTGTCGGCACGTTGCTCATGGCGTTTCTTGCAAGACTTCCGATGGCTCAAGCTTCGGGTATGGGACTTAATGCGTTCTTCGTATTTACCATTTGCTTAGGCTTGAAGCTTACTTATGCCAACGCGCTTATTCTCGTGCTTGTAGACGGTATTTTGTTCATACTGCTTACCGTCACAGGCTTGCGTAAACGCTTGTTCGAGGCTATACCCAAGACCGTTCGTATAGCTATCCCCGCCGGTATCGGACTGTTTATAGCCTTTATCGGTATGAAAAATGCGGGGCTTATAGTCGACGACATAGCAACGCTTGTTAAGCTGGCGTCGTTCAACCTTTTGGATACAGCCACGTACGGCTCGGTCATGCCGCTCATCATCACGATACTCGGCATCATCGCAGTCGCTATCATGTCTAAAAAAGGCGTCAAAGGCGCTATACTTTGGAGCATGCTCGGCGCGACGGCGCTCTATTGGGCGTTCATGGGTATCGGATATAACTTCGACGCTTTGAGCGCCGGCGTTATCGACGGCTTCGGTGAAGCTTACGGCACAGTTGCCAAATGGAACCCCATCAACGCGTTTAAGGATTGGGGCGTTCAGTCGGTGGGACAAGTATTCGCGAGCGGTTTCGATTTCAGCGATTACCTTGCCATCCCCGGCAATAACGGCGGCAGCCTTGCACTCGTTATCATCACTTCGTCCTTGGCATTCTGCATGGTCGACCTGTTCGATACCATGGGCACGCTGTACGGCGCTTGCGCGCGCGGCAATATGCTCAAAGAAGACGGCAGCATCCCCAATATGAATAAAGCTATGCTTTGCGACGCTATAGCGACCACCACGGGCGCGATCTGCGGTACTTCCACCGTTACGACGTTTGTCGAGTCTTCGTCCGGTATCGGTACCGGCGCGCGCACCGGTCTTGCTTCCGTCATGACCGCCGCCTGCTTCGTAGTCGCCATGTTCCTCAGCCCCATAGCGGCTATGATCCCGTCTTGCGCGACTTCCATTGCGCTTATCTACGTGGGCGTTCTTATGATGAACTGCGTGCGCGAGATAGAGTGGACGGACGTTGCCGAAGCGGTGCCTGCGTTCCTTACGATCGCCATGATGCCGCTCACGTACAACATTTCTTACGGTATCGCGTTCGGTATCATTTCGTGGCTGCTCATAAGAGTTGTGCTCACGCTTATCGACCTTGCCGGCAGGAAGAAGAAAGGTACGGTTGAGCCCGCCAAGGCGGAAGAGAAGATACACATTGTTACCGTCGTTATAGCGGTGCTGTTCATTCTCATGTTCTTCCTTACGCACTAATTATCATTTAAATCAAGCACAAAAAAATCCGTTGCCAGTGGCAGCGGATTTTTTGTTGCGTTGTTTTATTCGGAATTACTCGGTGAAATTTAAGAGCGGGGTTCTTTGGTGACGAACGAGATAAGTACCGATTCGGGACCGAGGTGAGTGCCGATAATGGGCGAGAGCTTGCTACGGCGTATCACTATTTCGGGATTGATCGCTTTGAGTTCTTCTACCATAACGTCCGCCATTTCCTCATTGTCGGCGTCGCAGACGTATACGGGCGAGTCGCTCGTCATATCGGCAAGCTCGGCGTACTTGCCGGCAATATGCGATATCGCTTTGCGCGAACCGCGCATATTGGTCGTATTTGCGATCGCGCCGTCGGGCGTTATTATGATTATTGGTTTAAAATTGAGCATGGAGCCGAGCGCGGCTTTTGCGGCGCCTATCCTGCCACCGCGTTTTAGGTGTTTCAAGTCTTCTACATATACCGTAGTGTAAATGCTGCGCTTGAATACTTCTATGTCGGCGGCGTTCTCTTCCGCGCTCATGCCTTTTTGCTTATTGGCGAGCATGCGTTCCGCTATAATGCTCATTGCGCCCGTCGCGCCTATGGAGTCGATGGCGTAGAGCTTGGCGTCCGTGTGCTTTTCGTTGAGGTTTTTGGCGGCGAGCTTAGCCGACTCGAACGTAGAGGACAGTTTACTCGAAAGGCAGGAGCATACAACGCTCTTTCCGCTTGCAAGATAGGGCTCGAAAAGCTCTTCGTACTGGAAGGGCGTTATCTGCGTCGTTTTGGGAAGACTGCCGGTGCGTATATCGCGGTAAAAACCTTTTACTTTTTCGTCGGAGTCCGTGCCAGTGCACTCGTAAATATTGCCGTCCGATTCGCAGGGCATGGGAATGAAATTCAGTTCGCTGTTTAACGCTACGTCCAAAGCTACGTCAGCCGACGCGTCGGTAAATATAGCGTAGTCTTGATTTGCCATGTTTATAAAAATCTCCTTGATTGTGTGTACTTATAGAATAACATTTATCGTTTCAAATTACAAGCTATAACTTGTCGCTTAAGGCTAAATGCCTCGCTTTGAAATGTAAATGACACAATACATAATGCTTTGTGTAGTTTATTATTGTGATGGATTTGAACGTATGTGTTGTATTTGCTCGAAAAGGATTGACAAAATTCGACATGTATGGTATGCTCGCGGTATGTTTTCTCCAAGCGAAGTAGTGGATAATTACGTAGGTATCGCGCGCGGCAAAGCGGAAGCGAAGTGGTATAAACTACTCATTCTTTCCGTTCTTGCCGGCGCGTTTATTGCGCTCGGCGGCGCGCTTGCGACCGTTGCGGGCGCGTATGCGGGCGGGAGCTCGGCGGCGCTCGTCAAGGGCGCGGTGTTTCCCGTCGGGCTTATGCTCGTTGTGGTGTGCGGCGCGGAGTTGTTTACGGGTAATTGTTTGATGATAGCGCCGACGATAGATCGGCACGTGCGTGTGCGCGGACTTTTGAAAAACTTGGGGATCGTTTACTTGGGCAACCTCGTAGGCGGGGTGCTCATAGCCGTCCTTGTCGTGTTCAGTCATGTGATGCCCGAAGATGCTGCGCTTGCCGCAGTGACCACCGCCGCAGCAAAGAGTTCTTTAGGGTTCGGCGACGCGTTCCTGCGCGGTATCCTCTGCAATGTTTTGGTATGTCTTGCGGTCATTGTCGCGCTTTCGAGTAAGTCCATAGTCGGTAAGATCTTGGGCGTGTATCTTCCCGTGTTCGCGTTTGTCGTGCTCGGGTTCGAGCACTCGGTAGCCAACATGTACTACTTGTCGGCGGGGCTCATGCAAAACGCGCTTGGAGCGTACGGCGCGGCTGCTGCGGGGCTTTCGCTCGGCAATGCGTTGGCGTTCTGTTTGATACCGTCTACGCTCGGGAATATCGTCGGCGGCGCGGTCGTCGGTATCGCGCAGTATTATGCGTTCAGACCGAAGCCGGATAAACCGAATGACAGCGCGACTTGATGAAAAACCGTTGACATTCCGTTTTTTATTTGGTATATTTGATTTAACAAACTGTACGGTGCTGCGGCTCCGTTTGAGGTGAAAATGTACAATAAGTAATTTGGTTTCGAAAGTATCGGTTCGCCGCGTGTAGCGGCGATTTGGTGTGTTCGGGATCGGATTACTTGTAAAGAAAACTGCGTTAAGCGGTTTTTTTGTTTTGTATCCGATCCTTTTGTATATAAAACGGAGGATCTATGATAGAACTTAAAAATGTAAGCTTAAAGCTTTTGACGGACGGGCGGTATATTGCCGAAAACTTCGATTTTACGCTCGGTAGCGGCGATAAGGCCGTTATTATCGGCGAAGAGGGCAACGGAAAGTCCACGCTGTTGAAAAGCATATTCGATCGCAAGCTCACCGACGGGTATTGTGAGTTTTCGGGAACGGTCAAGGCGCACGGGCGCATTGCATACCTGTCGCAGTTTGCGGACGCGGACACCGACGGCGTGCGGCTATGCGATCTATTCGGTGACGATCACTATGCGCACATGGACGAAGCGTTGAGTCTGTTGCCGTTTGAGCTGATAACTTCGGAGCGGCGGCTATGCGAGCTGTCGGGCGGAGAGAGAGTGCGGGCGCGGCTTTTGCGTTTGATCTTGGACGAGCCCGACGCTCTGCTCTTGGACGAGCCGACCAACGATTTGGATATAGAGACGCTCGAATGGCTTGAGAAGTTTTTGCGCTTGACGAATATTCCCGTGCTGTTCGTGTCGCATGACGAGACGCTTATCGAAAACGTTGCCAACGTTATCATTCACATGGAACAGGTTGTGCGCAAGACGGAGTGCCGCATAACGGTGGCGCGGTGCGGTTATCGCGAGTATGCCGAGAGGCGCGCTCTTACGTTTGAGCATCAAAAACAGGTCGCGCAAAAACAGCGCGACGACTATGCCAAGCAAATGGATAAATGGCGGCGTATACATGACCGCGTGGAGCACGAGCTTAATACCATATCGCGGCAAAACCCGTCGGGCGGGCGGCTATTGAAAAAGAAGATGAAGTCCGTCCTGTCCACGGAAAAGCGGTTCGAGCGCGAACGCGAGGAGTTTATCGAGTTTCCAAAAGAAGAGTCGGCGATAATTACCGAGTTCGAGCCTGTGGCTTTGCCGCGCGGCAAAGTCGTTTTGGATATATCGCTCCCGCGACTCGACGCGGGCGGACGGACGATAGCGAGCAACGTCAAACTGTTTGTGCGCGGTGGGGAGAAGATAGGGATAATAGGCGCGAACGGTGCGGGTAAGTCCACGCTTATGAACGTACTGTGGGAGAATTTGCGGACGAGAACGGATATCGTCGCGGCGTATATGCCGCAGGATTATTCGCGCATGCTCGATTACTCTTTGACGCCCGTGGAGTTTCTTGCCGAAAATTATTCCAAAGACGAGATAACCAAAGCGCGGACGTATATGGGCAGTATGAAGTTTACTCATGCCGAAATGACCGCGCCGATAGGCAGTCTGAGCGGTGGACAGCGCGCTAAGATACTTTTATTGGATATGGTCATTCGCGGTGCGAACGTACTGTTATTGGACGAGCCGACGCGTAATTTCAGTCCGCTGTCCGCGCCTGTGGTGCGCGGCAGTATAGGCAGGTTCGGCGGCAGTGTGATAAGCGTGTCGCACGACCGAAAATACCTTAAAGAGGTGTGCGATACCGTGTACGAACTCAGTGAGGCGGGACTGACGCGTGTCGAACTTCTATAAAAACAAGCTAAACAAATTTGACAGTAATACGGTAATATTTAGTACATTCGACACGAAAAACGCGCTCCCTAGCTTTGGGGGCGCGTTTATGTATTTGGGTTTAGATACGGTTATATATTCAACGAGTTATCTCGCGGGCATTTGGAAGTCTTTAAGCGCCGCGTTGAGGTAGTCGTTAAACGGTTTCATCGCTTTGAATATCTCGGTCGCTTTTTCCAGGAACGCCGCTTCGTCGCGCACTTCGTCGTCGGACATAAAATATTCCAAGTACCAAGATTTATATTTAAGGTATTCCGCCTGCGGGTGATTTTTGTCATAGCCCGCGGGTACATTTTTAAGCGCCGCTCCTTTTACGGTAAAATGCTTTTTAAACTCCGCATTGTTTATTATGGCGTTCCATTCGTCGGGGTGGGCGGAAATGTAGTCGCGCACCATTGCCGTCGCATTGGAAAACATGTCCGCGAAAAGTCCGCCGCCCAAAAACGTTCCGCCGTCGGGCTTTATCATTATATAGTATCCGACGGGGATGGGGAGCTTGCCTTTGGACGAGATGTGCGCGCGGAAAGACGGGTTATACGGCGATTTGTCGTGGCTGAACCTTGTGTCGCGCACGAGCTTGAAGGTGAGCTCTTTCGCCACGTTGTGCAGTACGCTTTGGTCAAACGCGCCTATGCGATATATAAGATCCTGTACGAGCCGTTCAAACTCCGCAGCGGCGGCTTTGTTTTCGTTTTTGTGTTCGTGATACCACTCGCGGTCGTTGTTGGCGCTTAATTGCGCAAGGTAGTCGAGCATAAGTCCTGTGTCCATGATTTTCTCCTTTATTGATGCGCTTTTATGAAAGCGCGGTATGCTTTTTCGAGGTATTCGATGATTTCTTCGTCGGGTATGTTCGCGCCGCTTATGGCGATCATATTAGCCATGCCGTGAGTGAATATGATGAGCATGAGATAGATCTCTTTCGCCGCGTTTTCGGATAGCGAGTACCTATCCATAACTTGTTTGGTCGCGTTTTTGTCGCCCATCCATTCGTAAATGTCCGAAAAACAGTTGAGCCCATCTATCTTATTTAAAAACAGCATTTTGAACAGATTGGTCTCTTGCTTGGCAAACTCCACGTTTGCCCGCGCCATGCTTTCAAGCAGTCTCTCGTTATCGACACGGCTGTATATGAACGACTGATAAAAAGCCATTGCTTCGCCGTATACTTGCTCTTTCAGGTCGCCCATGTTTTTATAGTAACTGTATATCGGCTGTACCGAGCAGCCTATCTCGTCCGCTATGTTTTTGAGCACGACTTGCTCGAACCCTTTTTCTTTGGCGTAATTGAAAGCGGCTTCCAAGATCATTTCTTTCGTGATTCTTTGTTTGGGCATTGTATTGTCCTTGATTTAGTGTAGCACGTTATATAACATACATTATATAACATTGTTTATATATTGTCAAGCGATTTTGAAAAATTGTGAAAAGCGGGGGATAGGGTGTGATCTGCGGGTAAATTTGTGCGATCGATTTCCGCGGAGCTACGCACGAAAAAAGCGAAGCGTAGGTCTACATATGTAATTAAAACCAAGTCTTGTATGCGTTTATTATTTTAGAATGAAAGTCTTGTATTTTTATGATGTATGTGCTATAATCCTGTTGGAGGTATTACAAATGAGGAATCTTTATTCCAGTCTTGTATTAAAAGACGACGTCAGAGGGATAGCGAGAGTTAACGGTGCAAAAATCACAATTTTCGGAGATATGCGAACTCGGACGGCTGTTAAGGAATTATCAAAGTATGGATTAGTGACATTTTCGAGAGAAACTTGTTTTAAAAGTACTAATTATACAATCCATTTTTTAAAGCCCGTTAAAAAATTGAAACAGCTTTATAATCTTGGTGACGAGGTTCTTATTCTTTGCTGTAATGATGGATTTAAGGATTTTAAAAGCCGCACTAAAGATTTCCTTGATTATCTGTTAATCACAAATTCCGAATTCAGAAATAGATTGGATAAGATCACATGTTTTTTATTTGACGATTATGCGGACATTGTTGATCTAGTTAAAGATGATAGGTTAGATCACCCCGATTCAAGACTTATTGTACCGTTTTCATATGAAGAAGCCATTAACGGTATCAGTGAAGATATGCTGCAAAGCAGGTTAAGGACGTTTTTATATGAACGTGATTTGTTTGGAATTGCTTCTCCGTTGAGAGATGATAATTTGTTTTTCGGTAAGGATAGGACTAATATAATATCCGAATTATACGGAAAATACAGACAAGGCGAACACGGCGGATTATTCGGGTTGCGTAGAATCGGCAAAACTTCCATACTGAATTTGCTTAAATTGCGTGTCGAGCAAGTCGGCGGAGTCGCTGTTTATTTTGACTGTACAAAGTATCATCACTTGCGTTGGAATCGTTTTTTGCTTCAAATAGTACGCGATATTTGCGAACAGTACAAATTTGTTCAAAACAGCGATGCCAGAGCTCAATTGCCGCAAGATTTTAAATTAGATTTAAGTGAGGCTAGGTATTCCGACTCGGAAGCGTCCTTGAGTTTTGAATCGGACTTAAAAAGGCTATATGTAGCTTTTCGCAGTCAACGTATATTATTGATATTCGACGAGATCGAGCAAATTTCGTTTGGTACGTCTGCTTCGGAACATTGGAAGACTCAAAACGATTCGCTTTTCTTTTGGCAATCTATAAGATCTATTTCTCAGTCAGATAATAAATTATTTTCTTTTGTTATTACTGGAGTCAATCCCAAATGTGTTGAGGA
This sequence comes from uncultured Christensenella sp., assembly GCA_949948895.1. GTDB lineage: Bacteria > Bacillota > Clostridia > Christensenellales > Pumilibacteraceae > Anaerocaecibacter. The sequence continues at coordinate 18,208 of CATLHE010000007.1, forward strand.
TCGGTTGATTAACGGTAATGACAATCCTATATTTAACATTTTGACTCCGCAATATGTCCAACTATTTTCATATGACGATATAAAATCCATGATCTCGAGCATAGGCGCGCATTTGGGGCTGTCGTTTGAAGAGGAAATTTATACAAAAATAATGGATGACTATGGTGGACATCCGTTTTTGACGAGACAGGTTTGCAGTATAATCAACAACGACATTCTTAAAGACGGAAAAGTTCGACCGTACACAGTGTCTAAATATCAGTACGATAAAAAGACAGAAGAATATCGCGTAAAAATGGAATCTGTGGTTATTCAGATTCTCGGAGTGCTTGAAGACCATTATCCCAACGAATACGAGCTTCTTAAAATTTTGTCTCTTGACGGTTCTGCCGCTTTTTCGAAAAAACTTGTGCGCGGCGAAGGGACGATTTCGCATTTGCTGGGATACTGTTTGATCAAGAAAGATGATAATGATTATTTTATAAAAATTAAATCGGTCAGAGATTACATAAGAGAAAAATACAAATATGATATTACAACGTCGGATATGTCTGATAAGAGGGCGCAGATAACAAGAAGAAGAGGAGCGATAGAAGAAAAGCTGCGTAATTTGATACGCAGCCAAATGAATATTAAATTCGGTAAAAAAGCGCTCGATCAATTAATTACAAAATTAAACGGCTCGACACAGGATAAAACTCAAACATCTAAATTGAGATCATCCAATCTTCAAAGTGCAATGAAGCTACTTTACTTTTATCAATTAAAAATTTTGATATGTAAAGATTGGGTCAGCTATCAGGCAATATTCAATGATAAAGTAAAGTTCGAACAGTTCTTCGACATAATTAATAATTTTCGTATCGATGCGCATGCGGGGGATATAGACAGCGAAGACGAGGCCGTGTTGAATATCGCATTTAAGTTTTTCGAGGCTGCGCTTATCGAGTGGTAGCTATGGTGTTTTAAATCGTGGTGCGTGAATGGTTGTTACTATTGCGCACTCGATTCCCACGCGAGAGAACAAAAACCACCTAGCGGAGCTAGGCGGTTTTGGTACTCCCGGGGGGAATCGAACCCTCAATTGCCCCTTAGGAGGGGGCCGTTATATCCATTTAACTACGGAAGCATAATATTGTGTTGACGGGGGAGCGGCTGACATGTGCGCATATGCGAATATGTGGGAGGTGATAGGCGGTGCTATACGCTTTAACATATGCGCATATATGCGTGCGTGCCCGATAGGGACATTGCTTAGTTAATATAGCATTTTTATTGTCTTAGGTCAAGTGATTTACGGCATGCCGCCGTATTCCGCCCTCGGTGCTTCACTTGACAGCGCGGGCGAAGTTGTGGTAGAATAAGTAAAACCATTCGGAGTCTTTTATGCAGGGTTGGATGATAGCATTGATAATAGTTGCCGCCGTCGTGCTTGCTGTGGCGTTGGCGTTTGTTTTCGGGTCGCTGTTTGCAGTCAAGTCGATACTCGGCAGGCGCAAAAAGCCGATCAAGAACGAGTTTCCGGAAAAGTACGGGGTGGACGTGTCATGGTTCGATACGGTCAAGGATAATACCGAGACCGTAGAGATCACGGCATACGACGGTATCAAGCTTCGTGCGCTCTTACTTAAACATGACGGCGAGAAGGTCAAGCGCGTTGCCGTATGTCAGCACGGTTACTCCGCGACGCCGCACTCCATGCAGCCTTATGCGAAAATATTTTACGATAAAGGTTACGACGTATTGCTTCCGTCCGCTCGCGCGCACGGCATGAGCGAGGGTAAGTACGTCGGTATGGCGTGGCTCGACCGATTCGATATCATGCGGTGGTTCGATAAAGTGATCGATATTTACGGCTCAGACGTCAAGATAGCGATGATGGGCATTTCCATGGGCGGCGCGACTTCCATTGCCGTTGCCGGTATGAATCCGCCGCCGCAGGTCAAGTGCGTTATTGACGATTGCGGGTTTTCGTCTCAGCGCGAAGAATACTATGCGTGTCTGAAAAAAGTCCCGCTTCCCAAGCGTCTCGCGCTTTTGCCGCTCGCCGTAGGCGTTCGGCTCGCGTGCGGATATTCCGTATACGACGCGGATATTGTTCCGCTCGCACAAAAAGCTACGTTGCCTGTACTGTTTATCCACGGCGAAAAAGATGCGTTTGTGCCCATTGAGCTCGGTAAAAAGCTATACGAAGCATACGGCGCAGAGGATAAGAAGTTTTATGCTGTTTCGGACGCTGAGCACGCCGCGGCGTATGCCGTCGATAAGGAAGGCTATATCAAGGAGTTTACCGAGTTTATCGATATGCATATAGGCGCGTAGCGTCGTAGCGTTTTGTGAGAAGATTTTAAAAGACCGTTGCCCGATCGTCGAGCGACGGTCTTTTTGCGTTCGGTATTTTATATATTTTTACGTGATTTAATGTTGACACACTGTTGTCAATATTAACGTGTTAAACTCCACTCGAAAATCAGAGAAAGGAGCGAAGCATGCGGCAATCGGACAGAAAGACGATCGGGAATATCATAGTGGTCAATCCGTATGTATACTCGTGGCAGGCTGAAATAGAAAAAGAACAGGAGCGCGTAATTGCCGACATGGTCTCGCCTGCAGAGAAGGTAGTGAAACGGCTTATCGAGCTCGATAACAGGCGGATAGATCTTTGCAATCTCAAGGTTTTGTTTGGTTTTATCGAGCGCGGGCTGGGCGCGGAGTTTTCCGCATTTGTCGAGCTTGCGGCGTGCGGGGCGGATGACGCGTTGTTTGACAGAGCGCTTGAATGTATCGGGCGCGCGGGCTACGACGTTTTGCGTGTGCAAAACGAGTTTGCGTATTTATTTAAGAGGTTGCCGAAAACGGGGCATAAGCGCGGGCGCGTTGGGGAGATTCGGGGCGTGAGCTGTGCGGATGGGAGTAATAATATGACCCGTTCGTAGGGCTTGGCGATACATGCCCGTCGCAAATCGAGATTTGATATTCGTCGTGCGTTATATTATATAATTTGTTTACATAGCGACAAGGTAAAGAAGTGTTTGGGGGTATCGTTTGTTTGACGCGGCACGTGTGCGGCGGTTCGCCTGGATCCTTCGGCTTCGCCTCAGGATGACAAGCCAAAGGCTTGGCGTCTGTCGTGTATTGACATTTTCGGAATAATTACGATACACCCGAATATAGGCACGCCAAATATATGGCTATATGATTGCATGGCGGTGGATTCGGTAACGCAATTAATCGGGTGTAACGTAAAAAAGGCTATAAAGCAAACACACGACAGACGGTCAAGCGTAAGGCTTGCAGAGCGTCGAGGTCGTCACGCCCTACGAGTTTTGTTACGATTGGTAAATGGTTGCTGTTCTGCGGCGGTTCGCCTAGATCCTTCGGCTTCGCCTCAGGATGACAATAGAAAATATACACGGCTCTTATTCGGGTGTAACGTAAAATAAATTACTCACGTAAACACACGACAGACGGTCAAGCGTAAGGCTTGCGACAGAAATACAAGCTGTGCTTGGTCAAACATTTGGTTTGTTGGGTTTTCTGAACATAAAGAACATGATAAACGGCACGGGAATACATAGTGCGACTATGAGCACTATCACGGCAGCCGTGGGAACGGGCGCCGCGTCCGTTTTCTGTTCGGGCGTGCCGCCCGTCGGCGTAGACGGGTCGGGCGGGTCTTCCTTTTCTATAATATTGGGCGGAATATCGTCCACGCTTACGTGCGAGTAGTAGCAGTACCCACGCACGCCATCGATATTCACGTAGTACCAAAGCGTGTCGCCGTTTGTTATGAGCGCGTCGCCGCGCGTTTCGCCGTACAGTCTGCCTTTGGCGTCATTGTCCATCACCTTGATTATATCGGCGGACCGCTTGGGCGCGGCGCGGAGATTGACGGGCTGTCCGTCGTTGTTGCAGCGGAACATGGCTGTTTTTTCGTACTTGGTCACCGGCGTATAGTCCACGGCTTGGACGGCGGCGACTTTGACAAACCCGTTAAGATCGTCGTAGATAACGGAGATATACCCGTCGGGCGCGTCGCCGTCCGCTTGCATCACGAAATACCCCGCGGGGAGCGTGACTACCGCGGATAGGTTCGCGTCGTAAAGCGTAGTCGGCGCGGGCATGAGAAAAAACACTATTGTAGCTATCACACTGTATAACGATGGCATTGCTTTATATTACCGCCGTTCGCATGCCGAATTACGGCGCGTTTTGGCGCGGGCGGGCGAATGTTGGGTGAAGACTTACGGGGGCGAAATGAACGTTGTCGAGCGGATATTACGAATAGAAAAAGAACAGAAACGAAGGTACGGCAATAACACGCTTGCAAGATACAATGCGGGCGAAAAGATACACCTGAAACAAATGGAGTTCCATAGGTGCCAAAAACGCAACCGCTGGGTGTTCGGCGGCAATCGCACGGGCAAAACGGAATGCGGCGCGGTGGAGACGGTATGGCTCGCACGCGGCATACACCCGTACCGCCAAAATAAACCAACGACGGGCTGGGTGGTCAGTCTGTCCCGCCATGTTCAGCGCGAGGTCGCGCAAAAAAAGATACTGCACTATCTCAATCCCGACTGGATAGTCGATATAGTCATGGATTCGGGAAAAAGCTCCAACCCGTCGGGCGGTATTATCGATTACATAGCGGTGCGAAACGTGTTCGGCTCGGTCAGCACCATAGGGTTCAAAACGTGCGAAGCGGGGCGCGAGAAGTTCGCAGGCGCGTCGCTCGATTACGTATGGTTCGACGAAGAGCCGCCCGAGGACGTATACGACGAGTGCGCCATGCGCGTAGTAGACCGAAAAGGTCTGCTGTTCGGAACGATGACGCCGCTGCTCGGCTTGACTTTCGTGTATAAACGGATATACCTCAACTGCAATTCCGACCCCGAGGTATGGCATATTTTTATGGAGTGGGCGGACAACCCGTATCTCGATCCCGACGAGGTCGAGCGCGTTTCCGCCGCAATGACGGACGCGGAGCGTGACGTCAGGCGGTTCGGTCGGTTCGTGGACGTAAAGGGCGCGGTGTATACCGAGTTCGACGAGCGCATCCATGTGATACCGCCGTTTGCCGTTCCGCATGACTGGCAGGACCGACTGTCCATAGACCCGGGGCTCAACAACCCGCTTTCGTGCCATTGGTACGCGGTCGATTACGACGGTAACGTTTACGTAGTGGCGGAGCACTTCGAAGCGGGCAAACCGTGCGACTATCACTGCCGCGAGATAAAGCGTATAAGCGCAGAGCTCGGCTGGCACACCGACGGCAAAGGTCGGGTGAGCGCGCTCATAGACAGCGCCGCTTCGCAGCATACGCTGAACGCCGAAAAATCGGTCGCGGAACTGTTCTGCGACAACGGCGTACTGGTGGATACGCGCGTCGATAAGGATCTGTTTTCGGGCATCAATCGCGTCAAACAGTATCTTATGACGGACGGCAAGCCGCGGCTTTTTATATTCGACACGTGCGTCAATCTCATTCGCGAGCTTAAAGCGTATCGCTGGGGCGACGGTGACAGACCTGTCAAGACCGACGACCACTGCCTCGACGAACTGAGATATTACTTGATGAAACGTCCGATCCCGCCCAAGCGCGAAAACGTCAAGAGCGAGATCCAGCTCGATAAAGAACGGCTGATACGAAGGATCAAGCATGGAGGGCGACGGTGAACGACGAGATCTTGGAAGCGGTCAAAAAGCGCGCCGTCGGGTACTCGTCTACCGAAACGGTGGAAGAGTACGCGGCGGTGGACGGGAAAATGGAGCTGGTCAAAAGGCGCGTTACTGTAAAAGACGTTCCGCCCGATATGGCGGCGGCAAAGCTCCTTTTGGGCGACGGCGAAGTGGAAGAGCTATCCGATGAACAGCTCGCGGCGGAAAAGCGACGGCTTTTGGACGAGCTTCTTTTGGAAAAGCAAAAAGACCCGCCTGCGCACGTCGCCGCGGGCGAGTAAAGATACGCACGGCGCGTGTTTATCACGCTTGCGCATAAGCACATTTGCGCATATACGGCAAACAGTCAAATAATTCCGATATAAAAAGGAGTAAGGATATGGAGATAATCGAAAGCAACAATCATCTCAGATGCGAGCTCGGCGCTTGCAAGAACAAGGCGGCGCATGCCGTCAAGTTCGACCGCGTGGGCATACGCAGTCGCATGTACGTCTGCGATAAGTGCATGCGCGAGCTGTACGACGCTATCGGCGCGGTCATCGTTCCGAAGTCGGTCGAGACAGCCAAAGCCAAGCGCAGTCGGATGAAGGAGGCGCGATGAAACGCGAGTTTGTCGAAGACATAGTGGAGAGCGTCAAGCGCGACTTTGACGCGCGCGCCGAGGCGAGACGCCCGTTTGAAACGCAGTGGCGGCTCAATATTAATTTTTACATGGGCGATCAGTACTGCGCGGCGCAGACCAACGGCGACATCACCGACGTGGAACGCGATTATTATTGGCAGGAGCGCGAAGTGTTCAATCACATATCGTCGCTCGTGGAGACCCGTCAAGCCAAGCTCGCGTCCGTTCGTCCGTCGCTTACCGTTCGTCCGTTCTCGTCCGACGAGTCGGACGTTCGCACAGCGAAAACCGCGACCAAGATACTGTCGTCCACTTGCGACAAGCTGGATATGGACGCGGTGCTCGGCGAGGGCACTATGTGGTCGGAACTGACGGGCACGGCGTTCTACTACGTAGGTTGGGACGAGGCGGCGGGGCTCAAAATGGACGGCGGCGCGCACGAGGGCGACGTATGCGTTCAGGTCGTTTCGCCGTTTGAGATATACCCCGACAGCGTGCTTGTTCAAAACGTAAAGGACTGCCGCTCGATCATAAGAGCGCGCGCGGTGGACGTGGACGAGCTTAAACGCGTTTACGGCAAGACCGTGCGTCCCGAAGCGTCCGACGTTCTTGCGCTTTCTTCGGTCGCAGTAGGCGGCGGACTGTCTGCGGAGAACGCCGTAGGCAAGCTCGCCGCGAGCGTAAGCGAGAACAGCGCGGTGCTCATAGAGCGGTACACGCTCCCGACCGACGCCAAACCCGACGGCGAGTACGCGGCGGTAGCAAACGGCGTACTGCTCCGCTACGGTGCGCTGCCGTTTGCGAACGGAACGGACGGGAAACGCGCTCTGCCGTTTGTCAAGCAGACGGCTTTGGAGTGCGCGGGGCGGTTTTTCGGCGCGTCCATAGTCGAGCGCGCCATACCCATACAGCGCGCGTATAACGCCGTCAAAAACCGCAAGCACGAGTTTATGAACAGACTGTCCATGGGCGTCATGGCTGTGGAAGACGGATCGGTGGACATAGACAATCTCGAGCAGGAAGGTATCTCGCCCGGCAAGATACTCGTTTACAGACAGGGCTCCACGCCGCCGCGCATGATAGACTGCGGCTCGGTGCCGTCGGCTTTTGACAGCGAGGAAGCTCGGCTTCTCAGCGAGTTCACGCAGGTGAGCGGAGTAAGCGAGATCATGCGCTCATCGCAGGTTGCGTCGTCCGTAGCGAGCGGCGTCGCCTTGCAGTTGTTGATAGAGCAGGACGATACAAGGCTGTCGCTCTCGGCGGAAAACGTGCGGCAGGCGGCGCGCGAAGTGGCGAGACAGATCTTGCGGCTGTATAAGCAGTTCGGCTCGGACGCGCGCATCTCGCGCATAGCGGGCACCAACGGCAAAGTCGAACTTATCAGTTGGTCGGCGTCCGATATATCGAGCGACGACGTGGTTTTCGAGACGAACAACGAGCTTTTGTCCACGCCCGCCATGCGTCAGAACATGATGTTCGAGCTGTACAAAATGGGCTTGCTGTTCGACTCGGAAGGCAGGATGACGGACACCGCCAAGCACAAGTTTATGGAAGCTTTGGGCTACGGCGGCTGGGATGCCGAGACCGATCTCACGAGCGTGCACATAAGCCGCGCCGAAACGGAAAACGCCAAGGATAAGTACGAAGTAGGCGAGTTCGACGATCACGCTCTGCACTTGGACGCGCACCTCAAATACCTGCTGACCGACTGTCCCGCAGGCAAAAAAGCGGAGCGTCTCAAAGCCCATATAAAACAGCACAAACTGTTTTTGTCCGTTCCCGACGGGATAAAAACGGACGAACCTTCGGAACAAAACAAGGAGTAGTATATGAAAAACGACAAGTCCGCCGCAAGCGCGGCGATGAATAAGTTTAAATCGACGGAAGAACTGTCCTCGGCGTACGCCGCGCTCGAACGCGAATTTACCAAGCGCTGTCAGCTGGTAAAAGACCTTCAAGCAAAGCTCGCCGCCGCCATGCGATCCGCATGTGAGGACGGCTCCGCCAAAGAGCATTGCGCGATAGCCTCATCCGCAGCCGAGAGCGACAAAGAGCCGCCCGCGGCGCGTGAGCCCGTCGCGCCCGATACGGAAAAAGTAGTTTGCGATAACGCGTCCGCGCCCGCATGTGCGGTCGTAGACGCCGCCGCAAATGAAAAGGCGTTAGATGAACTTACCGAGAGCATAGAGGGAACAACCGGCGGCAAACAAGAGCTTGCGATCGCACCGTCGCCCGATATCCCGCCCGTAGCGGCTGTTGAACAAATCGCCGCGGAAAGCGCGGTAAGAGCAAGCGACGTCCTTGACGAAGTCGCATCGCGCGCCGACGAGCTCTCGGACGCGCTGTCGCTCATTCCGGAAGTTATGGAAGCGTGCATAGCGCGCTACAAGATGCGTTTGATGGGCATTGGCGGACATCCCGCGCCGCGCGGCGCGGCGGTAGTTGCGCCCGTCAAGCGCCCGAAAACGCTGTCGGACGCCAAGCGTATCGCGGACGAAATGCTCAAATAAGGGCAAGACCCATAAAGTACAATGCGCGGCATTATGGAAGTTGCGGCGTAAAAGTTGTTTATACCATCACGCAGGCAATAGCGGCGTCAAGTTATGTATTATGACGCGTAGGCAAAAGCGGCGTCAAAGCAATGTCTAACGCCACGTAATTACTCGGGTGCACCCTACAATACTCAAAAAAGTAAAAACACGATTGTTAAAAAAGGAGAAAATATGGTTACATTACAGAATGCGGAAAACGCACTTAAATCGGTCTATTTGGGAACGGTGACGGACCTTCTCAATACGCGCGTCAACCCTTTGCTTTCCAAGATCGAGCAGACCTCTGCCGACGTTTGGGGCAAAGAGATACGCACCGCGGCAAGGTTCGGCATAAACGGTGGCGTAGGCGCGGGTGACGAGGACGGCGACCTTCCCGACGCGTACGGCAACAACTACTTGCAGTTTGTGTCCACGCTCAAAAACCTCTACGGTCAGATCGAGATCTCGGATAAAGCGATACGCGCGTCCGCCGACGGACGCGGTGCGTTTACCGATCTTCTCAACGCCGAGCTCGAAGGGCTGTTGAACGCGTCCAAGTTCAACCTCGGGCGCATGCTGTACGGCGACGGCTCGGGCAAGCTCTGCACCATGCAGACCAAAGATACCGATGTAGTCTGCGACAATACGCGCAACCTCATAGAAGGGCTCGTGGTAGACGTGTACAACGCGTCGGGCAAAAAAGGCACGGCGCGTATAGGCTACGTCGATCGCGCCGCCAAAAAACTGACGCTCGAAGGTGCGTCCGTCACGCTCGCGGCAGGCGACACGCTGTACGTTCAGGGTTCTAAGGACAAAGAGATCACAGGTATCGGCGCGCTGTTCAACGGCGATTCGATATACGGCGTTAAAAAGAGCGCGCACCCGTTCCTCAAGCCGTACACCAAAAACGTAGGCGGCGGCATAGACGAGATAGTCATGCAGGAAGCAATAGACGCGCTCGAGAACGACGCGGGCTCGACGGTCGATTTCATCGCGTGCTCGCAGGACGCCAAGTACTCGTTTATCGATTACATGTCGTCGTACAAGCGCAATATCGATTTCATGGAGCTCGACGGCGGGTTCAAAACGCTTTCTTACAACGGCATGCCGCTCGTGTACGACAGATTCGTTCCCGACGGCAGCATGTACTTGCTCAATACGAAAGCGTTTAAACTCCATCAGCTTTGCGATTGGCGCTTCCTCGAAACCGAAAACGGCAAGATCCTGCGTCAGAACCAAGGCAAGCCGACTTACACGGCGACGCTCGTCAAGTACTGCGATCTCATCTGCCAAAAGCCCAACGGTCAGGCAATGCTCACGGGCATCACGCGCGCGTGACGGGCAGGGTAATAGAGGACGACATGCTCGGCGTGTGCGCGCGGCTAAGATCTATCGATGACGGGTACTTCGTGTTTTTAAACTACAAGACCGGAAAATTCGAGGTGCATAACCGTCACGACAGCCCCGGCACGCTGTGTCTCGTCCTGCCGTACGATACGCTCGACGAGCGCACCGTGCGCAAGGTCATGAGTACGCGCGCCGAGCGCGTCGCAGAACTCGTAGCAAGGCTGGACGCGGAGAACGAACGACTGCGCCGCGACGCGCTGTCTCGCGCCGTAAAAGCCGTAGCAAGCGTCTAGATAGGCTGTTCATAGCGCGCGATATGGGGCGGACAAGGTCTGCCCCGTATTTCATAACCGAGCGTGGAGTTATAAGGAGAGATAATGGTTTTAAAGAATATAGTACGCGCGGCGGCGGAGCTTCTCACCGCGGACGACGTGGTTGCGATACTCGACGGTGAGCCGGATACGGCTATCGACGACGACGAAGTCAAGATATTTATGAAAGCGGCGAATACCGCGGTATCCAACGCCGCGACGGACGGGTTTCCGATCGTAAAGACGGAAACGCTCGTTTCGAGCGGGCGCGTTATTGCGCTCGATGCGTTCTCGCGCGCGCCCGACACGGTGCGAGAGGTGGGGACCGCGACGGGGCGTAAAGTCGCGTTCGCGTTTGATTCGCGCGGCGTGTCCGTGCCCGAGGACGGCGAGTATATTGTAACGTACACGGCAGAGCCGCTCGAAGCAAAACTCGAAGACGAGGCGGAAACGGGCGCGGGCTGTAACTTTTACATGCTCGCGTTTCTGACCGCGCGCAACTACTGCTTGATGACGGGACGCTCGGACGAAGCTCAGGTCTGGGATCAGCTGTATGATTCCGCGCTCGTCAAAAAACGCATAGCCCGTCGCGCTTCGCTTCCTCCGAGGGCGTGGAGGTAGGCATGGCGATGAAAATACCGACAAGCCCGCGCTACCGCAAGCGCGTGGGCGCGTTCCGCGGCGTGGATATAAAGCACGACGAGAGCGTTATCGATTTTTCGGTCGCGTCAAAGTGCTATAACTTCGACACGACGAGCGGGAGCTTGCGCGAGGGCTACGGCATAAAGACGCACGAGCGGGTACCCGACAAGGCGACGCGATACTTCGTATACCGATACTATTCGGAGACGGCGGGCGAGTACGTCGATCAGTATATCTTTCAGGAACCGACGGGCATACTGTGGTTTTTCGACACGGTCAAGAACCGCACGCTCCCGCTTTCGGGGTTTGCGTACGCCGCGACGGAAGCTATCAATTACAGGCTCAATTCCAAAGATACGCTTCTCCTGTCGAGCGCGGGGCGCGGACTCGTGACCTGGGACGGCAGTAAAGTGCGCGAGCACGCCACGCCCGAGATCTCGTCTATGGCGCTCCATTACGAGCGGCTGTTTATAACGAGCCCCACCGAGCCGACGAAAGTCTTTTTCTCGGACGATCTCGATCCGACCAATTGGAACTTCGGTGCGAACGAGGGCGGATTTATCGAGCTTTTGGACGAGCGCGGCGCGCTCAACAAAGTTGTGTCGTTTATCAATTATCTGTACATATTCCGAGAGCACGGCATAAGCCGCGTCACTGCGTCGGGCAGTCAAGACGAGTTTGCCGTGAACAATCTCTTTGTCGCTACGGGCAGGATCTATCCCGAAAGCATAGCCAAGTGCGGGGGAGTTATCGTGTTTGCCGCGTCCGACGGACTGTACAGATTCGACGGCTACGACTGCTCGAAGATATTGACCAATCTCGACGGGCTCATAGTAGGCGCGCGGCGTGCGTCCGCGTACTTCGACGGTAAGTATTATCTTTCGTGCACTATGGATTTTCGCGACGACGAGAAAGTCGGATGCGAAGCCGACGATACGCACGTAAGCAACGGACTTTTAGTATACGACGTCGCGACGGGCGAGTATTCGATGTCGCGCGGGCTGGATATCGAGTATATGAACGTGTGCACGTTCTGCGGCGAAGACTTTTTGATGGCGAGAGACGGCGCGCACAGCGGCGTTATAGCGCGCTGCGGCAAGAGATTCGACGCGCCGCTCGAAAAATACTGGCAAAGCCCCGAAAGCGATTTCGGCGCGAGCGACAAGACAAAAGTGCTTCGCGAAGTGTATACGTATTCGGACGTCGATCATACGGTCGGCGTGCGCGGCAAAAAGAAAAAGACCGTCGAAGTGCGCGCGGGCATGCGCAGGCTGAGGTTCAACGCGAACGCAAAAACGCTGTCGCTGTCCGTTTCCACAACGGCGGACGAATGCAATATCCGCCCGCCGACGCTCGTATATTCGACGTTTTAAGTTGAAGCAGATAATCCAAACAAGGTTTTAGCGGCATATACGCGGTGCATTGTCGTTTGTGTATAGCATAAGTATGCACTTCGCGATTTTTCCTTGCACTACTTGCTTAAATGCCGCTAAGACTGCTTGCATCTGTGGGCGAGAGATTTTGCCGCAAGACAAGGCAAACGAGTGAAACTGTACTCTTGCGGTACAGTGAGCGAGTTTAACGCAGTATTGCGGCAAAAGATACGCCCACGGACGTGTGGATTTTTTGCTCAACTTAATTAAGGAGGTGAGTATGGATAACGCAAAACGCGCGCTGTACGGCGTGGACGAAGCGCTCGGCGAGATCCGCGCGCTCAAAGCGCTTGTCGAGAGCAAGACGAATATTTTTTACGTTGAGGGCAAGCCGACCGATACTCTGACTACGTTCGGAAAGATCAAAGTCTCCGGTCCCGCCGCGGCGATACTTTTGTGCGATTCTTTGAGCGGCTCGATAATACTGAACGGCTTGACGATAGCGGGCGGCAATTCGCCGTACATATTTGTCATACCGAAAGGCGAGGGCGAGCTGACGCTGTCCGGCGTGAGATATACTGCAAAAGCCTTGTTTTTCGGCGCAATAAAACAAATCGCCGCGCCATAGTGTGCGGCAAAGGGGGGGGAGAAATAAAATGGAAGAGATCGTTTCTATGATTGTTGCCAACGGGCTTTGGGCGACGCTGTTCTGCTTTCTTTTGGCTTACGAGCTTAAAGACAGCAGGCGGCGCGAAAGCCGATACAACAAAATAATAGACAGGCTCGACGAGAAGCTGGGCGTGGTCACGGCGGTCAAAGCCGATACGACGGAGATCAAGTCCGACATGGAGGCTGTGCGCGAGGACACCGAGGATATAAAAACCGCGGTGTCGCGCAAGAAGCCGAATAAGAGCGGAGGCGCGCCGTGTGCCGCGACCGTTTGACAAACGCGCCGTGCGAAATAGCGGCGAGAGGCATCGAGCGCGGACGGACGGCGGCGGATGAGAATTTAGATCCGCCGCAACCCGCCGCGCCTGTGCGTAGGCGCAGTGTGCGCGAGATACTCGACGCATACGACGAGCGGCTCTATAAAAAATATAAGGAGAAGTACGAAAATGGGATACCTACCCGATAATTCCGAAGACCGCGACACACTGCTGGACGAGATCGCAAGGCTCGAATCGGTGGGCGCGGGCGTTGAAAAACCGAAGCTCCCGTCAACTAAGCTCGACGAGATAACGTACGCGCCGCCCACCGACGACGAACTGCGCGCGGAAGCAGAGCGCGGGCTTTCGGAATACAAAGACAAAGAGATCGAGGCTATAAAAGCGTCGAGCGCCGAAAACGAAAAAGCGCTCGTCGGCAAGCGCGACACGTATAAAGAACAGCGCGAAGACGAGCTCGATAAGCTTTCCGCCGCTTACGCTTCCGCTGCGGACGCGGTGGATGCGGACGTTATCAAACGCGGGCTCGCGCGCTCGACGATAGCCGTCAATAAAAAAGGCGAGCTGACGAGCGATCATGCAAAAGCCGCGGCGGACGTAGAAAGCTCGTACGGCAAGCTGATTGCGGGGTTGGAAGCGGAGATATCCGCGACGCAAAGCAAACTGAATACGGCGCTCAACGACTTTAATCTTTCGTATGCCACCAAGCTCGCTCAAAAGATAGACGAGCTCAAAGACGAGCGCGATAAGCGCGTTGAAGAGGTGACAAAGTACAATAACGACGTGCGCGCCAAGCAAGCGACGCTCGACGCGGACAGGCTCAAAACGGAGAGCTCGCTGTACTCGGACGCGCTTTCTCAAAGCTCCAAGCTCGATCTCGACTCGCTGTCCAAAGAAAAGCGCGAGGCTATATATAAATCGGTATACGAAAAAATGGACGCGTACCTGTCGGGTCTGTCGAAGGACAAGGCAAAGCAAGAACTTCGCAACCACGCGCTGTACCGCGATCATTTATCCGATTACTATTATTATAAGCTTTACGATAAGTACGGCAGGTAGTCGGTGCGATCGACAATGTAAGGAGGATAAAGGCATGAAAATAAAAGAAAGACTGAAAAACGCAGGGTTTTGGGTAAGCCTTATAAGCGCGGTGTTTCTCATCGTCGGCGCTTTCGGAGTGGAAGTCGCAGACGAGACGGTAAGCTCCGTCATAAACGCCGTGTGTTCGGCGCTCGTCGTGTTCGGTATAATCTCCGATCCCACTGCGGGAAAGGGGTATTTGGACGAAGCAAAGGGCGACGCTCTTATAAGCGGCGAAACGGAGCCCGTAGACGCGCCCGCCGAAAATGACGACGGCGGTGCGCAGAGCGAAACTTCCGACGGATCGAAATGATCGACAGTAAAGGCTCGCTATCCCGATAAACGGGGTAGCGGGTCTTTTTGTTATGCCGGATTTTTCCGCGCGGCTCGTTTATTGGCGGCGTTTATAAATGACTTGACAAATCGGGCGTTTCGATATACAATAAGAAAAAAATAAACGAGGTACACAAATGAAAAAACCTAAGTTCGGAATTTTCAAAGAGTTCAAGGCGTTCATAACGCGCGGCAACGTTCTAGACCTTGCCGTCGGTATGATAATCGGCGCGGCGTTCACGGCTATCGTGACGGCGCTCGTAAACGGGATATTCAAGCCGCTCATAAACGCCATACCCATGGGCGATATCTCGGGGCTTATCACAATGCTCCGTCCCGAGTACACGATAAACGCTGACGGCGTGAAAGTTTTGGATATGGCGGCGTCGGTGTACATAAACTGGGGCGATTTCATAATGGCTATCGTCAACTTCCTTTTGACGGCTATCATCCTGTTTGCCATTATCAAGATAATCAACACATTCCGCGGCGGCGTCAACGAGTACAACAATGCGCTCAAGAGCCTGAGCAAGGAAGAAAAAGCCGAGCTCAAAGCCCAAGGCATGAGCACCAAGCAGATGAAAGAGTATGCCGAAAAGAAAGCCGCGGAAGCAGCCGCAGTTGCCGAGGCGGAAGCCAAAGCCAATGCGCCCGAAACGACGGACGAGATACTTAAAGACATTCGCGAGCTTTTAAAATCGTTGCAGCCCGAAAAGTCCGACGGTAAGGCGGCGGGCGAGAAAAAAGAATAAAATGATAGCGTAAATGCGCCCCGATGTTTCGGGGCGTTTTTGCTTGATGCTATGCGTATGCATATTTTTATTTTTACTAAAACGTGAACCCGTCTTCGCGGTCGCAGTCCGATCGTCGGCGCGAGCAAGACCGATCGTCGTTGCAGCGGTTTTGGAGCAGCAAAAACATAAGCACCATTTGGTTGATGTTTTCAGTGCCTCCGCCGTTTTCAAGCATGAGTATCAGCATCAATAGCCCGAAAATATCGTCTTGCATAAGGTCCGCCTCCGTCATCAATTTATATGCGTCGCGGCGTTATGTTGTGAATACGTGTTGACGTGCGGATTTTCAAAACGCCCGAACGATAATGACAAGCAACGACAAGAGACCGATATAAACGGCAAGATTCGCTGTTGACAAAATTTTCGATATATGCTATATTGCACACATGAACACTATGTTGCTCGATAGCTATACCGCAGATAAAGTCACGGAATACCTGCCGAGCTCGGACGCGCTCGACGCGCTCAAAGTGTTTTTCGACGCGCTGTCCGACGTGACGCGGCTCAAGATAATTTCCGCGCTGTCGGTGTCTCCGATGTGCGTGACCGATCTTGCCGCGCTTACCGGGATCAATCAGACCACGGTGTCGCACAACCTGCGCATACTCAAATCCGCCAAGGTCGTTTCAGTCAAGCGTCAAGGCAAAGTCGCGTTCTATTCGCTTACGGGACGCGACGTGAAAAACGTTTTGAATACGGCGGTCGGCGCGGTGTTCGACACCAAGTAACAAATCGCAACATGATCAAATCGGCAAGAGATTTTTACATATTGATTTTTACGACAAGGAGAAATACGGCATCATGGTAATTACCGAAAAGTGGGACGAGGTATTAAAGGACGAATACGAAAAACCGTACTTTCGCGAGCTGATGGCGCGCGTCGACGAGGAGTATGCAAGCCACGACGTGTATCCGCCGCGCGAGCATATTTACGACGCGCTCAAACTCGTCGATTATGACAAAGTGCGCGTGGTCATACTCGGTCAGGACCCGTACCACGGCGAGGGTCAGGCTAACGGACTCGCCTTTGCCGTAAACGACGGCGTGGAAAAACCGCCCTCGCTAGTCAATATTTTTCAAGAGATCAAGTCGGACACGGGTTTTACGCCCGACGATAACTCGACGCTTATCGGCTGGGCTAACCAAGGCGTACTGCTCCTGAACGCGTCGCTCACCGTGCGCGCGGGACAGCCCAAATCCCATTCCGCGCTCGGCTGGCATAACCTGACCGACGCGGTGATCCTCTCGCTCAATAAGCGCGAGCGGCCCGTCGCGTATATTTTATGGGGCATGAATGCGCGCGAAAAGTCCGCTATCATAGACAGACGGAATTTTATCGTGCAGTCGGCGCACCCGAGCCCGCTCAGCGCGTACCGCGGTTTTTTCGGGTCCAAGCCGTTTTCCAAGGTGAACAGCTGGCTCTCCGCCAATAGCTATGCGCCCGTGTATTGGCAGTTCACGGGCAGGTTCGAGCCCGCCAACTACTATAAGACAGCCGGCAATATCCAAAGGTGCTGAGCGAATATCGATGATTTTTTTCTCCCCCTAGGCGATCTTGCTTCGGGGGAGTTTTTTTGTGGCGGGCTTTGTCGAAAATGTCGAGTACTCGATTTTTTCGCGCGATGTCGAAATTGTTGAGTACTCGATTTTTTTCGCGCGATGTCGAAAACTTCGAATACTCGGTATTTTCGCCCAAACACAGTTTGGATTTCTGTCGTGTATCGACTATTTCGTTTGTTTTGTGTTACACCCGAAAAAGTGCAAGCATATTTGTGTCGTTAGTTTTGTGTGTCATGTATGCGGCTACGCCAAAGATCCTTCGGATTCGCCTCAGGATGACAAGTAAAAATAGCGGGTTTCTCTGCTTTGCTTTTATTCGGGTGTAACGCATTATCAACACGCAAGCAAACACACGACAGATATCCAATCTGCGATTGGTCGGGTGACACCTAAAACGAATCACATACGTCAACACACGACAGACGCCAAGCCTTTGGCTTGAAAGGGTTTACAAATACGAAAAAGTATGTTAGAATTGGATATATTAAATCGGAAGCACATGCGCGCGAATGCGCGGTATGCGATACTATGAGGACTATGGACGAAAAGAACGAACAGGAAAATATAACCGCGAGCGAACCGCAAGCGTCGGATACCGGACTTATCACGGTCGATCCGCGCGACGTAGCGGTGGCGTCGGAGCGCGCGATCACCGAGCGCGACGGTAGCGCCGCGCCCGCAGTGACGGGCGATACCGCGCCGTCCGAGAACGTGCGCCGCACCGTGCACGTCGACTCGAAGGTCGATTACGACGCGCCGCTCGGCGGCGGCTACGCATCGGTAAAAGGCAAGACCGTGAGCAACAACCGCGCCGTGTGGATCGTGCTTATCGTCATGACGGTAATGTGCGCGGTGATCGGCGTGTGCTCGTCGGTGCTTACCGGATACTTCATGCGCAAGGGCGGCACTCCGCCGACCATCGATACGGAAGGCAAGTACGAACAGATCGCGGGCGTGGTTGCCGCGCGTAAAAAATGCGTCGTCGAGGTCACGTCCGGTCCCGCGGGCTCGTTCCGCGGCAGCGGCGTAGTAATGAAGCTCGAAAACGATAGGATATACATTCTCACAAATAACCACGTGCTCAACAACTCAAGCAACGTCAGCGTCAAGTTCGAAGGCGACGACGATTATTGGCGTGCGGAAGTCGTCGGGTACGATCCGTACTTTGATATCGCGGTCGTCTCCGTGCCCGCAGACGTCGCGCCGTACGAGGTGTACGAGCTTGACGGCAGCGAATACTTCAAGCGCGACGCGGCGTACCGCGAGGGCGATATAGTCGTCGCTATAGGCAACGCCATGGGCTACGGGCTCGCGTGCTACGACGGGATAATCTCGCGCGCGTCCGAGCTCATCGACTATTCGGACGACGGCGACAGCAAGACCGTGCCGGTCATGCGCACTACCGCGGCGATAAACGCGGGCATGAGCGGCGGCGCGTTGTTCGACAGCGACGGGTATTTCATAGGGCTCAATACCTATCGGCTCGCCAATACATCCGGCTCGGGCGCGAGCCATGACACGGATGTGGAGGACACGTCGTTCGTCACGCCCGTGAGTATAGTTTACCCCGTGTACAAACAGATAATGGAATACGGCGACGGCGGCAATATCAACGTGTCGTACATGATGCAGACGATGAAAGACAGGCAAAACTCCGAGATCGGCGCGATAACGTTTTACTTCCGCGATTTCGGCGGGTTTACCGCAGTGTATAAAAAAGGCAAGCTCACGGTGAGCTCGCTCGATCTCAATTCCGCCGCGCGCGGTATCGAGGTGGGCGACGTCATAGAATCGGTCGGAGTCGGCAATAACAAAGTAGCGCTCGATAATAATATTTGCAAGACCGTAGGCGAGTTCTTGCGCTACCGTCATAACGGCGCGAGCGGAACGGAGCTCTCGATCAACGTCAGTCGCGGCGGCGAGTCGGTATCGGTGCGCGTGACGGGATATTACAGGGTGGCATAGCGTGAGCGGGGCTTTGGCAACAATAAAAAAATCGGTGCGCGTAAAGGCATTGGCGGTGCTTGCGGCGGTCGGCGTATTCATGCTTGCGGCGACGTTCTTGACGGCGTGCTCGGGGCGCGGCGATTCGCCCGATCTTTTGCCACACTTGATATCAACGCCCGACGCGGAGCCCGTGCGCCCCATCGACGGGTTCGCGACCTACGAGCTTTCGCCGTGCGCTGTCAGTCTTTCGGACGCGCAGTACCGCGCGCGCGTGAACGAGCTGTACTCCGCGGTGGTGGATTTCGGGCGCAAGCCCGTGTTTATCGATAACGATCCCGTTAAGCCCGTGTACGACGCGGCGATAGCGGTGTTGGACAGGTATGTGCTCAATTCCTGGCATGGCAATGCCGACGGCGCGTACCGCACGGTGCATACCATACACGATTATCTGATAGCCCGTGTCGATTACGATTTCGAGCTGTATGATGCGTACAATCGCGGCGAGAGCGTCGAGGGCGATCCCGCGTTCGGGATAGACGGAGTGTTCCTTAACGGGCGCGCCGTGTGCGACGGGCTGAGCCGCGCCGTGGCGTTTTTGTGCGCTATCGAGGGGATAGAGAACATGCGCGTGACCGGCGCGTTCATGGGCGTGCCGCATGCATGGAACAAGGTCAGGATCGACGGGAAGTGGTACAACGTCGACGTGACGGCGGACGCCGCCAATTATACGGTGGACGGCAGCGGCAAAGACGATTACAAAAAGCAGATCTCGCACGGGTACATGCTGCTCGGCGACGATACGTACTCGAGGTTTTCGCCGAACGGCGCGAGCGGCGAGCATGCGCACGTGTTCGAACGCACGGTCGAGTGCGATACCGATTACGATTATTACGACGCGCTTACCGTGCGTATCGGCGGCGAGAGCTTTGCCATGACCGTTACGAGCCAAGCCAAGCTCAACGCGCTGTTCTCGGCGATAAGCGACGAGAAGGGCAGAGTGGGCAAGATCGAGCTCAAGCTCGATTTCGAGGGCAAAGCCAACGTCAACGACGGCGACGTGTACGAGGCGGAGATACGTGCCGCGTACCGTAAGCTCAAGTCGCCCGATTTCGATTTTACTGCGACGCAAAAACCGTATTTCAGATACCCCAACGGTGTGTATGTATTCCTCATGTACCGCTAGCCAACCAAATGTTGGACGACTGTCGTGCCAAGCACAGCTTGGATTTTTGTCGTGTGTGGGCGTTGTGGGTAATCGTGCATTGCACCCGAATAATTGCGGCACATGTTATTGGTTGTCGTGTGTTTACGTGAGTTATTGGTTTTGCGTAGCACCCGAAAAAAAGCGTAAACTTCGACATGTATCCGTAGGGAGCGCAGGCCCTTGCGCTCCGCCAAGCATAGCTTGGATTTTTGTCGTGTGTGGGTGTTGTGGGTAATTTTGCATTGCACCCGAATAATTGCGGCACATGTTATTGGTTGCCGTTGGTTTTACTTACCGGGTATGCGGCGGTTCGCCTGGATTCCTCGCGTTGCTCGGGATGACAATAAATAAAGGTAAACGGTTTTTATTCGTAGGGCGGGCAGACCCCGTGAGGGATTAAGCGACAGCACAGTGCGCTGTCGCGCCCGAGCGCTCTTGCAAGCTGGGCTTGCAAGACACCGCTTTTAGCGGTTCGCCCGCTGTTTATCGTTCATTCGGCGCGTCAACAGCGGAGCGCAGTGGTCTGCGCTCCCTACGAATTTGTGACGATAAATAAACTACGACTGTTGAAACAGAATATCCCGCTATCGACACCTGTCATCCTGAGGCGAAGCCGAAGGATCTAGGGCGTAAGCCCGCACCAAGCACAGTTTGGATTTTTGTCGTGTGTGGGCGTGGGTGATTGGTTTTACATAGCACCCGAAAAAAAGCGTAAACTTCGATATGTATCCGTAGGGAGCGCAGCCCCCTGCGCTCCGCCAAATACGGTTTGGATTTTTGTCGTGTGTCGGCGGAGACGGTGGAATAACGGTGCACCCGAAAAAGAATGTAACACATAAATTTTTCGTATTGCGCGGTAAATCGCATGCTTCAACAAATCGGCACAAAAAAACGGTACGGCATGAGCCGTACCGTTTTTATCGTGGTGATTGACTTACTGCTTGTAAGCCTTATTTTTTCGTTTAGTGATTTTCGAGGTATGTTACAAGATCGCCTACGGTCTTGACGCTGTCCATGATATCGTCGTCGAAAGTCTTGCCCGTTTCCGATTCGAGGTTGAACATGAGCTCCATAAGCGCGAGCGAGTCGGCTTTGAGGTCGTTGGCGAAATCGGTGTCGGGCGTTATTTTTTCGGGCGCGATCTCGAAGTAATCGGCGAGTTCTTTTTGGATCTTTTCAAACATTGTGCACGTTCTCCTTATTGTTATGATGTTTATATTTTACCATAAACGCGTTATTGTTGTAAAGCGTTTGGATTTACAGGGAGCGGATAATATAGAATGGTTTAAGTTCCCAAAGGGTTTTTCGGAACCGAACCTAGAATTTTGTTGTCTCCCGCCTTACATATCGAGTATGGCGAACACTATCTCTTCGGTCATGCGCGAGCACGAAACGGCTTTCTTGCCGCCGACCGCTATATCTTTGGTGCGCAAGCCTTTTGCGAGCGTTTTGTGTACGGCGTTTTCCACCGCCCACGCTTCGTTGGTCAGTTTTAACGACTGACTGAGCATCATTGCCGCGGCGAGGATAGCGGCGATGGGGTTTACTTCGTCCTTGCCCGCGATATCGGGCGCCGAGCCGTGTATGGGCTCGTACAGTCCCGCGCCGCCCGCGCCGAGCGA
This sequence comes from uncultured Christensenella sp., assembly GCA_949948895.1. Lineage (GTDB taxonomy): Bacteria > Bacillota > Clostridia > Christensenellales > Pumilibacteraceae > Anaerocaecibacter. Next base: position 40,200 of record CATLHE010000007.1, read on the forward strand.
GCTGGACGGGAGCATGCCGATAGAGCCGGTGACTGCCGCCGCTTCGTCCGACAGAATGTCGCCGAACATATTGCTCGTGAGTATAACGTCAAACTGCGACGGGTTCTTGACGAGCTGCATGGCGCAGTTGTCTACGAGCATGCTTTCGAGCTTGACTTCGGGGTAGCCGACTGCAATGCGTTCCACGGTGGCGCGCCAAAGCCTGCTTGTGGCGAGCACGTTGGCTTTATCGACGCTCGTGACTTTCTTGCCGCGCGTCATGGCGAGCTCGAACGCTATCTTGGCTATGCGCTCGATCTCGTTGATCGAATATACTTCGGTATCGTACGCTTCCTGACCCATAGCGCCGTCGCGGTAGCCGCGGTCGCCGAAATATATGCCGCCCGTGAGCTCTCTTACCATCATGATGTTCACGCCCTGCTTGGCTATGTCCGCGCGGAGCGGCGAGGACTGCGCGAGCTCGTCGTGGAGCACGGCGGGGCGGATATTGGCAAACAGTCCGAGCTCGGCTCTGAGCGTGAGCAGCCCGCGCTCGGGGCGGAGGTGGGGTTTGAGCGAATCCCACTTGGGTCCGCCTACCGCGCCCAATAGCACTGCGTCGGCGGCTTTGCAGTCGCTGAGCGTGTCCTCGGGCAGCGGAACGCCGGTGGTGTCTATGGCGATACCGCCGATGTTTTTGCTGTGGAGATGAAAGTTATGTCCGTACTTGCGCTCGATAGCGCCGAGCACCGCAACGGCGGCGTCTATGACCTCGGGACCCACGCCGTCGCCGGGCAATAACGTTACGTTAAAATCCATGATCTATTCTCCCTGTAAAACTCGGTCTGCGGTCAGTCGTTAAGCAGTCCGCCGCGATCGATTATTTTTTGTATTTCTTTGGGGTAGGGCGGGAAAGTAAACGTTTCTCCCGTCGTCGCATCGGTGACTTTGCCGTGAGCGAGGTCAACGTATACCTCGTCGCCCGCGCGTATCGCGTCCGCGGCGTCCTTGCACTCCACAATGGGCAGCCCTATGTTTATCGCGTTGCGGTAGAATATACGCGCGAAGCTTTTTGCTATTACGGCGGTCACGCCGCACGCCTTGATGACGGCGGGCGCGTGCTCTCTCGAGCTCCCGCAACCGAAGTTTTCGCCCGCGACTATGTAGTCGCCATGTCTGACGTTAGATGCGAAGCTCTCGTCGATGTCTTCCATGCAGTGCGTGCTGAGCGCGCCGAAGTCGGACACATTGAGATACCGCGCCGCTATTATCGCGTCGGTATCGATATGATCGCCGTACTTGAATACTTTTCCCGTTTTCATAAGCTCTCCGTCAACCGATATAGCCGAGCAATGCGGCGCGGGCGGCGGTATAAGGCGAAGCCAAGTATATGCTCGACGTTTTTGCGCCCATGCGCCCGATAAAGTTGCGGTTGGTAGTGGCGATCGCCGTCTCGTTGTCCGAAAGTATGCCCATGTACCCGCCGAGACACGGTCCGCACGTGGGCGTGGAAACGACCGCGCCCGCTTCGATAAACGCTTCGATATAGCCCGCCCGAAGCGCGCGAACGTATACGTCCTGCGTCGCGGGGATAATGATGACGCGAACGCCCTTTGCGACCTTATTGCCCTTGAGCACGCGGTACGCCGATTCGAGATCGGACAGCCTGCCGTTTGTGCACGAGCCTATAACGACCTGATCGACCTTGATGCGCTCACTTGCTATCTCGTCGAGCGTCACCGTGTTTTCGGGCAGGTGCGGGCGCGCGACGGTGGGGGTGAGCGCGTCGAGATCGACGGTTATTTCTTTTGCGTATACCGCGTCCGAAAGATCGGCGGCTTTGGTCTTATCGAATTTTTTGTCCGAGCGGACTTTTACGTATTCGAGCGTAATGTCGTCGACGGGGAATATCCCGTTCTTTGCGCCCGCTTCGATCGCCATATTGCATACAGTGAAGCGGTCGTCCATGGTGAGCGAGCTAACGTCGCCCATGAACTCGAGCGAAGCGTAGCGCGCGCCCGAAACGCCTATCCTGCCTATAATATCGAGTATGACATCCTTGCCCGAAACTATGGGGCGGAGCTTGCCTTTGAGCGTTACTTTGATCGCTTCGGGCACTCGAAACCACAGCTTGCCCGTTTTAAACACGTACGCGAGGTCGGTAGAACCCACGCCCGTCGAGAAACAGCCGAGCGCGCCGTAAGTGCACGTATGCGAGTCCGCGCCGACGATTAACATCTCGGGAAGAGCTAAGCCTTTCTCGGGCAGAAGCGCGTGCTCGATGCCCATTTGACCTACGTCAAAGAAGTTTTTTATGCTTTGCTCCGCGGCGAACGCCCTGCAACACGCGCACTGCCTAGCGCTCTCGATATCTTTGTTGGGAACAAAGTGGTCGAGAACGACGGCGATCTTGTCGGGGTCGAAAACTTTGTCTCCGCCCGCCGCTTTAAACGCGTTTATGGCGACGGGGCTCGTAATATCGTTGCCGAGCGCGAGATCTACGTCCGCCATTATCATTTCGCCCGCGACAAGCGGTTTATTGCGATAATGACGGGATAAAATTTGTTGCGTAAGCGTCATACTTGATTTTATAATACCTCATCAGTCATTAGCGTTGGCAGCCGACAGTATTCCAAGCGCCCTTAGTCGGGTGTGACGTTTGTACCTCTTCGCGCTGACACACGACAGCAATCCAAGCGCGCTTGGTCGGGTGTGACGTTTGTACCTCTTCGCGTCGATACACGACATTCGCCAAGCCTTTGGCTTGCGACAGTCGTCCAACATTTGGTTTGTCAAAACTTCTTTTTCAAGACTGCGCCCGTAGCCGCGGACGTGACGAGGTTTTGATAGCGCAACAGCCAGCCCGAAACGTCAGAATCGTGCGGGCGGAGCTTTTTGCGCCGCGCGTCCAGCGTTTTTGCGGGAACGTCGAGAGTGAGTCTACCCGCGCTAATGTCTATCTTGATTATATCGCCGTCGGCAACGAGCGCGATCTTGCCGCCCTCCGCCGCTTCGGGGCTGACGTGTCCGATAGCCGCGCCGCGCGTCGCACCCGAGAACCTGCCGTCCGTTATAAGCGCTACGTCTTTATCGAGCCCCATGCCGACGAGCGCGGACGTGGGCGAGAGCATTTCGCGCATGCCGGGTCCCCCTGCGGGACCTTCGTAGCGAATGACTATAACGTCGCCCTTTTGGATGCGACCGGAATATATAGCCGCCACCGCGTCCTCTTCGCGATTGAAGCACTTGGCTTTGCCGCTGAAAGCGAGCATGGAATTATCGACTGCGGAACGCTTGACCACCGCGCCCGCTTCCGCGAGATTGCCTTTAAGCACGGCAATGCCGCCCACGGGCGACAGCGGGGATTCTATGCGGTGAATGACTGTGTCGTCGAGCACGTGCGCGTGCTCGTAGTCTTCCGCGAGCGCATGATCGGCAACGGTGTGTGCCGAGCCGTCGATGAGATTCTTTTTCGCGAGCTCGTGGAGCACCGCGGGCACGCCGCCGGCAAGCCCCAAGTCTTCCATATCCGTTTCGCACGAGGGCGAAAGCTTGCACAGTGTGGGCGTCGTATCGGATATTTTCTGAACGAGATCGAGGTCGAGCGCAACGTTGCATTCGGCGGCTATCGCGAACAGGTGAAGTATGGTGTTGGTGGACGCGCCGAGCGCCATGTCGAGAGTGAGCGCATTGGTAAACGCGCGCTTGGTGAGTATCATGCGCGGCGTTATAGCATCTCTTACGAGGCGGCATATAGCTTCGCCAGTGCGCTTAGCGAGCCGAATACGCTCGGACGACACCGCGAGCGCCGTGCCGTTGTACGGAAGCGCCATGCCCAATGCTTCAGTGAGGCAGTTGAGCGAGTTCGCCGTGTACATGCCGCAGCAGCTCCCGCAGCCGGGGCAGGCGGAGTTTTCCAGAGCGTCGAGTTCGGAAAGGCTCATTGTGCCTTTCTTGACCGCGCCTATGCCCTCGTACACCGACGAGAAACTGACTTTTTTACCTTTATACTTGCCGCTCAGCATAGGTCCGCCCGAAACGAATACGGACGGGATATTGACGCGCGCCGCGCCCATGAGCATGCCGGGAACTATCTTGTCGCAGTTGGGCACGAATACCGCGCCGTCGAAAGCATGTCCTATAAGCATGGACTCCACGCTGTCGGCTATGAGCTCGCGCGAGGGCAGGGAATACCTCATACCGCCGTGACCCATGGCGAGCCCGTCGCAAATACCTATCGCCGGAATAACTACGGGCGTAGCGCCGCCTGCATAAACGCCCGCTTTCACGGCATCCGTTATGCGGTCGAGATGCATGTGCCCGGGCACTATTTCCGATTTGGCGGTAACGATGGCGATGATCGGCTTTGCGATCTCGTCGTCGGTGAGCCCGAGGGCTTTGAGCAGAGCGCGTTGCGGCGCTTTTTCCATGCTTGAACAGAGTTCTTGTGACATGATTACTTCCTTGTGTATCTTTTAAATATATCAACTGTATTTTATCACACGGATCTTGAGTTTGTCAATTTGAAAAAGCAAAAAAAAGGGCGCCGATACGGTAATCGACGCCTTTTAGAGCATAATTTATTGTTATTCGGTCAATTTCGCTTTAGATCGAGGGAATGTTCCATTTGTTGAACGCTTCGCCGATCTCGGGCACCCACACAAGTACGGAGCTCACAATGAGGAACAGCGCGACTGCTATAAACACAATCTTGACTATAAAGCTGTTCGTCCAACCGAGCGCATTGTACAAAACTACCAGGATCATGAGGCATTGTATGATGGTCTTGATTATGCTTACCGCGTCCACCGCGCCCTGCGGCACGTCCTGATATACCATTATCCACTTAATGGTAATTATGACTGCGTAAAGCAGTATTACCACTACGGATAAAAATTGATCTAGTTTTCTGTCTCTTTTCATTGTGACCTCCAAGTCAGTTTATGGTTAGATTTTAACTCATGATTATTAAAAGGTCATATAATCAAGATTAAAATTTTATTAGAAAATTATACCGTGCAAAATAAGAAAAACCCGCACGGCAAAGGCTCATGCGGGGAAAATCGTTCTTAATGCTACACAGTTTCGGTGAGGTTGCTCTCGTCGTTGAGTATGTGCGCGCCGCGCTCGAGCGCGGTGAGACCGGTGCGCGAGAGCTCGAGTATGCCATAACTTTTGAGCACTTCGATAAACCCGTCGAGCTTGGACGGCTTGCCCGTCAGTTCGACGACTATTGACGACGGCGAAAGGTCGACTATTTTGGCTTCGTAAGTGCGGCACACCGTTTCGATCTCGGCGCGTTCTTCGGGCTTGGCTTTCACCTTGATGAGCAGCAGTTCGCGCATAACGGCGGCGTCGTCGGATATTTCGCCAGTCATGCGGCAGTCGGGCAGTTTACCGAGCTGCAACACTATTTGCTTGATGTCGTTTTCGTCGCCGCGCACAACTATTGTCATGCGCGAAAATTCGGGGTCTTCGGTGGCGCAGACCGCGAGCGAGTCGATATTGTAGCACCGTCTCGCAAACAGTCCCGAAATACGCGTAAGCACGCCGCTCTCGTTTGTTACGAGCGCGGATATAATATGGCGTTTGCCGCTCATGCCTTCTCCTTTTTGTTCGCGTCGAGCGCGGTAATAATATCCTTCATGCCTTTGCCCGGCGGGATCATCGGCAGTACGAACTCGTCTTTGTCTATCGCACAGTCTACGACCGTCACGCCGTTCTCGCCAAGCGCGGCGTCGATTATATCGGGCGCGTCTTTATCGTCGGTCAGTCTGTACCCCTTTGCCCCGAACGCTTCCGCGATCTTTACAAAGTCGGTCTTGTTGCCGTCGAGGTCGGTGGAGGAGTAGCGCTTGCCGTAAAACAGCGTTTGCCATTGCCGAACCATGCCGAGCGTGCGGTTGTCGAACACAAACACGGTGAGCGGGATATTCAGCCTTGTCGCCGTCGCCAGCTCGTTCATGTTCATGTGGAACGACCCGTCGCCCGTAAACAGTATCGCGCGTTTTCCCGTGCCGAGCGCGCCGCCTATCGCCGCGCCCATGCCGAAGCCCATAGTGCCCAAGCCCCCGCTCGTAAGGAAAGACCGCGGCGTTTTGAACTTGTAGCTCTGCGCTACCCACATTTGGTGTTGACCGACGTCCGTCGCTACGACAGCGTCGAGACCTTTGTTCGACACATAATCGATTATCGTCCGCGGCGAAAGCTTGCCGCGGCAGGGCGGGAGCGGATCGGTCTTTTTGAGCTCGGCTAAGAACGCGAGCATTTCGTCGTTTTGCTTGGGCGCGACTACGCGGGTCAAGAGCTTGAGCACCGTGCCCACGTCGCCGCGAATATGCGCGTCGGCTTTGACGTTTTTGTCTATCTCCGCCGCGTCGATGTCGATATGCACTATTTTGGCATGCTTGCAGAACTCTTTGCGATTGCCGGCTACGCGGTCGGAAAACCTCGCGCCCGCCGCGATCACGAGATCGGCTTTTTCGACGAGCTTGGCTACTGTCGAGTGCCCGTGCATGCCTATCATGCCCGCATAGTATGGGCTGTCCGTCGGTACTGAAGTCAAGCCCATGACGGTGAGCGCAACGGGCGCTTTTATGTGTTTTGCAAACGCCATGAGCTCGTTTGTCGCGTCGGAGGCGAGAATACCGCCGCCCGCATATATCATGGGACGCTTGGCGGCTTGAATGAGTTCGACCGCGGCGGTCACGTCGGCTTGCATGGGCGGACGGTGCGGCGGCGCGACGGGCAGCGGCTCGTAGTCGACGAGCGCTTGCTGAATGTTTTTGGGTACGTCGATAAGAACGGGTCCGGGACGGTCGGAGCGCGCTATGTAAAACGCGCGGCGCACCGCGTCCACGAGCTGATTCTCGTCCTTGACTATAAAGTTGTGCTTGGTTATTGGCATCGTGATGCCGGCGGTGTCAACTTCCTGAAAGCTGTCTCTGCCTAAAAGGTGAACGGGCACGTTGCCGGTGATGGCAACAAGCGGAATGCTGTCGAGATAAGCGTCGGCTATGCCCGTGACGAGATTGGTCGCACCGGGCCCCGACGTCGCGATGACGACGCCGACTTTGCCTGTCGCTTTGGCGTAGCCTTCTGCGGCGTGCGCCGCGCCCTGTTCGTGCGAGGTCAGGATCTGAGTGATCTCTTTCTCGGCGTACAGCGCGTCGAACAGGTCGATTATCTGCCCGCCGGGATAGCCGAACACAGTGGTCGCGCCTTGCTCTATAAGGCATTTGCATATTGCTGTTGCGCCTTTTACTTTCATTGCCGTCCTTCATCAATGGATTGGTTTCAAATAGTATATAAAAAATCCATGTGTTTGTCAAACGCTTAGGCAGGCGGCGGAGCAATCAAGAAAGGCATACCCGCGCTCAAAGTTTTTTTGCTCGCTATTTTGAAGAAGTAAAATCTGTTAGGCGGCGGAGTAATCAAGAAAGGCATGCCACCGCTCAAAGTTTTCTTGCTTACTTCTTTTTCAAAAGAAGTAAAAGCGTTTTAAGAGCGGATATAGACATAGCGTAAGAGTAAAACAAAAGGTAGCATATACTCGTTTAAAGTTTTCTTGCCTACTTCTTTTTCAAAAGAAGTAGGTTGACAAGTCAAGCATGAATGGAGTATAATAACGTCATACGAACACGGAAGGTGAATAATGAAAGTATTATCCAAACAGAACAATTCGCACATGTGCATTATATGCGGCATGAACAACGACCTTGGCGTAAAAGGGCAGTTTTACAATATGGAAGACGGCTCGATCGGCGGGCTGTTCACGTTCAGACCCGAGCACCAGAGTTATCCCGGGCGAGTGCACGGCGGCATGCTCGCGACAATGATAGACGAGCTCGCGGGGCGCGTGCTATGGACGGACCATCCCGACCAGATCGCAGTGACCATGGACATTAACGTCAAGTACCGCAAGCCCGTGCCCTACGACGCGCCGCTTAAAGGCAGAGGCATATACACCAAACGCCTGTCGCGCGCGTACTCCGCCAAGTGCTGGATCATGGACGAGGACAATAACGTTTTGGCGGAGGGCGAGGCGAAATACCTGATCATGCCCGCGCAGAAAATAACCGACGCTACGATCGACGAGGAACTCGATATCTACATAAAAGACGACGTGACCGAGATCGATTTCGGCGAGATCGAATCAATCCGCGGCGCCTAGCCAAGCATAGCTTGGATTTCTGTCGTGTGCAAACCAAATGTTTGACGCCTGTCGTGTGTTTGCATGGGTGATAGGTATTTACGCTTCGCCCGAATAAATGCGGTGCTTGTCCCTATTTCGTAGGGAGCGACGACCTCGGCGCTCCGCCAAGCACAGCTTGGATTTCTGTCGTGTGTTTGCTTGGATGGTTTGTTTTGTGCGTCACCCGAATAAAACCATTACAAAATACAGCGGCGGGCAAGAGTCTGCCCGCCCTACGATTGTTTGAACGACATTTATCGTCCTATTGTCATTCTGAGCCGCAGGCGAAGAATCCAGGCGAACCGCCGCATAGTTGTCACGCCAAACAAACGTTACAACAACCATGCGGGCTTACGCCCTAGATCCTTCGGCGTTGCCTCAGGATGACAGGAGTCATATCATAGGATATTCTGTTTTGCAATTATTCGGGTGTATAGTAAAACCGATTATGCGCGCCCACACACGACAGACGCCAAGCGTAAGGCTTGCGGGCTTACGCCCTTGATCCTTCGGCGTTGCCTCAGGATGACAGGATTCATATCATAGGATATTCTATTTTGCAATTATTCGGGTGTATAGTAAAACCGATTACGCGCGCCCACACACGATAGACGCCAAGCTTTTGGCTTGTCATTCTGAGCCGCAGGCGAAGAATCCAGGCGAACCGCCGCATAGTGGTAGTGCATAATCAATCGTCGCCATAACCCAAAAATATCTCGACACATATCGATGCGTCGAGATGTTTTTAAATGCAATAAAACTATCCGAGTGTAACCCACAACAAATATGCACGTTTACCGAAACGAATGAAGCAATAGCGTCGAGATATTTCTATCGTACCGAAACTAGCCGAGTGCAACCCACAACAAATATGCATGTTCAACGAAGCGAATGAAGCAGTAGCGTCGAGATATTTCTATCGTACCGAAACTAGCCGAGTGCAACCTACAATAATAACGGCAGTAAATATACGGCAATTAAAAATCAAATTTTCATGTCGCCGAGCTTGATCCATTTCTTTTTGCGCATGAGCTCGGAAACGCCGAGCGCAATTACGGCGGGAACGAGGATATAGCAAACGAGCACAGCTATAAGGATATACCACCAAGCTATACCGCTTTCGAGCGAAGTGATAAAAGTCTGAATGACCCCGACGAGCCCCGCCGTGCCCATCCCCGAGCCCGTCGCGTCGCACGTTATCCTGAACGCCGCGGACGCGAGCGGTCCCGCAACGGCGGAAGCCGCGACCGCGGGCAAGAGTATCTTGGGGTTCTTGCCGAGATTGGGTATTTGCAGCATGCTCGTGCCGATGCCCTGCGAAACGAGCCCGCCCCAACGGTTCTCGCGAAAGCTCGCTACGGCAAACCCGACCATGTGCGCGCAGCACCCAGCACAAGCCGCCGCCGCGCCTATCTGCGCGTTATAAATAAGCTCGGGCGAATCGGCTATGAGCGCCGAATTGAATATCATAACGCCGAACGCTGCGCTCGACGTGGGAAGCGTCAAGAGTAAGCCCATAACGACAGCAACGAGTATGCCGAACGACACCGGCTCCCAACCGATAGCGAGCGACACGCCGTAGCCCAAAAGCGCGAACAGTATCCCGAACGGAATCCCGAGCGCAATCGCGCCGAGCGTGCCCGCGAAAATAGCGACGAGCGGAACGACTATTATGTCGACGGGCGTTTTGCCCTCGACGAGATTGGCTATCTCAATGGCGAACACCGCGGCAATGAACGCGCCGACGGGATCGCCCACGCCTATCGCGGGATTGGCGGACGCGCCGTAAATATGAATGCCCGACAGCGCGAAAATATTGGTAATGTTCGCGCCGACCGTGCCGGCGACGGCGGCGGAGAATGAGGTCAGCTTTTTGGACTTGAGACTGTGCGCAATGCCCACGCCGATGCCCGCGCCCATGAGCGACTTGGCGATAGTGCCTATGTAAGAGAGTATATCGCCGAACGCGTTTTTATCGGCTTTATTGATAAGAAACCCAATCTCTCCGATAATAGTGCCGATTATGAGCGTGCAGAACAGCCCGAGCGCCATGCCCGTAAACGCTTCGATAAAATATCGGTGCGCGTAATACTTGACGACCTCTTTCGCCGTGCGCCGCTTCTTTTCGGTCGGCGCAGGCTCGGCGCATTCCGCGGTTTCGGCAGGAGCGCGATTGGTCTCGGCGGCGGCGCTTTGATCTATGGGAGCTTGCTCCGCGGCGTTTATCTCCGCATCGTGTTCAGAAGCGTCCGTGTCGGCGGCGCTGTTCCCGTCGCTTAATGCGTCGGTGTTTTGATGTTTGTCGTTTTTCATGCTTCGCCTCGAACGGGGAAAGAGTTTGTAAAAATTTTAGCACCGTCGCGGATTATTGTCAATCGATAGTAAATCGCGTATAAAAATATTTATGTTTTTTATATAAAAACAATATAAGAATGTAAGCGCTGTCATTCTGCCGATTTTGCGTTAAACGCTTGACTTGACGAGAACGAGTAGGGTATAATGCAACAAACAAAGCGAGGAGGCAAAATCATGTCTGAAGAGAATCCTACCGAATTTCGTTACGATACGCAGCTTTTGATAGAGGGCAAAGACCTCGACGAGGATAAGATACGCGAATACTTTACAGCCAACTTCAAAGGCGACTGCCTGATAGCGGTGGGCGACAGCGAACTCATAAAGATCCATTTCCACACCAACGAGCCGTGGGACGTTCTTCGTTATTGCGCGTCGCTCGGCGAGATCTTCGATATAGTAGTCGAGGATATGGACAGACAGTCGAGAGGACTGCAAGGCTGAAAAATATCGGAGCGCGGCATAACTTACCGCGCTCCGACTGAAATTCAAAATTCTTTAATCGCTCAATTTGCTTGACAAACATCTTTAAGCGGTGTATAATACCATTGCTTTTGAGGTAGTGGGAATTTATTCCGCGCAAAAGCAACGTGCGTTAAACAACATAAAATATGCACTCATAGCGCAATTGTCAGCGTCTGCTGCGGACTGCGCTTCAGCGCAAAAGCAACGTACGTCACACAACATAAAAATATGCACTCATAGCGCAATTGGATAGAGCGTCTGGCTACGGACCAGAAGGTTGGGAGTTCGAGTCTCTTTGGGTGCACCACGACAAAAGCCACTGCTTTGCAGTGGCTTTTGTCGTGGTGCATTCGTTAAGAGTGATGCGCCCGACGAATAGACCGAGCAATTAAAACGCTATATAGAACATTAAACCGAATAAACCGATAACGAAGTTCGGGCACAAGTTCGCTAACCGCTTGTGCTGAAAGCGCAAAGGTCGCCGCGACTCCCGCGAAAGACTGTCAATGTGTTTCGGCAATTTCTTAAAACCTCTTGACAAACTTTACTATAAGTATTATAATTTAACTGTTAGTAAAAAGTCAAGGAGATTTGCTTATGAATACACGCACGGAAAGGACTATTTCATTTAACCGTAAAAACATACTCGAAGCGGCAGATAAACTATTTACGCAAAACGGCATTGAAAAAACAACTATGGATATGATAGCCGTTGAAGCGGGTTATAGCAAGCCTACTTTATACGGCTATTTCAAAGATAAAAATGAGGTCTATTTTGCACTTGTTTTGGATTTTATGCAAAAAATTACAAAGCAAGTAAATTCTATTGCCGCCAAAGAATTGCCGTTTATAGATACCTATAAAAAAATATGTGAGTTTGTTTTTCGGCTTGCCGTTCGCTATCCTCTTTATTTCGAGGGCTTAATCGGAAAAATAAATGTCGATATATCTAATTCGGACACCCCTAAAATCTATAAAGAATTATACGTGCGCGGCGAAGAATTAACCGGCACTATCGAGCAACTTATTCAAAAAGGTAAAGACGAAAATATCATAAATAGCGACCTTGAAAACGCCGCCGTTATTCTTTATCTGTGGAGTTCTATATCTGGCATTATCAGAATGTCCTTATTGAAAAAGGACTATATAAAAATACTTAAATTGAACGAAAACGATTTTAGCGGCTTTTGCTTTGAAAGGCTGTTACTCTCTTTGAAATGAGGAAAAAACAATGACAAGGAAAAAGAAAATTATGATTACTGTGTTTTCAATTTTAGGTGCGGTTATTATCGCTTTATCCGCCGTATTGATTACTGCGGCTGTTATGGGTAAGCGGTTAAAAGTCAGCCCGTCGCGTTACCTCGAAGGTGTAAGCGAGGAAATACAAGATATTTTGTGGTATTCTTCTATCTCTGCAAACTCGCATAATTCACAGGCTTGGACAGTAAAATTGCACCCCGACGAAAACAAGTTGCAAATAGCGGTTGACGATAAAAGAACGCTTGCCGTTGTTGATGCGAAAAAACGCGAGGCTTATATATCGCTTGGCTGTTACATAGAAACAATGAATACGGCATTTAGTGCCTACGGGTATGAAACGCAAATTATATGCAATGAAAACACCGTCGAATTAACATACAGTAAAGTTCAGTCTATCGTGAATAAAGATAAACTGAATTTAATTGACAAACGCCATACCGACAAATCTGCCTATTCCACCAAAAAAATAAAAGATACTACTGCAAACGCTTTTCTTGCAAAATATAACGGTTTGCATATCTATCAGAACGGCGAGGAAAATTTTGCATATTTGAAACAAGCAACGCTCGACGCGGTAACGCTGCAATCTGCCGACCAAAACTATCGTAATGAATTAGCCGAGTGGTTGCGGTTTTCCGATAAAGAGGCAAGCGAAAAATTAGACGGTATCACTGCCGAAATGATAGGCTTAAAAGGAATAGTAAAAACTTTTTATTATTGGACTACCTCACGCGAAAGTGCAAAAGGCGATAAATTTGCGCAACAAGGCATAGACACCGCCAAAAAGCAAGTAAATAATTGCGGCGCATTTGCTATTATAACGGGTGGAAACACTTTTCCCGAACTTATCAATACGGGCAGAACTACACAAGCATTTTGGTTTGACTGTGCCGAAAATAATATAGCCGTGCAACCGCTTTCCGCCGCGCTTGAAACGCAACCGTTTTCAAATTCAATTCAAAACGATTTAGGCGTAACCGCTCCCATACAAATGATTTTGCGACTTGGTTATGTGGACGAATACGGAAATAATTTAGGACTGCGCCGCAACCTATCTGACTACATAGAGGTTGTAAAATGACATATTACACGGTATGCCACGACTGCGGGTATAAATTATTAAAGGCAAGCGACGGCTCGGAAATAGAAATTTACTGTCCGAAATGCAAGGTAAAAATGCTTATCGAGATCAAGGACGGCAAAATTATAATTCAAAAGATTTTAGCAGATAAAACATAATAAACAAAAAACTTAATATCAGATAAAAGAATTGAGTGTACGAAAGTAAAACATAAAGTTTATTTTCGGGAGCGAATATGCAACACTCAATTCTTTTTTTATTTTTCAATACCTCATAACGAACTGCGTATTACTCAAAGATATAGGGTTATATTACGCACACCGTTTATAACTGACATTTGTTAAAGAGGCAATAACTCTCTGCGACAGAGTAAATGCCCGACAAATATTTGATTCAATTCAAACATTTGTCGGGCGTTTTATTTTTTCATTAAAAAACCTTACCAAACGCCCGCCTTTCTTCTTATAGGTAGAGGTATTTTAATGAATATAATTCAATACAAATTTTGCGACGGCACGACAAGCGTAGTCGAGGTTACGGACGATATTTACGAAGTGCATTTATATTTATTGCAACAAGAAAAGCGGCTACATTGGCGAGAGGCAAAGCATAATGTTTCTTTAAGTTATTTTACCGAAATGGGAATTGACTTCGAGGACAAGCGCATCGAAAACCCTCTTGACGTTTGCATACGAAACGAAACCGTTGCAAGCGTACATAAAGCAATGTCAAGACTGACGGTCAAACGGCGAAAACTTATACATAAAGCATTTTATCAAGAAATGTCTTTGCGCGCGATAGCAAGAGAGCAAGGCTTGTCGCACTCGGCTGTGTCGCAACAAATGAAAACGGTATACAAACATTTAAGGAAATATCTATGACGCATAATGAATTACTATATAATTCTTTATATTCACCCTGTAACACTGTAACAGATTTAGCGTTTTTCGCTACTGTTACCTTATTGGCACTACGGAACGCGGAACATAAAATCAATATAATGGGTGGCGTATAGTATTACCTACGCCACCCCGTAACGTGTAACATAAATAAGGCAATACGAGGGGCGGCGACAGCCGCCCCGTATGCCATAAGGTTACTATTACCCTTATGGCACTGCGTCGCAAGTCGCAAGAATTTAGAATTTATAAAGTACCCTGCTGGGTGGGTATGGGTGGGGAAATTTAGGGAGCATTATTATGAGTAAAATACCGAGCGGCATTACCGTCATTTACTTTAACGACAATAGTAAAAATATCTATGCGGAATTGCCGCCCGATAACGAACAAGCAAAAAGACTGTCAAAGCGCATTTACAAAAGCGCAATGACAGCCCTTGCCGAAAAGAAAACCGACGAGCCGTCAACTCCTCGCGACTAACTGTTTTCCGTATAGTTTATAGTCCGATAGCGGCAATTCCACTTGGCAATAGTATTCAAGCCTATTCACTTGCAATATTACTATGTTCTTTTTTATCGCCTTGCGGTGCACCACGTAAAAAGGCAGGTCAACGACCTGCCTTTTTCGTGTCTCGCGCTCGGTCATTTACGTCTACGTAAACTCCCGTCGCGCTCGCACTTAAAAGTGCACAATCCGTACTTCTCTGCCTTTTGTTGTGGTGTGATCCTAGAATGAGAGTGCGACGGGGATGGGATCAATTAACACACAATAGGAAAAAGATTACAACATATCATTTGATGAAAAGACTTTCGTCGCACAGTTCGCTAACCGCTTGCTCTGAAAGCTCGCCGCGAATCCGCGGCGGGCTCTTTTGGTGCGCCGCGCTTATCGTAAAACAATAAAATTTGATTGGCGGCGGAAAACGCGTAAAATTGGTTTATTCCAATTCGAACGCGCCCGTATACAGCTGATAATACGTTCCGCGCTTTGCTATCAGACTGTCGTGATTTCCGCGTTCGATGATCCTGCCATGATCAAGTACCATTATTACGTCGGAGTTTTGAATGGTGGAAAGTCTGTGCGCGATAACGAACGTCGTTCTGCCTTTCATAAGTTTGTCCATTCCGCTTTGAACGAGTTTTTCCGTTCTTGTGTCAATAGAAGAAGTGGCTTCGTCCAAAATCATAGCGGGCGGATCTGCGACGGCGGCACGCGCAATCGCGAGCAACTGCCTCTGTCCTTGACTTAACCCCGCTCCCGCGCCCGTCAACATCGTATTGTAACCGTCTGGCAATCGGCTGATAAATTCGTCCGCGTTGGATAGTTTTGCCGCCGCGATACATTCTTCGTCCGTAGCGTCGAGCTTGCCGTAACGGATATTGTCCATGATCGTTCCGGTAAACAAATACGTATCTTGCAACACTATGCCGAGAGAACGGCGCAAATCGGATTTTTTTATCTTATTGATATTGATGCCGTCGTAACGTATTTTACCGTCGGCTATATCGTAAAAGCGGTTGAGCAAGTTAGTGATAGTGGTTTTGCCTGCGCCCGTTGCGCCGACGAATGCAATCTTTTGTCCCGGTTCGGCGAACAGCGTTATACCGTGCAATACTGTTTTTTCGGGAACATACCCGAAGTCCATATCGACCATTCTTATATCGCCGAGCAATTTTGTATAGGTAACGGTTCCGTCGTGATGGGGATGCTTCCAAGCGTAAACGCCCGTTCTTTCCGCACATTCGATAAGATTACCGTCTTGCTCTTTCGCGTTTACAAGCGTAACATATCCGTCGTCGGCTTCGGGGCTTTCGTCTATCAACTTAAAGATTCTGTCCGCGCCCGCAAGCGCCATTGAAACCATGCTTATTTGGTTGGATATTTGCTGTATCGGCATCGAGAAAGATTTTGAAAGGGCGAGGAACGCAACGACTATACCTGCCGTTAGCGAGCCGAATCCGGTTATGACCATAATGCCGCCTACCAAAGCGAGCGTAATGTATTGCAAGTGCCCGATCTGTCCCAATATCGGCATTAAGATGTTTGAAAATTTATGAGCTTGCCGCGAATCGCTATATAGCTGTTTGTTCTTTTGTGCAAACACTTCTTCGGACTTTTTTTCGCGGCAAAAAACCTTTACTACCTTTTGTCCGTTTAGCATTTCCTCGATATAGCCGTTGATATTACCTATAGAGCGCTGTTGCTTAACAAAAAACGCAGTGCTTTTTCCGCCGATCTTTTTTGTAACTATCACGATGGCGATCGTCATTGCAATAACTATCGACGTAAGCAACGGGCTGTAATAAAACATCACGATAAGGCAACCTAAAACCGTAACTATACTTGAAAATAATTGAGGCAATGCTTGAGAAATAAACTGCCGCAGAGTATCGGTGTCGTTCGTGTAATAGCTCATGATATCGCCATGCGTGTGCGCGTCGAAAAAGCGTATCGGCAAACTTTGCATGTGATCGAACATATCGTCGCGTATGGATTTTAAACAGCGCTGAGATACTTTGACCATTAAGCGCGTATAAACAAGCGTACTCAATGCGCCTATTAAATACACGCAGCCTACAACGCATAAGAATATTGCCAGCTCGGTAAAAACGGGGACAGCTGCCAATAACAGGGGAGCGATGTACTCGTCTATAAGAACTTGCGTAAACATCATACCGACAACGCTTGCGGCGGTAGAGATAAGAATACAAATGCACGATATGATAAAAAGCACCTTAGAATGTCCGACTATATATTTCAGGAGGCGTTTCACGGTTGCGCCGTCGTATCTCTTAGCCATTATTTTTACCTCCTTTTTGTTGCGATTCAAACACTTCTCGGTAGATCTTGTTAGTTTTTAATAATTGATCGTGAGTTCCGATCGCGTCTATTTTCATGCCGTCCATTACAATAATCGAGTCGGCATCTTCTATGGACGAAATGCGTTGAGCTACGATAAACTTGGTCGTATTCGGTATTTCATCGCGGAACGCTTTTCGTATAAGAGTGTCCGTCTTGGTATCTACGGCAGAGGTCGAATCGTCGAGAATAAGTATTTTCGGCTTCTTTAACAAAGCTCGCGCAATACAGAGCCTTTGTTTCTGACCGCCCGATACATTCGTTCCGCCTTGTTCGATATATGTATCGTAACCGTTCGGCAGAGCGGCGATAAACTCGTCGGCTTGCGCAAGACGGCAGGCGTGTATCAACTGTTCGTCGGTAGCGCTTTCATCGCCCCAACGCAAGTTATCTTTTATAGTGCCCGAAAACAATTCGTTTTTCTGTAAGACCATAGCTACGTTATTACGCAATGTTTCTATATCGTAATCTTTGACGTTGACGCCGCCGACGTAAACGCTGCCTTGCGTTGCATCGTAAAGGCGTGGGATCAATGAAACAAGCGACGATTTGCCCGTTCCCGTACCGCCTATAATCCCGACTACAGAGCCCGACGGGATTTCTAAATCGATCTGTTTCAGACTCAGTTTTGTTTCGTCGCCGCAATAGCTGAAATCGACGTTATCGAATTTGACGGAGCCGTCTTTTACTTCCGTAACGGGATTGGCGGGATTTAGCAGTGTGCTTTCTTCATTAAGTACTTCGACGATGCGTTTTCCCGAGCTTTGAGCGATCGTGATCATGACGATCAACATCGATAAAGTCATAAGACTCGTCAGTATGGACATGGCGTACGTTATCAAGCTGGTCAGTTTGCCCGTGGTCAGTTCCACGTTGCCGGACAGTACTATCATTCGCGCGCCCAACCAAAACACTACGATCAAACATAAATACATTACAAACTGCATCAGCGGCGACGTTAAAGACATATAGCCTTCCGCTTTGGTAAATCTTTTATAGAGTCTTTCGGATATTTTACCGAACTTCGATTTTTCGTGTTCTTCACGAACAAAAGATTTTACCACGCGTATCCCGCTTACATTCTCCTGAACGACGCCGTTCAGGTTGTCGTATGTTTTGAAGACCTTTGTAAAAAGCGGGCGCGCTTTATAAATCAAAAGAAACAGTCCGCCGCCGAGTACGGGTATTGCCGCGAGAAAAATCAGGGCAAGCTTCCAACTGATAGTAAAAGACATAATGAGCGAAAATATCAACGTCAACGGTGCGCGGAGCGCGCCGCGTATGCTCATCATATACGCCGTTTGTACGTTTGTGATATCCGTAGTCAGTCTTGTTACAAGTCCTGCGGACGAAAATTTATCTATATTCGAGAATGAAAACTTTTGTATGTGCGAGTATAAGTCCCCGCGCAAATTACAGGCAAGCCCCGCGGAGGCGTTTGCCGCGTGAGCGCCTGCGCCGATCCCCGATATAACGCCGACAATAATGCAACCGAGCATGATTAAGCCCAATTTCAAAATTACGTTCATATTGCCGCCGTAAATACCGTCGTCGATTATGCTGACCGTAAGAAACGGAATGATAGTTTCCATAACGACTTCCAGCGCCACGAGGATCATGCATTTTACGGACGGCTTTTTGAATTCCCTTAGACTTTTCAGCAGTTTTCTTATCATAGTGTACTCCTTATTAGATACCTGTCACAGTTCATTATATCGAAATTTAACTTGACACTGAAATAAATGTTTATTATAATCAATAAAAGATTTTTATTGATCAAGGACGGAAGCATAATGAACAGTTTTCAGATAGAATGTTTTTTAGCCGTTGCGGACTTTCTCAATTTTGCGAAAGCCGCGGAAAATCTGAATGTAACGCAGCCTGCCGTTTCTCATCAAATACAATCACTTGAAAATGAACTCAATACTAAATTATTTAACCGATCGCCGCGTAATGTATCTTTGACTTATGACGGGGAATTGTTTTTATCCGAAGCGAAAGCGATATTTATCCATTTTCAAAATCTCAAAAATAAGTTTATAGATAAAAATAAGAAAGACGTAGTGCCTTTTCATATAGCCTGTCTTAATCACACTACGATGAAGCTATTGCCCAATGTTTTGTATAGGCTTTCGTCCGAATATCCGAAATTGCATCCCATTTTGAATATATTTTCGACACCGCAGATCATAAAAGGTATCGAAGAAAATTCTATAGACGCGGCGCTCGCGTTAAAAGAGAATATTCCTGTATCTAACAGTACCGTTTATACCGAACTTTATAAAACGCCGTTGGTATGCGTATGCGACAAAACGCATGCGGCGTCCGAGTATCGAGAAATAACGTTTGACGATTTGCGGCGCTTTGCATTGATATTTTACCGTCAGGCAGCCACCAACACAGAACTGTTTACCTTGTTGCATCGGCTTAAAAGCGGAAAGACGTTGCAGGAAATGTTTTTAAGCGAAACAGTGGAGAGCGCTTTGGTGCTTGCCGAATCGGGTTTGGGAGTGTTGGTCATTCCCGAAATATTCTTACCCAAAGACGCCGCGCAGTATAGAATTATTCCCATAAAGGACGCCGCACCGTTATCTTTCGGAGTTTATTACAAAAAGGACAACGGTCCGATACAAAGAGATTTTTTAAAACTGATGCGTTCGCAAAAAAATATATAAAATAGGGGCTTGCAGTAAATGACCGCAAGTCTGTTTATTTTTCTTTGTTTATGAAATAATGCTCGTTTAACGACGGCTTCGTCCTTGCAAAAGCGGTATAAATATGATATAATTCGTTTATCGGCACGCCGCGCGTCGGCGGGCGCAAATATCAACGAGCGAGGATAAAAATGCAGGCACTCGATACATATTTCAAGAGTATCGTCGACCAAGACGGCGCGCCCGTCGTCGTTTGCGATACCGCTCATACTATAATATACATGAACCCCGCCGCCGTATCGGCGTATTCCGATCGCGGCGGCAAAGAGCTCGTGGGGCGGTCGCTATTGGACTGCCACAGCCCGCGCTCATGCGAGGCGATAAAAAAGGTAGTCGAATGGTTTTCGCGTTCGCGCTACAACAACAAAGTCCATACGTATTACAGCCGCTCGAAAGATAAGGACGTTTATATGATAGCGCTTCGCGACGAGAGCGGAGCGCTCATCGGCTATTACGAAAAACACGAGTTCAGAACAAAGGACGAAACGCCGTTTTACGATATCGGTCAGGCGTAGCTGTATCTGTTTCGTTTCGCTATGCAAAGCGCGACGGCGACTGCGGTCGCCAATACCTCCGCCACGAGCATGGACACCCATACGCCCGTGACACCGAAAAATATCGGCAGGACCATGACCGTTGCTAACTGGAATACGAGAGTGCGCAAAAACGATATGACTGCGGATATCACGCCGTTGCCGAAAGCCGTAAACATTGACGACGAGAATATCGAATAACCCGAGAACACGAAAGAGAACGCGAATATATAAAACGCGTTAGTCGTCATGTCCAAGAGCTCGGCGTCGTAGCCGACGTACATTTTGGAAATGGGGTAGGCAAGACCGAGCGCAAGTCCCGTCATTATTATGCCTATAATGCCCATCAAGACCATGCTCTTCTTGAATATGTTTTTAAGCTCGTCGTGGTTTTGCGCGCCGTAATTATATCCGATTATCGGTGCGGTGCCTATCGCATAGCCTATGAATATCGCTACATATATGAAGTTGACGTACATCATGACGCCGTAAGCCGACACGCCGTTTTCGCCTACAAGCCGCATGAGCTGGAAATTGAATACGATACTGACCACCGAAGCCGAAACGTTGCTGACAAACTCCGACAGCCCGTTGGAGCAGGCTTTGACGAGAACTCTGAAATTCCATCTTGCTCTGCCCAACCGCAGTAAACCCGAATTACGCGAAAAAAAGTAGGCGAGCGGTAATATAGCGCCTATTATCTGGCTTATGCCGGTGGCGATCGCCGCGCCCGATACGCCCATATCCAAAGCGCCGACCAATATCCCGTCGAGCGCGATATTCGCGCAGCCCGCGAACACCGTTATTATAAACCCGAGCGTGGGTTTTTCGGCGGTCGAAAAAAACGCCTGAAACACGTTTTGCAGCATGAAGCAGGGCATGGTCGCGAGTATGATGCGCCCGTAAAGAACACAGTGCGGCAGCATGTCGTCCGTAGCTTTGAACCACTTTGCGACGAACGGGACTATCGCTTCTCCGACAGCCGCAAAGATAACGCCGCTGACGATAGTCGCGTAAACGAATAGCGAAAAATATTTATCGGCGTTTTCCCGATCGCCCTCACCGAGCAGTTTGGACACTACAGCCGCTCCGCCCGTGCCAAGCATAAAGCCGACCGAGCCCAATATCATTAAAAACGGATAAATAAGATTGACGGCGGCAAACGGCGTTTTGCCCGTATAATTGGAAATGAAAAAACCGTCCACTACGCCGTAAACGGAAGTGAACACCATCATCAAAATGGGCGACGCTACGAAGCGCAATAGTTTTTTATAATTGAAATGATCGCTTAATTGAATGTGTGTCATAACTGTTTTGCCGATATGTTTAAATGCTCTATAAAATAGCTTTTCGCGATAGCGTTATATTCGATACTCGTCTACCTTCTTATATGGCTTGCTTTGCGCCGTTCTCGCGCTGCCGTAAATCAGACTACACGAGTTTATCCGTTTATATCGCACTTGTCAAGCGAATAAAGGGACAAACTGCGCGCGGCGTTTTTCGTGACGGACGATAAACGTTTATTTGTCGGATCGCTTCGCGCGACTTGCATGACCTAGGCATGCGTTGCGGTGTTGCACGACATTCACGACCTTGGCATGCGGGATAGCGTTTTGCGAACTGTAAAAAATTTTTTAGGTAAATTTTTAAAAACCTATTGACAACCGTTTAATTAAGTGTATAATGTAGTTAAACGTTTAAGTAAATATGTCGGGGCAAATTTACGCAGTCCCGAAACGCTTAAACAATAATGGAGGTAATGATGAAAAAGCTTACGAAAATAGCCGCGACCGTTGCGGTATTAGCGCTCGGCGTCGGCGCGCTCGCTGCCTGCGGTAACGACAAGGGCGATCCCAAGCCCTCCCCCGAAGACGATAAGATAACGGTAACGTTTTACGACGGGAATACCGTGCTCTCGACGCAGAAGATAGAATCGGGCGAGAAGGCGGTGCGTCCCGCGACCGATCCGTCCAAGAGCGGGTACGACTTTGTGCGCTGGTGCGGCACTCCGTCGTATTCGGTGGCGTTCAACTTTGACACCGAGCTTTACGAGGACACGTCGGTATTTGCCGGATTCCGTTCTCAAGAGGCGGACGATCATAAATGGTTTATCGTCGGTACTTCGCTGTATACCGATCTGTTTAAAGAAGTGGGCTGGTGGGGCAAAGACCACATCGATCCCGACGAGATACCGCAAAAGAACTTGCTCGCAAAAAGCAGCACGCAGGGTAACCTGTTCACGGTGACTGCCGATTTTTACGCGGGCGATAAATTCCAGATAATCAATACCGAGGACGGGTGGGACGGTCAGATAGGCTTCGGCTATCTCACGCCCGAAAAGCAGACGGCTACGGGCGACGCCGCCAAGTTTGTCAGCGGCGGCGGTCTCGGCGCTTCTGCCAAGACAAACGATATACAGTGCGCTGTGTCGGGCAACTACACGTTCAGCCTGTACGTGGATAAGGACGGCAAACTGACCGAAGTCGATTACGAAAGGAACGGCGATGCGCCCGAGCTCGCGGCCGAGTTCGATTATTACATAAAAGGCAAAGACATCACCGCATGGCAGAATATGCTGGTACCGTATACGCAGTTCTCCACCGAGGATAACTCCGTTTACACGCTATCTATAGGCATGAAAGCGGACGACGACTTCATGTTCCTTGCGACGGTGCGCGGCGACACGACGGGCGATATTGCGAATTTGAACGGTACGAGCATGGCGCTTGCGACGGACGCCGATACCGCCGCGGCTATAACTCTGCCCGCGGGCGGCGCCAACTTCAAGATCGCGAGCGGCGTGGGAACTTACGAGTTTACCATAACGGAAGACGGCGACGAGCGCACGCTTTCCGCCAAGAAGACCGCAGAAACTTTGCCCGAATACGATTTCTATGTAAAGGGCAATATGAACAACGATACTTCTTGGGAAGAGCGTTATCCCATGACCAAGGACGAGGCGAGCGGACTTTACAAGCTTGAGATCGAGCTTAAAAAAGACGAACAGTTTGCCGTAACGGTTGCAGCCAAAGGCGACGAGGAAATGACCGAAGTATTCGGGCTCAACACCAAGTACGCAAACAAGAAACTCATGTCCAATCAGATAGACGCGGACGCTTGGAACTTTACCGCGCTTGCTAACGACACGTTCACCATTTACGTCGATCCCGCGACCATGCTCGTATACGTAGAAGGCGTCAACGACACCGTAACGTACACCGTCGGGCTTTGGATGGGCAGCGGCAGCGATTGGGCGATGAGCACGGAAAAATGCGAGATAAAGACCGACGCCGCCGCGCTTACCGGTTCTGTCACCATCGAGCTCGAAGCGGGCAGCGGCAAATCGTTCGGGTTCAGAGCGGAAAGAAACGGCACGCAAACGGGCTGGGCGAACGCAGCCAACGATTTCTATACCGGTTGCGAAGGCATAACGGGCACGGGCAACCTCACTTGCGAGACCTCGGGCACGTATAAGTTCGATTTCACGATCGACGCGGACGGAGCGATCACCAATGTCGTCGCTACAAAAGTAGCGTAATATGTTAACCTCCTAGCGGTATGCGTACCGCAAGACGCATACCGATAAGCACTTTCCCCAAGTCAGGCGGGATTCGAACCCGTGGAGTTCGAGTCCCGCTCGACGGTTATGGAAATATCGTACTCGACGGTTATAGCAATATCGTACATTTAAACCCGCATATCGTGATTGCCGACTTCGCCGTGCGTGCTGTTTATGGCAAGCCGCACCGCTTGCACTACTGCCGATGCCTTGAGCGCGAACGACGCGTTTTCAAGTTTGATACGTCGGTCGCTCGCAGACACGCTGTCGTATATCGGACCGGACACGGTCACGTACGGCACGCCGTCGTCGAGATCGTTCAGGTCGGACAGAGCGGAAATTACTTTGACGTCTTTGAACGCGCGTCGCGCGTCGCCTATCACTTCTTCGGGCAGACCGAAAGTGAGAAGGGTAGCGGGGGTGCCGAACTCCGAGGCGGCGGATTTATTCAAGCTGTCGAAGTCGTCGTTGATGCGGAAGAAAAGCGGATCGTCGAATATGCTGTCCACCGCGACGACGGGTACGTACTTGGTATCCGCAAACGCGCGGAACTCTTTTTCGGACAGCGCGAGCGTGATGTACGCGTCGCAATCGGCGTTTCTGTTGAGCGCGTCGGCGTAGTCGAAAAGTTTAAGATCGAAGTCGTTGCGACGGAGCATACGCGACATTTCCGCCAGCAGTTTCAGATAGTACTGCGACGCGAACGGTTCGGTATTTTTTATGACGACTGCCACGGTATTGGTTTTGCCGGTAGCGAGATACCGCGCCATGACGTTACATTCGTAACCCAAGAGGTTGGCAAACTGCAATACTTTTTTACGGGTGGAATCGCTTATCGATTGCCCGGGCGTATTGTTGAGCACGTAAGACACGGTCGCTATGGAAACTCCCGCTTCTTTCGCCACATCTTTGATCGTAACGCGGTTTTTGTTCATAGCGTCATTATAACATAATAACGCACAAGAAGTCAACCCAATAGCAATACAGGATATTTATCATGAATTACACTGCGCTTTATCACAAATCGGACTCGCTGTACGCGTTTCCGCTTGACGGAGACACCGTCGAGATCCGTTTTCGCGCGGCAAAGGGCGACCTTTCGTCGGTGGAGCTTATTTACGGCGTCAAGCATGATTTTACGCGGAACAGAACGCGCGCCGTCATGCCGCTCATGCTGAGCGACAAGCTGTACGATTATTTCGTTTTGCGGCTCAAACTCACCGATAAGCGGCTCGCGTATATTTTTTATCTTACCGACCGCGAGGGCAATACAAGGTATTTTACGGAAGACGGCGCGACCGAAACGTATGACTTTTCGCTCGCGTTCTATAACTTTTTTCAGCTCGCGTACGTCAATACCAGCGACGTCATGCCAACGGTAGATTGGCTGCCGTCGGCTGTCGTGTATCAGATCTTTGTGGACAGGTTCAACCGCGGAAGAGAGAGCGGCGACGCGCCGTACATAAACATGAGCTGGGGCGGCAAGCCCACGCCCAAGAGCTTTGCGGGCGGCGATCTCGACGGCATACGCGAAAAGCTCGATTATCTTTGCGATATGGGCGTAAACGCGTTGTATCTCACGCCCGTATTCACTTCGCGTTCCAATCATAAGTACGACATAACCGATTACTACAACGTAGATCCCGCGTTCGGCGGTAACGAGGCGTTTAGGCGGCTTTCGGAAGCGTGCAAGAATCGCGGCATGAAAATAGTGCTCGACGCGGTGTTCAATCATTGCGGCGAGGGGCTCGCGCAGTTTAAGGACGTCGTCGAAAAAGGCAGGCGCTCGGCATACCACGATTGGTTCGTCATAAACGGCGACAAACCCGAAAAGCGTCCGTTAAACTACGAGGTGTTCGCGTCGTGCGACTATATGCCCAAGTGGAACACGTCCAATCCCGAAGTGGTCGATTACCTTTGCGGTATAGGCGAGCATTGGATAAAAGAATACGGCATAGACGGGTGGCGGCTTGACGTTTCCGACGAGGTGAGCCACACGTTTTGGCGGACTTTCAGAAAGCGCGTCAAGGCGCACGGCAAGAATATCGCGCTCATAGGCGAGAATTGGCACGACAGCGAAAGCTATCTTATGGGCGATCAGTTCGATTCCATAATGAATTACGCGTTTACCAAATCGCTTTTAGACTTTTTCGCGCGCGGTACGCTCACGGCGGAAGTCATGTGCGAAAAACTGTCCGAGCTGTTGATGCGAAACCGCACGCAGGTCAACAGAATGATGCTCAACCTCATGGACAGTCACGACACGCACAGGTTTTTCAGCGAGTGCGGAAAGAGCGAGGGCAAGCTCATGAACGCGCTCGCGACCGAGCTTTTCATGCCTGGTGCGACTATGATATATTACGGTACGGAAATACCGCTCGAGGGCGGGTACGATCCCGACAGCCGCAGATGCTTCGATTGGAGCGGGCAAAAGCTGTATCGGAGCGTGAAAGAACTGTTACGCTATAAAAAACTGCGCGCGCTCACCGAAGGCGACGCGGCGTTCTTTGCAGAGAACGGCGTGCTCGTGATAGAGCGCGCGACGTCGGGGCAAAAGGCGACGCTTCTCGTCAATAACACCGCCGCGCAGAAAACGGCGCGCGGGATAACGGTGGGCGCAAACGCGCACAAAATAATATTGGAATAGGAGGGAACGTGAAACTCAAACGGATCATTGCCGCGTTTACCGCGACGCTCATGCTGGTGCCGCTCACGGCGTGCAACGGCGGCGGTATGCGCGAGTATTACAAGAACCAGTCGCTCGACAAACTGTACGACAAGTTTGACGGCGAGCTCGAAGGCGGCACGGCGGCAAGACCGATAACGCTTCGCGTGCTCGAAAATGACACCGCCAAATCGTCGGGGTATCTCAAAGAGCTTTTGGACGGGTTCAACGCCGCGTACGCGGATAAGTACATAGTCGCGGTCGACGCCAATCAAGACCAGTTTTCCGACCTTGCCACCGACGGACCTTACGGCTACGGTCCCGACGTACTGTATCAAGCGAACGACATGCTCATGAAGTATTGCGACGGCAAGCACATTACGCCACTCCCCGTCGATAAGCTCGACGCGTACGAGTATCTTCCCGAGCTCGCAAAAAAGACGTATACGTACAAGCTCGACGGCGAGGAGTATTTCATGGGCGTGGGCGTAAACATTCAGGCGCCCATGCTGTATTACCGCAAAGATCTCATACCCGAGAATTGGGAGACCGAATGGGACGACAACGGCAACGGCGTGTTCGACCCGTTGGAGGACATGCGCGCTATGTACAGGTTCTCTTTGGCGCGGCGCGCCGCCAACCCCGAAAACTACGGATTCATGCAGTCGTACGACGATCCGTATTTCGCGTGCGGGTATCTGTTTTCATACGGCGCGTACGTTTTTGGAAGCGACAATACCGACACTACGGATATTGGGTTTGAAAACGGCGACGCAAGTCGCGGCGCGGGCATAATCTTGCAGCTCGCGGGAACGATGAACAAGGGCTGCGTGGACAACTCGATCACGATGTCGCGCGAGCAGGAGTTTGCGGCGGGGCATTACTTTGCCGTACCCAATACTCAGGACATGTACGGCACGCTGTTATCCGAAACGGTAAAAGCGTACCGCAAGCAGGGCATGAACGCTGGCGAAGCGAAGCGCGCGGCGGAAGAAAATATATGCGCGTGTCCGATGCCCGCGTTACCTAAGAGCGGCGATCTTACCGAGCGCGATGGCGAGCTGATAGACTCCACCGTCATGGGCGGAATAAACGCGTACGCCATAAGCAGTTACACAAAGCACCCCAAAGCCGCGCTCGCGTTTTTGAACTATGCGACGAGCTACGAGCAGGTCTTGCGCAGAAACGAAGTGCTTGGCATTGCGCCCGCGCGCTCCGACTGCAACGAGGCGTGTACGGTGCAATCGAACGTCGCGCACAGCCTTTACGGCATGGCGGAAGAAAACCGCATATCCATCATGCCGTCGGTGTTTGGCGTGGACAGGATATGGACGCCGCTCTCTACGGCGTTTTCGGATATAGCCAACGACCCGTATCGTCCCGGCGCGGAAAAGTACACAAAAGGCGGCAAGCCCGATTACGACGCGCTTCAAAAGCTGTTGGTCGAAGTGGACGAGAACATTTATTCGGCAATTTATACTTTGGCGGGAGGTGATAAATAATGGAAAACACGATCGTCGAAGACACGTCGTACCACGGCAAAAAACCTATAGGCAAAAGGCTGGCGACGTATTTCAGAAATATCCCGCACAGGTTTTGCGCGTTTTTCAAACGGCTCGGCGGCAAGTTCGCCGCTATCCCCAAAAGGATAGCGCGCCGCGCCGAATACGTGCGTAAAGCGCCCAAAGCGGTCAAAGCGTCCATGTGCCTTCCGGGGCTGGGGCAAATCATGCAAAAGCAGATAGTAAAAGGCATTATCTTTTTACTGTTGTTTGCGGCGTACGTCGTGTACATGGTCTTGCTCGGCGGGAAAGCTATGTACAACTTTTTCTCGCTCGGCGTTATCCCGCCCAATCCGTGGCTGGGTATAAAGGGCGACAACTCGGTCATGATGATGCTTCTCGGCATACTCGCGTTTATAATAACCGGGTTCTACTTGGCGGTGCATTTCGCCAATATCCGCGACGCCAAAAGAACGCACGACTACGTGGCGCGCGGCAATAAAACGCCCAACTTTATTCAGTCGCTCGGCAGTATGTTCGATAAATACTTCTACGTGACCGCGCTCGTGCTCCCGATAGTGGGCGTGTTTGTGTTTAACATCCTGCCCATCATATTCATGATATTTCTCGCGTTTACCGATTACGGCGGGAATATCGTGTCGACGGGCGCGCTCGTCAGTTTGATAGGCTTTGACAACTTCGCCATGCTGTTTTCGATGGGCGGACTGCTCGGCTCCACGTTCATCAAAATACTCGGGTGGAATATCCTTTGGGCGGTAATGTCGACTTTTCTCAACTACTTCGGCGGCTTGGGCATAGCGCTCCTTCTCAACAAGAAAATAGTCAAGGGCAAAAAGATCTGGCGCGCGTTTCCCGTGCTCGCTTACGCCGTGCCCGGGTTCATAACGCTCTTGGCGTTTAAGTTCATGTTCTCCAACCTAGGACCGATAAACTATTATATCGAGCTGTTCGGCGGCACGGGCAAAATGTTCTTCGGCATAGACTCCAAGTGGAGCGCGCGGCTCATCGGCTGGCTTGTAAACGCTTGGCTTTCCGTTCCGTCGAGCATGCTGCTCGCGACGGGCATACTCGCCAACCTCAATCCCGATCTTTACGAAGCGGCAAAGATAGACGGCGCGAGCGCATGGAAGCAGTTTATCAAGATAACCCTGCCGTTTGTCATATTCGCAACGACGCCCGTGCTTATCGGTCAGTTCATGGGCAACTTCAACAACTTCGGCGTGTTCTTCTTCCTGCGCGGCGGTATTTACGTGGACGGGTATTTCCTCGCGAGCGATACCGACCTTTTGATAAACTGGCTATACAACCTGTCCATCGATAACAACTACTACTCGCTCGGCGCGGCGATAAGCATAATTATTTTCGTCATAGCGTCGGTCATTTCGATAATAGTGTACGTCAAATCGCCGTCGTACAGCAAGGAGGATATGTACAGATGAGTGAGAAGATAAGCAAGGCGGACAGACTGATAAACCGCCGTATAAAAAAATCGAGAGTGGGTAAAAGAGTGACCGTAAAAAAGGCGGCAGAGTGCTTTTTTACGTATTTGGGGCTTATCGTACTCGCGTTCATATTCTTATTCCCGGTACTGTGGCTCGTGCTCGCCGCGTTCTCCGAAAGCGGTTCCATGTACACGTTTAAAGGCTTTTTCCCGAGCGCGTACAGCTTTGAAACTTTCAAAAACCTGTTTACCGATACCAAGATGTACGACTATCCGCGATGGTTCGGCAACACGATGTTAGTCGCGACCTGTTCGGCTATACTCGGAAGTCTTTTGGTCATACTCACGGCGTACGTCGTCTCGCGGTTCAGGTTTCCCGCAAGAAAGGGCATAATGAAAGCGACGATGGTGCTGGGCATGTTCCCGTCGTTCATGGCGATGACCGCGGTGTACCTTCTCATGACGCAGTTCGATCTGATAAACAACCTCGCGGGACTTGTGCTCATCTACGCCGCTGGCGCGCCGATGGGGTATCTCACGCAAAAAGGCTTTTTCGACACCATAAGCAATTCGATGTACGAAGCGGCGAGGATAGACGGCGCGAACAACCTGAAAGTGTTTATCAAAATAACCCTGCCGATAGCCATGCCCATGATAATCTATACGCTGTTGACGTCGTTTACTTGGCCTTGGTCGGACTTCATACTGCCCAAACTATTGCTTAAAAACCGCGATATGTACACCGTCGCCGTCGGGCTCATGAGCCTCGGAGATACGGAGTTCGCGCGGTTTGCCGCCGGCTCGGTGTTTATAGCTGTGCCCATCATAATATTGTATTTCGCGCTCACCAAGTACATGGTGAACGGACTGACCGCGGGCGCGGTAAAAGAGTAAAATAAAACCGCGACGGATCGCGGTGGAAAAATCGAGCGGCGGCTATTCCGACGGACAGTCGCCGCTTTTTTCTATGCGCTTTTCGGCTTGGGCGAAGTATCTGTCGTAAGCTTTCTTGCAGTATTTGTCGTGCTTGCTTTTGGGTTCGTCGTCCTGCGGCGGGGCAAAGGAATACTCGCCGTTGACCTTCCATTTTTCAAACAGTCCTATCTTGATCGCGTTTTTCGGACAACGGAACGAACAGCGCATGCACATGAGACAGTTCTTGCCGAACTTTATTTTGCCGTCCGCAACGGAGATATTGCGGGCGGGGCAGTCTCTTACGCACATGCCGCACATTACGCAGTCGTCGGTCGTTTTGTAGCGCTTGCCGTTGAACCTGCCGCCCCATTGCTGTATGCGCAGTATGGCGGTAACAAATCCGCCGAACGGCACGCGCTTGGGCAGGTGCGTTTTGCCGTCTGTTATGTCGCGGCAGTCGAGCGGTATGAGCTGTCGGGCGACGCTCCACATGCGGTATGCCATGGCGTCGGTGTGGCGGAAAATGATATTATACGGCATTACGTAGTCGTACTCGCCGAATACGTCGTAGCCTTTTTTTCTTAATATCTTTTTCAGTTTTATAGCCGACGCGTCGATCATGCGCACGGGCTCACCCGACGTCTTGACTATAAACGCGCGCGCCCGCGTACTTTTCTTATCGAATTTTTTTACGAAGTCGTAAACGGTTTTGGGCGGATTGAACGCCCATACGGGATAGAAAAAACCGAACAGATCGAACTCGCCGTCAGGGAGCGCGTTCGCTTTTTCCATATCGCAAAGCTCGACCGCGCAGTTTAAGTCGGTCAGATTTTTTTCGTACTCGCGTACCGTTTTTAAAGTGTTTCCCGTTGCCGAGAAGTAGCAGAGCAATATTTTCATGATAATTGTTTAATCGGTTTGAAATCCCCGTCGAGTCTATATACTCGGTCTTCGTCCTTGTCGTGCGAATCGTACCACAGCTGCGCGTATAGTCTGTCGCGCTTGGACAGCCTGTCAAAGTCCCATACGAAATCGGTATATAGCGGGTTGTGCCAATGCCCGGCGCGAAGCACTGTGTATGCCGACGCGGTGAATCTTTCGCCGTCCTGCGTTTGCCAATCGAGTTTTGCATACATGTCGCCCGCGGTAAAATCGGAGCTTATAAGCTTGCCGCCGTGCGCTTCCGCGACCGACCTCAGATCGTTTATATCTATCTCGGCGTCGGGCTTGTCAAAGTCGAATCCATAGTCGAGCTTGGTGTTTTTATCCGCTTTGAGCGCGGCGTAGTCCACCTCTTCGCCGTTCACTTTGCCTTCGCACAAAAGCCCGTAATCGTTCCAGCTTTTGGGCAAAGCCTCGTACTTATCGCGTCCGCCGAAGTACGCGATCAGCCTCTCTCCGTCGCCGTGCTTGTACCAATAGGCGGGGGAGTTGTAGTTTTTGAATAAGCGTTTGATCGCTACGGCGCGTATGAACTTTTTGGGGAATATTTTCGCCGCTTTATACAGCGGGTGCTTTTTGGAAAGGCTCGCCCAAAACCCGTCCGCCGTTTCGGAAACGTAATCGAACATGCCGTCGAGAGCGTCGCCGTCGGTAAACCACATGCCGTGAAAGTTTCGCGCGGCGCTGTAATAGGGCAGGAAATAGTCTTTGAGCGTTCCGCCTATGAGCGTAAAACCGCTGCTCAGGCTTTCGTAACCGGTCAGGCGGTTTTTTTCGCCGCCGCCGATATTGTAGCACTTTTTCCAGAACCCGTCCGCATTGCCTTCATAGTCTTTCTTTATTATGTTAGCGATAAGAACGCCGCTGTCATGCGCCGTCACCCATTCGAGCGGGGCGTTAAAGCAAGTGTGGAACATCAGTCCGTCCGACATATTTCCGGAAAGGATATTGTCGTGGAGCATCGCCGTTTGACGGAGCACCGCCCAATGCTTTATTTCGGACTCGAGAACGCAAAACTCGCCGCGCAGTTTGGTCGCGGCGTATACCTCGAACGGTCCCGGCAAGAGCGGATCGCCGACGCGCCCCCAAGGGTGGCGGTAATTCCTGTCGCCGTATATCGCCATGGTCGAGATATGTATGAGCTTGGGCTGAGCGGTCTTTATGTTTTTTATCGCCTCGACGAGAACTTTCACGCCCGTCTCGTTCGCTTCGACGGCAGAGCGCGGGTACTTGTCTGCGAGCGGCGGGATCACTCCGCCCATATTGATCACGTATTCGCATCCGTCGATAAACTTTTCGCAAACGTTTTTATCGGCAAGCGAACCGACGACTGTCTCTATCTTTTCCCCGAACAGCCTTTTCAGTTTTTTCGAGCGTTTGGCGCTTCTCGACAGTATGCGTATGCGATCTATAAAATCGAGCTTAATAAGCTCGCTCATGGCGGCGAGTCCCATATTGCCCGTCGCGCCCGTTACTGCAATTATCATTGTTTGTTCCTCGTTAGTCTTTTGTATGCGGCTCGCGCCACGATTTTTCGGGGCGCAAAAACCGATATGTATTTTAGCGCAAATACCGAGCCGTGTCAACAATGTGTAGGTATTTGTGTCCGTTTGCGCCCGTTTTGCCCATTTATGTATGCAAAACGCCTTTAAGTGTGTAAAAATTTTTTTGTCGAATTTGGCTTAAAACAGTTGACAAGTATGGATATAATGCATATAATGTAATTGAACACTTGAATAGTTGTTCAAATGTTTGTATAAACGGAGGCGATATGGAAACTCTAAAAGATCGTATCGATACGGATGCGGGCGAAGAGCTCGACGAGCACGGCGCGACGGTGGAGCGCGTGAAGGCGGCTATGCCCGACGAGGATTTGCTCGTAGACATTGCCGAGCTTTTTAAGGTGTTCGGCGATTCGACGAGGACCAAGATGCTCGCGGCGCTTTCGGAGTCGGAGATGTGCGTATGCTGTATTTCGGCGGTGCTCGGAATGAGCGTGTCGGCGGTATCGCACCAGCTCAGGATACTCAGACAGTCCAAGCTTGTCAAAACGCGGCGGGTGGGCAAGGAGATATACTACTCGCTTGACGACGAGCATATAGGCGAGATATTCAAGACGGCGCTCGCGCACGTCAAGGAACTTTAAAAGCAATATAAAGGAGCTACATAGTCATGATAAAGACGTATAGAGTAAGAAACCTCGATTGCGCCAATTGCGCGGCAAAAGTGGAGCGCGCGCTCGGCAAGCTCGACGGCGTTAATTCCGCGTCGGTAAGCTTTCTCACGCAAAAGATAACGCTCGACGTCGAGGACGGGCGCGAGATTGATATAGCCGCGGACGTCAAGCGCGTTTGCAAAAAGGTCGAGCCCGATATGGAGCTTGTCCTGAAATGAAAAGCAATAAGAAAAACCTCATACGATTAATAGTCGCGCTTGCTGCGTTTGTCGCCGCGTTTTCGTGCTATCTGACGCTCGAGAGCAGAGCGCCTTGGTGGGCGTGGCTCATAGTGTTTTTGAGCGTGTACTTAGTCATAAGCTATGACGTGCTTTGGCGGGCGGCAAAGAATATCGCGCACGGCAAAGTATTCGACGAGAACTTTTTGATGATAGTCGCGACCGTCGGCGCTTTTTGTATACTCGAGTTTGCGGAAGCCGTAGCCGTCATGATATTCTATCAAGTGGGCGAGTACTTTCAGAGCTACGCCGTGGGCAAGTCGCGCCGCTCGATCGCCGAGCTTATGGATATTTGCCCGCAGACCGCGCGCATAGCGACGGAAAGCGGCGAGACGGAAGTCGATCCCGAGACGGTTGAGCCGGGCACAAACGTTATAGTATACGCGGGCGAGCGCATTCCCATAGACGGTACGGTGGTATCGGGCAGCGGGTATATAGACGCTTCCGCGCTCACGGGCGAGAGCAAGCCCGTCAAGGTAGCTGTAGGCGACGCAGTGCCGTCTGGCGCGATATCGACGTCGGGCGTTCTCACTGTCAGGACAGAAAAAGCGTACGCCGACAGCACGGTTGCCAAGATACTCGATCTCGTGGAAAACGCGTCTGCAAAAAAAGCCAAGACGGAAAACTTTATCACGCGGTTTGCCGCGGTGTACACGCCCGCAGTCGTTATATGCGCGCTCTTGATAGCGGTATTGCCGCCGCTCATCATCGCGTACGATTCGCAAGCTGTGTGGGTGGATTACGTGACGCGCGCTCTCACGTTCCTTGTCGTATCGTGTCCGTGCGCGCTGGTCATATCGGTGCCGCTGTCGTTTTTCGGCGGTATCGGCGCGGCGTCGCGTCGAGGCATACTCGTCAAGGGCGGCAACTATCTGGAACTGCTTTCGAGGGTGGATACCGTCGCGTTCGATAAAACGGGCACGGTTACGAAAGGCGCGTTCGAAGTGGTAAAAGTGCAGGGCGAAAGGCGGTCCGTGCTGGAGACTGCGGCGCGAGCCGAAAGGTTTTCCACGCACCCGATAGCGAGATCCGTTTTGGCGGCGGCGGAAGCGGACGGTATACGCATGGAGGAGTTTCCGCAGTCGGACGCGTCCAACGTTACCGAGATAGCGGGACGGGGCGTTTTGCTCAATACGGACGACGGCGAGATACTGTGCGGCAACGCGCTTTTGATGAAAGAACGCGGCATACGTTGCAGTGAGCTCGAAGCGACAGGCACGGTCGTATACGTGTCGAGAAAAGGCGAGTACGTCGGCGCGGTGGAAATTTCCGACGCTATAAAACCCGATTCCGCGGCGGCTATCGCGGAGCTTAAAACCCAAGGCGTAAAGACGGTCATACTTACGGGCGACAGGCGTTCGAGCGCGCGCGCGGTCGCAGAGACTGTGGGCGTGGACGAGTGCGTAGCCGAGCTATTGCCTGACGGCAAGGTGACGGAGATAGAGCGGCTCATGGACGAGAACAAAGCGAGCGCTTCGGTCGAAGCCTGCGGTAAGCGCGCAAAAAAGCGCAGGCGCGGCGCGGTCGCTTTCGTGGGCGACGGCATAAACGACGCGCCCGTACTGTCGCGAGCCGACCTCGGCATAGCCATGGGCGCGCTTGGCAGCGATGCGGCGATAGAGGCGGCGGATATCGTGCTCATGAACGACAGGCTGTCTCAGATACCCGAAGCGCGGCGGATAGCGCGCCGCACGCTCGGCATAGTCAAGCAGAACATAATATTCGCGCTTTTCGTAAAGGCGGCGGTGCTCGTTCTCGCCGCGTGCGGAATAGCCAATATGTGGCTCGCCGTGTTCGCGGACGTAGGTGTGGCGGTGCTCGCTATACTCAACTCCATGCGCGCGCTCAAAGTAAAGAATAAGTCGAAACAGCCAAACGGTGGCGGAACAGACGTACAAAAAACCGCGACCGCATAAATAGCAAACCGCGTCTCGTATAAATCGCGAGACGCGGTTTGCTATTTATTCTTTGCGCTAGTAGTCGGTAAGTCCCAACAGATAATCGGCGGATATGCCGAACAGCTTGCACGCGGCGAAAATGTATTCCGCCGTCGGCATGCTTTTGCCCGTCTCCCACAGCGACACCGTGTCCTGCGAGACGGACAGTCTGTCTCCGAGCTGTGCCTGCGTCAAGCCGCTTTCGATCCGAGCCGATCTTAGCCGCGCCGCCACTGTGTCGGGGCGTATTTCGACGATTAAATTGCCGTTTTCGTCCATACAAAGATTATACGAGAAAATTTCGTAAAATAGTTGACTTACGAGGGAAACTCGTATATAATAGCAAGCGAGTATACGAGTAATCCTCGTAAGTAATTATATGGAAAGCGGAGGGTAATGATGAGTGATACCGAAAATATCGCCGAAGCTGCGGGCGGCGGCGCGGACTTAACGGCACGGAGATACGGGGTATACGCCGCGCTCAAATACGTGCCGGTCGCGCTTTACGCGGCGTTTATCGTTTTGGCGTTTATAGCGTTCGCTTTACCGGTGGCGTTCTATCGGTCGGGTAACTCGGGTATAGCCGTCGATTCGCCTGGGAATATATACACGGCGCTTTTCGGACTTTTGGATTTAGATAAACACATTTACAACAGCGTAATAACGCTGTACGTCGCGGTGGGGATTGCCGTATTGTATGCGGCGTTTGCGGCGGCGGTTTGTTTTACGGGCAAGTTCGGAAAGCGCAATACCAAAGACGGCATAGGCGCGACGTTTGCAGGCAATGTGTGCTCGGGGTTCTACGTCGTGTACATAATATTCGCCGCGCTCGAGCTTATCGTGTTATGCAGGATATTCGCAATGGACGCGGGACTCGGCGTTATCGGGCTCGGCGCCTCGACCGTGACGGTGCTTATAGGCGAGGCGGTCGTTATAATAGCGTCCGTCGTTTGCGAAGCGATACGGTGGCGCATGGAGACAAAAGAGCCCGCTCTGCGCGAAGTCGAACAAAAAAAGCACGCAAAAAATAGTGGGGTGGCGATATGAAAAAAATCGTAAAATGTTTTGCGGCGGTATTCGCCGCAGTCGGACTGATCTTCGCTTTTACCGCGTGCGGCGAGTATGAGGAGACGCATAACTTTAAAGAAACGGTCGTTTCGCCTACGTGCACTGAAGGCGGATACACATTGTACGAATGTACTGACGACGGGTGCGAGTATAGCTATATCGACAACAGAGTGCCCGCGCTCGGACACGCTTACGACAATTATTTTTGCACGCGTTGTTTTGCGCTCGACAAACAAGCGCCCGACACAGAGGGCCTCGAATATACGCCCGTTTACGAAAGCGACGGCGTTACGATCAAATCGTATGCTGTTACGGGAACGGGTGAAGCGCAGATAGCCAATTATATAAAAGTTCCCGATAAGTTTTCGGATAAGTCCGTAACGGGCGTAAGCGACGGCGCGTTTAAAGATTTGTCCGCGGTAAAAGCGATAGAGTTACCCTCTACGGTAAAGGAGATGGGCGACCGTGTGTTCGCGCATTGCGTATCATTGAAAAGCGTCGTTTTACCCGACGTTAATCAAATAGGCGAAGAGACTTTTAAAGGATGTTCGGCTATTGAATCGGTTGATTTGCCGACGAGGACGGAGCGCGTCGAAGCGCGCGCTTTTGAAAATTGCGCCTCGCTCGAAAACGTCAAACTGCCCAATGCGCTAAGGCGGATAGAATCGGACGCGTTTAAAGGCTGCGTAGCGATCAAGTCCGTCGATATTCCGGTGTCCGCGGAGTACATAGCGTTCAGTGCTTTCGAGGGGTGCAACGCGCTCGAACAAATGACGCTTCCCATGTCGGCGGCAAGAACGGCGGAGGTCGCAGGCGAGGACAAGCCCAAGACCGAGTATATGCACTTCGGGTATATCTTCGGCGCGGAAACGCCCGAACAAAACGCCGAGTTCGTGCCCGCGTCGCTGGAAACTGTAAACATAATAGGCTTCCGTCAAGTGACCGATAAAAGTTTTGCGGGCTGTCAAATGAGCTCGGTAGTTATGTCGGGTGGCGTGAATGTCATAGGCGAGGGCGCGTTCAAAGACTGCGACAAGCTCGCGTCCGTCGAGATAGCTCCGTCCGCTTCCGAGATCGGTGACGGTGCGTTTGAAAATTGCTCGGCGCTTAAAGCGATACAAATACCGTCGTCCGCGACGCGCATAGGATTCGGCGCGTTTACCGGGTGTACGGCGATAGAGCGCATGACGCTTCCCATGTCGACGGGGAGAAGGGTCGATATAGGCGGCGGGCTCATGCAAACGGAATACGCGTCGCACTTCGGCTTTATATTCGGCGCGGAGTCTTACCGAGACAACGCTTCCGCGATACCTGCGGCATTAAAGTCCGTGCGGGTCGCGGGACGGCGCGCGATAGGCGAAAATGCGTTCTACGGCTGCCCGCATATCGAGACGGTGGAGATCGAAGGCACGGTCAGGCAGATAGGCAAAAACGCGTTCGGAGCATGCGAAGGGCTCTTGGCAGTAAGGCTTGAAAAGGGAATGACAAACGTGGGCGGCGGCGCGTTTTACGACTGTCAAAACCTCGAGGAACTGACTTTGTACAGCGGGATAAAGAATATCGGAGCAAAGGCGTTTTACGGTTGCACCTCGCTCAAAACGGTGAACTTTAAAGGAACGATCGCCGAGTTCGGCGCGACGAAGTACGAGGACGAGTATTCCTCTCCCATAGCGTACTCTGCCGATCTTATCATCGGCGGGCATAAAGTAAATTACAAGTGAGAATTATTATGACAAGGTCTGTAAAAAAACTATTATCGGTATTGCTCGCAATCGCTATCTCGGTTTTGAGCGGGTTGGCGTTTGTCGCTTGCGGCGACGGAAACGGGGACGACTCGACAGCCCAAAACCATGACGGAAAGTATTACAGTATAAATCATTACCGTGCCGGCGATGGCGACGGCAAGGAAGTCGGTTACGTCGAGATAAAAAACGGCAAATGTCAAATAAGCGGCGACAGCCCGGTAGAAGGTTACGCCGAGTATAATATTTACGGAAACTTGATGACTATACCGAAAAATCAACCCGGCTCTGAGTTTAGGGAAGGTATGGCGGGCATTATAAACAACGGCGTCATCATGACGATATTCGACGGTTCTTATACCACGTATTGTAAAGCAGGCAAAACTCCCGCCGATATATTCGAAAACGCTTCGGGCTTAAGCGGAAAGTTTATTTCTGCTGAAGAATATGAGGGAGAGCTTTTTTACGGCTATACGACCTCGGTGATAGTCGTCGGAAACGCATGTCTTTTGTCGTCCTATCAAGTTTGCAGTGTGAAAACGGCAGGCAGTTCCGTAACGCTCAAAGAAATATTTTTAAACAGGCAGGGCTTTATCGACGACGGCAAAGTTCGTACGGGCAAGATAGCCGATGGCGGCAATGCGTTCAGTTTTACGGACGAGCGGTACGATTGGACAACGGAGCAGTATGTCCCGTATGAAAGAAAATTCTGTAAGCTCGGCTACGGTCCGGACGGCAAGCGGATAATGCAAGACGAGCATATAGTATCGTTCGATCTTACGGGCGGATATATGCAGCAGTCTATATCTTATCCCGTTCAAGTGATCACGGTCGGCGGGAAGCTTAACGTAGGCATATCCGCTCCGGATGACGACGGATATTATCCGGTCGATACCGATTTTTATACGTATTATAATATAGGCGGAAAACCGAAAAAATCAGGTTTCAAGTTTACGGCTTATAACACGGAGAGAGACGGTAGCGGAGACGCGTATATCGAGGGTATGGAAATTTCCGAAGATTGCGTTTTTTATGCGCAGTGGCGAGAACTCGGACCAAACGAAGAATGGTAGACGAATACATATTCGATAACTGAAAAGTTGTACAGTAAACAAAATGAAACGCGGCAGACGGGGGTATCTTTCTGTCGCGTTTTTCTGTTCTATATGCTTTCGTGCCGTAAAATCGGAGGCGGTCGCGCTTTTTTGCGGCAAAAAGTCGAAACTCGGGCTGTATTTCCGTCAAAGTACTTGATTTTTGCTCGGGCTATGTTGTATACTTTTTAGGCAAGCGGGACTCGAACCCGCGAGGTTTTGGCGGCATATAAACGGCATACTAGCGGCGAAAGCCGCTTGAACGTAGCGCATAGGCTACGCCCATCGCGTCTTTCACCGCTATTATTTGCTTTTATGCCGCCAAAACCGCAAAGCGCCGTAGCGGAGCTGATTTTAGCTCGGTTCAAGAAAGGCGAGCGAAGTTGTACTTGAAGTACTACGAGCGAAGCCTAACGCGGAAACGGGTAAAATCAGCCCGCTACGGCTCACGGAGTTCGACTCCCGCCTGCCTGAGCAATATAATATATGGAGAGTGTCGTATGAATGCCAAACAGATAAAAAATTACGAGATACTGAGCGAGTTTTTCGCATCCGATACGCTTAAACAGGCGGCGGTAGACAAGTACTTCGGAGCTATGCTCAAGCTTGACTATACGCTCGCGGAAGACCTTTGGGAATATATGCTCATCCGCGACGACGGCAACCTCAAAAATCCGACGTTTGCGGCGCTGTACGTCGATCACGTGTACTCGCTGTTCGCGGCTGCGTCCGAAGCAAAGGCGGCAAAGACGTTGATCGACCGTCCCGTCATAACGCGCGCGGTATTCAGATTTTCGCCGACGGTCAAAGCGGGCGACTTTTTCGCCATTCCCGTGGGGCTTCTCGTCGCCAACAAGACCGACCTTGCCGATACTATATTGAAGCACGTCATGCAAAACGACGCGATGGGCTGTTCTTTTGGCGCGTACATGATAGAGTATCTCGACAGATGCTTTATAGAGATAATGAAAAAGGACGCGCAGCGTCGCGTTAAGCTTTCCGCAAAGCAGACCGCGCTCCTCACTTCCACCGTTCAAAAGGTAAAGGGCGACGAGCGGGCGATGCTCATTCAGCGCGTCAAAGAGGTCAAGTAATGCCCGTTAAGATCTCCAAAAGCCTTCCCGCGTATTCGTCTTTGGAACGCGAAAACGTTTTCGTCATGCCGACGGAACGCGCGGAGCTCCAAGACATAAGACCGTTGGAGATAGCCATACTCAACCTCATGCCCAATAAGATCGACACGGAAACGCAGTTGTTGCGGCTTATCGCCAATTCGCCGTTGCAGTCGAATATTTGTTTATTGCGCACGGAAAGCTACGACCCCAAAAATACGCCCGCGGAACATCTCGACGCATTTTATCACACGTTCGACGAGATCAAAAAGGCGGGCGCCAAGTTCGACGGACTCATCATCACGGGTGCGCCCGTGGAAATGCTGGACTTTAAAAAAGTCGCATATTGGAACGAACTGACCGCCGTTATGGAGTGGGCTAAGCACAACGTGTATTCCACGCTGTATATCTGCTGGGCGGCGCAGGCGGGCGTTTTTTACCGTTACGGCATAGACAAAAAGATATTGCCGCGCAAGCTGTCGGGGATATTTTCACACCGCGTGCTCGATAAGACCAATCCGCTCACGCGCGGTTTCGACGATAATTTTAACGCCCCGCATTCAAGGTACACGGAGACCGATTCTACGGGCTTGCACAACTGCGCCGATCTCAAAGTTCTTGCCGAATCGGAAGAGGCGGGCGCGTACTTATGCTGTTCGCGCGACCTCAGGCACGTGTACGTTTTCGGTCACGGCGAGTACGACGCGGATACGCTCCACAACGAGTACATGCGCGATATAGGGCGTGGCATGGACATCGCGCCGCCGCAGCATTACTATGTAAACGGCGAGATAGGCGCGGTGCCGCCGCTCACTTGGCGGGCGCATCAATCGCTTCTCGTGGGCAATTGGCTCAACTACTGCGTGTATCAGGTCACGCCTTACGACCTCGCTAAAATAAACTAGCGTATCGCCATAGCGCTCGGTCTTAATCCAATGACCGCCGTTTCGCGGTCGTGCGCTTATAGATTTATTCAGTTAAATTTTTTCCCAAGCGGCATTGCCGAAAGGAGGCATCATGAGAAGGACAAAAATCGTATGCACGCTCGGTCCCGCGACCGACGACTATACCGTTCTTAAAAACATGATAAGAGCGGGCATGAACGTAGCCAGGCTCAATTTTTCGCACGGCAACTACGAAGAACACAGCCGCCGCATAGAGGCGGTCAAGCGCGCCAGAAAAGAACTCGACGTTCCCATCGCCATTCTTCTCGACACCAAGGGACCCGAGATCCGCATAAAGACGTTCGAGGGCGACAAGGTCAAGCTCAAAAAGGGCAATAAGTTCACGCTTACCACGCGCGAAGTCGTCGGAACGGATAAGACCGTTTCCGTCACGTACGCCGAGCTTCCGCACTGCGTTCACAAAGGCGAGCGCATACTCGTAAACGACGGGCTTATCGAGCTTAAAGTGGAAAGCACCAATGCGACCGATATCGTGACCGTGATACAGAACGACGGCGAGCTCAGCAACCGCAAGAGCATCAACCTGCCCGACAACAATATCGACATGCCGTACCTGAGCGATGCGGACAGAGCGGATATCGAGTTCGGGTTAGAGCAGGACGTCGATTATATTGCTATGAGTTTCGTGCGCTCGGTGGACGACGTGCGCATGGTCAAAAAGCTGTTGAACGAGCATAACAAGAACGAGATACAGCTTATAGCCAAGATAGAGAACCGCTCGGGCGTGGACAACATGGAGTCCATTCTCGCGGAGTGCGACGGCGTCATGGTCGCGCGCGGCGATATGGGCGTGGAGATCCCGTTCGAGGAACTTCCCGGCATACAAAAGGACATGATACAGCGTTGCTACCGTCAGGGCAAAAAAGTCATTACCGCGACGCAAATGCTCGAATCTATGATAACGCATCCGCGTCCGACCCGCGCGGAGATATCGGACGTCGCAAACGCCATTTACGACGGCTCGTCGGCAATCATGCTTTCGGGCGAAACGGCGGCGGGCGCATACCCGGTGGAAGCGGTGCGCACCATGGCTAAGATCGCAGAGTGCGCAGAGAGCGATATCAATTACAAAAAGCGTTTCCACGCGCTCGAGCCCAAGATAAAATCCATAACCGACGCTGTCTCGCATTCTACCTGCGCGGCGTCGTTCGACCTCGACGCAAAGGCGATAATCGCGGTGTCGCGCACGGGCTACACCGCGCGCAAGGTGAGCCGTTTCCGCCCCGTCGCGCCCATAATCGCGGCGACGACTTCGGTCAAGGCGTACAACCAGCTCGCCATGAATTGGGGCGTAACGCCCACGCTGTCCAAAATGCAGGACAACTCCGACGACCTGTTCAAGCATGCCATGAACTGCGCGATAAACACGGGGATAGTGGCGGAAGGCGATCTCGTGGTCATTGCCGCGGGCGTTCCCGTAGGCGCGGCGGGCAATACCAACACCATGCGTATCGAGCACGTCAAGAGATATTGAGCCTCGATAAACAAATAAGGAAACGACCGATATGGCAAGCGATAACACAGCAAAAAAACATATATTGATAGTCGAGGACGAGAGCCAGATATCCAGATTTTTACAGTTGGAACTCGAACACGAAAACTACGCGACAACGACTTGCGCCGACGGCAGAGCGGCGCTCGATCTCGCGCTCGCCAAAGATTTCGACTTGATAATCCTCGACGTCATGCTTCCGTCGCTCAACGGCATAGAGGTCTTGCGGCGGCTCAGACAGACCAAACAAACGCCCGTGATCATTCTTACGGCGCGCGATCAAGTAGTAGATAAAGTAACGGGGCTCGACATAGGCGCGGACGACTATATGACCAAGCCGTTCGCCATTGAAGAGTTATTGGCGCGTATAAGACTGCATACCAAAAACCGCACCGCCGGCTCGACGCTTCGTTGCGGCAAGCTGTCCATAGATTCCGACGCGAGAGTGGCGGCGTACGACGGACATGCGGTCGACCTTACCAAAAAGGAGTTCGACCTGCTCGAATACCTGATGAAAAACCGCAATATCGTCGTGGGAAGAGAAAAGCTCTTGGACGCCGTTTGGGGGTTTGATTTCTACGGCTCGACCAACGTCGTCGACGTGTACGTCAGGTATTTGCGCTCCAAGATAGACGACGTGTACGGCGTTACCGTCATAGAGACGGTGCGCGGCGCGGGCTACGTCATACGATGATAGACGAAAAAGAAAAAAACGAAGCGACCGCGGTCGAAGCGGACGCGGTATCGAAAACGCCCGACGCGGCTACGGAACAAACCGATAAGCCCGCGATTGAGGCGGATGCGGCGCAGGAAGAAAAGCGCGAGGAAGTGCGCGAGACTTTGCGCGAGATAAAAAGCGAAAAAAAAGTCGTCGAAAAAAAATCGCGCAAGCCGTCCGAGATAGCGCTTCTGATCGTCAAGATAATATTTTTCCCGATAACGTTTGTCGTATGGCTCGCGCGAAAGGCTTTTAAAAAGTTCAATGCGGGAATAGCGACGAAAGCCACCGTCGTTTTTACCGTAGTTTTCGGATTGATGATTATAGGCTATGCGGCGTTTACTCTCGCGAGCATAGCCAAACTCATAGAAAGCGGCGGCGCGGTCACAAACGAGTACATGAAGCGGCTCATTATAACGAGCGCGGTGCTCATTGTCGTGTTTATCGCGCTCGGAAGCGTTATAGGGAGTCTCAGCAGTCAGTACATGATAAACCCCGTGCGCAAGATAACAAAGCGCGTAGAGGAAATATCCGAAGAAAACCTTTCGGCAAGGCTCGATCCCGTCGATACGCAGGACGAGCTGATGGAGCTCACCGAAAGAATTAACGCCATGCTCGACTCCCTGCAACAGGCGTTCGAGCGTCAGGAAAACTTCGTGTCCGACGCGTCGCACGAGCTCAAGACCCCGCTGTCCGTAATAGCGGG
The DNA here is from genome assembly GCA_949948895.1 of uncultured Christensenella sp. Lineage (GTDB taxonomy): Bacteria > Bacillota > Clostridia > Christensenellales > Pumilibacteraceae > Anaerocaecibacter. The sequence continues at coordinate 84,869 of CATLHE010000007.1, forward strand.
CTACGCCAATCTTTTGCGCAGATGGGGCAAGGACGACCCGAAGATCTTGGACGAAGCGGTGGACGCGATATCGCGCGAGAGCGAGAATATGCGGCGCATAGTCGATCAGCTTTTATGGCTCGCCAAGCTCGGCAACTTTACCGTCAACGAGACGGTGTTCAACCTGTACGAAACGGTGGACGACATAGTCGCGGGCTATAAAATGACGGCTAAAAAGCACGAAGTAACGCTTGCGGGCGACGCGTCAATATCGCTCAAAACTGACAAGAACTTAGTGACCGAAGCGGTAAGAACGCTCGTCGACAACGCCATTAAGTATACGCCGCCCGGCGGAACGATAAAAATAACCGTCGAGCGCGCGAATAGCGGCGCGCGCGTGTCGGTAGAGGATAACGGCATAGGCATATCGGAAGAGGACTGCAAACACGTGTTCGAGCGCTTCTATCGCTGCGACAAAGTGCGAGGCAGAGAATCGGGCTCGTGCGGGCTGGGTCTCACTATTTGTAAGTCTATAGTGGAAATGATGGGCGGCAATATATCGGTACAGTCTACGCTCGGCAAGGGCAGTACGTTTACTATCACGCTGTATTAAATTAAAAAGTATCATAGATCATCGCTTTGACGGCGATGATTTTTTATGCCGAGATTTAAAATTTTTTTCGGGAAAAATTTTTAAAAGGGTATTGACAAGCGCATATTTATAAATTATACTTAATACAGTTAATACAGATTATGGATAACGGGAAGAGATCGGTATACCTCACGATCGTGAGCGATATAAAACGGCAGGTAGCGCTCGGACTGCTGCAAAACGGCGATAAACTGCCGTCGTGCCGCGAGCTCGCTTTGGAGCGCGGCGTCAATCCCAACACCGTTCAGCGCGCGTACGGCGAGCTGGAGGCGGCGGGCGTTATTTATACCGTGCCCAAAAAGGGCGTGTACGTCGGCGGCGGTAAGGTGAGTATAGCGGCGCTCGCAAGAGAGCGCTTGGCGGAGCTTAAAAGCGGCGGTCTGACTAAGGCGGAGCTATCGGAAATAATAGCCGAGCTGTACGGGAATGATACGGAGGGAACGATATGATAGAGGCGAAAAATATATCCAAGTCGTTCGGGAAAAAGCTCGTGTTCGATAACGCGGATATTTCGGTGGCGGACGGGAGTATTTGCGGGCTTGTCGGCATAAACGGCGCGGGCAAGAGCACACTTCTCCGCATTATTGCGGGCGTGCTCACAGCGGACGGCGGCACGGTCACGGTGGACGGCGAGCCGATCTATGAAAACAAACGGGTCAAGCGCGGGTTGATGTTTATATCGGACGATCCGTATTTCGATTTCGATATCAACGGCGAAAAGCTCGGTAAGTTTTTTTCGGTCATGTACGATATGGACGGTAAGGTTTTCGGGCATTACGTCGAAAAGTTTTCGCTCGATCTCAAAAAGCCGCTCCGCAATCTTTCCAAGGGCTTGAAGCGTCAGATATTCATTGCCGTGGCGTTGGCGTGCCGACCGAAGATACTGCTTCTCGACGAGGCGTTCGACGGGCTCGACCCGCTCGCGCGATTGGAGTTTAAGCGCGGTATTATAGAGCTTCAGGAGTCCGGCTCGACTGTCGTTATATCGTCGCACTCGCTGCGCGAGCTCGAGGACATTTGCGACAGCTTCATACTCATAGACCGAAACACCGTCAAGGTGTGCGGCAAGATAGAAGACGCATTGGATAATATTTTCAAGCTACAGCTCGTATTTAAGGACGGCATGACCAAGGACGCGTTTGTAGCGGCAATGACCGCGGGAGGCGAAGGCGTTCCGTCGGGCGCGGACGGAGCGGACGCCGTGCCGTTCGAGTGCTTGCGCTTCGATACGCTCGGCAGAGTGGTAACGGCGGTCCTGCGCGGCGACAAGAACACCGTCATGACCAAGATAGACGGGCTGCAGCCGATAGTGGCGGATGAGATACCGATGGACTTCGAGGATTATTTTATCGAGGAAGTCAGACGCGCGGACGGCGAGGGCAGATGACATGAAAAAATATTTCCTCTACGAACTGAAAAAGAACGCTTTTGCTATCGGCGTGATAGCGTTTGTCGTAACGGCGATATATATGGCGTTTGTTCTTACTACGTTCCAGAGCAGTTACGATATCAATGCGAACGTAGACGTCATAGCGTTTATCGGCGGCGCGCTTGCCGTGTGTATACCCGTTTGGGCGTTCGCGTACAAAATGAAAAAGCGCAGCGTCGATATGTATTACGCACTGCCGCTTAAACGCGTCGAGATACTCGCGGTCAAGTATCTCATAGGGCTTTTGGCGATAGTGTTGCCGTTTACCGTGGCGTACTGGTTGGGCGCGCTCGCCACGTTCGTCAAGGTCTCCGAAGCCAATCCCGACGGCATGGGCGCGGTGTATTATATCCCGTATTATTTCGCGGCGCTCGGCGCGATGCTTTGCATATATTCCGTATCGGCGTTTGCATACACGCGCGCCAACAGGATAATAGACGGAATACTGTTTATTGTTTTTTGGATGATCGCGCTTGCTTTGGTCGTGTTATTCATAAACAGGATAGTCGGCGCGGCTCTCGGATACGACGGATTCTTCGGGTTTGTATACAGCGAAAATCCCGACGGTTATTATATTTTCCCGACGTGTTTTTCGCCGATAGCGCCGCTCGATTACGCGACGCGGTTTTTCCGCGCGCAGCTCGAGAGCAATGCGCTTATAAGTTCGGACTGGTTCGTTTTCCGTAATCAACGGATCAATATGGGTGTGGGGTTTGCTCTTACCGCGCTGTGCGCCGTAGGCGCTAACGTATGGCTTTTCCTCGGCGAGAAAAGACAGCGCGCCGAAAACGTCGGGCAGGTCTCGGAAAGCGCGTTCGGGTATAAGGTGATGATCCCGCTGTTTACCGTGTGCCTTATAGGTATAGCCGATCTTATCCCGCTTATTGCGCTCGTTATCGTCGGCGCGTTCGCACTGACCGCCGTTTATCGGCATTCCGTCAAGATAGGCGTGAAACAGGCAGTCGTTTATGCGGCGTCGGTGTTCGTCGGTATAACCGTCGATCTTATTATAAGGTCTTGCGTTTAGGCGCGTGATTTGTTTTTTGGAGCACCCGAATAAATGCGATACGAAAAACAACGGCGTGCCGAGGTCGTCACGCCCTACGGATTTGTGACGATAAATAAACAGCGACTGTTGAAACAGATTATCCCACTATTTTAACTTGTCATCCTGAGGCGAAGCCGAAGGATCTAGGCGAACCGCCGCAGAACGACAACGTTAAATCAATTGCAATCTTTTCGTAGGGAGCGACGACCTCGACGCTCCGCAAACCAAATGTTTGACGATTGTCGTGTGTGGGCGTTGTCGATGGAATGACGTTGCATCCGAATAATTGCAATATGCGTTTATGGGTTGTCGTTTGTTTGGCATGACAACCTTTTTTGTTTTTTACACGACATAATAAAAACCTCGATCGGTAACGTTTAGTCGAGGTTTTTTCGATCGATCTTATTTGCCGTTTGACGAGGCTTGGAGCAGGAACTTCATAAATGCGGAGGCTTGTTCTTTTTCGCGTTCGTTCAGCCGTCGGTAATCGGACAACAGCGTCTTTTCGCGTTCGACGAGGTCGATCTGTATGTTGACGTTGCCGAAGTCGTCCTCGCGCCCCAAAAGATAATCGGTCGAACACCCGAAACAGTCGGCGAGCGCGCATATAAACTTGGCGGTCGGCTCGGATTTTTCCTTTTCCCACAGGTCGACCGATTTCTGGCTCGACCCTATCTTTTGCGCGACCTCGCGCTGGCTCATGCCGATCTCTTTTCTTATCGCGCGTATCCTTATCATGTCCGCTCCTTTAAGCCGCACGGCTGTCGGTTTGTATAATTATAGTAAGAAAATACTCATAATCGCTTGACAAAGAGATATATTACTTATATAATGTGCATAAGTGAGTAATATTATACTTATAAGTAGTTTATTGTATATTTTTGTAGAATGTGCGTGAACTGCTTAACGGAAGGTGATATGAACGTTTGTGCCATAACATGCCCGGGGTGCGGGGAGCGGCTGTCGCTCGATATGAAAACGTGTCCGTCGTGCCGCAAGCCGGTCATAATAACCTCGTTCGGCGGCATTCGCGGAATGAGCGCGCCCGAGACAAATAAGTATATAGCGCAGTACAAAAAAGCGCTGACGGACGCGCCCGACAATGCGGCGGTCAATACTTCCATCGCGTTTTGTTATCTCAATTTAAAGATATACGATAAGGCGCTTCTTGCGTTCGATAAGGCGGCGGAAGAAAACTTCGACAATCCCGAAACTTTCTTTTATGCCGCCGTATGTCTTTTGAACGGCAAGAAAGCGTTTTTTGCGCCGCGCCCGACGATAGACAAAATATTGCAATACATAGACGCGGCGAACATGATAGAGCGGCGTGGCGTACACTATTTGCTTTCGGCGTACGTAAAGTACGATTATTTCGCGCGCAAATGTTATAGCGTCAGCCCCGAATATTCGGACGACCTTGGCTCTGCTAAAGAGCTTGGCGTGGCGCATGCGGACGCGGTCGGGCTGTTCGAGCTTTTGGGCGTGGAAAGACCGTCCGCGCTCGCGCTGTAAACTAACGAAAAGATAACGGAGTAGTCATGGCATTGTTTAAAAAGAACCCCAACGAGGCCGCATACGCGGGCGGCAAAAAGCATTTTGTCGACGTGATCAAAAACACGGGCGTCGGCGATCTTCTGATCTGGCGTCAGCCCGAAGAGGACTTTAACACCTGCTCGACGCTCATAGTAATGCCGGGCGAACAGGCGATATTCGTAAAAGGCGGCGAGATATGCAATGTGTTCGACAGCGGAACGTATAGGCTGGCTACGCATAATTCCCCGTTTTTGAGCAGACTCGTCAATGCGTTTTCGGGCGGGATAAGCGCGTTCAACTGCGTCGTGTACTTTGTAAAGAGCTCGGTCACTCGCGAACTGCGCTGGGGCACGCAGTCGCCCATACAGCTGCGCGACAAAGTGTACAATATCCGAACGGAAGCCAAAGTGCGCGGCTCGTACAAAGTGCGCATTATAAACCCGTCGCTTTTTCTGAAAAAACTGATAGGCAGTAATACGTATAAGCAGGAACAGTTCGAGCTCGACGAGTATTTTGCCGACGAGTTCCAAGGCAAGATAAAGTCGGCGGTGTCCAAGTTTCTAAACGGATTACAGCAAGAGCTTATCGGTATCGACGCGTATATGGATGACATCGCGCGCGACATAGCGCCCGAAATAAACGCTATAGTGGGCGAGTACGGGCTTTCATGCGTCAGCTTTTCGGTGTCGGGCATAGACGTGGACGTGAGCAAGTACGACGAGATTGACAAGTCTCAGCTAAGCTCCATCGCCGCGATAAGAAAGGCGGAGAGCGATCGCGGCGCGATGGACATACTCGGCGCGGATTGGGAAAAACAGCAGTCGGCGGAGATCATGCGCGACCTTGCCAACAACCCCGCCGCGGGCGGTATGGGCGCAGTCGGCGCGGGGCTTGGCATGAGCATTGCCGCGGGCGGCATGTTTGCGGGGCTCGCCAAAAATACAGCAGATAAGTTAGGAGCGGGAACGCCATCACCGCGCGAGGACGAAAAAGACCCGATAGACACGCTCGCAAAACTTAAAAAAATGCTCGACGCAGGTCTTATAGAAAAGAGCGAGTACGAGGCGAAAAAAGCCGAAATACTGTCGCGCATGTAACGGGGCAGCACAGGATAATCAACTCAAAGGAGAAAATCGCTTTGTCACTCTTATCGGCATTATTTGACGCTTTCTATTGTGTAGCCGTATCCGTTCCGATAGTTTTTCTTATTATCGTCACGATAGCGGACAGTGTATTAGCTGGAAAATACGCGAGGCTTTTGGATGGCAGTTGCGGCGTGCGTAAAAGCAAAATCAATATACATAAAAAACAATCGGCTTAATTAAATAATCAACTCAAAGGAGAAAAAATATTATGGAATTCATATCTTCTATGATCGATGATCTTAAGAGCGCGCCTAAAGGCGTATGGATAGGACTAGTCGTATTCATTGTTGTTGTGTTCGGCATTTCAGCTTTAGTGACATATATAAGAGTGAAACGGCTCAATGCAGAGGTAGACGCTCAAAACCCCGCCGGTACTGATAGCGGGAACGGCGACGCGTCGGCAAATACCGTTGCCAATGTAAATAATAATTATTACCGTTGGCAGCCCGATAACCAAATAGTATTGGAGCGCACGCCGCAACAAAAGCGCATAGTCGACGAATACTTTATCATTAAAAATATCAAGACGACGGTCGACAAAAAACCGCTGCTCGCGATAAGCATTTTGGGTTTTGCCGCGGGCGTAATACTGCTATTGATAGGGCTTATTAAAGGCGTCAAGCCTTGTATCGTCATAGGCGTGATCGCGCTCGTTCTCGGCGTGGCGTTTGCGATAGCTTACGTAAAGACCAAAAAAACGACGGTGCGCCCGTCCACAGTGATGACCGACGCCGAATACGAAAAACTCGTAAGAGAGCGCATACAGGAGCTTAAGGTTCAGGAATTGGGCTTGGAAAAGTTGGGACTCGATTCCGAACAGGTAAAAGAAATAAAGCCTATCATATTCTCGGGCAAGGTCATAGACGGAACGTCGCTCGTCGTAGACAGCGAGGAGACGCATAAACTGTATTCGTCTACGCAGTATGTGACGCTGTTGTATTTTACTGACGAGCAGCTTTTTATTTACAAAATACAGTTCGATATGTGTTGCAATATGCAAAAGGAATGGACGAACGAGCTTTTCTACGTGGATATTTGCGACGTGTCGTCCAAGACCGAAAACAACATTTTGGCGATAGGCACAGAGAAGATAGAGTACAGTTCGCTTAACGTCAGTATTGTTGCGACCAATTCCGAAATGAGTTTCTCGCTCGACGGTACCAAAGAAAGATTGGCGTCCATACAGGCTATGAAGCAAAAGATACGCGAAAAAAAGATGTAGTAAGCCAAAGGCTTGGCGACTGTCGTGTGCGGGCTTAGGTGATTCATTTTAAGCATCACCCGAATAAGTGCGTCACATATAGTCATATATTCGTAGGGAGCGCAGACCACCGCGCTCCGTTGCATTTTTAACGTGTTTGGTCGGGTGAAGCCTACGATGAATTACCGCGCAAACACACGACAAAAATCCAAGCTGTGCTTGGTCAAACATTTGGTTTGTGATTGGGGGTATATCATGCGCGCGATATGCTCGGCATATAATACCGTATGAACAACACGGTCGAAACTGTACTTTGCATAGTCGCGGCGGCGCTGCTCGTCGCCGTCATCGCGTGGGTGACGCGGCTCAAAACCAAGGGCTTGACGCGGCTATTGGTCAATTCGCTCGCGGGCGGCGCGCTAGTTATGGGGCTTTCGGCGTTCGGGATAATCTCGCTCCCGTTCAATCCGCTCAACGCGCTGTTGGTGGGAATATTGGGGCTTCCCGGCGCGGGCGTAGTTATAGCGGCGGCGATGATCTTATAATTCTCGGCAGCGTATGCATCGAACGTAGGCGAACTACGTGCTTGCGCTCACGCAGTCGTGTAGGTGGTTCTACACTCCTGCGTGCGCGCTGCGTCTGTTGTTCGCCTACGTCGCGTCTACGCCGCCGAGGTCTGAATAAACGCAATATATAATGGATTAGCAAGAATTACTCGGATAAAAAATACTTGACTAAAAAAGGGTGCAATGGTAAAATGTTCGTAACAAATTACGGAGATCACCATGGCAGACAACAAGGACAGATTTGTCAATCAGATAGCCGATATTAATACCGACTATACCAAGTGGTACACCGACGTGTGCTTAAAGTCGGAGCTTTGCGATTACGGTCCCGTCAAGGGCACAATGGTATTCAGGCCGTACGGCTATGCTATATGGGAATTGATCCAAGCCGAAGCTGACAAGAGATTCAAAGCGCACGGCGTTAAGAACGCGTATTTCCCCATGCTCATACCTCAGGCGTTTTTGATGCGCGAGGCGGAGCACGTCGAAGGTTTTGCGCCCGAGGTCGCGACGGTCACGCATGTGGGCGATACCGAGCTTTCCGAAAAGCTCGTACTGCGCCCCACGTCCGAAACGATAATAGGCAATATGTATTCTAAGTGGATAAGCTCGTACCGCGATCTTCCGCTCAAGCTTAATCAGTGGGCTAACGTAGTGCGTTGGGAAAAGACAACGCGCCCGTTCCTGCGCACGAGCGAGTTCCTTTGGCAGGAAGGGCATACCGCGTTTGCCACTGCCGAGGAAGCCGAAGCCGACGCTATGGAAATGCTCGGCGTGTACGAGGAGATAGCGAAAGACGTTTTATCGCTCCCCGTGCTCACGGGCAGAAAATCCGAAAAAGAAAAGTTCGCGGGCGCGGTGGCGACTTTCGGCATGGAAGCGATGATGAAGGACGGCAAGAGCCTTCAATCGGGCACGACGCACTACCTAGGCGAAAACTTCGCCAAGGCGTTCGATATCAAATTTTTGGATAAGGACGGAACGCACAAGTACGCGTACCAAGCGTCTTGGGGAATTTCCACCCGTCTTATCGGCGCTATAATCATGGCGCACGGCGACGAGCGCGGGCTGTGCTTGCCGCCCGTAGTCGCGCCCGTTCAAGCGGTGGTCGTTCCCATCGGCGCGGGCAAGAACCCCGCCGTTGCGGAAAAAGCCGAAGCCGTGTACTCGGCGCTCAAAAATGCGGGCGTTCGCGTCGAGCTCGACGACCGCGATCTGTCGCCCGGGTTCAAGTTCAATCACCACGAACTCAGAGGCGTGCCCGTAAGAGTGGAGCTCGGCGGACGCGATCTCGAGGCGGGCGTCGTTACAGTTTGCCGCAGGGACAGCGGCGAAAAGACCGCGTTCAAGATAGACGGTTGCGAAACGGCGATAAAGAGCCTTTTGGTCGAGATAGCGGACAATATGTATAAGAAAGCGAGCGAGTTTAACGCGTCGCATATAGTCGCGGTAAAGACCATGGACGAAATGGAAAAAGCGCTCGACGGCGGCAACTTCACCGACGCGTATTGGTGCGGCGACAGAGCATGCGAGGACAAGATAAAGCAGGCATACGCCGCGACGAGCAGGGTGTTCCATGCCGACCAATCGCACGTAGGCGAGCATAAATGCGTGTGCTGCGGGAAGAAAGCGAAACATAGGATTTACTTTGCTCGCGCTTATTGACGCAAACTTTCCAAGCTTATGCGACGGATTTGCTGTGAATTTTGCCCGTAACGGCGTTATTTCCGCTTGACGTAGCGCCGCTACGACTGCGCGAAAATGCCTTGTTACGAACAAAATTCTCAAACGCAACTGCGCCGCAACGCTTGTCAGTTTGCGTCTCGCCGCAAATCTTTATTTACACTTATGCGACGGATAAAAAATATCGTCAGACGTAACTAAGGATAGAGTAGTGTAACGCAATTATATAAGTCACTATTTTATTGGGTGACACGTCAAACTACTACATGCAGTCAACACACAACAAGTAAAAATTTGCAGTCAACACACAACATTTAAAAAAGGAGAAATAATATGAGTAAAATTTTAGTAGCGTACTTTTCGTGCGGCGGCGATACCAAGCGTATCGCGGAAGTAATAGCAAACGCGGCGGGCGCGGACACTTACGAGATAAAGCCCAAAGTCCCGTACACCGAAGCCGACCTCGACTGGCGCGACAAGGACAGCCGTTCTTCCGTCGAGATGAGAACGCTCGCGCGCCCCGAGATAGAGGGCAGCGTACATAACATGGCAAGCTACGACGCGGTGTTTGTCGGCTTCCCGATCTGGTGGTACATGGCGCCCACTATAATAAACGGCTTCCTCGCGAGCTACGATTTTGCGGGCAAAAAGGTCGTGCCTTTTGCGACGAGCGGCGGCAGCGATATCATGAAAGCGGCGGCGGTGCTCAAACCGCTCTGCTCCAAAGACACCGTATGGCTGGACGGCAAGCTCATAAACGGCGAGTCGGACGACGACATCAAAGCATGGGTGGACAGCCTCGGGCTTTGATCGGGTATATCTAAATAAAAAACAAAACCGCGCGGAAACCACCGCGCGGTTTTTACGTGTCAAATACTTCTGCTTTTTAGCGTCGATTTTAAAACCCTATGCTTTTTAGCGCCGCTTTGAGAGTGTTTGCCGAAGCTACGAGCTTTTCGTACTCGTCGGCGTCAAGTCCTATATCCAATACGTCTTCCACGCCGTTCGAACCGATAAGCGACGGCACGGAAATGAACACGTCGTCCAGTCCGTAATGCCCCGATACGAGCGTGCTGACCGGCATTATCGAATGCTCGTCGCGAACAATGCTTTCGCAAATGCGCTTAGTCGCGGCGGCAATGCCGTAGTAAGTCGCGCCCTTGCGGTCGATTATCTCGTAAGCGGAGTTCTTGACGTCGCGCTCCAATTTGATCTTGTTGTCGGCGTGACGGGTAAAGCCTTTATGGTCGCAGTATCTGCCGAGCTCGATACCGCTCACGTTGGCGCTCGACCACACTGCAAGCTCGCTGTCGCCGTGTTCGCCTATGACAAACGCATGCACGCTACGCGGATCGACGCAAAGCCGCTTTCCGAGAATGAGCCTAAGCCGCGCCGAGTCGAGCACCGTGCCGCTGCCGAACACGCGGTTTTTGGGATAGCCAGATAGTTTGTACGCAACGTACGACAGCACGTCCACGGGGTTGGATACCACGAGCAAAAACGCGTCGGAATTATATTTCACTATTTGAGGTACGACCGACTTGAAAACTTCCGCGTTTTTCTTGATACAGTCCATGCGCGTCTCGTCCGGCTTTTGCGCGACGCCCGCGGTAATGATAATAATACCGCAGTCCGCGAGATCCGCGTACGAACCCGCGCGAATCTCGGCGGGCGAGGTGAAGGGCAGGCAATGGCTGAGGTCCATCGCTTCGCCTTCGGCTTTTTTCATGTTTACGTCAATAAGCAGAATATCGGTGAATAGACCGCTCGTCATCAATGCGAACGCCGTAGACGAGCCGACCATGCCGCAGCCTATTATAGCGACTTTTCTGAGATCGGGTGTGCATTCCATATAATATAGTAAGGTACGCGCGCGCCCGAAATATACATAGCGGCGCGCATTTGCTTGATTTTTAGGCGCGAAAGTTTTATTATTGATTTACGCTTTGAGAGCAATAAAGGAGTATCTATCTTGCGCGCGCTTGCGAATTTTATCGTAAAAAAACGTTATATCATATTCGCGATATTCGCGGCGCTTATCGTGTACTGCATTTTCGGCATGGGCTGGGTCAAAGTCGAGTACGATATATCGTCGTATTTGCCGCAGGACACCGATACCAAGCGCGCCATAGATATCATGAACGAGGAGTTTACGAGCTACGGCACGGCTACGTTCATGATAAAGGATATCCCGTACGACGACGCGAGCGCGCTCCGCGACGAGATAGCGGGGCTCGACGGCGTGCGCGCATTCGATTTTTCGCGGGCGAACTATAAAGACGGGTACGCCAAGTTTTCAATAACGTTCGACGGCGATAATACCGACGCTCGGGCAAAAGCGGCGTACGACAAAACGGTCAAAATATTAAACGACGGCAAGTACAAGTATACCGTGCCCCGTCCGCTCAACGATAATTACGCCGAGACTCTGTCCAAAGAAATGACGGTCATAATAGCGATAGCGGCGGCGGTGATACTCTTGGTGCTGTTGTTTACCTCGAAAAGTTTTGCGGAAATAATAGCGTTCCCCATTGTGTTCGTCGTGTCGGCTGCGCTCAATATGGGCACTAACCATTGGTTCGGCACTATCTCGTTCGTGTCGAATACCGTTTGTATCATCTTGCAGCTCGCGCTCGCCATCGACTATGCGATAATACTGTGTCACCGCTTTACCGAGGAAAAGGAAAAAGCAAAGGGCAACGCGACAAACGCCATGATCGCCGCGCTGTCGAAAGCCATACCCGAAATAACTTCGAGTTCGCTGACTACCGTGTCGGGGCTAGTCGCGCTCATGTTCATGCAACTGCGCTTGGGGCTCGATCTCGGCATGGTGCTGGCAAAGAGTATAGTGTGCTCGCTTCTTACCGTGTTTTTCCTCATGCCGGGATTGTTATTGCTTTTGAGCAAACTCATGGACAAGTCGCGCCACCGCAACTTTGTCCCGCGCCTAAGGTTTTGGGGACGCGGCGTGGTAAAGGCGCGGTACGTGCTGATACCCGTGTTTGTCGTGCTTTTTGCCGTGGGCGCGGTGCTCAGCCAAAAGATCGATTATGTGTACAGCACCGACGCGATCGATACCAACCGTCCGACGGATACGGTCGTAGCCGCTCGCGAGTGCGAAGAGATATTCGGCTACGAGAACGCGTTTGCGGTATTGCTTCCCAAGGGCGACTACGAACAAGAGCGCGAGATAGTCGAGCTCGTAAAACAGGAACCGCTGATCGATTCAGCGCTCGCGCTTTCGTGTATAGAATACGACGGCATGTACATAACCGACGGCGTCGACTACGTTAAGTTTGCCGAGCTCGCGGGGATAGATAAAAGCACGTCGCTAATACTGTTCGTGCGGTACGCGGGAGAGGTAGGCGACGAGTTCGCGCTCGATTATGCCGCGCCGCTCGTGGACGTGTTCGGGTACGTGGCGTCTATAAAAGACAGTCTGCCGCTCGACGAAGACACCAAAGCTATGCTCGCCGAGATAGAGAGTCTTTTGAGTTATGCCAAAAGCCAATTACAGGGCGAAAGGTATTCGCGGCTTGTGTTCAATATTGCCGCGCCCGTGGAGAGCGCAGAGACTTTCGCGCTGATAGAGCGTCTGACGCCCGCAGTAAAAAACGTGAACAAGAACGCTATATTCGCAGGCCCGTCGATGAGCGCGTACGATCTCAACTCGTCGTTCTCGTCCGACAATATCTTGATAACCGTGCTCACGATAGTATTTATCTATTTGATACTCGCGTTTACTTTCAGGTCTTACGGACTGCCGCTCATACTCGTCCTTGCCATTCAGGGCGCGATATTCATGAATTTCTCGCTCCCGTTCCTCTTGGGCAACAACATGTTCTTTTTTACCTATCTTATAATAAGCGCCATACAAATGGGCGCGACGATAGACTACGCCATACTTCTTACTAACAGATATCTCGGCTTGAAAGCTCGGCTCGACCGCAGAGAAGCGGTGGCGGAAGCAGTGTCGGGCGCGTTCCCCACGGTGTTCACTTCGGGAACGATAATGTGCGTCGCGGGATTCCTTGTCGGCGGACTGACTTCCGATCCGCTGATAGCGTCGATGGGTACTTTCCTAGGCACGGGCACGCTTATTTCCATAGTGTGCGTATTGGTGTTTTTGCCCGCGCTTTTGTATACGCTCGACCCCGTAATAAAAAAGACTTTTATCCGCCCGCGCCACCCGATGAAAAAGTTAAGGCTGGATAATCCGTCAGACGTGCCGTTCTATTACGAAAGCGAGAAGTAATCGCGAAAAGTAAAAAAAATATATATATAGAAAGACAAAGTATAGAAAGACAAAGTCGCGCGGCTTTGTCTTTTTTAAACCGAGCAAGTTGACAAGCGCGAGCGCATTTGATATAATGCGTGCATGACCGAATTATACAAAAAACTATACGCGTACAGGCAAAAACTGCGCGACAGAGAAGACAAGCATACGCCGACGGCGATCATTACGGACGAAGCGCTCAAAAGTTTGGCGCATGCGAAACCGACTGAGCTGTCCGATCTTTTAAAGATAAAAGGCATAGGAAAAGTGTTCGTACAAAAGTACGGGCAGGGCTTTTTGAACATAATCCTCAACGACGCAAAGCCGGTCAAACTGACCATGATGCGCAAAGAGGTAGTGGAAACGCTCAAAAATTTGCAGTCGCGGCTTACGAACCTAAATCGCAGGAACCGCATGCTTTACCTCACGAAATCTGTTCCCGGGCGCGCGCTCGATCTTTGCACCAAAACGGCAAAAGCGGACGCCGCGGTGATCGACTCGCTTTTGACTTACGGCGGCAAGCCCGTTGCGCTGTGCGACAGCGATTCCGAACTTTATACGCAGTACAACCGTTTGATACGTTCCGCGTCGTCCGACGCGCGCGAGACGGGCAGCAACTCGCTGTACGTCGGTTATCCGTTCGTGATAGGCAAGTGCGGCGAGGGCAAAAACTCGTTCAATATTTCCGCGCCGCTCGTTCTTTTTCCCGTGACGCTCGAAAACACGGGCGGGCGTATCGTGATGAACGCCGACGCGTCGCGCGATATTACATACAACAGTACGCTCATGCTGTGCCATAACAAGTTTAACGGCAAGGGCGCGCTGCCGCTGCCGTCGTGTGCGGTCGATAATATAGTCAAAACGATGTTCGTTCGCGAACTCGTCGCGTTCTATGCGGAAAACGGCATAACGGTAAATACCGAAGGCGTTTCGAGCGAGCTGACTAAACTCGTGCAGTACACCGATAAAACTTTTCCCAAGTTTGCGCCTAACGAGTATAAGATCGTGTACTCGGCGGCGGTCGCTATGTTCCCCATGTGCAGCGGCGCGATGCAAAAGGACTTTGACGATCTTATAGAGTCGGGCGTGATGCCCCGCGCTCTTACCGAGCTTTTGGAAGGCGCCGACGAGATAGACGATATGTACGGCGACAGCGAGGAGCTCGATATAGGATCGGTGCCCGTCGATTCGGAGGGCTTTATCGATTATATCAACGAGCTCAACGTTTCGCAGGAACGCGCGATAGAAAAATCAGCTACCGAGCGCACGCTCGTCATGCAGGGCCCGCCGGGAACTGGCAAGTCTCAGACGATAACCTCCATGATAACCGACGCGGTGGACGACGGTAAAAACGTGCTCGTGGTCAGTCAGAAACACGCGGCGCTGTCCGTTATTTATTCGCGGCTCGGCAGGCTTTCCAAATACGCTTTGTTCGTAGACGACCCCAAGGACAAGAGCGCGTTTTACGCAAGGCTCAAAGCCATGTTCGACGCGGCGGAAAATCCCGCGCCGTTCAACGAAGTGGCGTACTCGAGAGCGATAGCGTCCGTCGATTCCGATCTTGCCGAGCTCGATAAGCTCAGCGACCGGTTGCAGACCGACGAGTACGGCGCGCCCATGATAGATATTTACGGCGAGAACTTCGAGAATCCGTTCAAGTCGGCGGAGCGTTCGGTGTCGCCGTCGCTCGAATCTTCCGTCTTTAAAGGTTGCGTGCCCGAGGCTTTACTTGATTGCGGGTACGAGAGTTTAAAGACGGCGAGCATGTACCTCGACGATAAAGAACTTTTGAGCAAGCTCGACGACTATTATTCGCTCGCCGCCGACTATGATTGGATAGTCGATTTCAAGCGCGGACTGTCGTCGGCGCGCATATCCGAGCTTCTGTCCGAGCTCGACGGCATAATGGATCTTTACGCGTACCGCGGAAAGTCCAAATTCAAGCGCGCGCTCAAAGCATTTTTAAAAGCCAACTTCACCGTATATACGCGCGAGCTTTATAAGCGTTTCAAAAAATCGCCCGTCGGACTGTACAACGGATTAAAGGCGTATCTCGAGTTTTACGATTGCAAACTCACCGCGGATACTCTCGATTTTTGCACCATGCTGTATTACGGCGTTTTGTTCACGCTCGCGTCGGAAACGGGCAAGTCCACCGCCGAGCTCAACGCAAGGCTCAAAGATTACTGCGCATACGTATATATAGATAGATTCGAAAACGATAACCGCGACGTTATCAACGCGATATCGGGCTATTCGTCCACCGTCGCGCGGATATGCGCGAGCATAGACAGAAAGCGCGCGCTCACTCGCGACAAAACGATGAACGTGCTCAAAACGGCGTTCAATACCGACGTCGCGGAAAGCAAGCGCCGCGGAGATATGCTGCGCGCGATCGACGGTAAGCGCCGTCCCGCGGTCAGTCGGTTCGTGGAAAAATTCGAGTTCGAGCTGTTCAGGGGCGTAAGGATATTCTTGATGACGCCCGAAGCGGTGAGCGAAGTGCTACCGCTCAAAAACGACATGTTCGACCTTGTCGTGTTTGACGAAGCGTCGCAGATATACGTAGAGCGCGGCATACCCGCTATTGCGCGAGCGAAAAGACTCGTCGTTTGCGGCGACCATAAACAGCTCCGCCCGTCGGGACTCGGGGACGGCAGGATAACGCTCGACGAGGAAGAAGAGAGCGACGCGGTGCTCGAAGAAGAGAGTCTGCTCGATATAGCGAGATTCAAGTTCCCCGAGGTCATGCTCTCGTATCATTACCGTTCGCGTTACGAAGAACTCATCGCGTTCAGCAACGCCGCTTTCTACGGCGGACGACTCAATATTTCGCCCAATCCCGTTCCGCCCGCCGAGCCGCCCATAAAAATACATAAAGTCAACGGCGTGTGGGAAGACAGGGTAAACCGCGTCGAGGCGGACAAAGTGTTGGAACTTGTGTCCGACTACCTGAAGTCGAGCGCGGTATTGCCGGTGGAGGAGCGCGAGACGCTCGGCGTTATCACGTTCAACGCCAAACAGCGCGACTATATACTCGATCTTATAGATAAAAAGTGCGACGCCGATCCCGAGTTCAAGTCGCTGTATACCGAAGCGTCGATAAGACGGCACGACGGCGAGGATTTCGGTCTGTTTGTCAAGAATATAGAAAACGTGCAGGGCGACGAGCGCGACCGTATAATCTTCTCGTATGCGTATGCGTATAACGATAAAGGCGTTTTCAGCCGCAACTTCGGCTGGCTCAACCGCGCGGGCGGCGAGAACAGGCTCAACGTCGCGATCAGCCGCGCAAAGCGCAAGATAGATATAGTAACTTCGATTATCCCCGCCGATCTCAAAGTGGACGACCTCAATACGACGGGCGTGCATATCTTGCGCAAGTACCTCGATTATGCGTATTGCATTTCGGAAGGCGATAAAGCGGGAGCGCGGCAGGTGCTCGATTCTTTCGGAGACGCCAACGCCGTAAAGACGGAAGACCGTTTCGTCGGGCTCCGCGCGCATTTATACGAGGCGTTGACTTCGCGCGGCGTATCCGTCGAGCGCGACGTGGGCATGGGCAACTACAAACTCGATATGGCTGTCAAAAACTCGAAAGGCGAGTATGTGCTCGGTATAGAATGCGACGACAGTCTTTTGGGCAAGAACATACAGTCGCGCGAGCGCGACGTTATGCGCCGCAAGTTCTTGGAAAGCCGCGGTTGGAACGTGGTGCGAGTGTGGTCGAGCGACTTCTACGCCAATCCCGAAAAGGCGGTCGCCGAGATCATCAGGAAAGCGGCGGTATAAAAAACCGCAAATAATAGAGACGACGGGAACTCGCAATAAAGCGGGCTCCCGTCTGTTCTTTGACGATATCGCAAGATCTTAAACAGCCCCGAAAAATATTTTTAAAAAAATTTAAAAAAACTTTGTAAAAACGCTTGACAAATATAATAATGGGTGATATTATGAGTAAGCTCTCTCGAAACGAGAGGCACACGGGTCATCCATGTATCGCAATAAGCCATACCTCTGGACATAATGAGCAATAACGTAAAGGGGCAGAAAAGCCTTGTTGTTGCGTCGTTGTGTTTTTTTTGACCTTTATAGGGCAAACCGTGTCGGACATTGACAACTGCATATAACTTAAAGCGAGTAAACAAATTATTCAAATTATTGGTGATATGTATTACCAATACCGCAATTTGTAAGTTTATATCTTGTAATTTCTTTTTAGGAATTGGACGATTAAGCTACTAAGAGCGTACGATGGATGCCTAGGCATCTGGCGCCGA
Source organism: uncultured Christensenella sp. (assembly GCA_949948895.1). Lineage (GTDB taxonomy): Bacteria > Bacillota > Clostridia > Christensenellales > Pumilibacteraceae > Anaerocaecibacter. The sequence goes on from CATLHE010000007.1 coordinate 102,661, forward strand.
TGAAGGACGTGACAAGCTGCGATAAGCTGCGGTGAGCTGCAAATAAGCTTTGACCCGCAGATTTCCGAATGGGGAAACCCGACTGTCGTAAAAGCGATGTACCCGGAAACGGGAGTCGTATGTTGGTGAATAAATAGCCGGCATAAGGGAACCCGGGGAACTGAAACATCTTAGTACCCGGAGGAAAAGAAAGTAAATTAACGATTGCCTGAGTAGTGGCGAGCGAAAGGGTAAGAGCCCAAACCGTATATAGCAATATGTGCGGGGTAGTGGACTTGCGTATAGGTACTTGGTATGGATAGCCGAACATGTTTTGGAAAACATGGCGAAACAAGGTAAAAGCCCTGTAAGCGAAATTTATACCATAGCCTGCAAGTATCCGGAGTACCACCCAACACGTGGAATTGGGTGGGAAGCTGGGAGGACCATCTCCCAAGGCTAAATACGACCAGATGACCGATAGAGTTTAGTACCGTGAGGGAAAGGTGAAAAGCACCCCGGAAGGGGAATGAAATAGAACCTGAAATCGTATGCTTACAAGCAGAGAGCGCACTACGCCGTCCGCAAGGGCGGAATGTGTCATCTCGTACTTTTTGTAGAACGGGCCGGCGAGTTACGATGCGTTGCGAGGTTAAGAGATCAAGTCTCGGAGCCGCAGCGAAAGCGAGTCTGAATAGGGCGATTCAGTAGCGTGTCGTAGACCCGAAACCGAGTGACCTACCCATGAGCAGGTTGAAACCGGAGTAAAATCCGGCGGAGGACCGAACGCACCCCTGTTGAAATAGTGGGCGATGACTTGTGGTTAGCGGAGAAATTCCAACCGAACTCGGATATAGCTGGTTCTCCTCGAAATAGCTTTAGGGCTAGCCTCGGAATTTAGACTATCGGGGGTAGAGCACTGAATGGGCTAGGGGCCTTCACGGGTTACCGAACCTTATCAAACTCCGAATACCGAATAGTTTTGTCCGGGAGTCAGACAGTGGGAGATAAGTTTCATTGTCAAAAGGGAAAAAGCCCAGACCCACAGCTAAGGTCCCCAAATATAGATTAAGTGGTAAAGGATGTGACGTTGCACAGACAACCAGGATGTTGGCTTAGAAGCAGCCACTCATTTAAAGAGTGCGTAATAGCTCACTGGTCGAGTGATGTTGCGCCGAAAATTATCGGGGCTAAAATCTATTACCGAAGCTTGGGAATCACGTTTTCGTGATTGGTAGGGGAGCAATGCGTATGGACTGAAGCGGTACCGAAAGGGACCGTGGACTTTACGCAAGAGAGAATGCCGGCATGAGTAGCGAAAGAGGAGTGAGAATCTCCTCCGTCGAAAGCCTAAGGTTTCCTGGGGAAGGTTCGTCCTCCCAGGGTTAGTCGGGACCTAAGTCGAGGCCGAAAGGCGTAGATGATGGACAACGGGTTGATATTCCCGTACTGTCATACAGTTCGATGCAGGGACGCAGAAGGATAGTCGGACCCCACGGATGGTAAAGTGAGGGCAAGCGGTTAGGCCGGGGCGTAGTGAAGTACGCGTCCCATTAAGGCGGAGCCGTGATGCGGAGTCGATTGCGATGCAAGCCGATGAATCCACGCTGACGAGAAAAGCTGCTAAGGTTAGCTGTAAGGCACCCGTACCGCAAACCGACACAGGTAGGCGGCAAGAGAATTGCAAGACGAGCGGAATAACCATCGTTAAGGAACTCGGCAAAATGACCCCGTAACTTCGGAATAAGGGGAGCCTAGTAATAGGTCGCAGATAATAGTCCCAACCAACTGTTTATCTAAAACACAGGTCTCTGCTAAAGCGTAAGCTGATGTATAGGGGCTGACGCCTGCCCGGTGCCGGAAGGTCAAGGGGACGTGTTAGCGCAAGCGAAGCACTGAACTTAAGCCCCGGTGAACGGCGGCCGTAACTATAACGGTCCTAAGGTAGCGAAATTCCTTGTCAGGTAAGTTCTGACCCGCATGAATGGCGTAATGAGTTGGGAGCTGTCTCAACGATGGATCCGGCGAAATTGTAGTATATGTGAAGATGCATATTACCCGCGACTGGACGGAAAGACCCCGTAGAGCTTTACTGTAGCTTGGCATTGGGTCTCGGTAAGGAATGTACAGGATAGGTGGGAGACATTTGAAGCAAGGGCGTCAGCTCTTGTGGAGTCAACCTTGGGATACCACCCTTTCCTTGCTGGGGTTCTAACGAAATGCGCTTATCGCGGTTTCGGACATTACCAGGTGGGCAGTTTGACTGGGGCGGTCGCCTCCTAAAGAGTAACGGAGGCGTTCAAAGGTTCCTTCAGAATGGTTGGAAACCATTCGTAGAGTGCAAAGGCAGAAGGGAGCTTAACTGTGAGACTTACAAGTCAGGCAGATACGAAAGTAGGACTTAGTGACCAGGCGGTAGAGTATGGAATTGCCGTCGATTATCGGATAAAAGTTACCTCGGGGATAACAGGCTGATCTCCTCCAAGAGTTCACATCGACGAGGAGGTTTGGCACCTCGATGTCGGCTCGTCACATCCTGGGGCTGAAGAAGGTCCCAAGGGTTCGGCTGTTCGCCGATTAAAGTGGCACGCGAGCTGGGTTCAGAACGTCGTGAGACAGTTCGGTCCCTATCCTTCGCGGGCGTAGGATATTTGAGAGGATTTGCCCTTAGTACGAAAGGACCGGGGTGAACGCACCTATTGTGTACCTGTTGTCGCGCCAGCGGCACTGCAGGGTAGCGAAGTGCGGAAGGGATAAACGCTGAAAGCATCTAAGCGTGAAACCCACCTCAAGATTAGATATCCCATCTACACGCAAGTGTAGAGTAAGACTCCTTGTAGACCACAAGGTTGATAGGTCGCAGCTGTAAGTACCAAAAGTATTCAGGTGAGCGATACTAATTAGTCGAGGGCTTGATCATAACCGATTGCCATAAAAGGCGATTGCAAGATAAAGACCCACGCGCGATAAGTTATATGTGGTTGCCTTTGTTCGACGGGGCGAGCGGAACATTACAAGTTAATATATCCGCAAAGAGAGCTTGTGATGCGCATTAAAAAGTGCGCTGACAGTATAGATCGTGATCCTCGGTAGCTCAGTAGGTAGAGCGTTCGGCTGTTAACCGAATTGTCACAGGTTCGAGTCCTGTCCGGGGAGCCATTGCGGTGGTCATATCGTAGGGGTCACACCTGTTCACATTCCGAACACAGAAGTTAAGCCCTATGGAGCCGATAGTACCTGTTTGGAGACGAACCGGGAGGGTAGGTAGCTGCCGCATTTCATTAAAGAGACATCGAATATCGGTGTCTCTTTTACTTTGCGACAAACCAAATGTTTGACCAAGCACAGCTTGGATTTTTGTCGTGTATTGGCTTTAACGATGTGTTTATTGTTACACCCGAATAAAAGCAAGGCATACCTACGTGTAATCGTAGGGCGTGACGACCTCGGCATGCCGCAACGTAACGAATTATATGAGCAATAAAATATCGTTCAATATATCCCACGTAAATATACACTGTCATTCCGAGCTTGCGAGGAATCTAGGCGAACCGCCGCAATGCGTAAACGTTAAACCAGCGACACCCCTACACCATGCTTCGTATTTATTCGGGTGTAACTTAAAACAAACGAAAAAGTCGATACACGACATAAACAATCTGTGATTGCAATCTGTGATTGGCGTCAAGCATTTGGTTTGTTGCAATTTTAATTAAATCGTTATATAATGAGCGCATGGACAATGTTAAGAACGGTATAGAGATAATCAAGGGCGATATAACGACGCTAAACGTTGACTGCATAGTCAATGCGGCTAACAACAGCTTGCTAGGCGGCGGAGGCGTTGACGGCGCTATCCATCGCGCGGCAGGTGCAGGGCTTCTTGCCGAATGCCGAACGCTCGGCGGCTGCGAAACGGGCAAAGCCAAGATAACGCGCGGGTACGACATAAAGGCGAAGTGGGTCGTTCACACCGTCGGACCGATATACAAAGGCTCGACGCGCGACGATCCCGTGCTCTTAAACTGCTATATTAACTCGTTGGAACTTGCCGCGGCACACGGCGTTCGGTCGATAGCATTCCCCGCGATATCGGCGGGCGCGTACGGCTATCCGCTCGACAGAGCCGCACGGCTCGCGGTAAGCGGCGTTATCGCTTGGCTGACCGTTCATCCCGACTGCGGCATGAACGTTAAACTGTGCTGTTTCGACGACGCGGCGTACTGCGCGTTCCTAGAAGCCTATAACGGCGAATTGAAAGGGCGGTGCAACGATGGCTCGTATGTGCCGCTGTATACGGAAATGCGGCTCGCGCCCGAACCGTTCCAAAATATAAAGCGAGGCGAGAAAACGGTCGAGATACGGCTTTACGACGAAAAACGCAGACGGCTCAAACTCGGCGATACTATCATATTTACCAATACCGAAAACGACTCCGAGTGCTTTGCCGCAACGGTGACCGCGCTACGTAGGTTTGATAATTTTAAAGCCCTGTTCTCGTCCGAACTCTTCGCGCAAACGGGTTGCGAGGATATGACGGTCGAACGCGCCGTCGAGAGCATGTACGCGTATTACACAAGAGAACAAGAAAACCGATACGGCGTCTTAGCCATATCGGTGAAAAAGATTTAATATCAAGTGTATCCGTGCGCTAAAAATCAATAATAGCGCGAGCGGCTATATCATAAGGATTATATAACGGTTATCTGCGCGGCGCGCATGGCATCGAGCGCGGTATTATGGCTGTTTGGCGTAACGCCCGCGCAAGCGTCGGCAATGACCGCGACTTCGCACTCGGGCAGGAACGCCTTGACGGTAAACGCGTTGGATATGACGCAAATATCGGTGCATACGCCGACAAACGTTATTCTGTCGAACTTTTCCTTGGCGGCGTACTCGGCGAGCTCCACGCTCCCGAACGACGGCTTGTCAAACACTTTGGCGCTCCGAGCATAGTCGACTAGTTCCGCTATTATCTCGTGCCCGCTCGTGCCTTTTATGCAGTGCGGAACGGGCAGAAGCTTGCCCTCGCGCGTGTCGAGGTAGTTTTGTGCGTGCGTGTCGCGGGTAAACGCAACGACCGCGCCGCGCGCTATCGCGGCGTCAATGGCGGCGCGAACGTTCGGGATCGCTTTGACCGCGTCGGCGTTTTTGAGCGCGCCGGTCAAAAAATCGTTTTGCATGTCTATTACGGCAAGAAGTTCTTTCATGATAATATCCTCTGTGCGTGGTAAGCATGTGTTTTGCGGGGTTACTATTTTAGGGGTTGTCGTTTGTTTGGCATAACAACAATGCGGCGGTTCGCCTGGATTCTTCGCCTGCGGCTCAGAATGACAGTTTATATTTATGTTGGATATATTGAACAATATTTTATTGTTCATATAAGTTGTTGCATTGCGGAGCGCAGGGGTCTGCGCTCCCTACGGAGAGGTTGCGATTTGTTTGTCGTTTACGATATGCGGCGGGTCGCCTAGATTCTTCACTTCGTTCAGAATGACAAGTGACGGTAAAGACATTTTAATATCGTAGGAGGGCGACGACTCGTCACGCCGTTGTATTTAGTAACGCAAATATTCGGGTGATACATAAAACAAATCACTCACGCAAACACACGACGGACGTCAAACATTTGGTTTGCTACCAGTCTTCGCGAATATAACGCGACGGCTGTTTAACGTCGTCGTAATAATCGTCGTAGCGTTCCTTATCGGTCTTGGCGCGCCTGTCGAAGTCCTCCTGCTCAAACGCGTCCTCGTCGACCGTTTCGGATAAGCGCATCAGTTCGAGATTAGTCATACATATATTCTACCACACGCGCGATATAAAATCAAGCGCTCGGCGCGTCTGCGAAGCCGTATGCGCAAAAGCCCGTAGATATTCGCATGCGCCCAATAAAGTCACAGCGATTATTTTCAAATGGGTATTGACAAGCCCGAATATAGGTGATATAATAAAAAAACACTGTAAAGGCAATAGGGGAAATGACACAAACAAAACGCCTAAGAACAATAATAATTTCGCTATTGGCGTTTGCGGTACTCGTAGTAGCCGCATTGTTTTCCGTGTCGTATGCAAAATGGCTCGGCACCGGCACAACGCCCGAAGCGAACGCTACGGGCACGGTCGGGCAGTTCTATGTCGACTATCCGACCACCGAAGCGCTCGACGCAAAAACGTTCTATCTCCAAGTCCCCCAGAGCGACGACGACGCCAAGTACTACATAATGGACAGCAACGGCACAGCCAACGAGGAATATAAACTCGTCGTCAAACTCGAACAAGGTCAGACCGCCAAAATATTCAAAGGCACGACCCAACAAACTATAACCAATAAAGACGGCATTACTTGCCTTACATACAACAACAACACCGTTACCGCAAAAGAAACTGGCATATACAGCCTTTACTATATGGTAAAGGATAATTCAAACAGCTATAACAACACCAAGCTGTACGCCACTTTCCAAAAAACCTTCGACGTTCAATCGCCCGACCTTACGATCAAATTTTCGGACGGCGACGTAAAAATGAAGATAACCGTCAATGACAGTGTGCACGGCTCCGAGCCGTTCTACGCGTACATGGATTGCGGCAGCGATTACATCTCGGGCGCATGGCCCGGAAAAGTCATCATCGGCGGTACGACGAGCGGCGGCGACTATCTTGCAGCCGAGACAAACGTGCTCGACGCGCGCGCGTACGCCTCCGACAACACGAACATAACGTTCACGTTCGGTCGCGGCTACGGCGAAGCCCAAACGTCGTACGGCGGAGTAACGCTACATAAAAACTTCCTTACAAAAGGCGTCGGTTGGTACGATATTTCGTTCAATTGGCAATCGAGCGGGTACTATACCGTCACGGGCGCGGACGCCCTTATCGATACGGGTTCCGACTATTCCGAGCCGGGCCACATCCTCGCCACGCTCGACGGCAAAATATCCGACATGACGGCGGTAGTGCGGAGGTCGTCCGCCTCGGTGAGCGAGAAAAACTCGTTCACGTACAAAAACTACGTATGCGTCAAGCGCGAGAGCAAAGACAACAAAACGTCTATAGCGTATATCAATTTCTCGGTCGAAGGCGGAGCCGACCTGTCCGGCGTAAACATAACGGGCTTTAACGTAAAGCGCACCAAAACCGACGAGAACGGCGTGCTCGTCGGCGCAAAGGAAGCCGAGTTCATATACAACAGCCCCGTAGGCAAAACGCTGGCGGAGCTCGGCGGCACGCAAAAAACGGAAAACGACAAACCGTATATAGAAGGCGGCACTTACGTCATGCTGTACTTCGGCGGCGGCAGCGATCAGTATTATGCCATGGACGTGGAGATAACCACCGATAAAGCCGCGGAGTTCGTGTTTACGGCGACAGCCGCCAATACCGACGTTCGCAACAAGTACGAAGTCGGCTACGGCGAGCCCGACGGGTATTATCTCGGCGGTAAGTTCAACGGCGTTGACATGTGGGACCCTCGTGCGGCGGCGCAAGCCACGGACAACAATAAGGGCGTAACTGTGCCCACCGTAAAACTCGAATACGAGGACGTAATTGACGGCGTAAAAACGAAGCGGTCTTATAACGCGCCGACAGCGATAGACGTAACCGTAACTATCGATTTGCGCGCGCAAAACGACCGCGTCAAGCTGTACAAACTTCCCACGGACGGTCAGCGCGAAAACGGCAAAGACCCCACGCTGTACTTTGTTCCGCACAGTATTCACAAGAGCTACGCTACGAGCGCGCCCGAGGGTACGGCTCTTTTCGGACCCAATCTGAACACCATAGTACTCAATCCCGGTAAGTACGAAATGCACTTCGTCGGCAACGTTACTTATAAGAGCGATAGCGCGTATTGGTTCGACAGAAAAGACGGCAAGCTGATGAGCGGCGATATAACGGCGGCTCAAAAAGCCGAAAAAATAACGGACATAGCGGGCGAGGAAGGCAATCGCTACGTCGTTATCGACAACTGGAACGGCATAATAGACGAGCTCTATATCAAGCGCATAGACGACGAGCATAGCGACACGATAGAAGTCGTGTTCGACGCCAACGGCGGCACGCTCGACGGCACGCTTACCGAAACCGTCACGTGGGGCAATACGCTCGACAAGAGCGGCGTTATAAACAAACAGCCGTCCCCGCCTATCGACGGCATGACGTTCGAGGGCTGGTACGACGCAAAGACGGGCGGCAACCTGTATACCGAAGATACGCGCATCACGACGCTTGACGGCACGCTTACACTGTACGCGCACTACAATGCGGACGGCATGCATGCCGTGGCGTTCGATTACAATTACGACAACGCGCCCGAGGGCACGAGCACGTACATTGCGGACGGCGGCAAGATAACAAGACCCGACGATCCGACGCGACCGGGCGACTACTGGTCGTGGGACGGCGGCGGCATGGCGGTGAACTATGTGTTCGGCGGCTGGTTCAAGGACAAAGACTGCACGCAGTTCTGGAGCTTTGCCAACGACACGGTGACAGAACCCGTAACGCTGTACGCCAAGTGGCATTATAAGCACGAGCTTGCCGATAATTGGTACGCCGTCGTCAACGGCGCGCTCGTAAAAATGGAATATGCGGGCGTTCCTTCCGATGCGACTTATAAAGACGAGTTCAAAGTAAACGTCGATCTCAAACAGGGCGACGAAATACGGTTCTTCGTAGACGGCGACGTGCCCGCGTATGTATGCGAGAACGGCGATGTTATCGAAAAGAACGACGGCGAAAACTTCGGCACCGCGCTTACGGACGGATGGTACACGCTGTACTACAAAGCGACGGAAGACCATGCTCGAGGCGCACTCGCGGCTGTGCCTATGGCGGCGGCAGTCACAGTCACGTTCGACCTCGACGGCGGAAGCATGGCGGGCGGCGAGTCTGCGACGCAGATTATAAACAGCGGCGATAAAGCCGTAAGACCGTCAGACCCGACCAAGTCGGTAGTAGGCTTCAACTTCGTCATATTCCTCGGTTGGTATGAGGACGCGGCAAAGACCACGCCGTACGACTTTGACAAGGCGGTGGACGCCGACACAACTGTGTACGCCAAGTGGTCCAACGAAGCCAACGGTTGGAGCGTGCGCGTGAACGACGAGCCCGATCTTATACATCTCGACAACGTGAATGCGCGCGCCGACGTTATTGCTATCGTAGGCAGTCACGACGTAGTCGGCGGCGCAAGCGCAACGCTCAATGCGGGCGACAGGATATACCTGTACGCGGGCAGTTCGACCTGCTCCAAGATAACCGCCACCGCGGACAGCGGCGCGGGCGTCGTAGGCGCGGGAACGGCTGTCGAGTACCTTACAGTAACGGCTTCGGGCGACTACATGTTGCTGTTTGCGGGAAGCGACTTGTATATCGCCGCGACGGTATCGTTCGACGCCGACGGCGGAACGCTTACGGGCGACGCGTCGAGAATAGTCAAAGTAGGCGGAACGATAGAAGCGCCTACCGACCCGACGCGCGAATACTATACGTTCGACGGATGGTATGTAGAAGATCCCGACACACTGTGGAATTTCGATACGGATACCGTAAGCGAAGACACCAAGCTTATCGCCAAGTGGACAGTCAAAGATGAAACTGTAACGTTCAATTTTGTTGCCGGCGACTTTGTGATAAAAGATGTTAAGATCATTGTCATGGGCAGTGCGGCGGATTACGATACAGTCGCTATGAGCGGCGCGTATCCCAACTACACTCACACCGTCACAATAGACCCCGCAAAAGGGAATATTATCGGCGTGCAAATACAGTTCGGCGAAAGCGGCAGCACTTGGACAGCGTATTCTGTGAACGGATATGCGGAATATCGGAGCGGTGAAACTTATACATTATCCTACGTGGGTTGGCAGAATCCCGATTGGACAAAGGGCATTGCGTCGTTCAGTGTAAAAGTGACCGATTCGTCGGGTAACGCGGTCGCCGCCGAAACTCGTAACGTAGTCAGAGTCAAGTTCGTCGGAGGTGCGGCAACATTGTACGTCAAGTATGACAGTAGCGTTGCAGATGCGAAAAAAGGCATACATTACTTCGATTGTTCGGCTCCGAGCTCGGGTCCCACGCATATCGATAATGTACTGACTATAAACGATACAGACGATTCGTGCAGCTTCATACTGTTGAAACAGCTCGATTGGAGCGGCGGTGATTCAGCGCAGTCAAACGACGTTAAATGCACGTACGCGGAAGGCTCAAGCGGTACATACACTATTTACGCTAAGAGCACGGGCGTTATCGCGACTGTCGAAGCCGTCGGCGCGACACTGTCGGGCTTAGGCGTCGTGTCGGCATAAGCCGTGCTATCGACCCGAGCAAGTCGTTAAACTGTTTACATACGGTTTTAATGCCGAAAGCGGCAGGGCGCGGACGGCTTAAAATAAAATAATAATTTCTGATAGGAGAAGAAAGATGAAGAAATTTGTTAAACCTCTCATTATAGCGGCATCCGTTGCGGCTATCGCCGGTATCGGCGCCGTATCGTTTGCGGCATGGCAGGGCTCGACCGTTCAAGAAGACGCGTCCGCCTCGGTAGGAACGGGCAATATCACCGTCAATGCCGGTTTCGTAAGCGACAACCCGGTAGCTCTTACGCTCACCGGCGGCAAACTCGTTCCCGTCGATCAGGCTACTCCCGGCACGGGCAACACGACAATGCTCACCGCCACGCTTGGCGATATCCAAGTAGTAAAGGGCACGTACAGCTTTACGCTTGCTGCCGATACGTCTACCGACCTTAAGCTTTACTATCAAGTGGCGGCTGCCGCTCCCACTCTTCCTACGTTTACTCCCGAAGCGGGCTCGACCGTGGAAGATAGAGAGAAGAGCATCTCAGACCAGCTCACCGATTGGACGGCGCTCGGAACCGCGACTTCCGACGTTACCGTTACAGACAACGTCGCTACGGTAGACGATCTCAGCCTGTACATCGTTCTCGTATCGAGCGACACCGCCGATATGAACGCGACTGCGGCGCTTACGCTCACGCTTAATTCGACTGCGGCGTAATCGTCGCGCATAATTCATTGTTACAATATGTGGCGTCGATACATAAAGACGCAAAAATGATTGATCGGAAACTTATGCTCCGGAGCGTAACCGATTGAATAGCGGATCCCTGCGCGCGTAAATTTACAAGACCGACTGCCGTTACGGCGGTCGGTTTTTGTATGCCGCCAAGCACAGCTTGGATATATGTCGTGTATTTGCAAATGAGATTGGCTTATTGTTACACCCGACCAAGCGAGCTTGGATATATGTCGTGTGTGTACGTGGATGGGGATTGTATGGTACACACGAAAAAGAACGGACATGATTTTAACTTGTCATTCCGAGCTTGCGAGGAATCTTTGGCGTAGCCGTAATGCGTAAACATTAAACCAACGACAACCCATAAACATACATTGCACATATTCGGGTGAAATACAAAACAAACGAGAAGGTCGACACACGACATTCGTCCAACATTTGGTTGGCGGGCTTACGCCCTAGATCCTTCGGCTTCGCCTCAGGATGACATGTGTCGATAGCAGGATATTCTGTTTTGATATTTGTCGGGTGTAACACAAAACCACCACACAAGCCAACACACGACAGTCGCCAAGCCTTTGGCTTGTCATTCTGAGCCTGCGAAGAATCTAGGCGACCCGCCGCAATGCGTAAACGTTAAATTAACGATATCTCCATGTCTCGCACTTATCTGTGTGTGACGCAAACAAAATTACATATCATTTTTTGCTTAAAGTTTTCTTGCTTACTTCTTTTTCAAAAGCGGCAAATCGGGTCAAAGGTTGTGAAATTAAAAGAGATGGAAAAGTCAAACAAAAGAAAACTCAACACGCTTAAAGTTTTCTTGCTTACTTC
>CATLHE010000008.1 GCA_949948895.1 uncultured Christensenella sp.
CGATAGGTCGATAGCCGATTATGCCAAGGGTATTTGGCACTTGAAAAAAGTCAAATAACCAACCAAATGTTGGACGACTGTCGTGTGTTTACGTAAGTGATTTGTTTTACGTAGCACCCGACCAAGCGCAGCTTGGATATATGTCGTGTGCCAACCAAATGTTGGACGATTGTCGTGTGTTTACGTAAGTGATTTGTTTTACGTAGCACCCGACCAAGCACAGCTTGGATATATGTCGTGTGCCAACCAAATGTTGGACGATTGTCGTGTGTTTACTGCGTCGTATGAATATAGTTACACCCGACCAAGCACAGAACACAGTGTTGTCGTGCAGGAGCTCCGACGGTCGAACGACCGCTCACCCGAATATAACGAGAAATATGTATCGATCCGCATTTTACGGCGCACAGCGTTGCGCTCGCAAAGACGCGGTCAAAAAGGAGAGGATATGAAAAAGCAAGTAACGTTTTTCCCTAATTGCAAAAAGTGCAAAACGCCCACGGGCGCGGCGACGGTCGACGAGCCGATAACGCTCACGCTTAAATTCACGCGGCCGCAAAACCCGTCCGACGTGTATCTTGTGCTCACCAAGGACGGCGAGGATCCCGTGCGGTATGCGATGAACCTTGTCAAGGACGAGGACAACGAATACACGTACACGATAACCGTCAAGGTCACGACGGCGGGGCTGTATTTCTATCATTTCGATATCACCAACGAGGAGCAGGTTTATCGCGTAGGCAGCGACGTCGATCTTAACGCATTGCTCGGCAAGGGCGGGGATTGGCAGCTTACCGTTACTTCGGACGACGCGCAAAAGCCGACGGCGCTCGACGGCGGCGTTATGTACGAGATAATGCCCGACAGGTTCTTTATCGGCGGCGAGCGGTTAAAGACCAAGCCGTACGGCGTTTATCGCGAGGACTGGGGCGGTATACCCGAGTTTCGCGCCGATGCGGACGGCAAGGTGCGCAACGAGGATTTCTTCGGCGGAAATATCAAGGGAATAATCAAAAAGCTTACATACCTCAAAAACCTCGGCGTTACGTGCATTTGCCTTACGCCCATATTCGAGGCGCATTCCAATCACAAGTACGACCCCGGCAACTATATGCGCGTGGACAGCGACTTCGGTACGGCGGACGATCTTAAAGACCTTATCAAGAAAGCGGCTAAGCGCGGGATCAGCGTTATTGTCGACGGCGTGTTCTCGCATACCGGCGACGACAGTATTTACTTTAACAAGTACGGGAATTACGACGGCGCGGGCGCATACCGCTCGGTCAAGTCGCCGTACTATTCTTGGTACAAGTTCAAAAACTACCCCGACGAATACGAGTGCAGGTATAATATCGATATCATGCCCGACACCGATTGCGATAACGCGATGTTCGGCGAGTTCGTCGCGGGCGCGGAAGGCGTTATAAGGACGTGGACGCGCTTGGGGCTGGGCGGCTGGCGGCTCGACGTGTGCGAGCAGCTTTCCGACGAGTTTATAGCGCGGTGCGTTGCGGCGGCTAAAAAGGAAAACCCCGATGCGGTCGTTTACGGCGAAGTGTTTATGGACGCGTCCAATATGGTAGTCGACGGCAACAGGCGTTGCTTTGTCGCGAACGGTAAGCTCGACTCGGTCACTAACTATCCGTTCAAAGAGGACATTCTCAATTTTGTGCGGTGCGGGGATTCCAACAGGCTCAATAACACCGTCGGGTTTGTTGTGAATAATTATCCCGCGCATGCGGTCAACAGCCTCATGAACGTTCTGGGCAATCACGATACGGCGCGGCTTATGACAGTCTTGGGCGACAACGGCGCTATCGGTTGCCGCGAAGACAAGGCGTATGCAGAGGTCAAGAACAAAGAGCAGGCGGCGGAGCTTGTCAAGCTCGCGAGCGCGCTCCAATACACGCTGCCCGGCGTGCCGTGCGTGTACTACGGCGACGAGGTCGGTATGGAAGGGTTCGAGGATCCGTTCAACCGCAAGTGCTATCCTTGGGGCGGCGGCGATAAGCAGCTGCTGCGCTGGTATAAAAAACTCGGCGGCATAAGAAAAGCCGAGCGCGAAGTGTTCGCTCGCGGCAGGTATAAAGCTATCGATACGGAAAGCGGCGTTATGTACTTTGCGAGAAAGACCGAGAAAGAAACGGTGTATGTAGTAGTCAATAACTCGGGCAGTGATTATACGCCCGCGACGGACGGCAAAGACTACACCGATCTGTTCACGTATAAGCCGTTCGGCGGCACGGTCAAGGACAAGGGGGTGGCTATTTTCAAAGCGACCGCCGAGACCGTATTCCCCGAAAAGCCCGCCAAAAAGTAACCAACAAGCCAAAGGCTTGGCGTCTGTCGTGTGTGTGCGTAAGTGATTTTTTTACGTTGCACCTGAATAATTACATGGCATATTTAAGGACGGTTTTTGCCGTCCTTTTGTCATTCTGAGCGAAGCGAAGAATCTAGGCGATCCGCCGCAGAACGGCAACTCTCTACTAATCGTAACCCATCCGTAGGGAGCGACGACCTCGGCGCTCCGCCAACCAAATGTTGGACGTCAGTCGTGTGTTTGCATTGCCGGAAGTATTGCGTAACACCCGAATAATTACATGGCATATTTAAGGACGGTTTTTGCCGTCCTTTTGTCATTCTGAGCGAAGCGAAGAATCTTTGGCGTAGCCGCAGAACGATAACGCCAAATAAACTGACAACCCATCATCACGTACTGCACTTATTCGGGTGCAATGCACAATTATCGACCGTGTCAACACACGACAGAAATCCAAGCTGTGCTTGGTCGGGTGTCACGCAATATCACAGAAATCGTCCACACACGACAAACGCCAAGCGTAAGGCTTGCGGGCTTACGCCCTAGATCCTTCGGCTTCGCCTCAGGATGACGGGTATCGATAGCGGGATATTCGGCTTATTATCCGTCTTTGTTCCATGCGTTGCACTCGGTTTCTTGTCATTCCGAGCAACGCGAGGAATCTAGGCGACCCGCCGCAGAACGACAACGCCAAACTAATCGATACCCCATAAACACGCATTGCCCTTATTCGGGTGCAATGCACAATTATCGACTGTGTCAACACACGACAGAAATCCAAGCTGTGCTTGGTCGGGTGCAATGTAAAATAAATCACACGCGTAAACACACGACAGACGCCAAGCGTAAGGCTTGCGGGCTTACGCCCTAGATCCTTCGGATTCGCCTCAGGATGACAGGTATCGATAGCGGGATATTCGGCTTATTATCCGTCTTTGTTCCATGCGTTGCACTCGGTTTCCTGTCATTCTGAGCAACGCGAGGAATCTAGGCGACCCGCCGCAGGAATGACGAATAAAACAAACTACACCTGCGTTAAACCAAGCTTTTATTCGGGTGCGGAGTCATTACATTGGTCACGTCCACACACGACAAATATCCAAGTTGTGCTTGGCGTCAAACATTTGGTTTGGCTTGTTGATTTTTAAGGGGAAGCGTGGTATAATTACCAAAAACCCGACGGGAACAATCATGAAACAACTGACCGATAAACAAATAAACGCAATAACAAAAAACAACGCGCGCGCGGAAGAGCTGCTATCCCCGTACGCCACGCGCGAAGCCGCGGCGGTCAGGCTGTTCGGTGAAACGCCACACGACCCAGTGCGCTCGCAGTTCGCCATCGATGCCGACAGAATAATCAACTGCAAGTTTTTCAATCGCGGCGGCGACAAGACCCAAGTATTCTCGTTCTACAAGAACGACGACCTCACGCGCCGCTCGTCGCATGTTCAGCTCGTCTCGCGCATAGCGAGAAAGATCGGCCGCGCGCTTCGGCTCAACCTCGACCTCATCGAAGCGATAGCGATAGGCCACGACATAGGCCATACCCCGTTCGGGCACGCAGGCGAGCGCATACTCGGCAAACTGTATTACGAGCATGCAGGCAAATATTTCAATCACAACGTGCACAGCGTAAGAGTCTTGGACTTTATCACGCGCGGCAACCTCACCGTGCAAACGCTCGATGGCATCATCTGTCACTGCGGCGAGCGCGTCGATGAAAAATACGCGCCGCACCCGCTCCCGTCGCGCGACGAGTTCGTCAAAATGTACGAGGCATGCTATACCGACGCGGGCGCAGTCAAGCGCCTGAGATCGGGCACGCTCGAAGGCTGCGTAGTAAGACTGTGCGACCTTATTGCATACTTAGGCAAGGACAGACAGGACGCGCTGTTCTCCGCAGGGCTTAATGTAGAGTTCGAAGACAGCGTTATCGGCAGCCGTAACCGCGATATTATAGAGAATGTGACGCAGGACGTCATAGCCAACAGCCTAGACAAACCGTACCTGTCGCTCAGCCCCGACGTGTTCGAAGCCTTGGACAAATGCAAAACCGAAAACAACGAAAAAATCTACGCGCGCGAGGAAATACTGCGCTCGTACGAAACGGTGATAGCGCCGATGGCTGAAAGACTGTACGAAACGATCCGCTGCGATTTAATGTCCGAAAACACAAACTCGATAGTGTATAAACACTACCTCGACGACCCGTACATCCATGACAATTACTTCGGCACGGATAACGAAGTCAAGTTCGATAAAACCCCCGACGACATAACGGTAGACTTTATAGCGAGCATGACCGACGATTACTTTATCGACGCGTTTAAACACCTGTTCCCCGACGACCCGCTCAACGACAAAGTGCGCATAAAAGGATATTTCAATTAAAACTTTATAGAGAAATCATGGCGCAAAACGTATGAACTCGGTGACCTAGTAAAAAATGTAAAAACAAAACCCCGACGCGTGTTTCGGCTGTCGGGGCGTTTTTAATATGGCATACACTTTAATCATTTGCGGCGGCGTCGATGCGCTCGGCGTTTTTAAGCGATATATGAGTTATGACCCGCGCCCAAGCCGCGGCGGCGGTGGCGGCAGCGGAAACGAACACGCCCGCGAGCCCGAACCCGTCGTAGCTTATCGCGACGAAAGATATCTCCATTCCGAAAAGCACGGCGTTTATCAATACAAACAGTTCGGTGCCGAAATAAACAAAATACTTAAATCCGTTTCTGGGCGCGCGCTCTACGGGTATACGTTTTGCTATCGCGTAGCGCAGTTTGTTCATTATTATCACGTATATCGCCGTGCCCAGCATGAGGAACACCGCCCACATATATACGAACGCATACGACGGATAATGTTTCGTGGTGTATTCGAGCCCGCCCTGAGGGAACAGCAAAACCACCATTTGAAGAAGTAACGCGATTATAGTCAAAAGAGAACGGTTGAACGCGTTTTTGGACAGCGTTTCATCGTCCGTTTGCACATACCAATACGCGCCCGAAAGCTGTTTCTTGCTTTTGCGCGCGGGCGGCTGCTTTTTGGTCGGCGCTTGCGATTCTTCCGTCGCGTCCGCCGCTGTATTTTCCGAGGCTTCGGACGCGGGCGTGTTCTCGTCGAGCCTGTCGGTATCTTTTTCTGCGGGATCTATCATTTAAGTAAAGAATGCCAATAGGCGTACTGTTTGCGGTTGCCCGCGGCTTTATGGTACTCGGCGAGCGCGATACACGCAGACCTGACGCCGAGCTCGGCGAGGTCTTCGAGTTCGCGCACGGCGGCGGTCTCGTTCGCTTCCATGGACATTATCGCGAGCTTGACCGAGCAGTCGAGTATGCCCGCTTTTGCGCCCGCTTTAAACTCGAGCGCGGCAACGTCGTACTTGCCTTCCGCCAAATGCTTGTCGCCCATATATTCGAGCGCCGCGCCGTTGCCGAGCTGAGCGGCGAGCTCTATATATTTTTCCGCTTTCGCGGGATCGGTATGCATGATAGCGCGCGCATAATCGAACATCGCTTTCGGGTCGTCGAGTTCGGCGCGGGCGCGCAAATTTTCGAGTTCCTGTTCCGTCATGTGAGCTCCGCGACCTATCTATTCCGCGCCGCCGAGCAGTTCGACGGCTTTATCTTCGGTGGCGGAAGCGGCGGCGGCAAGCGCGGTCTTGTATTCCGCAACGAGCGCGTCGGTGAGGACTGCGGCGGCTTTTGCGCCGTGCTTGACTCCGCCGATAGCGGAATATATCTTTTTGAACATGAAAAGGTCGGTGCTGAGCGCCGTGCCTTTTTCGAGCACGGAAATAAGCGAGGCGAGCTCGACGGTCTCGAATACGCCGCAAGCACCGAGCACGGGCTCGGGCGAGCTGACTTCGTCGGCGGCGATATCGCCCGCGAATATTACGTAAAACACATGCGAGCCGCTCTTATCGCGCGCGCATGCCGCGGTGCAAGCAAGCCCCGCGTCGGCGGCGCGCTTGATAACGCCCGCCACTTCGCGCTCTACCGCGTTTTTGGCAATACCCGAAAACGCGAGCGCGGGAACGGGATAATCGAGAAGCCCGACTTTGACCGCGCCGTCCTTGAGCTGTTTCTTTATGGACGCATGCGCGGGCGCAATATCCGAGCAGCATGCGTAGTCGCCGCTAGAACCTATCTTTTTGGCTATCGCTCCGCCGTAAGCCGATACGAACGCGCCGAGCTTTGCCGCTATGTCGGCGGAAAATACGTCGTCGCATGCAAGCGTCGCTATGCGATTGCCGCTTACGCGCGGAGTGTACGGCGAAGCGCCGTTTGCGTCGAGCATGATCGGGCGCTGGCAAGCGTCAGCGTGTTTTTCGTAGTGAACGTAACCGTCCTTATTGCAAGCCGCGCTCGGAGAAACACATGCGGCAAGCCCGTAAAGCTCGTACAAAAAGTCGAACGCTTTTTGCGGGCTCCTGCCCATTTCGTCGGCAAACCAATAATCTATCATGTGCGGCGCGGGCATGAGCACGTCCATCACCGCGTCGAGCGCGACGTCGGGGTACGCCGCATTGAGTTCTTTGGCGAGCTCTTCGACGTTTTCATACTCGGGCGCGTCCGCGTCCGCCGCTCCCGGCTTGACTTTTAACAGCGCGCACAGTCTGTTGCGCGCATACGTTTCGTCCAATGCGTCGAGCATAAGGTTCTCGCGCGCGTAAGAAATAAGTTTGTCTATAATTTTATCGGTATTTTTCATCGTTGTCCTCCGATCGATCTTTTCGTTCGGTAATAGAATAACACACCCGAACGTAAAACGCAAGTTTTTAGCGCCCTTGCGTCTAATTTTAGAGGCGCGCGGCGAGCGTAAATAAATTGTAAAAAAACATAAAATTCCCCCAAAAAACAGGTTAATGTTGACATACGTATGTCAAAGTTAAAAGTGTATAATGCATGCGAACAAAAAACTCCCGCGCCGTAAAGCCCGTCTGCGACGCAAGGGAGTTTTATTGTTCAAATACATTTAAAAGGAGAAAAAAGTGTTTAACATGATAGAACAATTGATCGGCATTATCGCATGCGGCGCGGCGGCGCTATCGGCGATCGCCGGTCTTATCGCTTCACTCGCAAAGAGTGTCAAGAGCAAAAAGCTCGCTCGTATAGCGCAGGCGACCAACGAAATAGCCGAGCTCGTAATGGAAAAAGTCGTCGAGACGGAACAGGCGTTTTCCAAATCGTCGCAGATATTAAAAGCCACGGGCGTGGATACGGGCGAGATGAAGAAAGAGCAGGTCATGAATTACATACAGACCATGTGCGCGGAAAGAAAAGTTCGCTTTGACGCGGACAAGTGGTCGGAACAGGTAGACGGACTCATAAAAGTAATGAACGCCAACAAGAGATAAGGAGGGATCGATCATGGACGAGAAAATCGCGCTCGTTTTGGACGAGCTTTCAAACAAGGTCCTCGGTTACAAAACAAACGATATAACCGAGAACGACATACGGATAAACGCCGACGGGATAGCGGTCGTTCAGCAAGCGTGCTACGATCAAAAAGACGTTTATTATATCGACGGGGCGCTTGTCGTTCGCGACAAAGACCCGAATGAATATAACAACAAGTATGATATGCTCGGATACGAGACGGGCGAGATCCAAAGCAGGATAAAACGCGGGATCGCAGAGCGCAAGGACGTGTCAGAACTCATGACGCGCGCCGAGCATATCCGAAAAGAAATCGAAAAGCTTAAGACCGCTCGCGTCGAGCAGAATAAAGCTCGGCTTATCGCGGAGCAAAGCGCGACAAAGTTTAAGTACTATTGCAGTGTGTGTTTGATCATTCGCGACGAAAACGAGTATTTGAAAGAATGGCTCGAATGGCATATAGCGCAGGGCGTCGAGCACTTTTACATATACGATCACGACAGCAAGCAACCCGTATCCGAGTTTATAAAAACGCTCGACGACGGCATTAGAGAAAAGATAACGGTGCACGCTTTCGGCGGATCGCACGGGTTTGCTCAGCACGACGCATACAACGACTGTCTTAACCGCTACAAAAAAGAAAGCCGTTGGATAGGGTTTATCGACGCCGACGAGATGGTGCGCGTCAAGTGCGGATGCACGCTTCCGGAGCTTCTCAAAAACTACGAGCGCTACGCCGGACTGTTCATGCTTTGGATAGTCTATGACGCTAACGGTCAAATAAAAAAATCGAGCGGTTCGCTTCGCGAACGCTTCACTCACGTCACGCCCACGTATGAAGACGACGGCATGGGCAAGACCTTCATTCAACCGATGTTCGTAAAATCGATGGTCACGCACAACGGTTTTGTTCAAGACGGCTTTACTGTGGTGGACGAAAACTGCACGGTTGTCGGAGACGGCGAGATGCGACTGTACGGCTGCACCGACGAGCTCGTTTGCGTCGATCACTATTACACAAAGTCATACGAGGAATGGAAAGAAAAAATGCGAAGAGGTTCATGCGACCCGATCTACAGCAGAAAATACGCAGACTTCTTTATATACAACCCCGACATGGAGTATTGCCGCGAAGATATCGTCATCGAGCAAAAATACGAAGTGTCCGAAAAACAATAAAATCAAAAACAAAAAAGGAGAAATCATCATGGCAACAAACAACGAAAACTCCATTCGTGCAACCGATCACCGCGTAGGTATAGCTATTTCCGCACCCCCGACGAGAACGGAGTATACAGCGGGTCAAGCATTTGACAAAAAAGGCATGGTCGTAGAACTTTTGTATATGTCCGGACGGAAAGAGACGATCACGGATTACAGCGTCTATCCTGCGGGCGCGCTTAAAAGTTCGGATACCTTTATAGAGGCTAATTATTCGGGTTTCACTGCACGTCAGAGGATATTCGTACACGCAAAAAGCGATAACGGCGGGCATGACGAGCATTGCGGACATTTGACCGATAACGGATATTACGATAAATATTATTCGTACGGCAGTAAACCCGTTGCCGGTATTCGCATATCCAAAAACCCGAACAAAACCATTTATACCGAAGGCGAAACGCTCGATCTTACGGGAATGTGCGTCGAAGGCTGGACCGATCCCGCTAAGAAATATATTATAACTTCTTATGTCGTGGATCATAACGGACCGCTTACGTACGGCACGAATAAAATCAAAATCCATTGTAAAGAAAATACGGCGGAATTTTATGTGACGGTATTGCCCAAGCTCAGCGTAAAAGGTACGGCGGCGCGCGAGAACGTTGCAAACGTAGGCGGCGTAAAAAGCGAGGTCAATCTTTCCACGGGCGAGCTGACGGCGGCGTTCAACGATCTGAGCATACGTTCGGGCGCGCTCGAAATAAATATAGGGCACGTATTTAATAACAGAGGATTGAGCGACTGCTGCGGTACGGGCTGGAATTTAAACCTCGATCGTACCCTTACGCCGTTTGATTACAATCACGCCGATGCGGTGCTGAGCGCCGAAAAAATCGATAAAGGCGAAGTCGATTACGTTTACACCGACGAAACGGGCACGCGTCACGCTTTTGACGAAAGATATTACTATATAAAAAACGGAATACAAAAAAAGATTATAGATAAAGATTTAGTACAAGTAGACCTCGACGGGCGATTGTTTTGCGAGACCGACGGCGGCAAGTACGACGTAGTTCGTGAGTTTATCACAAGTACGGGCTTGGTGCTGTCGACAAAACTCGACGATATAAAAGGTGTTGAGTTTGTAGAACAGCGGCACGAGGATATAGCCAAACTCGAAAGCGAGATATTGCAATACAATGAAGCGATAGCGGAGCTGGAATATAATATAACTCAAGAAACGCTTTTTCAGGGTGATGCCCCCAAACCCGTTGACGAAATTTACCAAAGTATTTACGGTACTGAATCGGTAGTTGCGATACACAAATGGAAAGGGTCAAGTTTAAGATCGAAGCTGGATGAACTTCAAACCAAAATAAAAAATACATCGCTTAATATGAGCCGTCCGGATAACGAGAGTAAAGAAGAGGAATCGATAAAAGAGAAAAATGCCACTTTATGGATTGCACAAAGATACGACGCGCAGCTTGAAGAGTTTTGTAGTGATTCGCTGAGGGACGCGAAAGAAGAACATGGAAAAAAGACACTCGAAATATATTGCGAGCGTATTAAACAGTATACGATTCAAGTAGAACAAAAACAATGCCAACTCGAACAGTATAAGCGTCAAGCCCCGATAGCGTATCTTACCGACGGCGACGGCGTATCGATGTGCTTTAACGAGTACGGCGAGCTTTGCGGCATAATAGACAAATTCGATAACGCTATATCCGTGAACCGCGGCGAAATATTTACCGCAAGCGGCACGAAAACGGCGATAGTCTCGTTACAGAGTCAAGAGCAAATAATAAACGTAACGTACGATCGCAAGGGCAGGATAAAACAGTTAAGCGACGGCAACGGTAAAACCGTCGATTATATATACGGACCGGACATACTCAAAAAAGTTACTTTCGCCGACGGCGGGATAATTCGATTCGACTATGACTGCGATAACCGTATAGTATCGATAACGTCCGACAAGGCAGGGGAAAAAGCCGCGTTTTCGTATGCAGAACACAGGCTCGCGCGAGTAAGACTGTCGACGAGGTTCGATAAGATCGCCGACGATTTTATCGACGGATTAAACCACTCGAATCTTATAGCCGATACCGCGATACATTACGGCGACGGCAAGATCACGCTCGAGTCCGACGGCAAATTAAAAACGTGCTATCTCGACCGTTACGGCAGGCTCGCCGCGAGCAGTGTTAAAGACGGCAACGGATATATAGCCCGTTCCGAGTTTTTTGCGTCCGACGACAAAAACAGCTATACGGTACGGGAAACCGATGACGCGGTTTGGACAAGCTCCGAGATATTAAGACCGTCTCAAAAGCGGGTAGCGGTCATCACGGCGGACATGCTTAAAAAAGGCGAGACCGAGTACGTATTCGGCGCGGAAGCCAATAAAACGACCGCGGCGACATTCGACGGGTACAGCGCTGCCTTTAAAACTCCGTTCGCGTCCCGTACGGCTAACGGCGCAGTCAAATTATTACGCATAACAGCAAAAGTGATCCAAGGCGACAAAACGCAGGAGTATTATATGCCGTTCGACGCGGAAAACGACCGCGCGCAGTACGTAGCTTTGCCCGTTCGGCTCGATAAAACCAAGCTCGACGGCACGACGCGCATAGAGCTGTACGCGGAGTGCACAAGCCCCGACGTTGTTTTCGACAACCTGCGCTTTGCGCCCGCGGAATGGGAGTATGAGGAAAAAGACGATTTCGGCAACGTACATAGTACGATAACGAGCGAAAAACAGATCGCGCCCGGGGTCTATGCTCATACGAGCACGCAGTTTACCTACGACAACGCGCACAAACGGGTCGTCAAAAAAATCGAGACCGCCGTTCTCGACGGCGGCGTAAAATCGCAAAATAAGAGAATAACCGAATATAGTTATTGCGAACACGGCAATCTCGTAAGGACGGAAGCGTATACGGAGGGCGAGGAAGCAACGGGCGGCATAACCGTGACCGAGCGCGAGTGCGACGATAAAGGTCGCGTCGTCAAGGAATGGTCGTATAACACTTTGGACAGCACGACCAAGTTCTACCGCGAGAGCGTGACGGACGAAAACGGCATAGTTACGGCGGAGCTCGACGAAACGGGCGAAAACAAAACGAATATAGAATACGCGGAAGGCAATACGCGCATAAAGACGAAAATGCTTCCCAACGGCAGTAAGATCGCATACGGCTACGACGCGGAAGGCAACGTAACGAGCATAACGCAAAGCACCGCCGACGGCGAGAGCAACAGCACCGAAACGCGGTATAGGCTGGGCAGTCCTACGCGGCTCACGAGCGGCAATAATACCGTTTTGTACGAGTACGACGGCAAGCGCAGGATGACAAAAGCAACGCTCAACGGCAAAGCTACCGAGTATGCCTACGCCGACGACGCGACTACGGAAGAAGTGAGTGTCGGCAGTAAAACGTATCCGAGCGTCGGCGCGGACAGAACGACCGTCATTCACGACGGCGATACGTTCGAGACCTTTGCGGACAACCGCGGCAATACCGTACTCACCAAAGCCAACGGACAAGTACTCGTAGCGCAGGCGTATGACAAGGACGGCAAGCCTATGAGCGCGGCGGACAATGAAACGGGCAGCGTAAAGGAATTCGTATACGGTACGGACGGTATGGACTTCTTGCAAAGCGTGAGCATATCCGCAGGCGTGGACGTGGATTCTCTGACCGAAAACTATTTCTACAACGCATACGGACGGCAGAGCGGCAGGGCGCTTAGCGGCGCGGTAGAGCAGAATTATGCCTATTTCTATAAGGATAACGCCGCAAGAGATCTCGAGCATATCGCTTTGCCCAACGGTTTGGACTGCTTCCCTCGGACGGACGTCAACGGCAGAGACACGGGAAAAGAGCTCAGAGCCGCAAACGGAGAAAACGTATACGGCGAGTATGTGTATTACCGTAAAGTCGGAGATCACGGCACGAATATGCCGTCGTCGGTATACTTCGGCAAAACCAAAAACGGCAGGTACTCCGTTTCGGATAACATAAAGTACAAGTACGACGAAACGGGCAATATCCGAGAGATAAGGGAAAACGGCGAGCTTGCGGCAAAGTATACCTACGACAAGATAGGCAGGCTCGTAAGAGAGGATAACAAAAAGCTCGGTAAAAGCGTATTCGTCTCGTACGACAATAACGGGAATATTTTAAGCCGCAGAGAAACGTCCTTTACGCTCAGACCCGCCGACGAGATAGAAACTTTTGCCGACGAAAAGCAGTACGCCTACTACGGCGACAGACTGCTGTCTTTCGGTAACGAGGTAATGCTGTATGCGGACGAGCAAGGCAACGACAAAGTAAACCCGTATATATACCGCGGGCATAAACTGCAATGGAACTACGGCAGACAGTTAAGGTCTTTCGGTGAGAATACTTTTGCATACGACGGGTACGGCAGAAGAGTGCGCAAAAACAATACTGTGTTTACCTACGACGCAAACAATAAACTCATCAAGCAAAGCGACGGAATAAATACATTGGTGTTTGTGTACGACAGCCGCGGGATAAGCGGAGTAACGCTCAACGGAACGGAATACATATACAGTAAGGACGTATTGGGTAATATTGTAGGCATACTTGACAATACGGGGAGAGAAGTAGTACAATACGCATACGACGCGTGGGGAAACAGCAAGACGATAGTACTCGACGAGACCCATGCGACGGTAGCGGAGCTCAACCCGATAAGATACCGCGGATACTACTACGATACCGAAACGAACCTTTACTATCTTAATACGCGTTACTACGACCCCGAGACGGGACGGTTTATCTCGCAAGACGATACGAAATACTTAAGCTATCGTGCTATAAATGGGTTAAATTTATATGTTTATTGCATTAATAATCCAATTAGATATACTGATAGTTATGGGAATTGGTATGGAATCGACGATTTAATTGCTGGTTTTATTGGAGCGACAGTTTCTTTAGTTGGATATTTTGCAGGCTGTCTATTAGCTTGGGAGAAACCGAAATGGCAGGATGCGGTTGGAGCAACGGTAGGGGGTTTTGTTAGTGGAGTTACATTACTCTATGTGGGACCTGTTCTCTCATCTGTTATAGGTGCGTCAGCGGGCAATCTCGTAACGACTGGACTAAATATATTATCTGGACAAAGCATAACTTTGGAAGATTTTGCTATAAATTTTATAGAAGACATTGCTTTGGCTGCGGCATTTTCTATATGGGGTACTCAAATAGGCGGGAAGTCATTAAGTCTTTTGATTGAAACTTCAACGGGTCAAAATTTAGGATATGTCATGCGAGAAATATTTTCGTCTATGAAAGACACATTTCGAGAGCTTGTTTTCGATAACATCTATTACTATCTTAAAAAAATCCTCGGAATATAAAAAGGAGATATCTTTATGGGAAGTATATTCAAAAACGATATAGGGGAATATGATCCTCAAGCTGATAAATTAGGAATTGGCTTTTGGTTATATCTTATTTGCGGTTTTGTGATTTGCATTATTATAGTGTTTCCATTGGTTTGGTTGGATTGCTGGGAAGTAAGTTTCGATTTTCACACGCTTGTTTTTGGAAGAGACGCGGGATTTTGCCGTCCTTACTATTTCCTCATGTATATGGCAGGTAATTTTGCACTACTCGGAACGTCCATTTTAACCCCTACACGAATAAATGGGTATATAAGGAGACTAAGATTCAAGAAAGTTTTGCGTTTATTATTTATTGGTTTTTATATAGCGGCAACTGTTTTTTATATTGTTTCACTTTGCTTATATTGATTAGTAAGACCTCTCACCAAGGTGAGAGGTCTTTTATCGTTAAGACTTATATTGACATTATCGACAGATAAGTAGTATAATACAGCTACAATGCAATGGGATATAATTGAACGATTAAGAAATATTGCAAAGATAATTAAAAGTTTATTAGTATCAAAGAATTTTGTATAATGAGGAGATATTATGAACAAAGAAATATTTGCGGCAAAATGTCAAGAGCTGTATGCTTATGAAGATGAATTACTCAAAAAAGTGTCCGAATATGTTAAACCGTATAATGAGGAAATGAACAAGTACGGATATAAAGTTGTCGCAAGGTTGCTTTGGTTAGTTCATGATGAAAAAGACTATGAGCAGTTTGAGTGTGTGAAAACACGTCAGGTTATAGTTTATAAAAAATCCTATTTTTGCTATATAAATGTTATTATTTGTTCTATAGAAACAGATTTGTCCAAGGAATTGGAAGAAGATGCCGATAAAACACTGGGGATTATGATAAATGATATTGCGTCAGGATATTCTTTATTTATTTGGAAAGGATGGGCATTTTCTCGCGGTGATGCGGCACGCATATATAAAGATTTAGGCAATATTTGTGACGATGTTAAGAATATGGGGCTGGAAAATGCGGGAAAGAAATATGAAAATTAACGATATTTTCAAATTATCGTCGGAGGATTTGACAAAAGACACTATTGTAAGCTCTGTATTCGACTGGCTCATACGTGCCGGAACTTGGTTGTTTAATCTTTAATAGAGGTAAAGTATTATGGTTGCAAATTTAAAAGCGGACGATATTGCCGCAACATTGAGATGTAGTTATATAGCAAGTAAAGCTTGGAATAGATTTTTTG
Organism: uncultured Christensenella sp.; assembly: GCA_949948895.1. Classification (GTDB taxonomy): domain Bacteria; phylum Bacillota; class Clostridia; order Christensenellales; family Pumilibacteraceae; genus Anaerocaecibacter. Next base: position 15,520 of record CATLHE010000008.1, read on the forward strand.
TTATAATGTATGTTGTAATTGGTATTTTATTTGCAATGATAGCTATTATGTTAATAGGCATTCCTTTAACATTAGGTAAATACGATAGCGATAGTATTATAACAATAACTGCTGGTGGTGGAGTTACTTCGTTCTTATTAGTATTTTTAATTTTGTTGCAACGATCCTTCAATTCCAGAAAGAAAAAAGTCGAGGGATATTTGCAAGACGCTGTAATATTAAATGCTGATTCGGTGTTGAAAAGCGAGCAATTGGCTTTTAGATCGATTTTTGTGTGCAAAACATATGCCATAGAAGTAAGTTTTGTTTATAATAATCAGCTGCTCAATAGACAAAGTACATATAAAGACAAAATGTTATATTCGCCTATTTATAAAAATTACATCAACCGAGAAATACTAATCGCCTATTCCCCGAAGCACGATGAGGTCATGCTCATAAAACCCGAGAGCGCTCGGCGGTTGTCGAATAACGAACAAAACAAAAAATAAAAGCGTTAAAGCTCGACAAACACTAAAAGAGAAGCAGTCCGCTCCAATACGGAACGGACTGCTTTTTATGTGCTTGTTTTTATGCCATATGCGATTGCAAAAAATCGAAAAAATTTTTATTTGAACTCGTTAATGTTGACATACGTATGTCAAAGTTAAAGTTGTATAATGCACGCGAACAGAAAAATCCCGCGCCTACGCTTCCCGCCGACGAGGGATTTTTTATGTCCGAAAAAATTCATTAAGGAGTCACAGCATGACAAACACCAAGAAAAACCCCAAGCTCAAAGTCGACGCAACACGCGACGAGACGACCGACGTAGCGGAACTTCGTACCGCCAATACCAAGCACTACCGCAACGGTAACGGTACCTACTCGGCGGTCATCTTCGACAGCCCTGTCCACTATCTGGACGAGACGGACAACACGTACAAAGAAATAGACATGTCGCTCGTAGAAGCCAAGACAAAGGCGTTCGACGGGTATAAGGTCAAGTCGAACAAGTTCGGCGTCAAGTTTGCTAAGTCCTCGGGCGCGGGCTCACTCATGATCATGGAAGATAGCGACGGCACAATAGATATATCGTGCGGCGGTTTGAAAAACGCGGCGCGACGCGCGGCAAGCGCGGGCGCGGTCGCAAAACTCGAGTATACCGACAAAAAAGTTTCGGCGCGCAAGATCCCGCAGGTGCAAAACGCCGCCGCGACATTTTCCGCCGCGACTGCGGGACGGCTTGCCCCGACCGCGCAAAAAACAAAATCCATAATCGAGCGGCGCTTGGCAAAACTGAAAAGAATATCGTCCAATATCATGTACGAAAACGCGTTTGGCGGCGCGGACCTCGAGTACGTGCTTTCGCCCGATAAGATAAAAGAAAACATAATAGTCGGCGCGCGCGCGGATGCTTACGAATATACGTTCACGATAAAACTCGACGGCTTCGACCTTGCGCCCGCGACGGACGGCGGCATGAATATCGTTTCCAAAAAGAACGGGGAAGTCAAGTATAAGATCCCCGCGCCGTTCATGTACGACGCGACCGCCGCGCGGTCCGAGGCGGTAACGCTCGTATCGGAAAAAATATCCGACGGCGTGTTCGAGCTCGGCATTGTCGCGGACAAAGTGTGGATAAACGCGCCCGAGCGCGAGTTCCCCGTCGTCATCGACCCGCAGATAGTCTCTACCGCAACGTCTGACATAATCATGAACAGTTACAGCGACGGCGTTTTGATCCCGTCCACCGACAATCTCAATGCGCTCGGTCGGTGCTACGGCACGCTCTACGATATGAAAGTGGAGATACATACGCCCAATATCGTATCGAAAGCGTTCAGCAACGATACGCGCATGCTCAACGCCACGATAGAACTGTCCAAAGCCTACGATACCCGTAAAGCCGATTCGCTCGGGTTCAACGTGCTCAAAGACGGGCGCGTGATCGATCATTTCACGTACAACGGAGTAAACAACCGCGTAGACATAAACATTACAAACGAACTCAACGCGGCGATAAGAGGCAAAGTCGAAAGTTCCGTGTTCGACATTCGGGCGGTGGACAGAGAATCGGTCGAAGACGACTACATGCTTATCCTCAACGCGACGGACGGCAACCCCGAGTTCCGCCCCAAGATCATGATAGACTATGTGTCGGACAGGCTGTCGCTCGGCGCGAGCTGCCACAAGTCGGAAGTAAAACGCGCGGGCGTGGGCGAGGTCAATCTTTTTAACGGCGATCTCAAATTCACTCATACCGATATCGCGGCGTCGGGCAACGGCTTGCCGTTTGACATAAAGCACATTTACATGAGCAAGCTCAAAGGCAAGGAGTACGACTGCGAAATGTTCGGCGATACCGAACAAAGGCTCACGCCCGACTTTAAAATGGGCAAGGGCTGGAAACTTAATATCCAACAGCACTTGTTAAAGGACGAAAAGGACGCGACGACTGCAACGTATCTCGACGGCAACGGCGAAGTTCAGCTGTTTGAAGAAAAGTATTTCTACGAAGAAAACGGCATAAGAACGTTTGTCAAAAAAGAGCAATGCTTCGAGAACCCCGACGGCAGTTTGTCGGTAAATGTAACAGGCGGCGGCACAAAGCCCGTAACGAAAGCGCTGTTGACCGAGAGCGGGTTATTGCTGTTTCTCAACGCCGAAGGCAAAATGGTCAAACTGTCCGAAGACGATACTCCGCTTCAAATCGCGTACGAGATCACGTATAAAGGAAGTAAAGAAAAGGTAAACGTGTTAAAGGGCAATAAGTGCGTTTTCACGCGATATTACAACACCTATTCAAAGGACTTTTATTATAACGGTCATCACAATGTAGGTGTATTTCACAGGTATTACTCGAGCAGTTCTGTCACGCTCAACGACGAAGGCAAGTATTGCCTTAAAGGTTCTCCCAATAGCATAGTGCAACAGGAAACAAAAGAATACTCCGTTCACAACGATAACGGTCGGCTATATATAAATATCCTCGAACCGGTGACCCACACGTATTACGCGGGTACTATCGAATATATGTCGGCGCAGCGCTACTACTTAACGTCCGACAAAAAAGACGATAAAATCATATTCGGCACGGACGAGATAATGTCGCTGTACAAAGCGATAGCCGAGATAGACTCGTACATAACCGACTATCGCGAAACGGACGCGCGCTATGCTTCTACCGCGAATAAGCTCGAAGCTTCGTTGGATAGCGACGAACCGATAGAGCAGATAAGCGAGCAAGAGATACGCGAGGCAAAAGCCAAGTACAATAAATTGCTGTCCGAATACGAGAACGTGCAGATTAAAAACAACGTTTCGTTAAGAGAAAAACAAGAACAGCGCGCCGAGTTGGCAAAAGAGTGTACGAGCGTACAGATTGAGCATTCCGAACTTGCAAGAGTTATATCGGAAAAATCTTCGAATAATTTAGCCGATCTCGAGGATTTGCTCGGTAAAGTTGTGATAGATGACACAGGTGCCTTGATTACACCCACTGTCAGAGAAGAAAAACTGTACAATAAGATAAACAATTTGAGTCAGCAAATCGCGGACTTGGACTACGCCGCTACGATCGAAAAGCTCGAAAGCGACGCCGATCTTGAAAACAGGGCTCAGCACATAAACCAATTAAAATTATATTTGGACAAGTGCGACGAGTTGCAGAAGTTGCAAGACAGACAGGAGCAGCTTACGGAGATACGCCAAGAGCGCGAGCGCATTGCCGAAAAGATACAAAACCTTACGGCTACGGCGGAGGAGCTTTACAAGCAGATAGATTTTCTCATAAACAAAGAAAAACTAAAACCTCTCGACTATATCGTAGACGACGGCGGCAACAGATCGGGCTTTGACTTTTACGGCCGCTTGGTGGAAGTGTCGGACAAAAACGACAACAAAACGACTATCGAGTACGACGGCGACGACATAGCAAAGGTGACCACGCGCGACGGCAAAGCGATACGCTTCGAGTACTATCTCGGTCGGCTCAACAAAATTTTCGACACGCGCGAGCGGATGACGCTGTTCGAGTACAATAACAACGGCTTCCTTTCCAAGATAGTGTACCCGGACAACCAAGCGGTCTCTTTGGACGACACGTACGACAACAGGATAACCGAGTTCGGCTACAACGAGTTCAACGAGCTCGAAGAAGCGCGCGATCTTTCGGGGTATGCGGTCAAGTATACTTACAACTACTTCAAGCAAGTCGAGACGGTGCGGGAATACACGTACGCAAAGGCGATCTCGGGCGACGGGATAGTTTGGGCGGACGCCCCTATACTCGGAGACGGCGTGACCGTACGTTACAACAACTTCAGATCGACAAGCGTCATAAGCGACAGCGGCGTCGCCACGACCTACGTTTTCGATAACGCGGGGCGCGCGGTAAACGTGTATCGCGACGACGGCGCGGCGGACGAGGACAAGCTCAACGTGACGGACTCGGTCTCGCTCAGCTACAAAGGACGGCGCAAAGCGTACAACGTATCGGTCTCGCAAACGGCAAAGAACTACGCGCTGAATCACGGGTTTGAAAACGGCGTTGCGGAGTGGACGGACGAAACGGACGAAGCCACGGCGCACTGCTCGGTAACGGACGCGGCGTTCGTCGGCGGACAGACCGCGCTCAAGATCGACGGAAACCCGCAACAACCGCGGTACGCCAAGCAGGTCATTCTGGCGGAAGCCTTGCCCTCGGGCCGTAACCTCATATTCGCGGCGTGGGCAAAAGCGAGCTCGGCGTTCATACGCTCCGACCGCTCGTCGGGCTACGGCGACGACAGGTTCGAAAACTTCAATATCGATAGCTTCGACGAGTATAAGCGTAACCGCAAGTTCGGTATACGCGCCGTCATCAAGTACGAGGGATATGAGCCCGAAACGATGGAAACCACGTTCGATTGGTATAACACCGCGTGGCAGTTCACATCGCTCCCCATACGCCTTTTAAAAGACCGCACGTTAGAGAGCATAACGCTGTACCTCGACTACACAAACAACATAAACAGCGTGCTTTTCGACAACGTTCTGCTCATAGAAGGCGAGGGCGAGTATAAAGAGTTCTACGAGGACGGCAAGCTAAGGTACAGCACCGACGGCAAGATCGACTCGTTCTACCCCGAGTATTATAACGGTATGCCCGTGCGCGAGATAAAAGTGGACGAGGACGGAAACAAATTCCTTAACGAATACGCTTACGACCAAAACAAGCGGCTCGTGCGCGTCGTGGACAACGACGGACTAGTGACCGAATACACATATAACGAAAGCGGCGAAATTGTCAAGACCGAAAAATACCATAAAGCCGATCCCTGCACCAAGTTCGTGACCGAAACGACGTTTGACGGACAAGGGAAAGTGACGGGCGAGCTCGACGCGCGCGGCACGGTCGGCGGCGAAACGCTGTCCACGCGGTATAAGTACATAGACGGCACGGACATGGTCAAGACCAAAACGAACACGGCGGACGCGGAAACGGAGTACGGGTACGACTACGCAACGGACAAGCTCACGGGCATATCCGAAACGGACGACGGCGAGGACAATAAAAACCTGTTCGAGTATACCAAAGGCTACCTTACCCGCGTGCACAACGACAGCGCGTCGTTCGAGTACGGCTACGACGGGTTCGGGCGCAATACGACCGTAAAGCTCAACGGCGAGACCTACGCAACGTACGACTACGAGCAAACGGACGACGGCGGCGAGATAAAAACGGCAACGCTCGCAAACGGCGAGACCGTGACCGAAACGACGGATAAGTTCGGCAACCGCACGGAGCTGACCTTTAAAGACGAAGCAATGCCCGAAAGCATAACGTTAATATCCCAAACGTTCGACGAGAACAACCGACAGACAAGCTTTACCGACGGACTGACGGGCGAAACGCACGAGTTCGGGTACGACGACCGCGGCAGAGTAAAAACCGAAAGCTTCACCCGCGACGGAGTACTCATACAAAGCGAAGCGGAATACGACGGCAAGGACAATGTAACGGGCTCTTGCTTGAAGATAGGCGACGAGACCATGAAGTACGCTTATGCGTCGGATAAAGCCTTGGAGCCTAAACCCATATCCGCGACCATGCCCGACGGCACGGTAAGTAAGTACGAGTACGACCTTCTCGGCAGAAAGACGGCTACCGTCACCGAGGACGGCGAGGGCAAGACAATATCCCGCCAAAACACGTACTACGTAAAGCACGGCGATCACGCAACGGCAATGCCGTCGTCCGAAAGGTTCGGCATGGGCGACTGCCTCGACGAGCAAACAAAGTACAGGTACGACAAAGCGGGAAATATCTCCGAAGTCTACAAAAACGGCATATTGACAAACCGCTACGCCTATGATAAACTAAACCGAATGACGCGCGAAGACAATAAAGCCCTTGGAAAGACCATGGCATATACCTACGACACCAACGGAAATATACTCACGAAAGTGATGTATGCGTTTACGCTTGGAAGTCTCGAAGAAAAAACTCCGTTGATCGTAATACCGTATTCGTACAAAGCAAACGGCAGACGCGACCAAATGACCAAGTACAACGGCGAAAAAAGCGAGTACGACGGCATGGGCAATCCCACGACTTACCGCGACCGTAAAACAACGTTCAAGTACGGCGGAAGAATGATCGCAATGGGCGATAATACATACGCCTACGACGCCATGGGCGAGCGGCTGAGTAAGACCGTAAACGGGGTAGAGACAAGGTTCATAGCGGCTTCGGGTAAAGTAGTACGCAGTGTAACGAACGGAGTAATAACCGACTTCTACTACGACAACTACGGACTGAGCGTGATAAAGCACGACGGAAAAACATTCTATGTCCGTAAAAACGTACTTGGGGATATAACGCACATATACGACGCGGAAGGAAAGCTCCAAACCCGATACGAGTACGACGCCTGGGGCAACCATAAAGTGCTTAAAGCGGACGGAACGGAAGACGAAGACGCGAGCTCCATAGGCAACGTAAACCCGATAAGATACCGCGGATATTTCTTCGATACGGAGACGGGACTGTACTTCCTTAAAGCGCGATACTACGACCCCGAAACGGGAAGATTCATCTCGCAGGACGATACGCAGTTCCTCGATCCGAACACCGTAAACGGACTTAACCTCTACGCTTACTGCGGCAATAACCCCGTGATGAACGTAGACCCGAGCGGGAATTGGAGTTGGCAAGAATTTGGCAATGTGCTTGCTACTATTGGCTCGGCTATTGTTGGAATATTGGCTGTTGCGGGTGGGATTGCGTTATCCATTATTTCGTTCGGTGCTGCTATCCCGGGAGTTGTAGCGTTTGGACTTGCGGTATTTTCTAGTGCACTAATGGGCATGGGAAGTGCTATAATGAGTAATATAAACTCTCAATTACATACCAACGGTTGGGGAAACGTTGATTTAGGTAAAACGTGGACAGCTGGCGGTTTTGGATTTATAGGGGGTGCTATTACAGGTGCTATCTCATTTGGAGTGGGTGAAGTAGCAAAAGGCATAGGAAAGGCTTTCGGATATCTGCTTAGTACAACAAAAATAGGCGGCTTGCTTGTTTCCAAGGTGTTTAGTTCGTCGTTCCTATCAAAAGCTATGAGCATTTTGTTTGAATCCGTTGGAGGATTTGGGGCAACAATGTTTGGGAATTATATCGGTAACGATATTTTCAACTTGTCGTCGGGGGATTTAACAAAAAACACTATTGGAAGCACTGTTTTTAGTTGGCTTTTACGTGCCGGAACTTGGTTGTTTAATCTTTAATAGAGGTAAAGTATTATGGTTGCAAATTTAAAATTTGAAGATATTGATGCGACATTGAATCAAGGACAAATTTTTTCAAGTAAAGCTTGGAAAATTTTAATAATTGCATTCTATGTTACTATTGGTATTGAATTTGTAATTTGCATGATATATTTTATCGGTGTCTTATATGAAGGTAGTTTTGTGCAATCTGACTTTATTGCTATCATTTGTTGTAGTGTTTTTTCTATATTGTTTTTGATTGGAACGATTATCGCTCATAAATGTTTGATCTCGAAGAAAAAGAAGATAACTGCATTGATAGAGGATTCGTTACTTTTAAAAGCAAACGCTACGGCAATCGATGAGCAGATATTGATACGCAACTTTTTAGCTTTAGTAGGAGTTGCATTGAGGGTGTCGTTTGTACATAACGGTATACTTTGTGTGAGGCAAAGCACATATAAAGATAAACCTCTATGCTTACCTGTGTACAAAAAATATGTTGACAGAGATATAATTATAGCATATTCCCCAAAGTATGACGAAGTTCTACTCATAAAACCAGAAAGTGCTCGGCGATTGTCGAATAACGACCAAAATAAATAATAAAAGCGTTAAAGCTCGACAAACACTAAAAGAAAAGCAGCCCGCTCCATCACGGAACGGGCTGTTTTTTCTTATGTTTAAATATTCCAATATTGACAAACCGCTATGCCTATGATAAACTAAACCGAATGACGCGCGGGGATAATGAAGCGTATAATTCTACACAATTAAGTTTAAAGCATCCCATTTAGTCGTTTCTGCTACGAATTAGTACATCGTGGAAATTAATGGCTGAACGTACCCATTTAAAGTTAGGCGTATGTTCTGTTATAACATGGATGATTGATAAATTATTTAAGGAGGCTATGGAAAACAGTTGACCAACCAAGTGAGTTTTAAACCTTGTCATAATATAAGGCTATATTTTGCAGTTTATACAGCGCTATTATTCACGATAATACTTGAAATTGTAGGCGTTATTGTTTTATTAATCAATCATGAGTTACATGATTTTATAATGGGGCAATATCTTGTAATTGGAATTTATGGCGTTTGCTTACTGGGATATATTATTGCAGAATTGAGTTATAATCGAAAATATGTGATAACCGCAGATGAAATAATTAAATATAAAAGTAAAAAAATGGTTTTCAAAATAAGCAAGGAAGAAATAATCGGATTATATTATAGAAAACCCACCGTAGCGATGAGAATATTCTTTTTATTGGGTGTAATTATGGGAGATCCATGTGTTGGAGTTTTATCAATTCGATTCCGCAACGCAGAAATTGAGCCGCAAATCAATATTCACTCTTGGGAGAAGTTAGAGACATTAACCGATGAGGAAAAATTAACCGGTATTAAAGAGAGTGTCGAATTGGTTGGTAAGAGAGAGCTAAAACGATTATGCGAAATTTTAGGGAAAAATGTGACATATTTATAGTCATAAAGGGATAAAAAAGAGCAGGCAGTCCGTCCACGAACAAGTGGGCGGATTTTGCTTTTTAAATAAAAATTACTATCCCAAGCTTACGACCAAAATAAAAGGCTCGTGCGCGTCGTGGATAACGACGGCATAGTGACCGAATACGCATATAACGAAAGCGGCGAAATTGTCAAGACCGAAAAATACCATAAAGCCGATCCCTGCACCAAGTTCGTGACCGAAACGACGTTTGACGGACAAGGGAAAGTGACGGGCGAGCTCGACGCGCGCGGCACGGTCGGCGGCGAAACGCTGTCCACGCGGTATAAGTACATAGACGGCACGGACATGGTCAAGACCAAAACGAACACGGCGGACGCGGAAACGGAGTACGGGTACGACTACGCAACGGACAAGCTCACGGGCATATCCGAAACGGACGACGGCGAGGACAATAAAAACCTGTTCGAGTATACCAAAGGCTACCTTACCCGCGTGCACAACGACAGCGCGTCGTTCGAGTACGGCTACGACGGGTTCGGGCGCAATACGACCGTAAAGCTCAACGGCGAGACCTACGCAACGTACGACTACGAGCAAACGGACGACGGCGGCGAGATAAAAACGGCAACGCTCGCAAACGGCGAGACCGTGACCGAAACGACGGATAAGTTCGGCAACCGCACGGAGCTGACCTTTAAAGACGAAGCAATGCCCGAAAGCATAACGTTAATATCCCAAACGTTCGACGAGAACAACCGACAGACAAGCTTTACCGACGGACTGACGGGCGAAACGCACGAGTTCGGGTACGACGACCGCGGCAGAGTAAAAACCGAAAGCTTCACCCGCGACGGAGTACTCATACAAAGCGAAGCGGAATACGACGGCAAGGACAATGTAACGGGCTCTTGCTTGAAGATAGGCGACGAGACCATGAAGTACGCTTATGCGTCGGATAAAGCCTTGGAGCCTAAACCCATATCCGCGACCATGCCCGACGGCACGGTAAGTAAGTACGAGTACGACCTTCTCGGCAGAAAGACGGCTACCGTCACCGAGGACGGCGAGGGCAAGACAATATCCCGCCAAAACACGTACTACGTAAAGCACGGCGATCACGCAACGGCAATGCCGTCGTCCGAAAGGTTCGGCATGGGCGACTGCCTCGACGAGCAAACAAAGTACAGGTACGACAAAGCGGGAAATATCTCCGAAGTCTACAAAAACGGCATATTGACAAACCGCTACGCCTATGATAAACTAAACCGAATGACGCGCGAAGACAATAAAGCCCTTGGAAAGACCATGGCATATACCTACGACACCAACGGAAATATACTCACGAAAGTGATGTATGCGTTTACGCTTGGAAGTCTCGAAGAAAAAACTCCGTTGATCGTAATACCGTATTCGTACAAAGCAAACGGCAGACGCGACCAAATGACCAAGTACAACGGCGAAAAAAGCGAGTACGACGGCATGGGCAATCCCACGACTTACCGCGACCGTAAAACAACGTTCAAGTACGGCGGAAGAATGATCGCAATGGGCGATAATACATACGCCTACGACGCCATGGGCGAGCGGCTGAGTAAGACCGTAAACGGGGTAGAGACAAGGTTCATAGCGGCTTCGGGTAAAGTAGTACGCAGTGTAACGAACGGAGTAATAACCGACTTCTACTACGACAACTACGGACTGAGCGTGATAAAGCACGACGGAAAAACATTCTATGTCCGTAAAAACGTACTTGGGGATATAACGCACATATACGACGCGGAAGGAAAGCTCCAAACCCGATACGAGTACGACGCCTGGGGCAACCATAAAGTGCTTAAAGCGGACGGAACGGAAGACGAAGACGCGAGCTCCATAGGCAACGTAAACCCGATAAGATACCGCGGATATTTCTTCGATACGGAGACGGGACTGTACTTCCTTAAAGCGCGATACTACGACCCCGAAACGGGAAGATTCATCTCGCAGGACGATACGCAGTTCCTCGATCCGAACACCGTAAACGGACTTAACCTCTACGCTTACTGCGGCAATAACCCCGTGATGAACGTAGACCCGAGCGGACGGTCATTTACCCTAGCAATTTTGATAGGGCTAGGCATTGTGTTTGGAACCGTGATGAACGGAGTGTTTGGTGGATTAAACGAGGTCATAGCCGGCGGCAATTTCTTGGACGGCTTCTTGGGTGGCTTGGCAAGCGGGTTTATATCTACGGTAGGACTTGCGCTTGGTGGAGCGATAGGCGGTCCAATTGGATTGATTGTAGCTGCTGCAGTTGGTGCGTTTGGAAGTCTTGCGGGTGGAATAGTGACAAACGGTATTAAAACGGATTGGAATTTTGATAACGGTTTTTTGAATGAAGATTTTTGGATAAGCGCGTTGCCGTCGGCACTCTTAAACGGTGTGGCTAATATGCTGTCTTTTGGCTTGGGCAATATGATGGGAGTCGGGAGTGCTGCAAATACATTTTTAGGGCGGTTAGCTGATTGGCTAGCATTTGGTGGATTCGCTTTTTCTGCTGCAATGTTTATAAGCTTCCCTGTATTTGCGATAGGCATACTTCCTATAATGCTTACGTCATCTAAAAAGGGGGTGATTATTGGTGCGGCGTAAAGTTCGAATATTGTGTTCGCCCACAACGGCAATTGTGTCGATTATAGCGGCATTTGGCTTATGTGGTTTTTATGTTTTATCGCTCAATGTTGATGGCGGGCGAAAGGCTTTTCTTGGGAATATCCCCTTGCTTATTCTATGGACATTGACTACATGCGGCATGAGTATTGCGCTTGTATTGGTGGGGTCAAAGAGGATATTCAGCATAATCACAATAGACGAAACGGGCGTATCGAGAGCGTTTCTCGGAATATTTTGGAAACTGCAAATATCTTGGGATGAAATGGCGGAAATTTGCTACAAGGAGCACGGTTGGGCGTTCTTGTTCTTTTCCAAGACCCAAAATATATCCGAGCTAACGTACAATAAAGCCATAGCAGTCAAAGACGCTATACAGATCAGTTTCAGTCAAAGACGCTATGCGGTAATTGAGCAGTACTTACTTCAACCGATAGTAGGCATGCCCGACAAAGTCAAAGAGCGACTGTCTCGAAACAAGCATTAGTTGGGGGAGATTAAATGGCGAATAACAAACAGCATAAGTGCTTTTTGAAGAACTATTGGTTGACGCTATACTTATGGCTATTCGGCGTGTTGATATTGATCGTCGGTTTAGCGCTGATTTCTATAAACTTACCATGGTTGGCTATATTATTAATAGAAAGCGTATCATTATGCTTTATCGTTGGCGGTATAGTTGCTTTAATCACATTAAGGTGTAAAATCGATGCGGAAGGAATCACCGTGCCGATTTCTCACGGGCGAAAGAGACGGTTGGTTTGGGATGAAATTAGTGCGGTTCAAATAATATGTAGTAATGCTTATATAAAATTTCAAGCCGCATATATTATAGAATTTCAAGCCGACAATTGTACGGTTAAACTTAAAACATATAAAGAGATCGTCGATATGATCAAAGAGTTCGGTAAAACCAACGAGAGATTTCAAAGTATGTTTGGGAAGAGCTTATGTGAAGCAGAGAAGTAAACGCATTAAAAGAATGCGGTTGTTCTTATTTTGTCCGCCATTATTCGGGTGAAATGCAAAATAAATCATTCATATAAATAAAACCCGTGCTTGGCGGAGCGCAAGGGTCTGCGCTCCCTACGGGTGCGTTGCGATTGGTTGGGCGTGACAGCTATGCGGCGGATCGCCTAGATTCTTCGCTTCGCTCAGAATGACAAGCCAAAGGCTTGGCGACTGTCGTGTATGGGCGCTGTGTGTAATTGTGCATTACACCCTAAAAAAGCAAAGTGTTTATGGGTTGTTGTTTGGCGTGACAACTATGCGGCGGTTCGCCTAGATTCTTCGCCTGCGGCTCAGAATGACAAGCCAAAGGCTTGGCGACTGTCGTGTGTGGGCGTGCATAATTGGTTTTGTATAACACCCGAAAAAAGCGAAGTGTTTATGGGTTGTTGTTTGGCGTGACAACTATGCGGCGGATCGCCTGGATTCTTCGCTTTGCTCAGAATGACAAGCCAAAGGCTTGGCGACTGTCGTGTGTGAGCGTGCATAATTGGTTTTGCTCTGCACCCGAATAAAAGTAAAACAGAATATCCCGCGCATTTTAACCTGTCATCCTGAGGCAACGCCGAAGGATCTAGGGCGTAAGCCCGCAAACTACAAATCTTATTCTTTTAACAGGTCGTCCCAATCGGGATTTAACGACTCTATCAACTCGATTTTCTTTTGTCTTGTCCAACCCTTTATTTGTTTTTCTCTTTGTATCGCGTCGTTTATGTTTTCGGTCGATTCTACATAGACAAGCTTGTACACATTATAACGAGCCGTAAAACCGTTATGCGCTTTTGTTTTATGTTCAGACACGCGTCGCATAATATCATTGGTCACTCCTGTGTATACGTACGGAGTTATCATGGTTTGTCGCTATATATACATAATATTCTTTCATGTGTTTGTCATACTATATAAAATAGTTTTTGTCAAGAAAACTTGTTAATTTGGAGTAAACAATAATTTGAGGTTACGCCAAATTTGTTTGGCGTAACAGCTATGCGGCGGTTCGCCTAGATTCCTCGCAAGCTCGGAATGACAAGCCAAAGGCTTGGCGACTGTCGTGTATGGGCGCTGTGTGTAATTGTGCATTACGCCCGAAAAAAAGCAAAGTGTTTATGGGTTGTTGTTTGTTTGGCGTAACAGCTATGCGGCGGTTCGCCTAGATTCTTCGCTTCGCTCAGAATGACAAGAGTAAATATGCTACGCTCTTATTCGGGTGATACGTAAGATATATCTCCAACGACAATACACGACAGAAATCCAAGCTTTGCTTGGCGGAGCGCCGAGGTCGTCGCTCCCTACGGGTGCGTTACGATTGGTTGGGCGTGACAACTATGCGGCGGATCGCCTAGATCCTTCGGCTTCGCCTCAGGATGACAGGAGTAAATATGCTCCACGCTTATTCGGGTGTAATGAAAAATTAACAATCACGTAAACACACGACAGACGCCGAGCCTTTGGCTTGGTTTGAAATTTTTGAAAAAATCACGTCAAAACGTTTGACAAAGGAAGGACAAGCGTTTATAATAGAAAAACTACATTACATGCGGCGGTTTTTGTGTCGTTAATTTCGGGGCTTCGCGCCCCTTAAAAAATCGCTCAAAACGGCACGCCCGCGCACGTGAAAGCCCTATGAAAAACGTCGGAGCGCCAAGCTCACGTCAATGGCTACAAGGAGATGTTATATGGCCAGCCAAAAGATCAGAATCAAGTTAAGAGCGTACGACCACGACCTTGTCGATTCCTCGGCGCAGCGTATAGTAGACGCCGCCAAGCAGACCGGTTCCAAGGTATGCGGTCCTATTCCTCTGCCTACGCAAAAGGAAGTAGTCACCATACTGCGCTCCGTACACAAGCACAAAGACAGCCGCGAGCAGTTCGAGCTCAGAACGTACTCGCGTCTCATAGATATTTACAGCCCGTCGGGCAAGACGGTCGATTCGCTTATGCGTCTCGATCTTCCCGCCGGCGTTGATATTAAGATCAAGCTGTAACGCAAAAGGAGAGCAGTCATGAAGAAGGCAATACTCGGTAAAAAATTAGGCATGACGCGCATATTCGGCGAGAACGACGTTTCCATTCCCGTGACCGTCGTTCAATGCGGACCGATGACCGTAGTCGATCGCCGCACTGTGGACCGCAACGGTTACAGCGCGGTCGTTTGCGCGTTTGAAGAAACCAAAGAATCCCGTCTTAACAAACCTCAGTCCGATTTCTATAAAAAGGTCAAGGTCAAACCCGCCAAGTATCTTCGCGAGTTCCGTTACGAAAACGCCGATACTTATGAAGTCGGTAACGTTATAGACTGCACCATGTTCGCCGAGGGCGATATGGTCGACGTCAGCGGCGTGTCCAAGGGCCACGGGTTCAGCGGCGTTATCAAGCGTTGGAATCACCACCGTCTCAAAATGACGCACGGTACGGGGCCCGTTCACCGCAGCGTCGGTTCGACGGGCGCAAACTCCAACCCGTCCCGCCGCATCAAAAACCTTAAAATGCCCGGTCAGTACGGTCACGAAAACGTGACCATCCAAAACCTTAAAGTCGTCAAAGTCGATTCGGCGCGCGGCGTGCTTCTTATCCGCGGCGCGGTGCCCGGACCGAAGGGCGGGCTCGTAACCGTTCGCGAGACGGTCAAATAAGGGAGAGTCAAGGAGAGATCATGCCTACTATAAAGATATACAAACAGGACGGCAAATCCGCCGGAACGATGGATCTGGACGACAGCGTGTTCGGCGTCGAGTACAACGAGCCGCTCATTCATCAAGTAGTGGTCGCGCAAATGGCTAACGCGCGTCAAGGCACCAAGAGCACGCTCACGCGTACCGAAGTCAGAGGCGGCGGCAAAAAGCCGTGGCGTCAGAAAGGCACGGGCAATGCGCGTCAGGGCTCTATCCGTGCGCCGCAGTGGAAAGGCGGCGGCGTGGTGTTCGCGCCGAAGCCCAGAAGCTTCCGTAAAAAAGTAAACAAACTCGTTCGCATCAACGCGATCACGAGCGCGCTTTCCGCCAAGCTTGCCGACGGCAACCTTATAGTCGTAGACAAGTTTGACATGGAGCCCAAGACCAAAAACATGGCGGCGGTGCTCAAAGCGCTTAAAATAGAGAGCCGCGTTCTCCTTGTTCTGCCCAACGGCAGCGAGAACGTGATCCGCGCGGCGGGCAATATCCCCACCGTTCGCACCGCGGCGAGCGAGCAGCTCAATGTGTACGATCTTGTAGCCAACGCGGTCATGCTTACGACCGTCGACGCGATCAAGGCGCTCGAACAAAAATACACGGCAAAGGAGATAGCGCAATAATGTTGGCGGAAGATATCATCATCAGTCCGGTGCTTACGGAAAAGTCCAACGACGGCATTAACGCCAAGCGTTATGTGTTCATAGTGGACGTTCGCGCCGACAAGCGTCAGATAAAAGCGGCGGTCGAAAAGGCGTTCGACGTAAAAGTCGAGAGCGTCAACATCGTAAACGTTCGCGGCAAGCTTAAAAGACAGGGGCGCACTCAGGGCTATACGTCCAAGCGCAAAAAGGCGTACGTCACGCTCGCCGATTCGTCGAAGGCGATACCGTTCTTCGAGACCTTGTCCTAATAAGGAGAAACAAAATGGCTATCAAGAGATATAAACCGATCACGCCCGGCACGCGGTTTAAAACCGTTATCGCGGCGAGCGAGCTTACGGGCGACAAGCCGTATAAGCCCCTGCTCCGCGAGCAGAGCCGTAAGGGCGGAAGAAACTTCACCGGTAAGATCACGGTCAGACATATCGGCGGCGGCAACCGTCAAAAGTACCGCGTAATCGACTTCAAGCGCAATAAGGACGACATTCCCGCGCGCGTCGAGACCGTCGAATACGATCCCAACCGCACCGCGTTCATAGCGCTTTTGTGTTACGCCGACGGCGAGCGCAGATATATTCTCGCTCCGCTCGGGCTTCAGAAAGGCGATAAAGTCGTTTCCGGCGAGAACGCCGACATCAAAGCGGGCAACTGCTTGCCGCTTTCCTCGATACCCGTAGGTACGCTCGTTCACAATATCGAGATGCTCCCGGGCAGAGGCGGTCAGATGGCGAGAACGGCGGGCGCGGCGGCGCAGCTCATGGCAAAGGAAGGCAAGTATGCCACGCTCAGACTTCCGTCGGGCGAAATGCGTATGGTCCTTCAGCGTTGCAGAGCGACGATAGGTCAGGTCGGAAATCTCGACCACGAGCTTGTCTCCTTGGGTAAGGCGGGTAGAAAACGCCACATGGGCGTCAAACCCACCGTCCGCGGCGTAGTCATGAACCCGTGCGACCACCCTCACGGCGGCGGCGAAGGAAAGAGCCCGATAGGCAGACCGAGTCCCGTGTCGCCTTGGGGCAAGCCGACGCTCGGTAAGAAGACGAGAGCTAAGCATAAAGCGTCCGACAAGTTTATTGTCAAGCGCATCAACTAAGGGAGCTTGAAGATATGTCAAGATCGACTAAAAAAGGTTATTACGTTGACGCCAAACTCATGAAAAAAGTCGAGGCGATGCAAGAAACGACGGACAAACGTCCCATCAAGACTTGGTCGCGTGCGTCTACGATTTTCCCCGAGTTCGTAGGTCTTACGTTTGCCGTCCACAACGGCAAGAAGTTCGTGCCTGTGTACGTTACGACCGATATGGTCGGGCACAAGCTCGGCGAGTTCGCTCCGACGCGCACCTTCCTCGGTCACGCGGGCGAAAAGACGACAAAGGGCAAATAAGGAGCAGTCATGGCTAAAAGAATAAGAGAAAAAGCGGAAAAGGTAAAGGCGACGCGCGAACAGCGTCCGCACGCCACCGCCAAATATGTGCGTATCGCGCCCGACAAAGTGCGCGTCGTGCTTGCGCTCATTCGCGGGCGTTCGGTCACCGAAGCGATGGCTATCCTTCAAGCTACGCCCAAGGCGGCAAGCGAGCAGATATTCAAAGTCCTCAACTCCGCGGCGGCAAATGCCGAGCATAACAAGGATATGTCTATATCCGACCTTTACGTAGCGGAAGCGTACGCCGATCCCGGTCCCACGCTCAAACGCTATCAGCCGGTAAGCAAGGGCAGAGCGCATCACATCTTGAAACGCACGAGCCACATTACCGTCATACTCGACACCAAGGAGGAGCTGTAATCATGGGTCAGAAAGTCAATCCCCACGGCTTGCGCGTCGGCGTTATCGAAAAATGGAATTCCCAATGGTTTGCGAGCAAACAGGAGTTTGCCGCGTACCTTCTCGAAGATCATAAGATCCGCGAGTATGTAGAAAACAAATACAAGACTTGCGGCGTCAGCAAGGTCGTTATCGAACGCCCGCAGGGCAAGGTTCAAGTCTCCATTCACGCGCAATTCCCCGGCAAGATCATCGGGCAAAAGCACGTAGGCGTGGACGAGCTTAAAAAGAACCTCGAAAAGCTCACCGGCGGCAAAAAGATATACGTCAACATCATAGAGGTCAAGCATCCCGATCTCAACGCCAAGCTTCTTGCCGAAAATATAGCGGCTCAGCTTGAAAAACGCGCGTTTTTCCGTCGCACCATGAAGCAGGCAATGAGCAAAGCCATGCATGCGGGCGCGAAGGGCGTCAAGGTCATGGTCGGCGGTCGTCTCGACGGCGCGGAAATCGCGCGTGCCGAGCACTACCAAGAAGGCTCGATACCTCTTCAGACTCTGCGCGCGGACATCGACTACGGTTACTGTATCGCTCGCACCACCTTCGGCGTTCTCGGCGTCAAGGTGTGGATATACAAGGGCGACGTTTTGGGCGCGGCTCCTAAAAAGCCCGTCGAAACCGCTCCCGAGGCAAAGGAGGGCGAATAAGTATGTTAATGCCCAAAAAGGTCAAACACCGTCGCGTTCAGCGCGGTAGAATGAAAGGCAAGGCGACCCGCGGCAATACCATTACTTACGGCGAGTACGCGATCGTCAGCCTCGATCCCGGTAGGATCACCTCCAACCAGATAGAGGCGGCGCGTGTCGCGATGACGCGTTACACCAAGCGCGGCGGTAAAGTCTGGATCTGCATATTCCCGCACAAGCCTTACAGTAAAAAGCCCGCAGACACCCGTATGGGTAGCGGTAAAGGCGCGCCTGAATACTGGGCGGCGGTCGTCAAGCCCGGCACCGTCATGTTTGAAATGGCGGGTGTAAGCGACGCCGTTGCGCGCGAGGCGCTCAGGCTTGCTTCGTACAAGCTTCCCGTTCGTTGCAAAGTCGTTTGCAAAGCGGATATGGAAGCGGCAAACGCGGCTTCCGCTTCCGCCGATGCGGAAGAAGCCGTTAAGGAGGTCGAATGATGAAAGAGAAGGTTCAAGAGCTCAGAGACGACGAACTCGAACAAAAGCTCGCATCGCTCAAAACGGAATTGTTTAATCTTCGGTTCTCTCACGCGACCGGTCAGCTTGCTAACCCCGTTCAGATACGGAACGTAAAGCGCGACATAGCCCGCGTCAAGACCGTTATAAGAGAGCGCGAGCTCAAAGCCGCCAAGGAGGCCAAGTAATGGAACTCGAACGTAACGACAGAAAGACGCGCGAAGGCTTGGTTGTATCCGACAAAATGGATAAAACGGTCGTCGTGTCCGTCATCGAAAAGTACAAACATCCGCTTTATAAAAAGACGGTCACGCGTATCAAAAAGTTCAAGGCGCACGACGAAAACAACGAGTGTGGCGTCGGAGACAGAGTCGAGATAATCGAGACCCGTCCGATATCCAAGGACAAGTGCTGGCGCGTCAACCGCATCGTTGAAAAAGCGAAGTAATTGCCGTCTCGCGGGTCTTATTCGCCCATCTCGCTGCCTATTTCGGCTACGGCTGCGGTTTTTGCTCTCGACGTAGCGCCGCTACGCCTTCGCACAAAAGCCTTTGCCTCGCTCGAAATAGTCTACGCGATATAAACGAAACGCCCCTCTCGACGACAAAACGCATTTACGTGTCAAACGCGACGCGCTCGACAATGCGTTTAAAGACAAAGTGCTGTTCAATGGGTAGCAGCACGTAAAACAGAGATAAACGGTCGGAATAAACGCCGACAAAAGCAACGATAACAACAGTGTCCAAACGACACCACCTAATTGATATTATGCCGCCGCGAACCGGCAAGAGAGTTGCAAGGCGCGGACGGCAATAAAGGCGCAAATAAGCGCGGATAGCATTCGCGCAAGGAGTAAACATGATACAACCTCAATCGTATCTTAAAGTCGCCGACAACACCGGCGCGAAAGAGATAATGTGCATACAGGTCATGGGCGGCTCGCTTAGAAAAAGCGGCAATATCGGCGACATCATCACGGCGTCGGTCAAGTCTGCTCAGCCCGGCGGCACTGTGAAAAAAGGCGACGTTGTCAAAGCGGTCATCGTGCGCACGCATCAGGGCGTCAACCGTCCGGACGGATCGCATATTCGTTTCGACGACAATGCCGCAGTCATTATAGACAACCAGAAACAGCCGCGCGGAACGCGTATCTTCGGACCGATCGCGCGCGAGCTTCGCGACCGCGACTTCACAAAGATAATATCTTTGGCACCCGAAGTGCTCTAAGGAGGATCGAGAATGAATCTCAACGTCAGAAAGGGCGACAACGTAAAAGTTTTGGCCGGTAAGGATAAGGGCAAGACGGGCAAAGTGCTCGCTACCGATCCCAAGTCCAACAGAGTGCTGGTCGAGGGTGTCAATATTGCGACGCATCACATCAAGACGCGTTCGGCTAGCGAGCCGTCCAGCATCAAAAAGGTGGAAGCGCCCATCCATGTGAGCAACGTTCAGGTCATCTGCCCGTCGTGCGGCAAGAATACCCGCGTCCGTCATCAGGAGATCGACGGCAAGAACGCGCGCATTTGCATCAAGTGCGGCGCAAGTCTCGACGCGGCGTTAAAAGCCGAAAAGACCAAGAAAAAGGCAGACAAAGCCGACAAAAAGGTCAAGAAGCAGAAGACGGCTGCGGAGACCCCCGCGACCGAAGAAGTCAAAGCTTCCGAGACCGAGGCTGCTCCGACCGAAGAACCCGTAAAGAAGACGGCTGCGAAAAAGCCCGCCGCTAAGAAAGCGACGGCGGACGGCGAAAAAGCGCCCGCAGCAAAGAAAACCACGGCAAAAAAGCCCGCCGCGAGCAAGGACAGCGAGCCCGCCGCGAGCAAAAGCGATAAGGAGTAACGGCAATGGCAGAAAAAGCTAAAAAAGCGGAAACGCAAGCCGCAAGCGGCGCCGTAAAATCGACCAATCCCGACAGATACCGCCTTCGCAAGCGTTATCAGACCGAGATCGTGCCGCAGCTCATGAAAGAGCATGGCTATAAAAACGTAAACGAAGCGCCCAGACTCGTCAAGGTCGTGTTGAACATGCGCCTCGGCGATATCAAGGATAATTCCAAGAGCATACAGCTCGCTCAAGCCGAGCTCGAAGCCATCGCCGGACAAAAGAGCGTTCTCGTAAAAGCGAAAAAGTCTGTAAGTAACTTCAAGCTCCGCGAAGGACAGTCCATAGCGATCAAGGTCACGCTCCGCGGCGAAATGGCTTACGAGTTTATCGACAGGCTCGTATCGGTGGCGTTGCCGCGTGTCCGCGACTTCCGCGGTATCTCCGGAAAATCGTTCGACGGCAGAGGCAATTACGCGCTCGGCATCAAGGATCAGACGATGTTCCCCGAAATTTCGTACGAGCTTATAGAAAAGATCCGCGGTTTCGACGTAGACGTCGTTACCACAGCCAAAACCGACGAGGAAGCCAAATCGCTTCTTACCAAGCTCGGTATGCCGTTTAAGAATTAAGGAGCTTGAAAGCGCAGGCGTGTATACGCTACGAAGCGTTTTCGATACGAACAAGGAGTCAAAATTATGGCTAAGAAAGCGATGATAAACAAACAGCAAAGGGTACCCAAATACAAGACCCGCGCATATACGCGGTGCAGTATTTGCGGTCGTCCGCATTCTGTGCTCAAAAAGTACGGCATATGCAGAATTTGCTTCCGCGAACTTGCGTACAAGGGAGAGATCCCCGGCGTTAAGAAATCGAGCTGGTAAGGAGGTATAAGAGTCATGGTTACAACCGATCCTATTGCGGACCTTCTCACGCGCATCAGAAACGCTATCACGGCGCGCCACGAAACCGTTTCCATTCCCGTTTCCAAGATGAAAAAATCCATTGTTGACATTCTGTACAACGAGGGATTCATTCAATCGTACGACGTGGTGGAAGAAGACGGGCACAACAACATCAAGGTTGTGCTCAAGTACGACGGCAAGAGCCGCAGCGCCATCACCAATCTCAAACGCATAAGCAAGCCCGGTCTCCGCGTCTACTGCGGTTGCGAAGATCTGCCCCGCGTACTCGGCGGCTACGGCATTGCTATCATTTCCACCTCGCGCGGCGTTATTACCGACAAGAAAGCGCGCGAACTCAAAGTGGGCGGCGAAGTGCTCGCCTACGTGTGGTAGGAGGCGTACAATGTCACGTATAGGCAGAAAGCATATAGATATTCCCGCGGGCGTCACCGTAAGCTACGAAAACGGAGTAGTTGCCGTTAAGGGCAAGCTCGGCGAACTCAGCCGCGAGATCAAGTGCAAAGACATAGACGTCAAGATCGACGGAAGCGTTATCAATGTAGAGCGCGCTAACGACGACAAGCAGACCCGTGCGTACCACGGTCTTTACCGTCAGCTCATAGCGGACATGGTAGCGGGCGTTCAAAACCCGTTCACCAAAACGCTTATCGTATCGGGCGTCGGTTACAAGTGCGCGGTCACGGGCAACAAGCTCGTCATGAACATCGGGTACAGCAAGCCCGTCGAGTATACCGTTCCCGACGGTATCACCGTTGCTTGCCCCGATCCGCTCACCATTACGGTCAGCGGTATCAACAAAGAATTCGTCGGCGAAGTCGCGGCGCAGATTAAGTCCAAGCGTCCCGTCGAGCCGTACCACGGTTACGGGCTGCACTACAGCACCGAAGTAGTCCTCAGAAAAGAGGCTAAGACCGCCGGTAAGAAATAGGAGAGAACGGTATGATTAAGAAAATCGATAAAAATAAGATCCGCATGAAACGCCACGAGCGTTTGCGTTTCAACCTGAAAGGCACAGCGGCGCGTCCGCGTCTTTCGGTCTACCGCTCGACCAATAATATGTACGTCCAGCTGATCGACGACGAAAAGGGCGTAACGCTCGTTTCCGCCGGTACGAAAGCAAAGGGCGCGGACGTTAAGGGCATGACCAAAACGCAAGCCGCCGAACTCGTCGGCAAGTCCGTTGCGGAAAAAGCCAAGAAAGCGGGTATAACCGAAGTGGTCTTCGACCGCGGCGGATACCTGTACACGGGCAGGGTCAAAGCTCTTGCCGACGCGGCTCGCGCTGCGGGGCTCAAATTTTAGGGGTGAATCATGGCACGCGAAGATTTCAAAAAGAAAAGAGATAAAGACGTCGTTGACGACGGCATCAAGACCAAGCTTGTTCAGACGCGCAGGGTCAGCAAGGTCGTTAAGGGCGGTCGCAACAGCAGCTTTGCCGCGCTTGTAGTAGCGGGCGACGGCAAGGGCAGAGTCGGTATCGGCACTGGCAAAGCGACCGAAGTTCCCGAAGCGATAAAGAAAGCCGAGCAGGCGGCGCGTCGCAATATGCAAAAGATAGCGCTCAACGGCACGGCTATCCCGCACGAGACGATCGGCAAGTTCTCTTGCAGCAAAGTTCTTTTGCGTCCCGCTCCCGAAGGCCGAGGCGTTATCGCCGGCGGCAGCGTTCGCGCGGTGCTTGAGCTTTGCGGCATAAACAACATCACGACTAAGTGCTACGGTTCGAGAAACCCCATCAACGTCGTAAAAGCGACGATGAACGCGCTCACGGGCCTTCGCACGCTCGACGAGGTCGCCGCGCTCCGCGGAAAGAACGTCGACGAGATATTGGGTTAGAGGTGCGCTCATGGCAAAAAAGGCAGAACAAAAAACCAATAAGCTCGAAGTGACGCTCGTAAAGAGCACTGCGGGCAGGCTTGAAAAGCAGCAGCGTACCGTAGAAGCGCTCGGGCTTCACAAGATAAACCAAACCGTTACGGTAGACGACACGCCCGCCATGCGCGGCATGATCAGAGTGGTGTGTCACCTCGTTTCGGTCAAGGAAGCTTAAAAGCGCATTCATCGCGTGGTGCGGGCTACGTGCGATTCGACGGCTTGGTCATGTACGAGATTGTACACTCCGTTGCCGTCTCACCGCCTGTCGCCCACCTGACGTGCGACTGCACTTTTAAGAACGTTATATGACAAGGAGGTCATAGCTTACAATGAAAATGCACGCAATGATGCCCGCAGACGGCGCGCGCACCAAAGCCAAGCGCTTGGGTCGCGGTATCGGTTCGGGGCTCGGCAAGACGAGCGGCAAGGGACATAAAGGTCAATGGGCGAGAAGCGGCGGCGGCGTTCGTCCCGGCTTCGAGGGCGGTCAGATCACGCTTATGCGCAGACTTCCCAAGCGCGGCTTTAACAACAAGTTCCAAAAAGCGTTCACGGTCGTCAACGTAGACAAACTCAACGAGTTTGACGACGGCACGGTCGTAGACCTCAAACTCCTCGTCGAGACGGGCATCGTCAAAAAGGTCGAGGAGTACGGACTTAAAGTTCTCGGCGACGGCGAGATTACCAAAAAGCTCACCGTCAAAGCGGCTAAGTTCACCGCATCCGCTAAGGAAAAAATAGAAAAGGCGGGCGGAAAGGCAGAGGTTATATAAATGTTTGAAACGCTGAAAAACGCTTTCAAAAATAAAGACGTACGCAAAAAGATACTCATCACGCTCGCGTTGCTCTTTATATATCGGCTCGGCTGCTGGATACCCATTCCGGGTATCGACGCGGCGGCGTATTCGAGCCAGATATCGGGCGACTCGCTGTTGGGACTTTTGAGCGGCATAACGGGCAGCGCTCTTTCTAACGGTGCGCTGTTTGCCATAGGTATAACTCCGTATATCAACGCGTCGATCATACTGCAGTTATTGACGGTCGCTATACCCAAGCTCCAAGAATACCAAAAGCAGGGCGACGACGGAAAGCGCAAGATCACTCAGATCACTCGGTATATTACCGTTATCCTCGCGCTTGCGCAGTCGATAGGCGTTACGGTATCGTACGCGAACGCGGATGCGTTGTCCACAACGGTTTTCGGACCGATGTCTCAACCTTGGCTCATAGGCATGTTCGTATGCGTGCTCATGATAGCCGGCTCGATGTTCACCATGTGGTTGGGCGAGCGAATCACCGATTACGGTATCGGAAACGGCATAAGCCTTTTGATATTCGTCGGTATCATCGCTTCGGCGGGACTTGCCATCATCGCTAAGTTCCAGGAAGCGTTCGGCGGCGACAATATGGCTATTTGGGAGCTCTTGGGCTTTGCGATCATGGTCGTTGCCGTATTCCTTCTTATCGTGTTTGTCGATCTTGCGGAGCGCAGAGTTCCCGTGCAGTACGCCAAACAGATAAAAGGCAGAAAGCAGTACGGCGGACAGAGCACGTTCATTCCCGTCAAGGTCAATGCGAGCGGCGTTCTTCCCATCATCTTTGCGACGGCGCTCATAACGTTCCCGCAAATGATAGCGCAGTTGTTTGCGCCTACCAGCAGTTTCTATGCTTGGTGGATGAAATGGCTTGGCGCGGGCACGCCGATATACGCGGTGCTCGTAGCGCTCTTGATTCTGTTCTTCTCGTACTTCTACGCACAGATAGAATTCAACCCCGAGGATATTTCGAGGAACATTCAGCAGTACGGCGGGTTCATAAACGGCATACGCCCGGGCAAACCGACTACCGAATACCTCTCGCGCATAAGCAAGCGTCTCACGCTTTTCGGCGCGATCTTCCTCGCGTTTATCGCACTTGTCCCGTCCGTCGTGTTTGCGGCGGTGCTCAAAGACGCGACTCTCGTCAATGCGTTCTCGGCAACGGGTATGTTGATCGTAGTTTCGGTCGCGCTCGAGTTTGATAAGCAGTTGCAGAGTCAGTTGATGATGAAGCAGTATAAGGGCTTTTTAAAATAGTCTTGACGGGTGATAAGCGTTGCTCGGTCAACAACACACTTAAAAGGAGAATTACCGCATGAACATTATCATAATGGGCGCGCCCGGCTCGGGCAAGGGCACGCAAGCGGTCATGATCTGCAAAGCGCACAAGATACCGCACATATCGACGGGCGACCTACTCCGCAAGAACATAGCGGACGGCACGGAGCTCGGCAAGCAGGCTAAAACGTATATGGACGCGGGCAAGCTTGTTCCCGACGAGCTCGTAGTGGCGCTTATAGAGGACAGGCTCAAAGCCGACGATTGCAAAAACGGATTCTTGCTCGACGGGTTCCCGCGCAACAAAGCGCAGGCGGACGTGCTCGGCAAGATAGTCAAGACGGACGTCGCGCTGTACCTTGACACCGACCTTAATAAGATAGCCGCGCGCATGGCTAGCCGCAGGGTATGCCCCAAGTGCGGATACAGCACGAGCGCGGAGCTTGCCAAGGACGGCAAGTGCAAAGAGTGCGGCGAAACGCTCATCATTCGCGACGACGACAAGCTCGAAGTGGTGGAAAACCGGCTCAAGGTTTATGCGGAGCAGTCCGCGCCGCTCATCGAATACTACAAAGCGAAGGGCGTGCTCGTTACCGTAAACGGTAATCAAACGATAGACGATGTGTATGCGGATATCGAGGCGGCGCTCAAATGATAGTCAAGACCGAAGCTGATCGCGCGGGCATGCGCGCGGCGGGCAAGGTTGTCAAAGCCGCGCTCGACGCGGCGGAAAAGGTAGTGCGCGAGGGCGTGACTACACTTGAAATAGACGCTGTAGTGGAGCAAACGATACGCGGTCTGGGCGCGATACCCTCGACCAAAGGTTTCGAAGGCTATCCCAATGCGTCTTGCATATCGGTCAACGACGTAGTCGTCCACGGAATACCGTCCTTGCAGGTGGTAAAGAGCGGCGACATCGTATCGGTGGACGTAACGGCACTTTTAAACGGATATCAGAGCGATGCGGCGCGGACGTTTTTGGTCGGCAACGTATCGGAGGCGGACAGAAAGCTCGTGACCGCGGCGCAAGCGGCGTTTTTTGCGGGGCTTGAGTACGCCAAGAGCGGCAACCGTATCGGCGACGTGTCTAGCGCGATCCAGCTGTACTCGGAGCTCAACGGCTACGGCGTAGTCAGAGCGCTCACGGGGCACGGGATCGGACGCAAAATGCACGAGCCGCCGGAAGTTCCCAATTACGGCAGAAAGCACAGCGGACCGCCGCTCAAGAACGGGCTGTGTCTCGCCATAGAGCCGATGATAACGGCGGGCGATTGGCGGGTGAAGATAGACCGCGACGGTTGGACGGTGCGTACTTACGACGGAAGTCGCGCGGCGCATTACGAGAACACGGTGATCATCACCGACGGCGAACCCGAGATCCTTACGCTGTGAGGGAACAATGGAAATCGGCGACATCGTTATAAGCCTCGCGGGGCACGACGAGGGCAAGGCGTTCGTGGTAACGTCGGTCGTGAGCGATAAGTTCGTTTTGATTGCGGACGGAAAATCGCGGACGGCGGAGCGACCCAAGCTCAAACGCAAACGGCATTTACGGGTAGCGGGCAAGAGCAACTTATCCGACCCGACAAACGCGGCGCTCAGAAAGCGCATAAAACAATTCTTTTCGGACAGGAGGGTGTATGCCGAGGAGTGACAATATCGAAACGGAAGGCACCGTCGAAGAGTGTCTGCCGGGCACGAAGTTCAAGGTCAAGCTTGACAACGGCGCAACGGTGCTTTGCACGATAGCGGGTAAGATGCGAGTGAACTATATCAAAGTTTTGCTCGGCGACCGCGTCAAAGTGGCTATCTCGCCGTATGACATAACCAGAGGCATTATTACATTCCGCAGTAAAAACTAGTTCGACCGTCGGCGCAGCCGAGATCGACGGGCGCGATACGCGCCGAAAGAACAAACCTATAATCGGGCAGAGTCCCGTAATGCGAAAAAACCGCATTCAAAAGGAGTAAAACTCATGAAAGTCAGATCTTCCGTAAAACCCATGTGCGACAAGTGCAAAGTCATTCGTCGTCACGGCAAAGTAATGGTCATTTGCAGCAAGAACCCCAGCCACAAGCAACGCCAAGGCTGAGTTTCGGTTTTGCGTTCGGACTTCGCCATACCGCGGCAAAAGTTACGGCGACGTTCGACGCTGAACACTGGAAAAACTCTCGTCACATACGGAACGCGACATTCCACACGGTCCTAAGCGTCGAGCAATAAATTCAAACAACTATCAAGGAGTAAGAAAAGTGGCAAGAATTGCAGGTATCGATTTGCCCAAGGAAAAGCGTGTCGAGATAGGTCTTACCTATATCTACGGCATCGGTCGTCCTACGGCGAACAAAATTCTTAAAGCGACGGGGATCGACCCCGATACTCGCGTCAAGGACTTGACGGGCGAGCAGGAAAACGCATTGCGCGCCTATATCGACAAAAACATCAAAGTTGAGGGCGATCTTCACCGCGAAGTCGAGCTTAACATCAAGCGTCTTAAAGACATCGGTTGCTATCGCGGCGTAAGACACCGCAAAAACCTTCCCGTGCGCGGACAGAACACCAAGCAGAACGCGCGCACTCGCAAGGGTCCCAAACGCACCGTTTCGCGCAGCAAGAAGAAGGAGAGATAGTCTACTATGGCAGTTAAGAAGACCTCTACTAAAAAGAAAGTCACCAAAAATATCGACAAGGGCTGCGTTCATATCCACGCGTCCTTTAACAACACGATCGTGACGGTCACGGACGAGCAGGGCAATGCGATAGCCGCTTGCTCGGCGGGCGCGCTCAAATTCCGCGGCTCGCGTAAGTCCACGCCGTACGCGGCGCAGATGGCGGCGGAAGAAGCCGCGCGTCGCGCCATGGACCACGGTCTGCGTTCGGTCAAGGTATTCGTAAAAGGTCCCGGTCCGGGAAGAGAGTCCGCTATCCGCGCTATGGAAGTAGTCGGCTTGCAGGTAACGGAGATAAGCGACGTGTCGCCTATCCCGCACAACGGCTGCCGTCCGCCCAAGCGTCGTCGCGTATAGTCGGTGCGAACAGGAGGTTAATACTTTAATATGGCAAGAAATATTTGTGCAGATTGCAGACAGTGCCGCAGAGAAGGACAGAAATTGTTCCTCAAAGGCGAGCGTTGTGTATCCAAAAAGTGCGCGATGGAGCGCAGACCCGTTCCGCCCGGACCGCATGCGCAGACCCGTCGCAAGAACAGCGAATACAATACCCAGCTGCGCGAAAAACAAAAGGTAAAGCGCGCGTACGGCGTGCTCGAAAAGCAGTTCCGTATGTACTACGAGCGCGCGGAAGCGCAAAAGGGCGTTACCGGCGAGAACATGCTCGCCATGCTCGAAAAGCGTCTCGATAACGTTGTTTACCGCATGGGTATCGGCGCTTCGCGTAAAATGGCGCGCCAGATAGTCAATCACGGACACATTCTCGTAAACGGCAAGCGCGTCGACATTCCGTCGTATCAAGTCAAGCTCGGCGACGAGATATCTATAAGAGACACGAGCCGCGACAATGCGTTGTTCAAAGAACTCCGCGGCGCAAAAATAGTCATGCCCAAGTGGGTCACGTTCGACACCGAAAACTTTAACGGCAAGATAGTCGACAACCCGAAGCGCGACGATATAGACCTTTCAATCAACGAGCAGCTCATAGTCGAGTTGTACTCTAAGTAATCAAGGAGTAGCCTAATTATGATGGAAATCGAAATGCCGAAAATTACGATGGAGGAAAACGACAGCTATAGAGAGGGCAAGTTCGTTATAGAACCGCTTGAGCGCGGCTACGGACACACTCTCGGTAATGCGCTCAGGCGCGTGCTGCTCAGCAACCTCCCCGGCGCGGCAGTCATCGGTATTATGATCGAAGGCGTCGACCACGAGTTTTCGACGATCAAGGGCGTAAAAGAGGACGTGACGGAGATAATCCTCAACCTCAAGTCGCTCAATCTCAAAGCCAACTATTCCGATAAAGCGCTCGTCAAAGAATTGCATCTTCAAAAGAGCGGCGCGGGCGTAGTTACGGCGGCGGACATCGACGTCGATCCCGAGATAGATATACTCAACCCCGACCTTTATCTTTGCACGCTTGACGACGGCGCCAAGCTCGACGTAACGCTGTACGTCGGCAAGGGCAGGGGCTATGTGGTCGCGGAAAACCTCAAAGACCCGTCGCGTCCCATCGGATATATTCCCATCGATGCGATATTCACGCCCGTCAAGTTCGCTTCGTATTCCGTCGAGCCGACCCGTGTCGGACAGTCCATGGACTACGACCGCTTGGTCATAAACGTCAAGACCGACGGCTCGCTGTCGGCAAAGGACGTGCTGAGCTTAGCGGCAAAAGCGCTCGAAGACCATATAAAGCTGTTTGTCGAGCTTTCCGATACGATTTCCGGTATGGACATTCTTGTTTCGCGCTCGGAGGACAGACAGCAGAAAGTGCTCGAAATGAACATCGAGGAAATGGATCTTTCGGTGCGGAGCTACAACTGCTTGAAGCGCGCCGGTATCCATACCGTCGCCGACCTCACGCGCAAGACCGAGGAAGACATGCTCAAAGTGCGTAACCTCGGCAGAAAGTCGCTCGACGAAGTCATTGCAAAACTGCGTACTTTCGGGCTTGACCTTCGCGCCTCGGAAGACTAATCAAGGAGAAACGTCATGGAACAGAGAAAATTATCGCGCCCGACCGATCAGCGCAACGCGCTTTTGCGTAATCAGGTAACGGCGTTACTTTGGAACGAGAAGATCACGACCACTTATGCGCGCGCGAAAGAGGTACAGCGCATTGCCGACGAGATCATTCAGCTCGCCGTCGATACCGTGCTCGACGTTAAGCGCGAAGTGAAAAAGACCGTCGATAAAAAGGGCAAGACCGTTGAGGTCGAGACCATACTCGACGGCGAGAAACGGCTCGCCGCGCGTCGCAAGATCATGGCTATGGTCTACGATCCGCCCGAAACGCGCAAGCCCGACGAGACCGCGCCCGCGTTCAGAGAGCGCACCAAGGATATCCGTCACCCGCTTATCGAAAAGATATTCAACGTGTACGCTATCCGCTATTCGCAGCGCAATCGCGACAATAACTGCAGCGGCGGGTATACCCGCGTGCTCAAGCTCGGCGCACGCCGCGGCGACGCCGCCGAAGCCGCGCTTATCGAGTTGGTGTAATACCATACGGTTGTTACGATAGCAATAGTTTAATATTCAAAAGCAAAAGAACGCCCGAACACGGCGTTCTTTCTTTTTATGTGGACGAAAATATCCGACACCCATTCGTGAGTGCGCAGCTTACTTTATTTACCGTCTTTATTGTGCGCTTTGACGCTGCGGAGTCATGACGGTCGTGGCTTAATCGGACTCGGCGGGTTCGTCCGCGGCGTCGCACACGTCGAGTATGGCGCAGTTTCGCGGTTTTTCGGGATTGAACTTGACGGTGACGCGGGCATCGCGGTCGAGCATGCGGCGGAGCTTGTTGCCGCGCTTTAAAAAGGCGGACGACTTGGCGTCGTTTATTTGCACTGTGTATCTGTATATCATGTATATCTTTTTAAAAAACAGAATTATGGGGAAGCGCGGTTCTATGCCGACGATCACGCCTTTGTGCTCGGTCGCGTCGGTGTCTTTCATGACGCGCTTTGTTGCGCCGTTTGTCTGGAAGTCTATCGATATCTCGATGGCGATTATCAGCATGATCGCAAACTCGGCGATGCCGGCTATTCCTATCTGCCACAGATCGCGGTCTATCCATATAAATATGCTCACGCCCAAGAACGCAATGCTCGACGCGATAAACATGATCAAAAGCCCGGCTTTGACACAGTCTAATGGCGAAAGACCTTTTATCGTGCCGTCGCGGTCGTAACGTATGATAAACTGACCTAAAACGCCTATCAAGAAAAATCCGACGGCGAGCATGCCGCTGCCGAGCGCGAACGTCGTCCATTCTTCATCGCCGTATCCGTTGTACATCAGATACCCGCCGCCTATGATGAATGCGCCGAACGCGACGAGCGCGCCGAGTTTAGTCAATATGCTTCCCGTTGAATCTTTTCTCATAGCCGTCCCATTTTTTACATTATTCGCTCGAAAAGCGTTGCCTATATTATATCACTCGCGCATATGATTGTCAATCCGCGCGGGGCGCGTATGCGGCAGAATGGTTAATAAGAGCGCTTTGACGCATACTAACGGTATGATATTGATAGACAGACAGGGCGGCGCGGCGTGGAACATGGGCGACGCGCTCACGGGAACGGATTACGTCGGGCGTTTGGAGAGCCGAATATCGGCGCGCACGGGAAAGAGCGCGGTCGCCGTTTGTTCTTCGGACGCGGCGTTACATACGGCGCTCAAGCTTTGCGGAGTGCGCGACGGCGATTATGTGTTTGTGCCGACATATACATTTTATTCGGACATAGCGACGGTGTCGCATGCGGGCGGCGTGCCCGTGTTTGTGGACTGCGATCCCATGACGCGGTGCGTATCGGCGGCGGCGCTCGAAACGGCATTCGTGTGGAGCAAGCTCCAAAACAAGCCGCCGCGCGCCGTTGTGGTTTCGGACGCGTTCGGTTCGGTCGCGGACTATGATACGCTGTTGCCGCTGTGCAAGGCGAACGGAGTGCCGCTCATTGAGCTCGCTTGCGACGCGTTCGGCGGCGAGTACAACGGCAAAGCCTGCGGCGCGTGCGGCGATTACGGCGTTATAAGCATGGTCAAGCGCGTGGACGGCGGCGGCGCCGTACTTGTGCTTAATGCCGACGAGCGGTCGCAAGCCGAAGAGTTCACGCGCGGCAAGTACACGGCAGGAGAGAACCACGATTACAAAATGCACAACGTCATAGCCGCGCTAGATTGCGCCAAGCTCGACGCGGCGAAAAAAATAACCGAGCGCGCAAAAGCCAATCTTGCGGCGCTGGTCAAAGCGAGCGGCGCGGTCGTCGAGCCCGTGACGGGCGATGCGGCGACGTACGCGCTCGTCAAAGCCGCAAAGCATAAAAAAACGCTCGAAAAATACGGGTTCGAGGTAAAAACCCCTCCGCCCGTGCATACGATGCGGCAGTACGCCACGCGCACGTTTTTCGAGCACGAGCCGGGGTTTTGCGCGGCGTGTTCTTTCGGCGAGTATTGTTTTGTGAGTATGGATATTTCGGCGTTTAAGCGCCGTCAGTTAGTCAGGCTGTTGCACGCCTACGAAAGCAAGCCTTAGGCGATATGTCGATGTCGTAAGGGTATTTGTATATTCCGCGCCATTATTCGGGTGTTATGCAAAATCAATCACACCCGCCTACACACGGCAGACGCCAAGCCTTTGGCTTGTCATTCTGAACGCAGTGAAGAATCTAGGCGAACCGCCGCAAAGTGGCAACGCCAAATAAACGATTTATGCATTATATTTATTCGGGTGTACCGTAATTCAAGCGCTTACGCAAACACACAGCATACGTCAAACATTTGGTTTGCGGAGCGCAGAGGTCTGCGCTCCCTACGATTGGGTGGCATGTGATTTGCGCTTATTCGGGTGATGCATAAAATTACAGATAACGTAAATACACGACAAAAACAATCTGTGATTGCAAGCGGTGCTTGGCGGCGTGCCGAGGTCGTCACGCCCTACGAATGGATGAAAATATGCACCGCTTTTATTCGGGCGTTACGCAAAACAAATCACCAGCGTCCATACACGACAGAAATCCAAGCTGTGCTTGGCTAGTCACCGCGGAGCTTGGCATTGGGCACGAACTCTTGCGCGATAGAAAGGTAGTGCGCCATAGTGTCATCGGTCGGCGCGGTCAGGGTTTTTGACGGCACGGTGTCGCGCATAACGAACTTTTGGAGATAGTACCTGTCCGCGCCCGCGATCATGCGCGCCGCGCCCGCCATGCTTTGTCCGTCGAACAGCTGCTCGGCGATCGTCGTGCGGAACTCGTACGGCACGCCCGATGCGCGGATAAGCTCGATCGATTCCGTAACGGGCGAGATATCGAACCGCACGGGGTCGAGCCCCACGGTCTCGGCATAGCGCTCGGGCGAGTTTTTAATGTCCATGGCTACATAGTCGAGCAGGCTTTCGGAGTATAGCGTCCTAAGCGCGTCGGGGCGAAAGCCGTTGGTGTCGAGCTTGATCTTGTACCCGAGCGACCTGATCTCCGCTATGAACCGATCGAGGTCGGAGTACAGCGTGGGCTCGCCGCCCGTTATGCACACGCCTTCGAGCACGCCCGCGCGCTTTTTCAGGAATGCGAATATCTCCGCTTCGTCGTAGTACTCGGGTGCTTCGCCCAATAGCTCGCTGTTGTGGCAGAACGGACAGCGGAAGTTACAGCCCGGTACAAACAGCGTCGCCGCCGTGTGCTCGGGAAAATCCAATAGCGTCAGTTTTTGTATACCGCTTATCTTGATGTATCGGTCCATATCCGCCTCGCGTGGTTGTGTATTTGGTTTATTATATCTTCGCTTTGCCCATTTGTCAACCAACAAGCCAAAGGCTTGGCGTCTGTCGTGTGTGGGCGCTGGTGATTTGTTTTACGTAACGCCCGACCAAGCACGGCTTGGATTACTGTCGTGTGTTGGCGTTATCGATAATTATAAGTAACGCCCGAATAAAAAGCAAATCACATGTCACCCAATCGTAGGGAGCGCAGACCTCTGCGCTCCGCCAACCAAATGTTGGGCGAATGTCGTGTGTGGGCGCTGGTGATTTGTTTTACGTAATGCCCGAATAAATATTATGCATAAATCGTTTGTTTAGCGTTGCCGTTCTGCGGCTACGCCAAAGATTCTTCACTGCGTTCAGAATGACATGAAACGACATGTAACTCATTGTATCAAGACAGACATTGAGTCGAATATCCCACGATAATATTCCTGTCATCCTGAGGCGAAGCCGAAGGATCTAGGGCGTAAGCCCGCACCAAGCGCAGCTTGGATTTTTGTCGTGTGTTTGCGTTATCGATAATTTGGGGGTTACACCCGAATAAGAGCAAATCACATGTCACCCAATCGTAGGGAGCGCAGACCTCTGCGCTCCGCAAGCCTTACGCTTGGCGTCTGTCGTGTGTTTACTCTATCGGGTAATTCGATGTGACGCCCGAATAATTGTGGTGCATTCCGCAAACTTATTTATTATCACACAAATAAAAACCTCCCTCTTGTTCGAGAAGGAGATTTAAGCTCGTTTTTATTCTGCTATACCCGACGGCAAAACATTCGATTTAAAAGTATTATGCGTCGAGCAAAATATCATCTGTGAGTCGGGCGGGAGGGGCGACGGTGCGGTGCGTGACCCGGTCTTGCCCTGTGCGCTCCGTGCGCGGACGCGCCGCTCGGCGAGCGCTTTTTTGCCGCTTTGCGTTTGGGTTTATTCGCTGGTTTTGCCACGGGTTTGGCGGCGGGTCTGGTAACGACCGTCTTTTTTGCGGGCGTCAATCCCGACGGTACCACGGCTTTGGACGCCGGCGTCATAACATATATCTGCTTGTCTTTGGTCGAGTAGAACACGCCGTCGGCGAGCGCGATATATTCCTGACCGAACGCGCCGTTGCCGCCGCCGTTCTGAACGGTGCCGGGCAACGTTTCGGGGTCGGACATTTGTATCATTTCGGGTCGGATGTCTTTTACCGTTTCCGCTTCTTTCTGCTTGCGCTCCAACTCGCGTTCGCGGTCTTTAAGATCCTTTTCGGCAAGGTCGCGGCGCATGAGCTCCAATTCGTCTTGAAGTTTTCTGAACCTGTCGCCCGCGTCGCCGTAGTACGGCGGTATTATCTGTTGCGCGTTCATGCCGTTGCCGACGACGCCGTTTTGCGTTTGCGCCATCGAAACGGTGAGTTTATTCAAAAGATCGCGCAGTCCGTCTATTTCGTTGCGGAGCTTGTCGACTTCGGCTGTGCCGCGCGCGCCGTCGTCGGGCTTGCTCGCGGTCGAGTGCGCGCGAATGCTCGCTTCCTGCGCCTGCTGCATCATGAGCCTTGCCTGCTCCATCATGGCTTTTGCGGCTTCCGTCGCCGCGTCCGACTGAGGTTCGGACTTTGCCGCCGCTTGCGCCGCTACCGCCTGAGCCTGCTGAGCCGCGGCGATCTGCGCTTGCTGCGCCTGTTCCATCATGAGCCGCGCCTGTTCCATCATGGCTTTTGCGGCTTCCGTCGCCGCGTCCGATTGGTACTCGGGCTTTGCCGCCGCTTGCGCCGCTACCGCCTGAGCCTGCTGAGCCGCGGCGATCTGCGCTTGTTGCGCCTGTTCCATCATGAGCCGCGCTTGCTCCATCATGGCTTTTGCGGCTTCCGTCGCCGCGTCGGGCTGTTGCGTCGGCGCGGGCGCGGGTTCGGCTTGAGCTTTTTGCAATGCGTCCTGCGCCGCTTGGGCTTGCTCCATGATGAGCCGCGCCTGTTCGACCATGCTCTGAGCTTTTTCTTCGGCGGCTTTTTCTTTTTCTTCGATGAGCTGATCGGTGAGTATGCGGTCGAGCTCGTCGTCCAAGTATTTGCCTATCTGTTCCTGCGCGACTGCCTGCGCGCGCTGTTCGGTATTTTCTTCGTCAAGTATGCGATTGAGTTGATCGTCCAAAAACTGTCCTATCTGTTCTTGCACTTCCGCCTGAGGATCGGGCGCGTGCTCCGCCGCCGCGGGCGGGACAGTAACAACGGGCTCCGTATCGTCGTTTAGTATTGCGGCGAGCTGAGCGTTGAGCTCGGCGTCGGTCGGCATAAAAACGGGCGGCGTCTGTTCGCTCGCTTGCGCGGCAATAACGGTTTGATCGTCCGTCGGAACGGGCGTTACTATTATCGGCTCGTCGGCTTGGACGGGTGTGGTAATGACCTCGTCCGCAACGGGTATCGCCGCGTCCTCGGCAGGCGGCGGCACTATCGGTTCGTCCGATACGACGGCATTGACCGCACCGTCGTCGGACGGCGTGATCGGCACAGCGTCGAGTATGATCGGCGGTTCCGTTCCCTCTATGACTTGGGGTCCAAGATCGTTATCGTCAGTAATATTAGCCATACGAAAAACTCGCGTCGGTAAAATTTATATCGTATACGGTCTAACGTTAAGCGCGGGTTTTTCCGTCGCGCGCGACTTGAGAAAAGTCTTTATTTAAACCTTATACACTATCATATATAATACAGTATTATACGCCGAATGTCAATAGCTTTTGTTAAAATAAGTGCAGCTATACAGCTTTGCGTGACGCGCGATAAATAAGCGCGGCGGTTCGGTATCCGCGCTCGAAAGGGTAAAAAGGCGTTTTAAACTCGAAACGGCTGTAAATCGAATGTTTAAACTCGGAAAAAGTATTGACACGCTTAATGCAATATGTTAGAATAAACTTCGGTTCGGGGCGGTTCGCTTCGAGTATATCAGAGGGTGTTTATGATGAAAAGATTGGTTCGTTCTGTAATAGCGGTTTTAACGTTATGTCTGGCTTTGACGTGTTTTGCCGCATGCGGAAATAAAAGTTCCGACAACAGCGGAAAAGGAAAGAATCTCGCGGCGGTCGACAAGGACTCGATAAGGTTCGAAGTGGACGCCGACGGCGTGTACATGCTGTGGAACGCCGTGGAAAACGCCGAGTATTACGTCATAACGTGCAACGGCGTCAAGGCGGAGACGGACGATACTTCCGTCAATTTCGAACGCGTAGACGGATTAGTTCTGCCTAACGACAGAGTGTTTAACATTAGTATCTATGCAAGAGCCGACGGGTACAAAAACTCCTCGTCGGTCAAACTGACTCACACTGTGGAGGGAATCGATTTGGTCAGCCCGCGAGTAAAGTCTTTTGATAACGGCGTGCTCGGTTGGTCGAGCGTTGCAGGCGCAACGGCGTACAAGGTCGCCGTCAACGGCACGGTCGTCGCGGAAGCGCAAGAAGCGACGACGCTTGATATATCGGCGTACGAAGCGACTCCAGGTACGCTTCGCGTGGATATCTCGGCAGTGAGCAATAACGGCGTTTACCGCCGCGAAAGCGCAAAAACAACGGTAGGAATAAATGCCGAGCGCACCAAGCTCATGCTTTTGCCCATTACGGAGTTCACATTTAAAAACGGCGTTATCGGCTGGGAAAAGAACGGCGGCGCAAAAGCGTACAAAATAGTCGATATCAACCAAACGGTGGCGGCGACTGTAACGGGCACTTCTTACGATATGAACGATAAGATACTCGTGTACGGCATATATCCCGTTTCGGCGAGCGCCGACGTTGCGGATGCTGACATGACCGAGCCGTCCGATATCAAGTACTTGGAAGGCGAGGGCACGGCGGCGAGTCCGTACCTTATAAAGACAACGTTCGACCTTCGCGCGATCGATTATTACGAAACGCTGTATGCGGAAGCGCTGAAAACCTCGCCCGCGACTCAGCCCAACGTATACCGTATAGAAAATAATCTCAACTACAACTCGGTCGCCGCGCTCGATGAAGCGTCCAATATCTATACGCTCACGCGTCCGTTTTACGGCACGCTAGACGGAAACAATAAGATACTTTCCAATCTTCGCGTCAGATATGACGGCGGGTATTGGGCGTTGTTCGACTATATCACGAGCGGCGCTACGGTCAAGAATATCATTTTCGATACCGTCGATATTTACAACGAGATAGTCATAAGCGATAAGGGCGAGATATTCCCTCTCGATACCTCTATAGCTACCGTGGCGCATAATAATTACGGAACAATACAGGGCATAACAGTCAAGAACGCGCTGTACATAGCAAAAGGCGGCGACGTCTGCGGGATCGCTACGTACAATCATAAGGGCGCGACAATAAGCGGTTGCTCGCTCATAGGCGACAACGAGTTCAAACAAGAAGATACGGGCATATACAGCCAAGCGTGCTTTGAAATGGCGGGTATAACGATAGAAAACAGCGGCGCGGTAAACGGCTGTCTCGTGCGTTCGCTTACCATTCGCGGCACGGTCTCGTCGTATGTTACCGAATGGGATAAAGGCACGCCCGTTGACTTCGGGTACTTTAATAACGTCAGCTGGGGCGCAGGTATTGCCTCGTATAATCGCGCAGGCGGCATAGTCAGCGGCAATACGTATGGCACAATCGATATGATATGTATGGTGGCGGACGTTAATACTCAAGCGTTCGGCGGGATAGTTGCGCTGGACAGCGGCAGTGTTTCCGATAATATCGCGGGAACATTGACGTGGAGTTCGACGCAAAACGTAGGCGCGGCGGTCACCGCCGACTACGGCACGTCAAGTAGACGCGTAGGTAAGATACGCGGATACAGGGGCTAGAAACAGGAGGGCGAGAATGATGAGAACAGGTAGATCTATGTATTTTGTAAAGACAAAGAGTTTTATACTTGCGGCGTTGCTTTTTGTAATAGCGGCGCTCGGCGCGGTGGTATTGCTGTTTAGAGGAAGCGCGCGTGCCGTGGTGGCTGAAACGGGGGGAACGGTAACGATACACGTATACGATCCCGCGGAAGGTTACGACAATCTCGGCTTATGGATATGGTTACGCGGCGGGTCCGGTACGCCGTATACGGATATCAAGATTTCCGATGGCGAAGAGTTCAAAAAGGATGACCTCAATAATACCGCTCGCTCGATAACCGCGACTTTCGGCGCGAATGAGATAACCAAACTCAAAGAAACCACCAATCTCGGCTTCCTTATTTGCACTAATAAACCGGGCGAAGGCTCTGCCAACGTTTGGGGAGATTACAAAAAGGAGACGGCGGACGTGTTTGTTGATATTTCCAAAGCGTTCGACTCCAATAACCATGCGGACGTATACTATTTGCGCAAAGACAACATCGCTTATACTAATGTGGAGGATGCGAAAATGGCTCTTGAAAAAGTGACGAGCGCGAGATTTACCGCTAAGTCGTCAAACTCCGTTACCGTCGAGTTCGAGGCGACGAGTCCGATAACGACAGACACCGACGTTGAGTTTTATAAAAACGACATACTCGCCGCTACGGTCAAAGCTCAGCCGGATTCTAACAGCCGCTTTAAGGGCTCTGCAGTATTTACGAACATAGCGTTCGATTTCTCTTCGACGTACGAACTTAAAATAAAAGGCGTTCCCACGGGCGCTCCCGTATCGCTCAATGTGTTCATAGACGACGCGGAATTTATTTCGGCGTTTGAAAATGTGGAAACGCAAAACCTTCAATACGGCGCGTTATATACGCCCGAGAAAACGGTGTTTCGCGTGTGGGCGCCGTTTGCAGCGTTCGTAAAAGTAAATCTTTTCAGAGACGGTTTAACGGGTACTGCCTATTCCTCGTTCCCCATGAAAAAAGCTACGACGGGAAGCGCATGGGGCGGAGTATGGGAGCAGGAACTTCTCGGCGATTATGACGGCGTGTATTACACTTACACCGTAGGCAACCCCGGCGCGGAAGTGGAAACGATAGACCCGTATGCAAAAGCGGCGGGAGCAAACGGACTTCGCGGAATGGTAGTCGATCTCGATACGACCGATCCCGCGGGCTGGGGAAATGATAAGCATTTATACGCTTCCGATAATCCCGAATTTATTGCAAACGCCGACGTGCCCATCGTGTGGGAGCTTCACGTTCAAGACTTTTCGGCGTCGCCCGACTCGGGCATGAAGTATAAAGGCAAGTATCTCGCCTTTACCGAAACGGGCACGACAGTGCCCGGCAAGCCCCACCTCAAAACGGGCGTCGACTATCTCAAAGAATTGGGTATTACGTACGTACAGCTCAACCCCGTATACGATTTTGCAACGGTGGACGAAAGCGATATGTCGGTGGCGGACGATACCAAAGACACGTTCAACTGGGGCTACGATCCGCAAAACTATAATGTTCCCGAGGGTTCGTACTCTACCGATCCGACTAACGGCAAGGTAAGGATAAACGAGTTTAAGCAGATGGTAATGGCGCTCCATAACGCGGGTATAGGCGTTATCATGGACGTTGTTTACAACCACACATATTCGACCAACAGTCAAGCGCTTAACGACACCGTGCCCAATTATTACCACCGTACGTCGGAGGAGGGCAAGTTCACCGAGGGGTCGGGTTGCGGCAACGAGACGGCTACCGAGCGTACGATGATGCGCAAGTATTTGATAGACTCGCTCAAGTATTGGGCGACCGAGTACCATATAGACGGCTTCCGTTTCGACCTCATGGGTATACACGACGTGGAGACCATGAGGCTCGTAAGAAAAGAACTCGACGAACTCGACGGCGGCAACGGTGTAAAGATCCTCACTTACGGCGAGCCATGGTCTGGCGATAGCAAGGACTATACGCCCGCATCGTTCACGGCGAGGACGTCTGTTACAGCCAATGCCGCAGGATATGCCAAAAACCCCGTCGGCAATAAACTTATAAAACAGCTTAGACAACCCCGCGACGAATCAGGGCAGCGCGAATGGTGGTTTGATATCTCTGGCACGGCTGGCGGCATGAGACTGCCCGACCGTCTCGCGATATTCGGAGACAAGGGACGTGACGGACTTCGCGGCGATAACGGCAATAACGACGGACCCGGCGGCGACGGATGGGTGAAAGGCGATTTCGAAAAGATGGGATTTGTCCAAAAAATGATGGAAGGCTACTGTGGCGGTACCGGTATGGGTATAATCACCGCCAACGGTTCGCAATGCGTCGCTTATGCGTCGGCTCACGACAACTACACGCTTTGGGATCAAATATGCGGCAGAGGACCGACAAAAGGCTCAAACGCCTATTTTAACGAGCCCAACCCTACGCGTATCAAGCAATGCAAGCTCGTGGCGTCCTCTTTGATGATGTCGAGCGGTATAGTGTTTATGCTCGCGGGCGACGAGATGGGCAGGACCAAGTACGGCAATCATAACTCGTACAATTCGGTTGCAAAGCTCAACCAAATCGTTTGGTCGAGGCAGGAAGACTTTAAAGACTTGCACGATTATTATCAAACGGTTATAAAGATCCGCAAGGACAATATCGAAACGTTCGCATACAGCGGAACGACCGACGTTGCGAATTGCACGGGTAACTTTACGGGTTCGGGCGACGGCACTATCGTGTATGCGACGCATGACAAGAAACTTACTTGCACGCTTAACGGCGGCGCCAAGTCGGGAAACATCAAGGTCGACGGTCAGGTAAAAGCTTCGTTCTGATAAATGATTTACCGAATAACAAAAAGCGGCGCGCTCCGGGGAGTGACGCCGTTTTTGTTTGTACTTTTAATCTTGACAAACATTGCAACGAAGTATATAATTAAACGGTATATTTTTTGCCGCATACGGCGGAGGGATAAATGGAACAACTGTTGCTTAAAGCATGTCAAAACGGACAAAAGGGCGTTGTTATCGCGTTTCTCAAAAAGGACGGTATCAATGTGGACGCGGTAAACGGCGACGGCTATTCGTCGTTGCATTTTGCCAGCGCA
Source organism: uncultured Christensenella sp. (assembly GCA_949948895.1). Lineage (GTDB taxonomy): Bacteria > Bacillota > Clostridia > Christensenellales > Pumilibacteraceae > Anaerocaecibacter. Next base: position 57,785 of record CATLHE010000008.1, read on the forward strand.
AAGGGCTATAAAGACATAGTGAAAATGCTCATTGACAAGGGTGCCAATGTTTCCGCGCTTACCAATGCGAGCGTGACGCCGTTGCACTTGGCTGCCGCGTCGGGCAATAAAGAGGTCATAAAGCTTATTGTAGACGGCGGCGCGGATATCGGCGCGACCGATAAGCAGGGCAAAACGCCGTTGATGTTCGCCATAGAAGCCAAAAAAGCCGAAGCCGCAAAGTACCTGCTCGCGCTCGGCGCGGACGCGTCCGTTGCGGATAACTCGGGTCATACCGCGCTCGACTATGCAAATGCGTTCGGGCTTGTTCAGCTCATCGGACAGATACAGACGGACGACGTCGGAACGACGGACGCATACGGCAATACGCCGTTGCATCAGGCGTGCTACAACGGTCAGAGCGAAGTGGTCAAAGCCATGCTCGCCGGCGGCAAGTGCGATATCAACGCGCGAAACGACGCGATGTTCACGCCGCTTTGCGCCGCGGCGGACAAGGATAATCTTCTCATAGCCGAGCTTTTGCTCGAAGGCGGCGCGGACGCCAATATTTGCGGCGCGCATGGCGATACGCCGCTGCACTTGGCGGCAGACAACGGCAACGAGCGGCTCGTGAAAAAACTTATGGCGTGCGGGGCTAAAACGAACGAGCGCAACGAGGACGGCGAGACCGCGCTCATACTCGCCGCGCGCGGCGGATATAACTTTGTCGTTGGTGCGCTTCTCGACGGCGGCGCGGACGTTTCCTGCGCCGATCTCGACGGGCATACCGCACTCTACTATGCTACGGAGAGCGGGTTTAACGACATTGTGGAAAGGCTTATAATAGCCGGCGCGGAAAACTGAGGCGAGGGCTTATGGATCTTAACGAATTTACGCAGACGCTCATAAAATCGAGCGAAAACTATAACGGCAATAAGTATGTGCCTTGGTGGAACGAAGACGCGGACGGCATGTACCGCTATCATTTGTTCAAAGACGAGGAAATAGCTGAAGCGACCTCGCTCGTTGCCGCCGCTTCTGCGGAAGCGATAACCGCGCCCGTCGGCAAGTACAAGCATACGCTGTTGCACTTGCTCGTGTGGCATAACTTTTACGAAGCGGTAAGATCGGCAGTCGAGCGCAAGATAAACGTTGACGTGACGGACGAAGACGGCAAGGGCGTCACGCCGCTCATGCTCGCTTGCGCGCGTTCCAATCTCGAAATGGTCAAACTGCTTATAGGCGCGGGCGCGGACGTAATGCGCGCCGACGCTTCGGGCAGAACGTGCTGGCACTATCTTGTCGGGGCGAGACCGCTTCTCGAAATCGACCACCACTGCCGCGAAGCGACTAGCGATCAGTTGGAGCCGATAGCGGCTATGCTCGGCGACAACTTCGACGCGGCGGATGCCGAGGGCAAAACGCCGCTTATCACGGTCATCGAGCGCAACGATAACGAAACGTCGTGCAGGCTTACAGGCTTGCTTATAAAGAAGGGTGCGCGTACCGATTACAGGAACGAGAAAGGCGAAACGCTATTGACGCTTGCGATAAAAAACAATCACAATACCGCCGCGATGGCGCTTGCCGAGGTAAAGTCGCTCGTCAACGAACCGGGACGCGACGGCGAGACGCCTTTAAAAGCCGCGGAGGATTTTCGCAAAGACGCTGTGTGCATGAAGCTCAAAGAATGCGGCGCGCAGGGTCAAAGCATGTACGATAAAAGAATGGATCTCGGCGAGCTGGAGCGCATAACCTCCAACGCGTTCGCTTTTTCGGAAGGCACCGACAACCTCGCGCCCGCGCTGTTCCTCGCGCAAAAGCTGATAAACACGATAGACGAGGACGATGACGACGAAGTCGGGTACGTCGCGGACATATTGCACAACGCGCTTTGCAGCGACGAGAACTGCACGGTGCTCGACATGATAGCCAAAGCGGGCATCAGTTTTACGGCAAAGTACGGCAGTCGCGGCAGAATGTGGTGTTTCCGCGACAAGTGCTTTTCGACGCGCGCGGGTATCAAGGCGATAAAAAAACTTATCTCGCTCGGCGTGGACATCAACTCGGCGGTAATAGACGGCGTGACGCCCGTTCATATCGTGGCGCAACAGTCAAGACCGTACAGTTTCAGAAATGAGAAAATAACGTACTTCGAAGAGGCGGCGGAGCTTTTCGATCCCGAATCGGCGACGGTGCTCGACAACAGCGGCGTTTCCGCAATGCACGACGCGGCGCGCTACGGACATGCGGACATGCTGAGCGTGCTCGTCAAGAACGGCGCGGATGTAAACGTTACGCAAGACGCGCCCGCCAAAGCGGGCAATACGCCGCTTCACTGCGCTTGCGAGAGGTATAAAGCGGACGTTGTGAAAACGCTTATCGAGCTCGGCGCGGACGACAGCCTCAAAAACGTGGACGGCGAGACCGCGGCGCATATTATATGCAAGAAAATAACGTTCGGGTTCAGTTCGAGCGACCGCGACCGTGCGGAGCGGAACAGACCGATCATACTCGCCATGCTCAAAACTTTGGACGAGCCGAGGAACGACGGCATGACGCCGCTCATGCTCATGCAGAGCGATTATTACTCGTTCAGAAAGGAAGCGCTGCCCATACTGCTTAACGGCGGCGCGGACGTAAACCGCAGGGATAACTACGGCAGAACGCCGCTCATTGTTGCCATGGACGAATCGGGCGACAAAGAAATGGTAAAAGAGCTCTTGCTTGCGGGCGCGGATATAAACGCAGTGGATAAGTCGGGAAGGTCCGCGCTTCACTCCGTGCTCATGCAGGGCGGCGAGGACATAGCGCGCTATCTCGTTAAGAAGGGCGCGGACTACAATCGCGCCGACAACAAGGGCAATACCGCCGCGATGATAGCCGCTGAAAAAGGCTGCGACGACGTGCTCGAACTTATGACCGATATCAAATAGCTTCGAGCATGAGTTTTACAAAAAAACAGAACCGCCGAAAGGCGGTTTTTGCATTGATAAAATAATTAAGAAAATACCCGTGCGGCGACAGCATGAGGCGGCGCGTAAAGCGATACATAGTATCGGGAAGTTTTACAGACAATTATAAGGAGTGTTTTGCTTGACTTAATTTTTACGGAAGGTGGATCATGTATCGCGCTCCTACGCATATAGGAATAATCCCCGACGGTAACAGGCGTTGGGCAACGCAAAACGGACTGAGTAAAGCCGACGGCTACGAGCACGGATTGTTGCCCGGGATACGGCTTTTGCGCGCCGCAAAAGAGCGCGGGGTCAAAGAGCTCACGTTTTACGGTTTTACGGTGGACAACTGCAAGCGCCCCGCGGCTCAGGTCGCGGCGTTCAAGTCGGCGTGTTGCAAGGCGGTCGAGCTCATAAAAAACGAAGGCGTTTCCGTGGGCGTAGTGGGCAACACCGAGTCGGTCAGTTTTCCCGCCGAGCTGTTGCCGTACGTCGAACGCGAAAATATCCCGCCGAGCGGCATGCGCGTGAATATCCTTATCAACTACGGCTGGGAATGGGATATTAAAAACGATTGGCCGTCGCGCGCTATCCCGCGTATAGATATGGTCGTTCGTTGGGGCGGCATGCGCAGACTGTCCGGCTTTTTGCCCATTCAGACGGTGTATTCGGATATTTATATAGTCGACGAGCTGTGGCCGGACTTTGACGAGGCTCAGCTCGACGCCGCGCTCGAATGGTATTCGCATCAGGACGTTACGCTCGGCGGCTGAGACGGTAAGCCAGACTGCGTTTTGATTATTGTAGCAATAAAAAAGCGATTTGCAGTGGCAAATCGCGGCGAAAAAACAGCTTAGTCGATTTCCAATTCGTCCGAGCGGAAAACTTCGTCGTCAAGAAATTCCGAGAGCGTAATATCAAAACCGCGGGCGAGTTTATATAAAGTTGTCAGCGTTACCGTTTTATTTTGTCCGGAGATTATGCGGTTCATCGCGCCGTGAAAAACACCCGACTTTTGTTCGAGTCGGTACTGCGATATCCCGTTCTCCTTTAATAGTTTTGTAACTCTTAATGCCACTGCGTCGTTTACAGACACCTTATATACCCCGAAAGCTTTTTAATAATTATACTAAAACGTGCCGTTAAAAATACGGCTTTAACTTATGTATTTTTAAAGTCGTATTTGATTGCCAAACAATGCTGTATCTAGTATAATATGTTATTATGACCGTAGCATTTGTGGGACATAGGAAGATTGAAACTTCTACTGATTTGAAATTAAAATTATATAATATAATAGAGCATTTAATTATTGATGAAGGAGCGGAAACTTTTTTATTTGGCAGTAGAAGTGAGTTTAACGATTTATGTTATACGGTAGTATCGGAACTACATGTGAAATATCGACAGATCAAACGTATTTATGTACGCGCCGAATATGAGTATGTTAACAGTGACTACACAGAATATCTTTTGACAATGTATGAAGATACCTTTTATTCTCCACGGGTTCATGGTGCGGGCGCGCTATCTTATATAAAACGCAATGAAGTTATGATAGATTCATGCGATGTTTTAATTGTGTATTGTAATGTCAACTATATGCCTATAAAAACAAGAAGCGGAACAAAGATAGCCGTTGAATATGCACAAAAGCACGGGAAGCGTATATTTAATTTATACTGATAACATACGGCATTGCCGCCGATCAAAGTTATTGACAAATAAACTCAAAAGGTGTATAATATCGTCGTAAAACATAGGGAGAGGCGATTTATGAATAACACCATCAGAATAACCGTCAATACCGATGCGGAGACCAAAAGAGCGGCGGAAGAGCTTTTCGCGGAGCTCGGGCTCAATATGACCACGGCGGTCAATATCTTTTTGAAACGCGCGTTGTTGGAGCGCGGCATACCGTTCGGCATAACGGCTAACGTTCCCAATACGGTAAACCCCATACCTGCGTTCAAGTGCGAAAAGAATAAAAAGGACGGCGACGAGTTGGACGACTTGCGCAGTGCGGCGTCTGACGAGGACGAAGCGCTGCGCCGCAGATAAGGCGTAGTTAGTATATTTTGATTTATTCAAACACAAAAACCCCGCGCGTGCGCGAGGTTTTTTAGTGCTTGAAAATTTATAGTAATTTAAGGTTTGAACCTTACGTCGGTAACGGTTATTTTGCCGCCGCAGTCGGGGCAGGGCGCGCGCGCCGTAAGGCTTTCAAACATATAACCCATGTTAGCCTCGTTGACGAGCGTGGTGTCGCCGCCGCAGGTGCGGCACTTTTGGGTGTAGAGATATATGCGTTCTTTCTTGTCCTCGATGGAGCTGACTTTGAGATAAATGCCCGACATGAGCTTTTTGCATTTGCGGCAGTAGAAAATGCCGTTGAACGCCACGAAACCTTCGGACTTGAACGCTTCGTCCCACATCGCCATACTGCGATTGAGCCGCTCTATTTGTTCGGGCGTATATTTGGAATAAACGTTACGAACGTCGTTCGCATCGAAAAGATTGATTGCAGTGCCGCAAGACTCGTAGTTGATCATCGAAAGCGCGTCGGCGTTGTTCATCATGAACGCGGTGCGCTGAGCTTCCGTCTTGTTCATGAGCATACGGTTGACCGCCTCCAAAAGCTTATCCGCGTCGCGCTCGGGAACGTTGTCCACTGCGTCCTGAAGCGTCGCCATGTTGAGCGTGCCTATCTCGAATGCGTGATTATGTCCGCATTTGGCGCACTTGAAAGTGACCGTTTTGACCATGTTTCTTATCGCCCTCTCATTATTGCCGTGATTACGATTACTATTATACCATGCCTCCAACTATTTTTCAAGTGTTTTGGCTATAAAAGAAAAATACGCCGTATATAGCGATGATCAAAGTTGAGTAAATAATAACGGTAGTTAAATAAGCGTAAAGTTTTTTGCCTATCGAACTCCGTCCGCTTCTTTGTAATGATTATGTGCAGAACGATAAAGTAAATAGTAAAGAGAATCCCGCTCGTTTAAAGTTTTCTTGCATACTTCTTTTTTAAAAGAAGTATGTTGACAGGGAATGCGATAACGGGTATAATAACTCCATGAACGAATACGATACCATAATATTAGGCGGCGGGCCCGCGGGCGCGACCGCGGCGCTATACCTCGCGCGCGCGGGACTGAAAGTACTGGTCCTGCACGGCAATGCTTCGGCGCTCCACAAAGCCGAGCGCATCCAAAACTACTACGGTGCGGCGGACACTCCCACGGGCGCGGAACTGTACGCGCGCGGACTGAGCCAAGCCGAATCGGTCGGCGCGGAGATCAGGATAGATCAAGCCACGTTCTGCGAGTACGACGGCGCGCAGTTCACTGTCACAACGGCGGCGGGCGCATACACCGCAAGAACGCTCGTGATAGCCACGGGCGCGGCGCGGAGAACGCTCGATATAGACGGAGTAAAGGAATACGAAGGCAAGGGTGTCAGTTACTGCGCCGTATGCGACGCGTTTTTCTATCGCGGCAAACGCGTAGGCGTCGTGGGCGCGGGCGAGTTCGCGCGTCACGAGTACGAAACACTGTCGCGCGTGGCGAAAGAGACCGTGCTGTTCACAAACGGCGAACGCCCGACGTTCGACGCGACGGAAACGTACACGGACAGGATAGAAAAAGTTACGGGCGAAAACGGCAGAGCCTCGGGCGTGACCGTGGGCGGAAAAACTGTGCAAGTCGACGGACTGTTCATCGCGCTCGGCGTGCTCGGCGCGGCGGCTATATCCAAAAGCCTGGGCATCATGACTACGCCGGAAGGCGCGATAGAAACGGACAAGACCGGCATGACGAATATACAGGGTTTGTATGCCGCGGGCGACTGCACCGCGGGTGTGAAACAGGTAAGCAAAGCCGCATGCGACGGCATGACGGTCGCGTTTGCCATAATCGCGGAGCTCAAGAATGCTCGCCGCGACTGAGAGGTTAGACTTTATCGAAGTCGCGGTATTCGACCTCGACGGCACGCTGTTTGACAGCGCTTGGTTGTGGGACAGGATAGATATAGAGTTCTTAAAGCGCCGCGGGAAAACACCTACTAAAGAGTATAAGCGCGGGCTCGCCGCGCTCGGCACCCGCAACGCCGCGGTATACACTATCGAGTATTACGGGCTAGACGATACGCCCGAGGAATTGTGCGCCGAGTGGATGGAAATGGCGCGCGCCGCGTACGAAACCGAGATAAAACTCCTCGACGGCACGCTCGACGCCCTGAAATACTTTCGCGCTTGCGGCGTGCGGCTTGTCGCGGCGACAAGCCTGGCGGCAGAGCTGGCGCACGCGTGCCTCAACGCCAACGGCATCGCCGATTTTTTCGAGCGCGTCTTCATTGCCGACGAAATAGGTCATAATAAAAGCACGCCCGAATTCTTTTTACATATTTCTAACGCGCTCGGTGTAGCGCCGTCCGAGTGCATCGTGTTCGACGACGTGGCAAGCGTCGCCGAGAGCGCAAGAGCGGCGGGCATGACGGCGTACGTAATAGGCGCGGCGCGAAAATGAGCCCGAGCATTTGTAAAAAACCGAACGTTCGGGCGCATGTAAAGTATTCATAGCAAATATTCGGGCGTAATACGAAATAAACAATAAATGCAAACACATGAGAAAATTCAAGTCGTGATTGGCGGAGCGCAGTGGTCTGCGCTCCCTACGAGCGGGTGACGAGTGGTTTGGCTTCCCCGTTCTGCGGCGGTTCGCCTAGATTCCTCGCAAGCTCGGAATGACAGGAGAACGGTAGTGAACGTTCAAATAATCGTAGGGAGCGACAACTCGGCGCTCCGTTGTTTTACTTTTTGTAATTATTCGGGTGAAACTTAATATTATTACAAATGCAAACACACGAGAAAATCTAAACTGCGTTTGGTCGGGCGTTTGGCAAAACAAATCACTCACGTAAACACACGACTAAATCGATCTGTGATCGCACGACAGAATCGATCTGTGATCGCGTATTGACAAACCGCGCATGCGGTGATATAATAGAAAAATGAAAGGCAAAAAAGAAATAGGGAAAACGATCGACTGCGCCGTCGTGGGCGGCGGGGTCATAGGCTGTTTTGCCGCGCGCGAGCTAAGTCGCTTCCGCGGCGATTTTTGTTTATTCGAAGCGGAGAGCGATGTGGCGTCGGGTACGACCAAAGCCAATTCGGGCATAGTCCACGCCGGGTACGACGCGAAACCGCATACTCAAAAATCCAAGTACAACGTCGCGGGCAGTCTGATGATGGAAAAGGTCTGCCGTGAACTCGAAGTCCCGTACAAGCGCAACGGCGCAATGGTGATAGCGTTCGACGCGGACGGCAGAGAAAAACTGACCGCGCTCAAAGCGCGCGGGATAGAGAACGGCGTGCAAACGGAGATCATAAGCAGCGACGCGGCGCGTGCGAAAGAACCGCGGCTGTCCGACCGAGTAATAGCTGCGCTGTATGCGAAAAGCTCGGCGATCGTCTCGCCGTACGAGCTAGCGATAGCATGCGCCGAAAACTTTATCGATAACGGCGGACGCGTGTACACGAATACCTGCGTAGTGGGAATAGCGCGGCACGAACGCGGCTATGCGCTCACGGTACGAAAAGACGGCAAAGAAACTACCGTCGTGTGTCGCGCGGTGATAAACGCGGCGGGGCTGTACGCCGACGAAATACACAACGCCGTGGCAAAGCCGATAGCAATACGCCCGCGCCGCGGTCAGTACGTACTGCTCGACAAATCGGCAATGCCCGTTACTCATACTGTGTTTCAGACCCCCACGGCGCTCGGCAAAGGCGTGCTCGTTTCGCCCACCTGCCACGGCAATACCGTGATCGGTCCGAGCGCGGAGGACGTGTCCGACAAAACGGCGTTAGAGACGACGGCGGACGTGCTCGACGAGGTTTTTCGTAAAGCCGCGCTGTCCGTGCCGAGCATAAACAAGCGCGATATAATCACGCAGTTTTCGGGATTGCGTGCGGTATGCGGCGACGACTTTATAATAGGCGAGAGCGCGGACGGGTTTTTCGATGCGGCGGGCGTGTGTTCGCCGGGGCTCGCGTCGTCGCCCGCGATAGGCGAGTATCTCGCGACCGCGGTGGCAAAAAAGCTGGGGCTGGACGAAAACCGCGCGTTCGATAGCCACCGCGCGGCGATACCATGTTTCGCGACGGCGACCGACGAAGAACGCGACAGACTGATACAAAGCGACCCGCGGTACGGGCATATAGTGTGTCGGTGCGAAACGGTCACGGAAGCGGAAATAATCGAAGCGGTGCGCCGCGGCGCGCGCGATCTCGACGGCGTAAAGCGAAGAGTGCGCGCGGGCATGGGCAGGTGTCAAGCCGGATTCTGCACGCCCGCTATGGTCAAGATACTAAGCCGCGAGCTCGGCATACCCGAAGAGCTCGTAACAAAGCGCGGCGGCGGCTCGTACATGGGGATATAGCCTATGGAAACCATCGAAAAGAAAATAGTGATAATCGGCGGCGGACCCGCGGGGCTTGCGGCGGCGGTCGCGGCATACGACGCGGGCGAACGCGATATTGCCGTGCTTGAACGCGACGGCTATGGCGGTGGCATACTCAATCAGTGTATTCACAACGGATTCGGGCTTCATACGTTCAACGCCGAGCTCACCGGTCCCGAGTACGCCGCGCGCTATCTCGAGCTTATGCGCGCACGGAACATACGCATAGACTACGACACGATGGTGCTGTCGGTCAGCGGCGACAGAACGGTCACTGCGGCGGGTCCGCGCGGCATGGTCAGGTACGATGCGGGCGCGGTCATACTCGCTTGCGGATGCAGAGAACGCCCGCGCGGCGCGATCAATATTGCGGGGACGCGGCCTTCGGGCGTATTTTCGGCGGGCACGGCGCAACGCATGATAAACGTGGACGGGCAGAGGATAGGCAGTCGCGTGTTCATACTCGGTTCAGGCGATATCGGTCTTATCATGGCGCGGCGCATGACGTTCGAGGGCGCGAGCGTCGCGGGCGTAGCCGAGCTCATGCCGTACTCGTCGGGACTTAGCCGCAACATCGCGCAGTGCCTCGACGACTTCGGCATTCCGCTGATGCTGTCCACCACCGTAATCGAGATACGCGGCAGGGACAGGATAAGCTCGGTCGTTGTGGCTAACGTGGACGAGAACAAACGCCCGATAAAGAGCACGGCGCGCGAGATAGAATGCGACACGCTGTTGCTGTCCGTGGGGCTGTTGCCCGAGAACGAACTCGCTATGGGCGCGGGCGTCAGCCTTAGCCGCGTCACGGGCGGCGCGGTTGTAAACGATGCGTTCATGACCGACGTGGACGGCGTGTTCATGTGCGGAAACTGCCTGCACGTTCACGACCTCGTAGACTACGTGTCCAAGGAAAGCGCGGCGTGCGGCAGAGCGGCGGCGGAATACGTCAAGGCGAAAGCGCCTTGCAATACCGATAAAAGCGACTTTGTAACAATCAAAACTTCGGGCGGCGTGCGGTACTGCGTGCCGCAGAACATAACGCGTAGCGGCGGCGGCAGTATAACTTTGCGCATGCGCGTAGACAACGTTTACAGAAAAGCGCGGCTCGTCGTGTGCGCAGACGGCGCGGCTATCATAAACAGACCGCGACCGATAATGACGCCGGGCGAAATGGAAACGTTGGAGCTCGACGACAAGGCGAGCACGGCGGTAAGAAAAGCCGAAAAGGTTGAAGTTCGGCTCGAAACGGAGGGCGTGAAATGAGCGGGAAAACGACGAATAACGAAGTCCGCGAGTTCGTGTGTATATGCTGTCCGATAGGTTGTAAGCTCAAAGCCGAGCGCGACGGCAATACGGTACGAGTGCAAGGCAATACCTGTAAGCGCGGCGAAAAGTACGCGATAGACGAGCTTACCGCGCCCAAGCGTACCGTGACTACTACGGTAAGAATAGACGGCGGCGAATTGCCGTGCGTGCCTGTCAAAACGAAAGACCCCATACCCAAAGACAAGATATTCGCGGCGCTTTATATCATCAAGCATACGAAGCTCGACGCGCCCGTCGCGATAGGCGATATTGCCGTATCAAACGTTTGCGGCACGGGCGTGGACGTTGTGGTAACGCGGGCTTGCGCAGCGAAAAACGTTCGAAAGGAGTAAAACCGATGAAGAAAAACAGTAAGTACGTATTGGCGCTCGATCAGGGCACGACGAGTTCGCGCGCGATAGTGTTTGACGGGTCGGGCGCGGCAAAAGCGAAAGCTCAGGCGGAGTTCGGGCAGATATACCCGCGCGAGGGCTGGGTGGAACACGACCCGCTCGAGATATACTCGTCTCAGGTCGGCGTGATAGCGGAAGCGCTCGCGAGATGCGGGATAGTGCGGCAGGACCTCGCCGCGATAGGCATAACCAATCAAAGAGAAACGACTGTCGTATGGGAAAAAGCGACGGGCAGACCTATACACAACGCAGTGGTGTGGCAGTGCAGGCGCACCGCCGAGCGTTGCGACGAGATACGCGAAAGCGGTTATGCCGATACGATATACAAAAAAACGGGTCTGCCCGTGGACGCGTATTTTTCTGCGACCAAGCTCGAATGGATACTGAACAACGTAGCGGGCGCGCGCGAGCGCGCAATGCGCGGCGAACTGCTTTTCGGCACCGTCGATACGTTTTTGATGTGGAAACTGTCCGACGGCGAGATATTCGCTACCGATTATACCAATGCGTCAAGAACGATGCTGTTTAATATACATACCCTCGATTGGGACGACGAGCTTTTGCGATTGTTCGGCATACCGCGGCAAATGCTGCCCAAGGTACAGCCGTCGGGCAGTCTTTTCGGCTATACCGATGAAACGGTGTTCGGCGCGCGCGTGCCCATTTCGGGCGTTGCGGGCGATCAGCAAGCCGCGCTTTTCGGACAGCGGTGCTTTGAAAAAGGTCTGTGCAAAAACACGTTCGGAACGGGCTGTTTTTTGCTCATGAACACGGGGAGCGACGCGATACAGAGCAAGAACGGACTCATCACAACGCTCGCGGCGACGAGAGAGAACGCGCCCGTTTGCTACGCGTTGGAGGGGAGCGTATTCGTGGGCGGCGCGGTCGTGCAGTGGCTTCGCGACAGCATGCGAATGATACGCTCGGCGGCAGAGACCGAAAGGTACGCGACCAAAGTAGACGACACGCTCGGCGTGTATATAGTTCCCGCGTTCGTGGGGCTTGGCGCGCCGTACTGGGACGCGTACGCGCGCGGCACGGTAACGGGGCTGACTCGCGGCACGACAAAAGAGCATTTTATCCGTGCGGCTTTGGAGAGCATAGACTATCAGGTGCACGACGTGCTTCGCGCCATGGAAAGCGACTGCGGCGTGTGTGTAAGTCGATTGGCCGTAGACGGCGGCGCGGCAGCCAATGATTTTTTGATGCAGTTCATGGCGGATATATCGGGCGCGGAGGTCGAGCGCCCTGCGGTCGTGGAAACTACGGCTTTGGGCGCGGCATTGCTCGCGGGACTTACCGCGGGCGTTTACGACGAAGCGGCGGTATGTGCGCTCGGCGGCGACGGCAAGACGGTGTTTAAGCCGAACATGGACGAGCAAAAACGCAATGGGCTTTTGGACGGTTGGCGCGACGCGGTGAGGCGTGCGAGAGGCTGACTCCGCGAGCCGTAGCGGGCTGATTTTGCCCGTTTCGGCGTCAGGCTTCGCTTGTTGTACTTCAAGTACAACTTCGCTCGCCTTCCTTGAACCGAACTAAAATCAACTCCGCTACGGCGCTTTGCGGTATTGGCGGCATAGAAGCAAATAACAGCTGCAAAAGATGCGGGTATGCGTTTTTTCATTACATTCAAGCGGCTATCGATAGATTTTGCATGGCTTTAAACTCTATATGTGACAATTAGTTCGTCATAAATCAATCTCTAGCAATGCGCCAAAACCTCGCGGATCCGCCTCACGCAAGCCCGGCGTGCGAGAGGCTGACTCCGCGAGCCGTAGCGGGCTGATTTTGCCCGTTTCGGCGTCAGTTTTTTCACATGCAAAAGGCGCATAAACGCATATAATATCACCACGGTGGCTGTGTCGGTTTGACAAATGCGCCGTAAAAGTGATATACTGACTGTAATTTACGTTTTGCGGTACCCGTTGAAAGATCGTTCTTTCGGGATCGGCATAGTGTAAGAAGGAGAATAAATGGATAAGAAAATAGCCAAAAAGGTACTGTCCAAAGCGCTCGCTACGGGCGCGGACCTTGCCGAGCTGTACGTGCAGGACAAGATCTCGCGCGTGGTTCAGCTCAATTACAGGCGTGTGGACAATGTGTCAACTACGCTTACATACGGCGCGGGGCTGAGGCTCATGCTCGGCGTTCAGCAGGTATACGGATACACTTCCGATCTTTCCGAAGAATCGCTAATGGCGCTTGCCGATAAGCTCGCGGCATACTTCGACGGCAAACGACTCTTGGACTGCGGCGAGTTTAAGGAGATAAAAAATCCCGAGACGCACAAGCCCCAAAAGGAAGCGAGCTCGCTTAGCGTTGCCGATAAGATAGCGTATCTCAAGAAGGGCGAGGATGCCATTTATGCCGAGTCGCCGCTCATAGTAAACGCGACGTGCGCGCTTGTGGACAACGACGAAAAAGTGGAGATATTTACCGTCACGGCGGACGGCGCAAGGCTCGTTCGTGACAGGCGCGTGCATATTCGCGTTGTGGCGCAAGCGGTTGCGGCGAAGGACGGCGCGTTCGAGGTCGGTTTTTCGGGACCGGGACTTTCCAAGGGCGCGGAGTATCTCGAAGAAGTCGATTTTGTGGAGAAAGCGAAAAGAGCGGCAAAGACCGCCGTCGCGCTTCTCGATGCGCCCGAATGCCCGTCGGGAGTCATGCCCGTCGTCATAGGCAATCAGTTCGGCGGCGTGCTGTTCCACGAGGCGTGCGGACACCCGCTCGAAGGCACGGCGATCTCGCATAATACTTCGCCGTTCGCGGGCAAGCTCGGGCAGAAGATCGCATCCGACTTAGTTACCGCCATCGACGACGGCACGCATGCGCACGGCTGGGGCAGCGAGTGTTTCGACGACGAGGGCGTGGCTTCGACCAAGAACGTGCTCATTGAGAACGGCGTGCTTAAAAATTACATGGTCGACACGTTCGACGGGCGCAGGCTCGGCATGAAACCGACGGGCGCGTGCAGACGCGAGTCGTACAAGTATCTTCCCACGACGCGCATGACCAATACGTACATAGCGGCGGGCAAGAGCACGCCCGAAGAGATAATCGAGGCGACGGAGTTCGGGCTGTACTGCGTGTCGTTCAACGGCGGTTCGGTCGATCCGACGACGGATAAGTTCAACTTTACTTCGTCCGAGACGTACATAATCAAAAACGGCAAGATCGATCATTTGGTCAAGTCCCCGACGCTCACGGGCTTCGGGTACGAGATACTGCCCAAGATCGATATGGTAGCCAACGACTGCGAGCTTGCCGCGGGTATGTGCGGCGCGGCGTCGGGCAGTGTTTGCGCGGCGGTCGGTCAGCCGACTCTGCGCGTTTCCGAAATGACCGTAGGCGGCAAAGGAGAGACGCTCTAATGGATATGAATAAGCTTTATAAGGCGGCGGCTGCCGCGGGTATCGCGCCGTTCGAGACGCGCATAAGAAAAGAAAACAAAATAACTATCGAGCTTTTCAACGACGTGGTGGAAAACTATACCGTTGCGGAAAACGGCTCGATTAAAGTCAGGGGGCTCGTTGACGGCAAGGGCGGCGTGTTTTCGTCCGACCGCGTGGACGACGAGGTCATCGATATTGCCGTTGCCGCGGTCAAGGATTCCGCGGAGTACGGTCAGCCCGTCGACCCCGAGTTTTTCCTCGGCGGCAAGGATCTTCATTACGAAGAGGTCAAAACATTCGACAGTAAGCTTGCGGAAGTTCCCGCAACCGAGTTCATTGCGCTCGGCAAGAAGATAGCAAAGAGCAGTCTTGCTTTGGATAAGCGTATCGAGAGCGTCAATATACAAGTCGAGTATGATTTCGAAGAGACCGAGCTTAAAAACTCCAACGGCTTGAACGTCGGACAAAAGACCAATTACGTTATGATATACGGCAGCGCCAAAGCCGTATCGGGCGAGCTCGTGGAGAGCGGGAGCTATTATGAGATACTGTCCGAGCTCGGCGGGTTCGATGCGGACGGGTTTGCCAAAAAGCTCGTTGCCGACGCGGTCGATCAGCTCGGCGGAAGTTCCGTCAAGAGCGGCAAGTACAAGGTCGTGTATTCGCCCGATTGCGTAGCGGCGCTACTTACCGCGCTCAAGGACGGGTTCTCGGCGTTTAACGTCGAACAGCATATATCGCTCTTGGAAGGCAAGATCGGCGAGCAGGTGTTCTCGCCGCTGTTCTCGCTCGAACAAACGCCTATCGGCAATGATCCGTTCTGCTCGGCGTTCGATAGCGAGGGCGTGCCGTGCAAGAACGCCATGCTTATCGATAAGGGCGTGCCTACGGGGTATGTTTACGATCTTGATACCGCTAAGCGCGCGGGGGTCAAGTCCACAGGCAACGGCGTGCTTCAGGGCGGGAACGTTCGGCCCGCGGTCGGGTATACCCGCGTGGTGCCCGGGGACAAGACGCTCGAGCAGTTGTTTGAACAGGTGGGCGACGGACTGTACATAACGGGGCTCGGCGGTATCGGCACGGGACTCAATCCGCAGTCGGGCGCGTACTCGCTTCAAGCGAGCGGGTACCTTATAGAAAAGGGCAAGCGCGCGCGGCCGGTGTCGCTCATTACCGTGGCGGGCAATATCATGACCGATTTTAAGGACGTTATCGCCGTCGGTAACGATGAGAAGAAAACGTACTACGCTACCAAGACGCCGTCGGTCGCGATCAAGGATCTGTCCGTTTCCGGTCTCTAACCCAAGCCAAAGGCTTGGCGTCTGTCGTGTGCCAAGCACAGCTTGGATTTCTGTCGTGTGTTTGCTTTGTGGCTTGTTTTGCGTACCACCCGAATAAGAAAGGTGCTTACCGCCTTGTGTCATTCTGAGCCAACGGCGAAGAATCTAGGCGAACCGCCGCAATGAGTAAATGCTTGACCTATCGCAACCCTTTCGTAGGGAGCGCAGCCCACTGCGCTCCGCCAACCAAATGTTGGACGAATGTCGTGTGTTTACGCGAGGACAATTCTTCGTTTCACCCGAATAGTTGCGGTAACGCTTGTTTACCTTTCGTAGGGCGGGCAGACCCTTGCCCGCCGCAAAGTAAGGCAATTTAATATCACGGGAGCTAGTCATGACCGTAAACACAAATAACAAGGTATACGCTTTTGCCGCGAACGGCACGGAAGAGACCGAGCTCTTGTGCGTGGTCGATATCTTGCGCCGCGCGGGCATTCTTACGGTCATCGCGTCGATAGACGGCGCGCGCGTCACGGGCTCGCACGGGATAACGTTCGATGCGGACGCGTTGGCAAAGGACTGCGATTTTTCGGACGCGGAGATATTGTTCGTGCCGGGCGGGCTGCCGGGCACGACGCGGCTCGCGGAAAGCTCGCTCGTCATAAACGCGCTCAAGACCCAAGCCGAAAAGAACAAGCGTATCGCGGCGATCTGCGCCGCGCCCGCGCTCGTTTTGGGCGAGAACGGATTGCTCGACGGCAAGCAAGGCGTGTGCAGTCCGGGGTTCGAGACGCACATGAAAGGTTGCGAGGTCTTGACCGACAAGGTCTGTACCGACGGGAATATCACGACGGCGCGCGGGTTGGGCTGTGCAGTAGAGCTCGGGTTGGAGCTCGTGCGGCTCTTGTGCAATGAGACGACCGCGGAAGACATCAAGCGCAAGATCTGTTACTGAAAACAATAAAAAAGCGGTGCGTATGATAAAGCGCACCGCTTTTGTGTTTGTAGTTGATTGCCGAAATAAGATTTTAATAGGCTCTTTTTTGTGTAACAATAATCCAATCACTCACGCCAATACACGATAAACGCCATGCCTTCGGCTTGGTGGCGTGACGACCTCGGCACGCCCTACGAATGGGTTGCGATTGGTTTTACACTACCTATATGCGGCAGTTCGCCTAGATTCTTCGGCTACGCCTCAGAATGACAAGATACGATAAATATCGTTCTTATTCGGGTGTAACGCAAAACATAGCATCAACGCAAACACACGACAGACGCCAAGCCTTTGGCTTGTTAGACGCTTTCGAGCAGCATCTTATCGGCAACGAGCGCAATGAACTCGCCGTTAGTCGGTTTCTCGTTATGGTTATAAACGCGCACGCCGAAAAGCGTGTTGATGTTTTCTATCTTGCCGCGGTTCCAAGCGACCTCGATGGCGTGGCGAATAGCGCGCTCGACCTTGCTCGGACTTGTGTTAAAATGCTCGGCTACTTCGGGATAGAGCTTTTTGGTAATGGAATTGATTATCTCGGGACTGTCTATGGTCATCTTGATCGCTTCGCGCAAGTACTGATAGCCCTTGATGTGCGCAGGGATCCCGACGGTAATGAAAATATTGCTTATCTTTTCATCCATGGACCGATTCTTGGCGGTGGGACGCTTCTGATTGACCGCTTCGATTATGCGCTCGTCGAGAACGGAGAACGATACGGGCTTCATCATGTAAAAGTCCGCGCCGAGATTCATCGCTTTGGAAATGAACGCTTCCTGAGACAGCGCGGAAGCGACGATTATCTTCATATTGCCCTTATTGACGCGTTCGAGCACGGAAAAGCCGTCGAGATTGGGCATGACAAGATCGAGTATGAGCGCGTCCGGGTGCGCGGCGTCAATGCGTTCCAAAGCCTCTTTGCCGTCGGCGGCGGTCTCCACAAGTTCGAACCTGTCCGACGCGGCAAAATGCGCGCGCATGCTCGCCATAAATTCGTCGTTGTCATCGCATACCATAACTCGTATTTTCATCTCGAATAAGCTCCTTTTTTCGCGGTTGATATGTGTAAATTATACCATTTTCGCGGTATATTGACAAGCTTCATATGCGTGTGAAAAAAGGGCGGTTTTGTCGGTATGCGTCTTATTTTGACGGTATTTATCGACGCCCGTCCGCACCCGTCCGTTTTTGTCCGAAAACGTGCGGTGTTTGTGGATTTAAACGTTATCGACCGTGAAAATTACCGAAAATATTGCAATGCGTGAGATTGTTTGGTATAATAAATCGAATAAACGGCGGAGTCATGCGCCATGGATAAACCGAGAAACGTATGAAAAATTCAGCGATAAATATAAGACCGCTCGGCAGGGCGGAACTCGAACGCGCGACGGAGTTTGTCGCAGAACGCCTGAGCCCCGACAGACGATCGTACCCAGTTATAGATGATATTACGGGCGCGCGAAACGAACTTGAAAAACGCATAGAAAAAGACACGGTACTGGGCGCGTTTTGCGGCGAGCGCATGACGGGTATAGTCGCGGGATTCGGCGACGGCGCGCAATATTTTCAAACAACAATGATCTACGCCGACGACAGCAAAAGCGCGGACGCGCTGATCGACGGAATAGTAAAACAGAACAACGACGCACAGATACTAGCTGGCATAGACGGACGGAATATCGGGATCGGAAGAGCGCTGTCGAAAAGAGGTTTTGCGATAGTCGAGCGCGATATAGACGCGCGATTGGATACGGAAAAGCTTGTACCGTCGCCGTGTGAGAATGTCATACGATTGGGCGACGAACATAAAAAAGAATGGTTAGAGTTTCATCGTAAATATTTCGACGATATATACTGGAACGCGGAGCGCATGGACGCGAGCTTTAAAGAGTGGGATATTTATGCCGTGCTCGACGGAGGGCGAGTGTCGGACGGCGCGTTCGTCAAAGCATACGGGAACGGGAGCGCGGAAATTTTCGGATTGGTCGCAGAGCGAAGTAGCGTGACCTGCGCATTGCTCACGGCAGTAGCCCGAGACCTGAGAACGCGAAAACACGTAAAGAACATTATATATTTTATTGACGAAACGAGCACGAACGAGATAGCGGCGGCAATAAAAACGGGGTTTGACTGTAACGGCAAATACGTTTGCTACGAATTAAAAAGCCGTGCATAACCGCTATATGCAAAATATTAGCTCAAAACGTTTGCATTTGTAAAATTTATTTGATATAATGTGTGTACTTTAAAAGTTATGGCGGCATAGCTCAGCTGGCTAGAGTACTCGGTTCATACCCGATTGGTCACTGGTTCGAATCCAGTTGCCGCTACCACGAAAAGGCACCCGATAGGGTGCTTTTTTCGTGGTAGCGGTGCTATATGAGTAGCGCGGCGAAGCACAGCCAAACAATATGTAATACGATAAAGAAAATTGAATATCGATTTTATAAAACGCTTTTTCGCCGCGCGGTTCGCTAGACGCTCGGCGGAACGCCGAAGTCCGCCGCGAATCCGCGGCAATCCGGTTGCCGCAAATTTTATTTGTTTTGAATTGTACAATATCTACCACGAAAAGGCACCTGACAGGGTGCTTTTTTCGTGGTAGTAGCTAAGATTCGAGCGAGGCGAGGTACGGCACAATAATATAAAAACAATAAAAAGAAAAGTATTGCATAATTGTAATAAAGAAATTTCGCCGCGCAGTTCGGACGCTTGCGCGAAGCGCAAAGGTCGCCGCGAATCCGCGGCAATCCTGAGGAATAATTATGAAAACCTTGAAGTCGGTAATTTGTTTCCGGATTTCTATTGATGTTTAACGCACGAATAAAGTGCAAATAGGAACATTAATGGTTTTAGCAATTCTAAAAAGAGAAGACAAAAAGAATTTTTTGCCCGTCATTATCCTATTCAATGTAGACATGCTTATTTTGCATAGCTTACAAAATTTTGATTTACTCAGTTGATTAGATCTAATAAAATTACATATTAGTTTTATATTTACAAAATTTTTCATTAGCACTCCATTGATAATCGGCTGATAATATAATCATACCATTACCATTTGGTAAAAGTCAAGTAATTTATTACCGTTTGGTATAAAATGATCTTGAGGTATGATAAATGAATAAGTTTGCGGAAAGATTGAAAGAACTCAGGAATGAGAGAAATATCTCTCAAAACGAGTTATCAAAACAAATTAATATCAGTGTTGCCTGTATAAACAGATGGGAGAATAGATTACGCATTCCGAATATAGAAAGTATAATTATTCTTTGTAAATATTTCGGGTGCACCGCCGATTATTTAATCGGGCTGGAAGACTGAAAGTTAAGTTTATCTTACAATATAAAGCTTAAGCGTGACCTAAGCGGGGTGAGCTGTCTGTGATAGTTAAAAATGCAATTTCGATTTTCATTGTCGCCGCGCGGGTCGGACGCTTGCGCGTAGCGCAAAGGTCGCTGTGCTTTATCGAAAGTCTGAGAGCAATAGTCGAGGGCGGAATTTACGGTGTAATAAAATTTTTTAAAAACCGTTGACTTTTGAGCGGTTTTGGTTTACACTGATTAAGCCAAACAAGTTATATGCCCAAATAGGAGTACGGGCTTTTTTTTGCAATAAAACATAAATAATGTTACAGTTTCGCATTTTAGAATTAGGCAAAACCGCAAATTCCAATATGTGGAACTGTAACCGTACTGCATATTAACTTGTTTGGCGACAATCGGGGTTTGCGTTTTGCGTGCGTCGACTTCGGTTGGCGCACTTTTTTGTTGCGCGAAAATATTTATATAGGACGGTCGCAATGGATACACAAGATATAGTAAGCGAGCTTTACGCGCTTCGTGCGGGATTAAGCCTTATCGCAAAAGAAAAGGATATGTGCGATAAAGAGATACTCGATGCCGAACAAAAAAGAGACGCCGAGGTGGGAGAAGCCGAACGGAAAAAGGATATAGTAATATCAAAAGCCAAATTCCAAAAGGACGACGAGATAGCCGCTGCGGAAAACGAAAAAAATACCAAGATAGGTGTCGCAGAGCGCCAAAAAAAAGATGTGACAAGATCTTTGAAATTTTTAGAATGGCGAGAGCGTGACTATGCAGACAATGAACAAGAAATAGCACAAACAAAATATGCTAAAAAACGCTTTAAACGAGGATTAGTGTTGAAACCATTGATTTCAATATTTTTCATTTGCGCCGTTTTGGCGTATATCGCTTCGGCAGGGGTCTTGATCGCAAGTCGATTTACCGCTATTCCGTCGCTCGTAAATATTACTATCATAATAACTTGCGTTACTTTGTCAATCGGTATAATATCTACAATTTCTCTAATAGTGTGTGAGGGGTGGGATGTTGAAATTATATGGGTTCCTATACTTTATATTATAAATGCGTTAGGTTTGGGGGCATTGATATGGTTTATTTATAAGGATTATATGTTGCATCCGCTTGTGATAATTGCTTTTATGTTGATAGTCGTTTTGACTTTGGTATGCTCGGGGATAACTATATGGATAAGCTTGCAAGTTATTCCGGGGGTCAATTTATGGCAATATAAAATAGACATGAAAAAGCATAATGAAGCTGTGCAAAAGCGTGACGAACTTAAAAACAAATTACGTGAAGCAGAACGCGAGTACGAAACAGCAAAAAAGAATTATTCCGAAAATGATATTGTGCAAATAACACGAGCAGCCCAAAGCGAATGCAGTCAGACTATTGCAAATGCCAACATGCACTATGATATGGTGTGCGCAACTGTCGTGAAAGAATATAATTCTGTTTGCGAGAAAGCCGAGCACGAATTTTCCGCGACAGCCGAAACGCTTAAAAAATTGCACGGCAAGATAAGCGCCGAGATATGGGAGACGCTCGTCGATACATACGGCAAGCTTCTTGACTCGCGGGATTGGAAAATATTGGACCTCGTGATTTGGCAGTTGGAGACGGGCAGAGCGGAGACCGTCAAAGAAGCGTTGCAACTAGCCGACCGCGAGACGCAGACCGACCGCATAGTAAACACCCTGCATTCCGCCAGCATGGCAATAGCGCAGAGAATCGACGACGGATTCGGCAATCTTCAAACTCAGCTAAACAAAAATTTTTATGTGCTGGCGCAAACCCTCGCAACGGCGGCGAGCCGTATATCGTATGGAATAGAAAGCGGTTACGGAAAGCTCGCGGGCAAGATAGAGCAAAGTTACGGTGTTCTCGCAGAAAAGATAGACGACAATGCGAAAGCTACTTCTGATCTTTATGAGAGCATGGCGGGAACGGACAGAAGTTTGGAAAAGCTGTTTTCGGAGGCGTCGCTTCAAACGGCGTTATTGGAAAAGTCCAATAAGTCGAGCGGGGAGCTTATGGAAGCAGTCAAAAGATTGCGCGAAGGATGAAACGTGAATCATATATTACATATAAAGAACACCCGTATGGGTGTTTTTTATATTGGTGTTCCGAGCGGGTTTTGCTTGTTTTAATTTTCGATATTTGGTACAATTTGTTTATTGCGCGGTGCGCTTTGAAATTCAGCAATAAAGGTGAAGTCATGATAAAAGCCGTGTTTATCGATTATTCGGGTACGACCGTTATGGAAGGCGGGAGGGATATGCAAGCCGCCGTTATGCGCATTTGCAAGCATAGCGCCGTTCACGATCCCAAGGAACTGATGCGTATTTGGTGGGGGATGATAAAAGAGTACGAAGCCAAAAGTTATGCCGAAGCCTATCTGACGAGCGACGAGATCTATATGAAAGCGCTTCGGCGTCTTGAAACCGAGTACGGGCTCAAAGACGATGTCCCCGAGCTTCTCGGTCGGATATCCGATTGCTGGGCGACTGCGCCCGTATTCGACGACGTTAAGGATTTTTACGAGAACTGCCCGTTGCCGCTGTACGTTATCACCAACAACAGCGTCGCGTGCGTCGAGAAGGCGATGAGCCTTAACGGGTTGAACCCCGCCGGTATAGTAAGCGCCGATTCGGTGCGCGCATACAAGCCGCATGCGGAGCTTTTTGAAAAGGCTTTGGACACGGCGGGAGTGAGCGCGAGCGAGGCGGTGCATATTGGCGATTCGTACGAGTCGGACGTTCTGGGCGCGCGCGCCGCGGGAATACTGCCCGTACTGTTACAGCGATCAGACGGCAACAAGCACGACGACGTTATTACCGTTAAAAGCCTTGCCGAGGTCATGCCGTATTTGAAGTGAGCGGCCAAGCATAGCTTGGATGTTTGTCGTGTATGGGCGTTGTCTGGGATTTTGCGTTTCACCCGAAAAGGATAGGGTGTTTTGTGGTGATTCGTTTGTCTGTTGTGTCAATTCTGCGGCGGTTCGCCTAGATTCTTCGCCTACGGCTCAGAATGACAAAAGTATATATGCACCACTCTTATTCGGGTGTAACGCAAAATCAATCACGGGCGCAAACACACGACATAAATCCAAGCAGTGTTTGGTCGGGTGTAACGCAAAATCAATCACGGGCG
>CATLHE010000009.1 GCA_949948895.1 uncultured Christensenella sp.
AGCGGTTGTAGCAGCTTAACGAGCATAACCATTCCGAATAGAGTCATGAGTATCGGAAGCTCTGCATTTAGCGGTTGTAGCAGCTTAATGAGTATAACCATTCCGAATAGTGTAATTAATATCGGAGATTCCGTGTTTGGTGGATGCCCGTCGCTTAAAATCATTTACTATTTATTACCGAAACAATTCTGGCAAAATATAACGATTGGAAGTAATAATGAGGAATTACTTTTCGCGACGCGTTATTATTACAGCGAAACAGAGCCGCCATTGAATATAGAAGGCACTGATTATAACGGCAATTATTGGCATTACGATAGCGACGGTACGACGCCCGTCATTTGGAAAAAAGAAAATAATTAAAATATATTTAAAATAAGATTTTATTATGAGTTTGACATTCAAAGATTCGATTTTTGTTGTATGAATAAAATCAAAAGAGCATTTCAAGAACTTGCTTTCTTCACGTTATGGTGTTAAAATACAAATAAATTTGCTTTCAATGGCATGATTGCAATAAGCTATTATTTTCGAGGGTATATGAAAAATAGCATCGAGATATCTCATCTCAAAAAATACTATAAGGACGTAAAAGCGGTAGACGATATTTCCTTTACTGTTTCGGAAGGTGAGTTTTTCGCTTTTCTCGGCGTGAACGGCGCGGGCAAGAGCACGACTATTTCCATACTTTCGGGCAAGGAAGTGCGCGACGGCGGCGACGTTTTGGTCGACGGTTACGACCCGGACGAAAATTCGGAGGAGGTAAAGCGTCGGTTGGGCGTTGTGTTTCAGGACAGCGTGCTCGATAAGTCTCTTACCGTATACGATAACTTGCGCTATCGTGCCGCGCTGTACAAAGTTTTCGGCAACGACTTCAAACGGAAGCTCGACGAACTCACCGAAACGTTTGCTTTGCAGGAACTGCTAAAACGCCCCGTAGGTAAACTTTCTGGCGGGCAAAGGCGGCGGTGCGATATTGCTCGGGCGTTGATACACGACCCCAAAATTTTGGTGCTCGACGAGCCGACGACGGGACTCGACCCGCAGACGCGTAAGAACGTTTGGGAAGCGATAGGTACGCTTCGCAAAGAGCGCAATCTTACCGTGTTTTTGACGACCCATTATATGGAAGAAGCGGCGGATGCGGATAGAGTAGTCATTTTGGACGGCGGTAAAATTTTGGCGGACGCCACGCCGCTCGAACTCAAAAATAAATACACCGGCGACTTTATCACCATTTACGGCGCGACGCAAAAGGAGCTCGATTCGCTGTCGCTTCCGTTTGAAACGATAGGCGACGGCGCGCGCATATCCGTAAAAGACACCGCGGAGGCGACGCGGCTCATCCTGTCGCACCCCGATATCTTTCGTGATTACGAGGTGACCAAGGGTAAGATGGACGACGTATTTCTTGCTGTAACGGGAAAGCGTATCGGAGGTGGAGAAGCGTGAAAACGGTGTTTTTATTGACTCAGCGCAACGTTAAGATTTTCTTTCGCGATAAGAGTGTATTTTTGCCCGCGCTCATTGCGCCGCTTATTTTGCTCTTTTTGTTTATAGCGTTTTTGGGCGACGTTTATCGCGATAGCTTTACTTCCGCGCTCGGCGGTTTGACGCCCGACAAGTCGATCGTCGAGGGCTTTGCCGGAGGTTGGCTCATTTCTTCGCTTATTGCGGTGTGCGCCGTTACCATTGCTTTTACGGCGAATATCGTAATGGTGCAGGATCGCGTATCGGGCGCGCGGCATGACTTTATCGCGTCCCCCGTACCGAACTCTGCGCTCGCGCTGTCTTATTTTATAGCAACGGCAATAGCTACCGCAGTCATTTGCTATGCGGCGTTGTTTATCGGGTTTATATATATCGCATGCGTCGGGTGGTATCTAAGTGTCGCGGACGTGTTTTTGACCATACTCGATACTTTCTTATTGGTGCTGTTCGGTACGGCGCTTTCTTCGGTCGTCAATTACTTTATACGCTCTCAAGGCGGTATAACGGCTGTAGAGGCGATAATTTCTTCGGCGTACGGATTTATCTGCGGCGCGTATATGCCCATTTCTTCGCTTGCCGTAGGGCTTCAAAACGTGATCTCATTGTTGCCGGGAACTTACGGCACGTCGCTTTTACACACCCATTTGATGAACGGCGCAGTGGAAGCGGCGGGCAGCAGTTTGTCTCTTCCCGCAGAGGCAATGAGCGGTGTTCTGGACGGGTTCGACTGCAATCTCTATTTCTTCGATAATGCCGTACCCGTTTGGGTAAAATATCTCGTGCTCTGCGTTACCGTCGCTTTACTTGTGGGCGTTTACGTTTTGGTATGTTCGTTGCGTAAAAAGTCCGCGTCCGCAAAAAAGAGATCGTAGCGTGGAATAGAATTTATTACTACACGTAAAAGACTTATCTGTTGGCATGCACCCCAAAGTTTAACAAAACTTTAGGGTGCATTTTAAAAACAGGTTTTTTTTGTTTTCAAAAACTATTTACTTTTTGTTTGCGTTTTGCTATACTATGTAAGCCAAATCAAACTTTATTACGAGCGGGAGGTTTTTTATTTCTTAAACTGTAATAGGAGAATTATTCTCCTTTTATCCGACTACAATAGAATTTGATAAAAATGCAAATTCCACTTTGATTGTAGTTGGGTTTAACTTCCGTTCAAAGTTTGGTTTGGCGACTATCGGAGTTTGCGTTTTTTGTGTGCTTGCTTCGGTGGGCGCACTTTTTATTTGTGGAGGATTTTATGGAAGTCGGCGCAAACAGGAAAATCGGCAAGAAAATATTGAGCATAATATTTGCAATCGTCGCAATGCTCTCTACAATGTTGATATTTTTAATACCTGCATGGATCGTGATAATTATCAACGTATGCGAGATTATAATATTCAGATTGGTATTCAGAAACATGCATTTTTCCGTTGCGTCGGGCATATTGTTATATTTACTGTTTGGTGTTTTAATGGTAGCAATTATGTTAGCAGTGCTATATTTTCCCGAGAAGATTCACGGCGGAATGTTGCAAAATATTTCGGGTACTGAAAAGTTAACAGAAATCGAAAAAATAAAATGGTACCGCGGAAAGTTAGGCTGGCTTTATTTGATTATTTTACTTGGGTATATATTCAGCGGCGGATATGCTGTTGTTTGTGCTGTGAAGGAGAGTTATGTGCTTCTTGGAATGAATTTAGTCAAACCCATGTCGAATATGGGAGCATTAAGTGTTGTTCTTACGCTGATATCTGTTTTTCCCGCATATGGCTTTTATATTGTTGCAGTTGCGTATCTCGTGCTTATTAATATATTTTTTAATATGCTTTACAGCGGGTTCACTAATGACGGCGGGGATTGGCATATTGATAAGGATGATTACAGCGGCGGTGGAAGTAGTAGCGAAGAGTATTCCGTGATAATAATAAAACACTAGCAAAAATACGAAGCTCTGAAAAAAATTACGAGAGCCGAAGAGAATCACGCAAAAAAACCTTGTCACAGCGACAAGGTTTTTTAGTGTTCGTTTGGCGGACATGACTGTTAGTATACGATCATGCTGTCGGAATCGGAGAACAGCACGAGGATCTTTATATACGGCGACGGCAGACTATCGACGAGTATTTTTTCCATGTGTGAATCCAATTTGCGCGTTGGTATAACACCCTCGCAAATGTTGCTGCCGTAGACGTAGAAATACCGTCGGTTTTGTTCGTTATTCGTCGCTTCGTTGCTTATCGCGGCATAAGCGAGCGTACCGTTTTTGCGTAGGTCGTTGAACCGTGAGTGCTCGGTATGTGCGGCGCATAACTTTACGCATGCAAACCCGATCAAAAGCGTGAAGTGTATGCACGAGACAAGCAATATGAGCAATACCGTGCGCACAATATCCAAAGGGGTAGAGTGTGCCGCAGTCGAAATAATGGCGAACGCTTCCGCTCCGACGATGATCATTGCCGCCAAAATAAGAAACAGTCCGAGCTTAAAGTCGCGAGACGCGTCGTTCAGCGGTCTAAGTTTGCCTTTCGCTTTTGGCGTGCCGTCAAGTCTTTCCGATACTTCCGTAGGGAGTTCCGCCGTGTCGCTCAATAGCTCGTACTCCTTGATCGGTATGCTGTGTCCGCCGAAAAACGCGACCGTCAAATATCCGCCTTCATAAAAATATTCGTCTGACAGTTCGGTCGTGTCGTATTTGAATTTTCCGTCATGCGTCGCGCCGTTTTCGTCGCGATAAGTATAGTCAATATAGTAAAAGCAATTTGCAAACGAAGAACTGCCCGAAGCGGTATGATGCCGACGGTATTTCTTTTTGACTTGCTTGATTTCCGCGTTGACGAGTTTGCCGAAATTCATAGCGTGTCTTTGCTCGCGCGTCGGCATGTTTTTGCCGATGGAAACGGCTTTGAAAGTAGCGCCCGCAATGCCGAAAGCCGCGACCGCGACCATGAACGACAGCGTGAAGATTATGCCCGGATTTGTTTCGGTGACGAATAGTGTCGACAGCATGGCAAGTATCAACGTAGCCGCGCCCGCGCCCGCTATATAACAAACGAACGCCGCCGTGCCCTGCCAGATCGAGGCGTACTGTTTTAAAGAGCCGCGAATAAACATTTTGACCCCGTCAAAGCTTTTGGCAGTGTTTGCTTTGTCGTCGATGATACCGTTATCTTCCACTCGATCAGTCCGCCTCGAATTTGTTTTTCATGTATAAAATACCAAAAAACAAAAGATAAGTCAACCGCCTGCTTAAATGCACCCAAAAAGTTAGACAAAACTTTTGTGGTGCACATAGCGGCAGGTTTTTGTTGCAAAAAAATTTAACTACCTTATTTACAATGCAAATCATTTTATGGTGTTGATAACGACGAGAGGAAAGAAGCGTAAAGCTATATCAAATTATCATGCAATAATTTTTATTTTTATATTTATCTATGCGTTTTAAAACATTGCGTTATAATAATGTCGGATATTATTTACGATTTAAATATCTTTTTATCATTTCGATTTTTTTGTATATTTCATCCAATAAAGCGAAAACTTGACTGTTGTCTTTGAGGTCGGTATCGGTTACGCCTAAGAGGTAATCTGTCGTAACTCCGAAATACTCGGCAAGTTTGATAATAGAAACGCTATCGGGATTAGTTTTACCCGTTTCGTAATTGGATAAAGTTTTCTGATCGATTTCGGTAGCGATCGCTACGTCTATTTGCCGCAAATCGCGGTCTTCTCTCAATGCTTTGATTCTATTCATACTAATATTTTCCTAATTTGGTTTAATTTTACTATAAAATTAGTATAAATCCGTTGACATACTAAAAATATCCTGTTATATTGATTGTATAGTAAAATATTAGTATACAAAAGTGGAGGAAGCATGGAAATTTCAAATAAATTTTCGGCAAAAAAGCAGACGTATGAGGAAGATTTCTCGCGGGAAATATATTTGCTATTGGCGATGGACAGGGAAACGCCTGTCGACGTTTTTAACGGGAAGCTGGTCGACGTAAAATGCGAGCGCATTCCGTATGTAATCGTGACTGCGGATATACACGTAGATATAACTTGTTCTGTCGGATACGATAGAGTGGAAGAGTATTGGGATAAAGAGCGTCAAAGCGACGGCGGTTATAAAAGCGTAAAAAAAACAAGGTATATAACGGATTGGACGCCGTATAGCATGAGCAATGAGGGCGAGTATATGGTATGTGTGCCAAACGGTCCGCATGATGACGATTTAGATGTTGTGCTAGAAGAAAGCTTAGCTATTAGAAAAAGAGCGTCGTCGTTTGTTCCTCTGTCGTATCGAGATAGTGAATATGATAATTTGGAATTAAACGCGCATTCGATAGATACTGCTATAAATGCTTGCGGTTATAGCTGTTGTTTAGACGCTCCTATTCCGGGTGATCGTAAAAAGGACGTTTCATACACGACTAAGTATGAAATAAAAAATATCGACTGTGCCGTCATTCCCAAGCATCGCGCAAAATTCGAATATAAAGAGGGAAGTTACGAAGCGCAAGGATATGCTTGCGGTGATATAGACGCAAGCATGCCCGCACGCCCTAATGACACGGCTGACGTGAAGAAGGCTGCGGGGAAACAAGCAAAACCGTTCTTATACGTGATCCCTGTCGGGATAGTGGTATGGTTGGTCGGGTTTATACTTAATTTTGTGGGTTATCCGCAATTCATGACTCCCGCAATCGGTATTGCTATTTTGATAATCGGTATAAGTCTTTCAGCGTATTTTATTCGTAAAAAGCAAAATATTAATAAGATGACGGCAGAAAGGCAAATTATTAAATCGAAAGCGCTTAATGAACTTTTATTGAAACGTGGACTCCGTCCGCTTGACGAAAGCGAAACGGCTGCAATACTTGTCGAAGAGAAATCTTAAAAAATACTTATATATCAATAAGGCTTGCCGAGTAATAAGGTAAGCCTTGTTTTTTTTTACGGTATTTCAAACGAATGTTTATCTTTGGTTCATAATGTTATAAATATTTTTACATAGTCAAAATGGCGCGCTAGCTCCGCCGGTATTATTTTCGGTTGACCGCCGCGCGTTTACCTTGATAGAGCATACGCGAAAAATATTCAAAACAGTCCGCAAAACGGTGTACTTTTGGTACTTTTCATGGTAGAATATGCGTGGTAAAAATATAACGCGGTGGTTTAAAATATGATCAACGTAAATAATGTGAAGTTACAGTTCGGGACGCGCGTTCTTTTCGAGAACGTAAATCTCAAATTTTCGGGCGGAAACTGCTACGGCATAATCGGCGCGAACGGCGCGGGCAAGTCCACGTTTTTAAAGCTTTTGTCGGGCAAGATAGAGCCGAGTAAGGGCGATATAACCATAGGCAAGGGCGAGCGTATGTCCGTGCTCGAACAGAACCAAAACGCATACGACGCGTACACCGTTCGCGAGGCGGTCATTTGCGGGCATAAAGAGTTAGAGGACATCAGGCAAAAGCGCGAAGTGCTTTACGCCAAGTCGGACTTTACCGAGGAAGACGGCAACGTTGCGGCGGAGCTCGAGACGCGTTACGGCGAGCTCGGCGGGTACGAGTGCGAGATAGAAGCGGAGAGCTTGCTCAACAATATCGGCATAGACCAATCGCTTTTCGATACCGTCATGGGTGAAATAGAGCCCAAGGTCAAAGTAAAAATACTTATAGCGCAGTGTCTCTTCGGTAAGCCCGATATCCTGCTTTTGGACGAGCCGACCAACAACCTCGACATAAAGACGGTCAGATGGTTGCAGGAATATTTGAAAACGTTGGAGCAGGCGACCGTTCTTATCGTGTCGCACAACCGTCACTTTCTCAATCAGGTATGCACGCACATTTGCGACGTCGATTATCACGCTATCAATCTGTTCGTGGGCAACTACGATTTCTGGTACGAGTCGTCGCAGCTCATTTTGCGTCAGCAACGCGAAGCAAACAAGAAAGCGGAAGCGCGCATGAAAGAACTCCGCGAGTTTATAGCGCGGTTCTCGGCTAATGCGAGTAAGTCCAAGCAGGCGACGAGCCGCAAGCGCGAGCTCGATAAAATAGTCGTCGAGGACATAAAGCCGAGCTCGAGAAAATATCCGTATATCGATTACAAATTCGAGCGCGATCCCGGCAACGATATTTTGCGCGTGGAAAAGCTTACCAAGAAAGGCTTTTTCGAGAACGTAACTTTTTCGGTCGGGCGCGACGACAAGATAGGCTTTATAACGGACAACAGCCGCGCGGTGGCGGAGCTTTTCGATTGCATATTCGGCGAATCCAAACCCGACTCCGGCAGAGTCATATGGGGCAAAAACGTCAAGCCTGCGTACATGCCGCAAAACTACGACAAATACTTTGACGGCTGCCCGCTGTCGCTCGTCAAATGGATAGACCAATGGTCGGAAAACCACGAGCAGGAATACCTCAGATCGTGGCTGGGACGCTTGCTGTTTTCGGGCGACGAGGCGTTAAAGCCCGCAAACGTGCTTTCGGGCGGTGAAAAGGCGAGGTGCATGCTCGCGCGCATGATGTTGCTGTCGCCCAATTTCCTTATGTTCGACGAGCCTACCAACCACCTCGATCTCGAAAGTATCACGTCGCTCAACAAGGGCATGATAAACTTCAAGGCGCCCATACTGTTTATAACCGCCGACGAGGAGATAATGTCGTCTGTGGCAAACCGCATCATCGTTATAGAGGGCGGCGTAAAGGCGTACGACCGTCCCGTGGACTACGACGAATATATTGCGGGGCTGTAAAATAGTCGCTGTATTGAGTTGACGAAATCGAGCAAAAGGACTATAATAGGGCTATGATAGATTTCGGTATAAACGGCATTGTTTTGCGCGTAAAGAGCAAAACGTTGGGCGAGGTCGGCGATCGGAGCGTTTGCGGTAAAACGCTTTGCGATTGGGTCTCTATTGCGTTCGGCGCGCCGACCAAAGTCATAGACGGTGCGCAGACCGTGAACGCTGTCGAAAAACTGCGTTCGGCAGTCGACCGCAAAAAGCCCGTTACCGTCGTTTTGTACTGCGACACGCCGCTCGTTTCTTCGCGCACCGTTTCCGCGGCGGTGGAAAAACTCCAAAGCGAAAACGCCAACGTCGTGCGTTTGCCGCGCGGGTTTGTGTTTAAGACCGAATATTTATTCGAGACCGACGCGCTGTTCTTGCAGAGCGAAGATCAAAAGGACGGGGAGTTTGCGACCGTCACGGACGGCGAGCGCCTGTCCGCCGTGAGCGACGTGATAAGAAAGCGTATCTTGCGCTATCACGCGGCAAACGGCGTGTTTATTTCCGATTTCAAAAACACCTATATCGACTGCGACGTAGTTATATCGCGCGGTGTTACGATAGAGCCGTATAACTTTATCAAGGGCAAGACGGTAATAAAAGAGGGCGCGACGATACTTCCCGGCAACTATATCGAAAACTGTATCATTGCGGAAAACGCGCGTATAGACAGTTCGAGACTGTACGACAGTTCGGTAGGCGCGTCTACTAAGGTCGGTCCGTTTGCGTACATACGCCCCAACTCCGTCATAGGCAGTAACTGCCGCATAGGCGATTTTGTGGAGCTCAAGAACTGTATCATCGGCAACGGCAGCAAAGTAAGTCATCTCACGTACATAGGCGACGCGCAGCTCGGTGAGGACTGCAACGTAGGGTGCGGCGTCGTGTTTGCCAATTATGACGGCAAGAATAAATATCGCTCAGTCGTGGGCAATCGCGTGTTTATCGGCTCCAACGCGAATATCGTTGCGCCGGTCAGCATTGCCGACCGCGCGTTTATAGCGGCGGGTTCTACCATAACCAAAGCCGTGCCCACTCAGGCGTTGGCTGTTGCGAGGGCGAGACAGTCCGTAATAGAAAATTGGCAGGGCAACGTTTACGCGCCGCCGCTCGACGGCGGAAGCTATACGCCCAAAAAGATACGCGTAGTGCAATACGACGACGGTATAATCGACGGCACGTCGGACGAGCACGGCAAAGACAACCGATAAAGTAAAAAACGGCGGGATCGCCGACAAATTTTGGAGGGCACTAATGATAGCTCACGGTAACAAGATAAAACTCTTCTGCGGTAACGCCAACAAAGAACTTTCCGCGGCGATCTCGGAAAGGCTCAAAATGAAGCTTTCGTCGGCGGAAGTCGGCAAGTTCAGCGACGGCGAGATATCGGTATCGCTCGGCGAATCGGTGCGCGGTTGCGACGTGTTCGTTATTCAGTCCACGTCCGCGCCGACAAACGACAACCTCATGGAACTTTTGGTCATGATCGACGCATTGAAACGCGCGTCGGCGGGACGCATTACCGCAGTCATGCCGTACTTCGGTTATGCGAGACAGGACAGAAAAGCGCGCGCGAGAGATCCCATCACCGCCAAGCTCGTCGCCGATCTTATAAGCACGGCGGGCGCGGACAGGATTCTTACCATGGATCTTCACGCTCCGCAGATACAAGGTTTCTTTAATATCCCCGTCGATCACCTTTTGGGTGTGCCCATTCTTGCAAAAGCGATAGCGGACGAACCGTTCATTAAAGAAGCGGGCGACGATCTCGTAATAGTTTCACCCGACGTAGGGTCGGTCGGAAGAGCGAGACAAATGGCGCAAAAGCTCAATAAGACGCTCGCGATAGTCGATAAACGCCGTCCCAAAGCCAACGTTATGGAAGTCATGAACATAGTCGGCGACGTCAAGGGCAAGCGTTGCCTAATCGTCGACGATATGATCGATACCGCAGGCACGATTGTGCAAGGCGCAAAAGCCTTGGTAGAGGTCGGCGGCGCGTCCGACGTTTACGCGTGCTGCACGCACCCCGTGCTGTCGGGACCGGCGATCGAACGCCTTTCAAACTCGGTCATCAAAAAACTGTTCATACTCAATACGATAGAACTTCCGCCCGAAAAACAGATCGATAAATTCATCACGGTGTCTGTCGCGCCCATATTTGCCGAAGCTATCGCGGCAATATTCGCGGATCTGCCCGTATCCAAACTGTACGACTGATCGATAAATATTTAAAGCGTTTAAACCCGCGCCGTGATGCGCGGGTTTTTGTATGCGGCGAGAGCGTGCTTCGGACGAGACTCAAGCTCTTATCGGGGCGGAAGCACTTAAGTTTCCTCGGGCTCGGAGCGCTTTTTTTGCGCGTACTTTTTGCGGGTGGCTTCGCCGCCGCGCAGATGTCTGACGGATAAGTTATAATCGAGCAATACCCGTACTTTGTCATAAAGCGCGGGATCGATAATGGGCAGGCGTTCGGCAATATCTTTATGTACGGTGGATTTGCCCAAGCCGAACTTTGCGGCGGCGGCGCGCACGGTGCATGCGTTTTCGGCAATATACTCGCCGAGAGTAACCGCTCTTTTTACAGTCGTTTCATTCATATAACCACCCATATTGAAATTCGGTTCTATATGTGTATGCCGTATTTTGTCGATATATGCCGTGTGCGGAATGTTTGACGATAGTCGTATCGTCGAGCAAAAATACTTGACTTGATATGGGCTATTAGTTTATAATATATCGGTAAAAAAGCCATTAAAAGGAGTAAACCATGCCCAAAGAATATATCATGACCGAAGCGGGAAAACGCGAACTCGAAGAGCGTCTCGAACACATCAAAATGGTGGAGATGCCCGAGATAGTGGAAGAGATAGCAAAAGCCCGCGCGCAAGGCGACCTTTCGGAAAATGCGGAATACGATATTGCTCGCGACGAACAGGCAAAGCTTCAAAACGAGATCGACGCGATAAAAGAAAAGCTCGCGTATGCCAAGGTGCTCGACGAGCGTTCCATCAACGACGAATCGGTTTCCATCGGTTGCACTGTCGAGGTCATAGAAGCGGACGCCGAGGAAGGGCTTGCCGCAGTCGAACGCGCAGGACTTACCCGCACTGATATAATAGAGGGATTCCTCACGCGCATGTCGGTAAACGATATGCGTGCGAACAAGCAGCACCGCGCCATACTCGACGAGATTACGCCCGACGATTATGTGAACGCCGCGGCGGAGCTTTTGGCAAGCAAACGTTTTAAGCGCGAAGAGCTTTTGGATAAGGGCTTTACCGATGCGGAGATAAGTCAGGTAAAATCCAAAGGTCGCGCCAAGATCGATAAGTCCAAGTGCGAGGGCATAAAGAGCTATACTATAGTCGGCTCGCATGAGTCGGACGCGCTCGCGGGCAAAATATCCAACGAGTCGCGCGTCGGCGCGGCGTTCCTCGGCAAAGAGGAAAGCGACGTCGTAATGGTCGGCGATCTTCTGTTTAAGATCATAGATATCGTCGTCGACAAAAAGGCGATGAAACGCTAACGCAAAACGCAAGACCACTTTTTAACATTTAGCGACGGCGCAACGTTTTTTGCGTTAGCGCTATAATAAGGATAATAACATGGAAGAAAAGGAAATCAACGCGGGGCAGGAAGAAGCGGAAGTAGACGTAGACGCGCTCCGCGCCGTTCGCGTGGGCAAGTTGGACGAACTCGTAGCCGCGGGAAAGGACCCGTACGCGCTCACGAGTTTTGACGTGACCGCGCATGCCGCCGATATAGCGGCGTCGCCCGAAGAAGGCAAGACCGTCTCGATAGCAGGACGGTTGATGAGCAGGCGCATATTGGGCAAAGCGAGTTTCGGGCACGTGCTCGACCGCTCGGGACAGATACAGATATATGTAAAACGCGATAACGTAGGCGAAGAAGAATACGCCGCGTTCAAAAAGCAGGTGGATATAGGCGATATCGTCGGCGCGGTGGGTAAGGTGTTTGTTACGCACAGCGGCGAGGTGTCCGTGTCCGTCGAAAAGCTCACGCTTCTCAGCAAGTCGTTGTTGCCGCTTCCCGAAAAGTGGCACGGTCTCAAAGACAACGATCTGCGTTACCGCAAGCGGTATCTCGATCTCATTGTCAATACCGAGGTCAAGGACACGTTTGTCAAGCGCGCTAAGATAATCTCTGCGATACGCAGGTATCTCGACGGCGAAGGGTTCATAGAAGTGGAAACGCCCATACTCAACACTGTAGCGGGCGGAGCGGCGGCGCGTCCTTTTATAACGCACCACAATACGCTCAATCTCGATATGTTCATGCGCATTGCGCCCGAGCTGTATTTGAAGCGGCTTATAGTGGGCGGTATGGAGCGCGTGTACGAGATAGGCAGATGCTTCCGTAACGAGGGAATGGATATAAAACACAATCCCGAGTTTACCATGATGGAGCTTTACCGCGCGTACGGCGATTATACCGACATGATGAAGTGCGTGGAGGATATTTACACGGCTTGCGCGCATGCGGTGGGCTTGGGCGACAAGATAACCTATCAAGGTCGCGAAATCGATATTTCCACGCCGTGGCGGCGCGTTACCATGCGCGATATAGTAAAAGAAACGGTGGGCGTCGATTTTATGGCGCTCAGCGACGACAAGGCGCGTAAAGAGCTTAAACGCTTGGGCGTGGAGATCGAGGGTGAAAAGAACAACGCCGAGTGCATGTATGCGGCGTTTGACAAACTCGTGGAAAGCACGCTTATACAGCCTACTTTCGTCACGGGCTATCCCATAGAAGTGTCGCCGCTCGCAAAGCGCGACGGCAACGGGCTCACGTATCGGTTCGAGTTTTTTATCAACGGTTGGGAAGGCGGCAACGCTTACTCCGAGCTCAACGATCCCATCGATCAGGCGGGGCGGTTCGAGACGCAGCGTAAAATGGCAAAGCGCGGAGACGAGGAAGCTCAAGCCGCGGACGACGATTTTGTGGAGGCGCTCGAATACGGAATGCCCCCGACGGGCGGGCTCGGTATAGGTATCGACCGCATGGTCATGTTGCTTACCGATTCGGCGTCCATACGCGACGTTATTTTGTTCCCGACGATGAAAC
Source organism: uncultured Christensenella sp. (assembly GCA_949948895.1). Taxonomy (GTDB): domain Bacteria; phylum Bacillota; class Clostridia; order Christensenellales; family Pumilibacteraceae; genus Anaerocaecibacter. The sequence goes on from CATLHE010000009.1 coordinate 13,370, forward strand.
CCAAGACCAAGAAGTGAGCGGGCGTCCGATAGATTTTATGCGCGCTTATGCCGCGCGCAAGCCCGTCAGGTTTCACACGCCGGGGCATAAAGGCAAGCTGTGCGAGCTGGATATTACGGAGCTTTCGGACGGGTCGTTTCCAAGCGATCATATCGGCAATGCGGAAAAGCGCATAGCCGAAGTATACGGGTCAAAGCACGCGCGCATGCTCTGCGGCGGAAGCTCTCAGGGCGTTAAGTCGGCGGTGTATCATGCGGGCGTTCCCGCGGTCATAGATATAAATTCGCATCGCTCTGTCAGAGACGGGTTCAGGCTCTCGGCTAAGCCGTATTATGCGGTCGGTGACGAGGACGGTTTGAGACCGTTGACGGTCTCGCAAATAGACAGGGCGCTCCGACCGGACGTGAAAGCCGTAGTGATAACTACGCCCACGTATTACGGCTATGCCGCCGATATAGAGGCGGTAGCAGATTACTGCAAGAGCAAAGGGCTGTTATTGATAGCGGACAGCGCGCACGGCGCGCATTTCGGGTTTTCTAAGCGTTTGCCCAAAAGCGTTGCGCCGTTCTGCGATATTGCCAACGTGTCGACGCATAAAACGCTTTCGGCGCTTACGCAAAGCGCGTTGCTATTTGACAATCTCGAAGGCGAAGCCGCAAAGAGTTTGACGGATGCGGTTGAGCTTATGGGCACAACGAGCCCGTCGTATCTTTTGTATGCGTCGATAGACGGCGCGGTCGAAAAAGCGACGGAGTCCGCCGATAAATACGAAGCGTTGTTTGCGCCCGTCGAGGCGCTTAAAAGCGAACTGCCGTTCTTATGCAACGATGACTATACAAGGCTCGTTTTGGACTGTATGGCGCTCGGCGTTGAATCGTCGGCGCTCGATAGGGAGCTGTCGGCGCGCGGCGTGTACTGCGAACTGAACGACGGCAAGCGATTGGTATTTATACTTACTGCCGAAGACGACGAAAATACGGTAGAAACACTGAGGGGCGAGCTTTTCGCCGCAATAGCGGAGATCAAATGAAAAAGGGCAAGTTTATAGTCATAGAAGGCTGCGAGGGCGCGGGCAAGAGCAAGCAGAGCAAGATATTGACCGACGCTCTCAACGCGCACGGTATAGACGCCGTCGCAACGAGAGAGCCGGGCGGCGCTCCGCTCGCGGAGGAACTTCGGCGTATCATTCTTTCGCCCGAGTATGCTCCGAGCGCGCTTGCCGAACTGTATTTGTATTCCGCCGCGCGGCGCGATCATTTGGACTCCGTGGTGTTTCCCGCATTGGACGCGGGCAAAGTTGTGGTCTGCGATCGATTCATGTACTCGACGCTCGCGTATCAAGGCTATGCGCGCGGGCTTGATCTTGATTTTGTGCGCCGCGTAAACGCGTATACCGTCGCGCCGCTGAAAGTCGATCTCGCGCTGTTTTTGGATATCCCGCCCGAGGACGGGTTCACGCGCAAGGGCGGCGCCGATAAGGGCGACAGGCTGGAACGAGAGAGTCTCGCATTTTTCAATAAGGTATACGAGGGTTTTACCGATATGTGCACGCGCGGCGAGCTTGTAAGGATAGACGCGCGCGGCGAAAAGGAAGAGACCGCCGAAAAGATATATCGCGCGGTGGCGGAAGTTTTATGACGGATCTCGGCAAGTATGCGGATATGTACGCCGCGCTCGACGTTTTGGCGCCGTTTTCAAAAGAAACCGCGGCGGGCTCGTTCATGATAGTCGGGGAAGACCCCGACGGGCTTTGCGTATTGGCGCGCCTTTTGGCGGCAAAACTTTGCGGGATACCGCCAGCCGAAGCCTTTTCCGATTACGCCGATATAATAACGTATCCGCATGCGGACGTCGGAGCGGACGTCAAAACGAGCGGTAAAAAAGCCAAGAAAGCTGACACCGCAAAAGCCGCGACCGTAAACGTAGACGACGTAAGAGACATAATAGACTCGTTATACCTAACGCCGTTCGAGCTTAACCGTCGCGTGTATATAATCGAAAACGCCGAGAGCATGAGCGATATATGCCAGAACAAACTGTTGAAGTCGCTCGAAGAGCCGCCCCGTCACGTGTGTTTTATACTGTGCGCGAGCGGCGCTATGCTTCCGACCGTGGAATCAAGGTGTATAGAAGTCGCGCTCCCGCCGTTTTCGGTGCAGACTGTGGCGGAACGGCTGAAAGCCGCTCACCCCGGCGTCAACGTCAAAACGACGGAGCTTGCCGCGCGCGCGGGGCGCGGGAACATGGGCATGGCGGAGCGTATCATCAACGATCCTGACTTTACGTCCGAGTATGCCGACGCGCTCAAAATATTACGGCTTGCCACGGGCAGCAGCGCGTTTACCGTTACTTCCGCGGTGTACGACAAATATACAAGAGAGCGCGCCGCGGCGGTGCTCGGAATAACGGAGTATCTGCTCGGTGACGTGGCGCGAGTGTGCGTCGGCGCGGAAACGGTGTTCGACGTAAACGACGTGAACAGCGTGGCGGTCGGATTCACGCCGTTATCGGCGGCAAGGAGCGCGGAAGAAGTGCGGCTCGCGCGCAAAAAATTATTAGCCAACTGTATGCCGCAAGCCGTTATGGACGGGCTTATACTTAAAATCATGGAGGAAAAAGCGCTATGCCGAAAGTAGTGGGAGTGCGATTCCGCACGTCGTCGAGAATGTATTGGTTCGATCCCGTCGGCGAGGACGAAGATTATAAAAAGGGCACAGCCGTAATTGTGGAAACTCAACGCGGCGTCGAGATAGCGACGGTCATCATGCCGCCGACCGAAGTGGACGAGAGCAAGATAGTCCAGCCGCTCAAACCCGTTTTGCGTATTGCGACCGAGTCCGATCTGGAGTCGTCCAAAGCCGACGCTTTGCAAAAGCAGTCGATATTGGCGACGGCAAAGCAAAAAGTGTCCGAGCGTAAACTCGATATGAAGATAGTCGATTGCGAGTTTACCGTAGACCACAGCAAGCTCGTACTGTACTTTACCGCGGAACAGCGCGTGGACTTTCGCGAGCTTGTCCGCGACCTTGCGCAGGCTTTTCACATTCGCATCGATCTTCGCCAAATAAGCGGGCGAGAAGAGTGCAAGCTTATTGGCTCGCTCGGTCCTTGCGGCATGGCGTGCTGTTGCGGCGGGTTCGAGTCGGACAGCGAGCACGTTTCTATTAAAATGGCAAAGAATCAAAACCTCGCGCTTACGCCCGGAAAGATCAACGGAATGTGCGGTCGGTTGTTATGCTGTCTTGCGTACGAGAACAAAACGTACGAAGACGTCATAAAACGAGCGCCAAAGCACGGCGCGTGGGTCACTTGCCCGGACGGCAGACGCGGAACGGTCGTCAGCGTCGCGCCGCTTACCGAAAAAGTGCGCGTAAGGATAGGCAACGACGAAAACTTCGAGTTCGGCGAGTTTTTGATGTCGGAGCTTGATTACGAGAAAAGAAGCGACGACGGTCAGCGCCAAAACAACAACCCCGACGGCAACGGCGAAAAAAGAAACAACTCCGGCAATCGCCGCAACCAAAAACAAAACCGCAACGGCTCGGCTCATTCGGACACAGAAAGAGACGAGCGCAAAAGAAAGGACAACGCGGGCGGCAAGCCCAAAAGCGGAGATAACGGCAGAGCAGGCGGCACGGACAACGGCAATAACGGCGGACACCGCAATAAACGCAAAAAGAACCGCAGGGACGCTAAAACGAGCGACGGCAATAATACCGCGAATAACGGCGAGCGCGACGGTAACGGCGGCGGCAATAGCGGCTCGGACGCGTGATAGCGACAATATTTAAAAAGTTCGCAGCAGCTAACTGCTAAATATTTCGAGTTGTTATTGACATTTAACCGTATAACTGTTAAAATTACAACAATACGAATCGGAGGTAAATATATCATGGCACACAAAATTTCTGACGAATGCATTTCTTGCGGAGCGTGCGCAGGCGCTTGCCCCGTAGCGGCTATCAGCGAAGGCGACGGCAAATACGTCGTAGACGCGAGCGCGTGCATAGACTGCGGAGCGTGCGAAGGCGAGTGCCCGACGGGCGCTATCACGGCGGAATAATCGCATACAGGCAATAAATGTTTAACGGCGCACTCGTTTGGGTGCGTCGTTATTTTTTTGGAAAGGAACATGAACTATTACATTTCGGATCTTCATTTTGGACATAAAAACGTTATAAAGCTCGTCGGAAGACCGTACGCGTGTTTGGAAGAAATGGACGAAGATCTTATAAACAAATGGAATACGCGCGTAAAAAGAAACGATACCGTGTACATAGTGGGCGATCTTGTATTCGAGAACAACGATCCCGAGCTTTATTTGCCGCGTCTCAGCGGTCGTAAAATACTGGTCGTAGGCAATCATGACGAAAAATGGTTGAGAAACAATGCGGAGTGTGCCAAGTATTTTACGGCGATAGCCGACTATATGACGACGATAGTAGGCGATAGGCGGATAACGTTTTGCCATTATCCCATGTACGAGTGGAAGAACAGTCGCAAGATAGGGAGCAATAAAGTAGGGTATCACATATACGGTCATATCCATAACGATACGAGCGATAAGTATAAACCGCTATTTATGCTCCCGCATTCGTTTAACGCGGGAGCGGACATAAACGGCTTTATGCCCGTTACTTTCGAAGAACTCGTAAAGAATAATGAGGAGTTTAAGCTTATCGCTTTAAAAGCCGAGTGTGAACGCGCGCGCTGTTTGGCGGCGTCAAGATACTTGCACGCAAGTACGGAACGAGAACCTTTTATAGTCGCGCTCGACACGCTTGCGGACGGTTGCGCTACGGAAAAAGAAAAATGCGCAGTGTATCTCGCAAGCCTTATATCAGACAGGCTTATCGATATATCCGAGCTTGAAAAAAGTTTTTCGCAAGAAGCGCTCGAAGCGATAAATAGAGTTTAACAAATATATTTCCCTACATATATTTAAACGGCGATAATATGACATACTAAGAGCGTGAAAAAACGTTCTTTCGGCGCGGGAAGCTCGGCTGTGCTTCTCGCGGTAATGGGAATACTCGCAAAAATGATAGGCGCGCTCTACCGCGTTCCGCTTACCAATGCGGTAGGAGCGGTGGGCATGGGGCTTTATCAAACGGTGTTCCCCTTATATACCGTGTTGTTGGCTTTTTGCGGCGGCGGAATGACGACGGCTGTATCTCGAGTCGTGGCTAAGTATTCGGCTGTGGGCGATCCGAAAACCGCCGTGCGCACCGTGCGTATAGCTATGATTCCGCTTTTTATAGTGTCGTTTGCCGCTACTGCGGTCGCGCTTATTTTGCGTAACGCGGTGTCGCGCATCCAAGGCAATCCCGACGCGGGGATATGTTATCTCGCGCTTTTCCCTTCGCTTCTTTTCACGGGCAGTATATCCGTGATAAGAGGGTATTTTCAAGGCTTGTCCAAAATGGCGCCGAGCGGCGTCAGTCAGTTGATAGAGCAGTCCGTCAAGCTCGTTTTGGGCATGTATCTTGCGAAAGTATTACTGCCTTTCGGCGTCAAGTACGCAGTAGCGGGCGCGCTTTTGGGCGTGACGGCAGGCGAGCTTTTGGCGCTCTTTTATCTTGTTCTGTCGTATGCAGTTTCCAAGCGCCGAGCGGATCGGTCGCGCCGTAATGCGCCCGAAAATGCGGAAGCATCCGCGCTTCCTTGCGCAGCTCAAAACTCATGCGACGCGTCGCCAGACTTAGTTACAGAGACGGCGGAAGAGTTTTGCGTCGCGCCCGAACACGTGTCCGCAGGCGCTCATGCAAAAGAGAAAAACGCATTTTTAAAAATATTGTTCGGTGGCAAGCGCTCCGCAGAAAACGACGCTATACTGTTTCGCGAACTGTTTTCTTTTGCGTTGCCTATAATGTTCGGATCGCTGATACTGCCCGCGACGCAAATGCTAGACTCGGTAACAGTGGTCAATATTTTGGTTTATGGCGGCATGGATCGCGCGGAAGCTACGGCGCGTTTCGGACTTTGCGTAGGACCGATAGCGACGCTTATAAACATGCCGACCGTTCTGTCGTCGTCCGTTTCCGTGGCGTTTTTGCCCGCTCTAACGGGCGATATAGAGCGTGGCAATGACGGAGCGCGGCTCATGCGCAAAGCGACGGAGTCCGTTTTGTTTATTACGCTGCCAGTTACAGTTGCTTTTTTCGCGTTCTCAAAAGAACTACTTTCGGCGCTTTACAGCCGCGGACTTTCGGCGGGCGAGCTCGATACCGCCGCTATGCTTTTGCGCATGCAAGCCGTAAACGTTTTGTATCTAGGCGTATTGCAGCTCGGGACTTCCATCCTGCAAGCGCGCGGGCATGCGCACCGTCCCGTCGTCGATCTTCTTATAGGCGCGGCTGTAAAGATAGTGCTTACCCCGATACTGACGCATTTTTTCGGCATAGAGGGAACTGCCGCCGCGTCGGTCGCTCTGTATGCTACGGCGGCGACACTTACTGTAATTTATGCGTATAGAACGGGCGGATTTTTTGCGTCGGCAAAGAGAAGTTTCATACTGCCGCTCATACTGTCGGCGCTCGGCGCGGCGGCGTTTTTCGGAGTGAGCGTTTTGCCTATGGCGACGCGCATGCCGCAGCTTTTGCGTGCGGCAGTCGAAACGCTCGCTTTTGCCGTCGTATATTTCGGCGGCGCGGCGGCGCCGATCGTAACAAAAAAACTCAAGAGCCGACGAGCGCCTAAACGAGATACTTAAATTAATGTCGGCATGTTTTTTCCGCCTTGACTTTTTTAAAAAGAAGTAAGTCAAAATGTAGGTAATATGTTGACACCTCGGTATCATTGGTTTATAATTAAAGCGATAAAGAATGATCGAGGAAAAACAACATGATCGATATCAATCTTATAAGATCGGATAAGGACGCCGTAAAAGCGGCGCTTTTGAAACGCGGTTACGACGCAGATCTCGATTCCATAATAGCTTTGGACTGCTCGCGCCGCGAGATAATAGGGCGGACGGAAACACTCAAAGCCGAAAAGAACAAGGTGAGCGCAGACATTCCTCGGCTTAAAAAGAGCGGGGAGAACGTCGAGCCCATATTCGCTAAAATGCGCGCGCTCGGCGACGAGATATCAGCATGCGACGAAAAACTCAAAAAGGCGGAAGACGAGCTTCGTCATCTTCTTTTGTGCTTGCCCAACATCCCCGACGACGACGTGGTTGCGGGCGGCAAGGAGCAGAACGAAGTCATAAGCGTTTACGGCAAAAAGCCCGAATTCGACTTTCCGATAAAGAACCATGTAGAGCTTTGCGAGAGCCTGCACCTGATCGATTATGAGCGCGGCGTCAAGCTTGCCGGTAACGGCTCGTGGCTGTACACTGGACGCGGCGCATTGCTCGAGTGGGCTCTACTCAATTATTTTATAAAGACGCACGTCAAGGACGGTTACACGTTCATACTTCCTCCGCACATGCTCAATTACGAGTGCGGGCTGGGCGCGGGGCAATTCCCCAAGTTCGAGGACGACGTTTATCGGGTGGAGACGGCGGACGACGCGGCGGCGAAAAGGTTTTTGCTTCCCACGGCGGAGACCGCGCTCGTCAACCTGTACCGCGGCGAGATATTGGCGGAAAAAGACCTACCCAAAAAACTGTTTGCATACACGCCGTGCTACAGAAAAGAAGCGGGCAGTTATCGCGCGGAAGAACGCGGAATGATACGCGGACATCAGTTTGACAAAGTCGAGATGGTGCAAGTGACTACGCCCGAAACGAGTAAAGCCGCGTTCGAGGAACTGCTCAAAAAGGCATGCGCGCTAGTGGAAGGCTTGGGCTTGCATTACAGACTCAGTAAGCTTGCCGCGGGCGACTGCTCGGCGTCTATGGCGCGCACGTACGACATAGAAGTATGGATACCGTCCATGGGCATTTATAAAGAAGTCAGCTCCGTATCCAATGCGAACGATTATCAAGCGCGCCGCAATATGACGCGTTACCGCGCCGCAGACGGCAAGATCGGCTATGTGCATACGCTTAACGGCTCGGGGCTTGCGACCTCGAGGATAATGCCCGCGATAGTCGAGCAGTACCAAAATGCCGACGGTTCGGTGACCGTGCCTGAAGTTCTGCGTGAATTTATCGGTACGGACGTTTTGAAATAGAGCATAAATAATCGCGTGAAGCACAATCATTTATAAGCGTAAAAGGAGAGATCATGGGACTACGCCCGAGAAACGGTTTCGACGGAATGCCGCAACCTCAAGAAACGTCGCGAGAAGAACTTAATCTTACTAAGTACGACGAACGTTATATTCTGCCTACCGACGGTCGCGCTTTTGCGCCGCAAAGCGACAACGCGGGTAATGCGTTCGGCTCGGCGACCGCTCGTCCCGCAGTGGCGGAACAGACGGAAGCCTCGCCCGTCGCTCGCGACAGGAACTATGTGTTCGGCGGCGACAGATCCCGTGAGTCCGTATTTTCGAGCAAGAGCGAAGAGCATAAATATGTGTTCGGTGATCCGCTCGCGGCAAGCACCGGTGCGCCTGCGCAAGCCGAACCGCGCGCAAATGCCGAAACGTTTTCGCAGGGCGGCGGCGTTCCGCCCGTAAACAGCGGCGAGCGTCCGATGGTTTTCGTACTTCGCGACGATAGGAATATGTTTGTCTACGAGTATACCGACAGGCTCGATTATTACCGTCGCACCGAATACGGCATGTCGTACTGTGCGACCAAGTTTAAAAATTTGTCAAGATAGTTATGGATATCGAAAGAGTACGCGGAGTCATTTCGCAAATGAAACTGCCCGAAAAGCTCGCGCTTACGGGCGGCGGAACTACGACGGCTGCGGTCGGTCGGCTCAATGTGCCGAGTATCGATCTCGGCGATTCGGTCATGCCGTATACTGTGGAAGAGCCAAGCTTTCTTGCGCTAGGCTGTACGTTTTCGCACACGCTGTGCGCCGCGGTCGCAAAATACAGATCTGCTCAAGCCGTGCGCGACGGACTCGCTTTTTCGGGCGCTGTCGGTTGCGGTATAATCACCGACCCCATGCGTCCCGATGCGTGCGGGCTGTTTTCCGAAGACGCGTACTTGACAGCCGAACTGCTCACGGCGTACACGGAAGCGGGCGAGCTCGGGTTTGTTTTTACCGACGCGCTCGGTCAGGGTCGGTATGCCAACAGGACGGTCGACGCTCGCGCGCTCTACGAACTTTATTTATATCCTCTTATCAAAGCGGGCAAAAACGCCGCGGCGGTCATGCTCGACGGCGGGTATTTGAACGGCGCGTCGGTGGCTGCGTCGAGGACCGTAACCGATATTTATTCGCGGTACGTGCCGCAGACGGCTATGTTCATCACGCCGTGCGATTGCGGCGACGGTCAAGACGTTGTATCGGGGAGCGGCGCGTACAGGCTGTGCGAAAACGACGGTTATAAAAAAGCCGTGGGAAAAGCGGTTGTGGACGGAACGCTTTTCGAGAATAAGATCAATATCGGTTTGGAGCGCACCGTAGCCACGGTCGCGCTTACCCACGAGTTTTACAAAAAGCACGGCGAGATAGAAGCCTCGCCCGTCGATATAGTTATCGACTCAACTGTGCTGTTGAAAAACGACGGGATATTGCCCACGTCGGTAAAAAATATAACGGTATTCGGCGATGCGGAGGCGTTTGACGACGGCGCCGCGTACAAAATGTACGCGCCCAAAGACGCCGCCAAAAAGTACGGCGCGTTCAATCTGTTTTTGATAACCGATTACGGCGCGAACGGGATAGACCCCGCAGTAGCGACGGCGATATGCGCCGCGGGCACTGCCGCGCCCACCGTCGTCGTGCTCTGCGGCGAGTGCGCCGCGCCTATACAGATCGAGTATTACGCCAACGCGATACTGTTCTGCCCGTATGTGACTACCGTTTCCGCGGTCATTGCCATGCTTACCACAACTTCGCCGCGCGGACACTTGCCGTTTACCTGGGCAAAGAGCAGATCGGCATATCCGAGAAATAACGAAAAGTACAAGGGCAGGGGCGATTTCAGATACGAGTCGGTGTACAACGGGTACAGACTGTTTAATAACTTCAAGTCGGAGATAGCATATCCGTTCGGGCACGGGCTCGATTACACTTCATACGAGATCTCGCAGTACGCAGTCTCCTGCGATAAGCTGACCGTGACTGCCGAGTTTGTAATCAAAAATATCGGTTCGCGCGCGGGCACTGCGCTGTGCCAGATATACATAACGCCGCCGACCGAATCGGTTTACGGCACGGGCAAGCGCTTGGCGGCGTTCAAACGCATAGCGCTAGAAGCTACCGAAAACGCGCGAGTCAAGATAGAGATAGACCTCGGTAAGTTCGGCGTGTACGACGAAGCCAACGGCACTACGTCGGCTATCGGTGGAAAATATAAAACCGAGCTCGGTCTGTCGTCTACCGATATCCGCGCGACTGCGGAGATCAAAGTTCCCGCGGGGTCGAGAGTGTCTGCGGGACTATCCGAAAGCCTTGCGCCGTCGTACTTTAAAGCGGGGCGGGGCGAGACGTTCGAGCCGACGGCGCCCGAGATCGAGCGGCTTTTGAAAGTGCCGTTTATCAAAAAACCCGACGAGTACACCGACATCTTGCCGCCCGAGGCGTCCAAGATCAAAAAGACGGTAAAACGCGCCGAAAAAAGCACGCACAAAAGACTGTTGCCGCTCGTGCGGTACAAGATAGAAATAACTCCGATCAATTAGGAGCGATCATGAACAGAAACGACGTCAAGATAGCGATAGACGCGCCGCCAAAGGACTTGTGGGATAAAAAGCTCAGGCTCTTGAAAAAGTTCAATTACGAGTGCGGATCGGATAAAGAGCGTCTTGCGGTACTGAAAGAACTTTTGGGGCGGTGCTATGACGATACGCGCATAACGCCGCTTTTCTACTGCGATTTCGGTTGCAATATATACCTCGGCAAGCAGTTTTACAGTAATTATAATTTCACCGTTCTCGACTGCGGAAAAGTGACGATAGGCGATCATGTGTTTATCGCGCCCAACGTAGATATTTACGCCGTGGGGCACCCGACCGATAAGATAATGCGCCGTATCGATTACGAATACTGCGCGCCTGTCGAGATAGGCGACGACGTGTGGATAGGCGGCAGGACTGTCATAAACCCCGGCGTGTCAATAGGCAATAACGTAGTCATAGGCAGCGGGTCGGTAGTTACGCACGATATAGGTGACGGCGTGATAGCGGCGGGCAATCCGTGTCGGGTCTTGCGCAAAATAGGCGATAAGGACAGACAATTCTTTTTCAAAGATTTCGAGTACGAGCGCGGTGTCGTCGAGGCGGAGTATATCAAAGCGGGCGAAAATATTTGACCGCATAAAAAACAATAAGTTAATTTATGTAAAGTTTTCTTGCGTACTTCTTTTTCAAAAGAGACGAGACATTTAAATCAAGTTACAGCAAAAAGAGAAAGTGAATAATGAATGAACTGAAATCTAGTTCGTTTAAAGTTTTCTTGCGTGCTTCTTTTTCAAAAGCGACGAGACATTTAAATCAAGTCACAACAAAATGAGAAATTGAACAATGAATTAACCGCGATTTAGATCGCTTAAAGTTTTCTTGCGTACTTCTTTTTCAAAAACGTAGAGCATTTTAAATCAAGTCACAGCAAAATGAGAAATTGAACAATGAATTAACTGCGATTTAATTCGTTTAAAGTTTTCTTGCGTACTTCTTTTTCAAAAGAAGTACGAAACACTTGCATTATTTAATAAAGCGGAGTATAATAGCTTTACTGCGCTAGACGGAGAGTTAGCGGTGCTCTGTGACCTACAATCCGCTACAGTAGGGTCGAACGCCGTCCTCGGCTTGCGTATGGGAGGTCTGTTACCGCTAGGTGGCGATGATGTTAAGGTCTTGTGCAACGTCTGCTTGTGAACCGTGTCAGGGCTTGACCGCAGCAGCACTAAGCAAGAAGTGGCGTGTGCCACAAGGTAGCTTTAACGGAGCAAACCGGCGGGAGAACGCTTCGGTGCGTTTTGTCAAAGACGGTGCGCAGTATTCGAAAACCGACGAAACTTTCGTCGGTTTTCGTTTTTATCACTACTTATGCGCGGCGGGCTATCGCTTGTTTTTCCATGGTCGGTTTTTTCCGAGCCAGCCTTGGTCAATCCAATACCGACAGTCCACGCTCTCGGGGCGCTTATCGTAAACCGATTTTTGTATAAGCCGACAAAGCATGAACTTGATTTTACAAACTATACCCGTGCGTGCGGGTTTGGCGTAGTTTATCCTGCTCGTTTTTTCGGCAAGTCGACATATTTTTTTTTCGATACTGTTTCTTTTGTTTTCCGAAAGATTATCCCATACCATATCTTTCATAAGCGCGGCTGTAAAAACTTTTATGTATGATACTCCCCACCACGACACGCTGTGCTTTATGTCTTTTGCCGCCGAGCGCGCGCCCGCGCCCACGCATTGCGTAATGATCACCGCGCGCTTTCCGAACATCTCGGTCGCGGGACGGTGCGGCATCCACCGATACGCTAAATGGTCTAAAAACGCTTTCATTGCGCCGCTTGCGTGCATGACATAGGCAGGCGAGGTAAATATAATAAGATCGGCTTGCAGAATAGAACTCTCTACCTTTTGTATGTAAAGCCTGTCTTTGCATGCGGCTTCTCCGTCGGTAAAACACGCAGTGCAGCCCGAACAAAAATTCGGACAGTCTTTCGGTAAATAATACTCGGTTATTTCCGCTTCGGTTTTAAAAGCCGATAAAAACGTCTCTTTGAGTCGATACGTGACCCCGTGCTTTTCGGTGCCGTTAATCACGACTATTTTCATATTCGCCTCCGAGCACGTCTTTAAGCATTTGCGCATAGTAAGCCTTTCTTTCGTCGGCGTTTTTCAAGTCTGTCCCTTGCGTTTTTAATATGACGTCGCTGCGCAAAAACGCCTGTTGCATCGACGCGATAAGATAAAACGTAATTCTCGCGACTTTGTCGGGACCCCAATCGGGGCGACACTCGGCAACAAGCGGAAGAAACGCGAGATAAGTTCTGTTCGTATTATCCGTTTGTTTGGGCGCGCGGGCGTCTGTAAGTATGGATATCTTGGAAACTGCGTAGTGCTCGAAAAGAAAGCTCAGCGTCATATTGCCGAGAAGATCGAGTTTTTCAAAAGGCGAGAGGTCTTTCGTGTTCTGCCGTATATCGTCGAACTTTTTTACAACTTCGTTTATTATCCTTTCGACGCATACCTCTATGAGCTTGTCTTTGTTTTCAAAATAGTAGTTTACAAGCCCCAACCCGACGCCCGATCTTTTGCAGATATCGCGTATAGTTATATCGTCTACACTCTCGCACTCATCGTTAATCAATTCTATCGTAGCTTGTATTATGGCTTCTTTGCTGTTCATAAACGCTCCTATTGAACAATGTTCAAGTCGATTTTACCAAATTCCGTAACTCAAGTCAACTGTTTGAACAATGTTCAAAAATGTTGGTTTTTAAATCGATCCGCGAAAACAAAAAGCGGCGATGGGAATGAGTCCGTCGCCGCGTGGTTGCGTTTATACTATTTACTCGTTATTGGTTGTAAAAGTAGAGGATAGGTGCGTTGCGGGCATAAACTCGCCGTAAAACATTTGCTGGAACGCGCCTATATTGTTGTATCTGTCTTTGGGGTTTACAGCCAAGGCTTTTAACAGTGTTTTTTCGCGCACGGGCTGTATCTTGATGTTTAGCGCCGACGGCGGTACTATTTTGTCGTCGCGGTATCTCTCCGTTGCTTCGGGCGGGGGATTGCCGATAAGACAGGTGTATATAGTCGCGCCCACTTCGTAAATATCCGTCCAAGGTCCCTGACTGCCGTTTTGCGAGTACAGCTCGATGGGGGAGTAGCCCTTTTTGAGCACGAAAAACGGTTTGGAAACGTTTTGTGTATAAATGGAAGCCGCGCCGAAGTCTATAAGCTTGATGGTGCGATTGTTTACTATTTGTATGTTTTCGGGTGAAATATCTTTATGTATAATGCCGTGCTGATGCAAATACAACAGTGTTTCTAGCACGGGGCGCATTATGTTCAGCGTTTCCGAAAGGTGAAGCCTGCCGCCTCTGCCGTGGATAAAACGATGAAGGCTCATACCGTCTAAGTATTCCATGACGATGTAAGCCGTGTTGTTAGTCAAAAAGAAGTCGTATATGCTGACTATACCGTTCATGTGCTTTATGGACGTTAAGACCTTGGCTTCCTGAATAAACGCCGTCAGCCAATAATTGAACACTTTGGCGTTTTGCGGATCGGACACGTCCACTACCGACGAGCGCGGTACGCGCACGGCATAGCCTTTTGGAAAGAACTCCTTTATTGCGACGCGCGACTGCGTAAGCATGTCGTACGCTTTGTACGTTATGCCGAACCCGCCGCGGCCGAGCGGCTTGCCTATAAGATACCGTCCCGCAAGCAAATATCTTGCGGGCAGTGCGGAAGTCGCGGTAGCTTCGTTGACCGCCGGTTGGCGGCAAACCGTGCATATCCTTGTGCGCGGGTCGAGCGTGCCGAAACAATTAAGGCAAATACTGCCGATGTCCCTTCTATCCTGCATTACTGTATATTATAATGCTTAAACGCAAATTTGTCAATATATTAAAGAGCGATAGCGATAAAATATTGACGCGTTTTTTCTCTGTAAAAGCGTTATCGCAAAATATCGGCTGGGTATATAATGTGCGGCGCGTCGGTTTTTACGTTACAAATATCGGGCACGTCGGCTTTAAAAAAGGCGCTGTAAACGATTGACCGCGCGCGTTATAATGTGATACAATAATTCAGCAATCGTCGCGGACGGGCGTTCGCAAACGACGCGGTTGCAAAAGAGTTTAGATGAGCAAACCCAAGGTAGTTCAAGCTCAAATAGCTTACGGCAAACCGGAGGAACTCACAAACATCATATCGCACGCTCTCGGCGCAGCGCTATCGTTTGTAGGGCTCGTTTTTTTAATGCTCAAAACTACCGCAGGCGGCGACGGCGCGCGTTCGTCGGTCGCCGTGTTTTTATACGGGCTTTCCATGGTCGGTATGTTTGCTATAAGCGCGCTCTATCACTGTATGCGGTACGGAAGCACGGCGCGCGCCGTATTCCGCAGGCTCGATCACTGTTCCATATCGCTCATTATTTTGGGCACGTACACTCCCATAATGCTTATCGGCATGATGAAAGGCACGCAGTCGGATATGATATGGGGATACGTACTGTTTGCGTTGGTGGCGGTGCTTGCCGTTCTCAATATTGTTTTCAATTCCATCAACGTTACCAAGTTTAAAGTATTCAGTCTTATTTCGTACGTGGTAATGGGTTGGGCTTGCATAGTCAGGATCAATCGCATAGCGGCGCTTTGTGGCTACGGCTGTTTTTGGTTCTTGCTCGGCGGCGGAGTGATATACTCGCTCGGCATCATATTCTACGCTATCAAAAAGATCCCGTTCAACCATGCGATCTGGCACTTTTTCGTACTTGGCGGAGCGGCTATGCATTTTGTTTGTATTTACACTTACCTATTGTGAGGAATAGAGGAATTATGTACAAGAAAGTATCGGCATACGATCCCATCGCGCTCGAAAAGAGCGTGACGGAGTTTTGGAAGAGTCACGGCATTTTTGAAAAGAGCGTTGAGAATCGCGCGGGCGGCGAGGAGTTCTCGTTTTACGACGGTCCGCCTACGGCAAACGGAAAACCCCACGTCGGTCACGTTTTGACGCGCTCGATGAAGGACATCATTCCGCGCTTTCACACGATGAAAGGCAAGCACGTGCTTCGTAAAGCGGGGTGGGACACGCACGGTTTGCCCGTCGAGCTCGAAGTGGAAAAGTCGCTCAATATCGACGGCAAGCAGGATATAGAAAAATACGGCGTCGAGCCGTTTATCGAAAAGTGCAAGCAGAGCGTTTGGAAGTATAAATCCGAATGGGAGCGCATGTCCGAACGCGTTGGGTATTGGGCGGACATGGACGATCCGTACGTCACGTATGACGACAAATATATCGAATCGGTCTGGTGGTCGCTTAAAACTATATTCGACCGCGGGCTTATTTACAAGGGACATAAAGTAGTGCCGTACTGCCCGCGTTGCGGCACGGCGCTCTCTTCTCACGAGGTGGCGCAGGGCTATAAAGACGTTACCGAAAAATCCGCGGTCGTCGGGTTCGAGTCCGATTTTGCGGGCGGCTGTCGGTTCCTGGCGTGGACGACTACGCCGTGGACGCTTCCGTCCAACGTGGCGCTTTGCGTCAATCCCGAGTTCGACTATGTGCTCGTCGACGCGGGCGAAAAAGAAAGTAAAGGACGCTATATCCTTGCTGAGGGCTTGCTCGAAAAACATTTCGAAAAATACGAGATAGTGCGCAAGTATAAAGGCAAAGAACTCGTCGGCGCGCATTATAAGCCGCTGTACGCCACGTACACGGGCGATAAGGACGGCTACCGAGTAGTTGCCGACGGTTACGTAACGCTGTCGGAAGGTACGGGAATAGTTCATATCGCGCCCGCGTTCGGCGAAGACGACGCAAGAGTCGGACGCGACAACGATCTTCCGTTTGTGCAAACGATAGACGAGCGCGGACGGTTTACTTCGGGTGTTCTCGACCTCGACGGAACGTTCTGCAAGGACGCGGACAAAGCTATAATCAAAGATCTCAAGGTAAGAGGGCTGTTGCTTTCCGCGCCCTCTTTCACGCACAGCTATCCGTTCTGCTGGCGATGCAATACGCCGCTATTGTATTACGCGCGTTCGACATGGTTCATCAAGACCACGGCGGTCAAGGACGATCTTATCAAAAACAATGCTTCCGTCAATTGGTATCCGCCCTCTATAGGCTCGGGGCGTATGGGCAACTTTTTGGAAAACGTCATCGATTGGGGACTTTCACGCGACAGGTTTTGGGGCACGCCCCTTCCCATTTGGGTATGCGATAAGTGCGGCAAAACGGAAGCCATAGGCTCGAAAGCCGAGCTCAAAGAGAAGTGCGGCATAAAAGGCGATATAGAACTTCACAAACCGTATGTGGACGGCGCGACCTATAAATGCTCTTGCGGCGGCACTATGAGGCGCACGCCCGAAGTCATCGACTGTTGGTACGATTCCGGCTCGATGCCGTTTGCGCAGTACCACTATCCGTTTGAGAACAAGGAAGTATTCGAAAAGACTTTCCCCGCGGACTTCATATCCGAAGCAGTCGATCAGACCCGCGGTTGGTTCTACACACTGCTCGTCATCTCGACTTTGCTGTTTAATAAAGCGCCGTTTAAAAACTGCGTCGTCCTCGGTCACGTCACCGACGAACAGGGAAGAAAGCAGTCCAAGCACTTGGGCAACGTAGTGGACCCGTTCGCCGTGTTCGACAAGACGGGCGCTGACGCTGTGCGTTGGTATTATTATACCAATTCGGCGCCGTACCTGCCGTCGAGATTTTTCGAGCGCGCCGTTGTCGAGTTCCAAAACAAGTATTTGGGCACGCTTTACAATACGTATGCGTTCTACGTTATGTACGCGGATATAGACAGCTTCGACCCGACAAAGGTAGACGCCAAAAAAGTCAAGTACTCTTTGCTCGACAAGTGGCTGTTGTCCGAGCTCAACGCTTTGGTCAAGACCGTCACGGACGGGTTAGAGTCGTACAAGATATACGAATCGGCGCGCGCCATAGGCGACTTCACGGACAAGCTGTCCAATTGGTACGTAAGGCGTTCGCGCGAAAGATTTTGGGGCGGCGGCATGACCGCCGACAAGACGGCGGCGTTCTACACGCTTTATACCGCGCTCGAAACTTTGTGCCGTCTTACCGCGCCGTACACGCCGTTTATTGCCGAGGAGATATATCAGAACATAGTCAGAACGGTTGACGCGTCCGCGCCCGAGTCGGTGCATATCGCGGATTTCCCCGAGGTCAACGCAAAACTCATAAACGCCAAGCTCGACAGGGATATGTCGAGAGTGATAAAGGCGGCGGAGCTTGGCAGAGCGGCGAGAAACAAGAGCGG
Organism: uncultured Christensenella sp.; assembly: GCA_949948895.1. Lineage (GTDB taxonomy): Bacteria > Bacillota > Clostridia > Christensenellales > Pumilibacteraceae > Anaerocaecibacter. The sequence continues at coordinate 31,357 of CATLHE010000009.1, forward strand.
GCTTAAAAACCGCCAAACGTTGAGCAAGGTCATCGTTGCGGGCGAGTTCCCCGAGGAATACGCGGACATACTCAAAGACGAGCTCAACGTAAAAGACGTAGTGACGGGCGGCGCCAACGAGTTTACCGGGTACGAGGTAAAGCCTCAGCTCAAAACCGTGGGACCCAAGTACGGAAAGCTTGTGGGCGCGATAAGAGCGCATCTTGCGGAAAACGGCGACGCCGCCGCCAAGACCGCGCTTTCGGGCGGCGTATACGAGTTCGAGATAGACGGCGCAAAAGTCGCGCTCGCAAAAGACGATATGCTCATAGCAACGAAAGGCGCGGAAGGCTACTCCGTGGAAACGGACGACGACATGACGGTCGCGCTCGACGTTGAACTTACCGACGCGCTCATTTCCGAAGGCTGCGCGCGCGAGCTCATCTCCAAGATACAGACGCTGAGAAAGACGGTAGGGCTCGACGTGACCGACCGTATCAAACTGTGCTACAAAGCCGACGAGTTTATAGAAAGCGTTATAAAAGAGCACGGCGAGCGCATCAAAAAAGTGACGCTCGCGCTCGAGATAGACAGGCTTGAAAACAATAAGCAATTGGGCAAAAGCGCGCAGCCGTTCGATATAAACGGGCACAACGTTTTGATAGCGGTACAAAAATGCTAGCGCCCGATTGGAAGGACTACGAAATACTCGGCACGGGCGACGGGCTCAAACTCGAACGCTGGAAGGACGTGTTTTTGCTCCGTCCCGATCCGCAAGCCATTTGGCGCGCAACGGTTGACTATTCTAAGTTCGACGTTCACGCGCGATACGAACGCGACAGGTCGGGCGGCGGGCGTTGGATAGTCAATAAGAAAATGCCCGACGAGTGGACGATAAGCTGGCGCGAGTTCGAGTTTTACGTCAGACCGACGGGCTTCAAGCATACGGGGATATTTCCCGAGCAGGCGGTTAATTGGTCGATACTGTCCGAGATAGTATCGAAGCGCGCCGAAATGGGAAAGCCCGTAAAGATACTCAATCTGTTTGCGTATACGGGCGCGTCCACCGCGGTGCTTGCAAAAAAGGGCGCAATAGTCACGCACGTGGACGCGGCTAAAGGAATGGTGGAGCGCGCCTCGCAAAACTGCGCGCTCAATAACGTTCCGAGAGAGAACACGCGGTTCATAGTGGACGACTGTAAAAAGTTCGTGGCGCGAGAGATACGCCGCGGAAAAAAGTACGACGCGGTCATCATGGATCCGCCGAGCTACGGCAGAGGCGCGTCGGGCGAAGTGTGGCGCATGGAGGACGACGTTTTCGAGCTTGTAAAGTCGTGCGTCCAAACGCTTGAAGAGAGTCCCGAGTTTTTTCTCATCAACAGCTATACAACGGGATTGCAACCCCAAACGATAGAAAACTTACTTAAACTCGCTTTAAAAGGCGGAAGCACATGCTCTTACGAAGTGTGTTTGCCTACGGAACGCGACATAGCGTTGCCGTGCGGAGCGAGCGGGTTGTGGAGGTGCGAGTGAAAGACGGTTCGGATATGATAAACCGCGACGGCGATAATAAGCAGTCGGGAAAAAGTGCGCCCGATAGAAACGGCGGACGCAAGCCGTTCGGCAGTCAAAAACCGTACGGCAACAAACCGTATAACGGAAGAGGGGGCGGAAACGGTCGCCACAGTCGAAGCGACAGCGGCTCTGACGACAGCAAAGCGCCCGAGCCTAAACCCGTCGTTAAAACAGTCAAGCTTCGTCTCGACGTAAAAGACGTGGTAAGACCGAGAAACAACGCGGGAGAAGAGCAAGCGGGCGATACGACAAGCGACGGCGCGACAACCATTCTTTTCGAGGATAATCACATACTTGTCGCGGTCAAACCGCAAAACGTGCCGACGCAAGCCGATTCGAGCGGCGACGAAGACTTTTTGTCGATGCTCAAACGGTACTTGATAAAAAAATACAACAAGCCCGGCGACGCATACTTAGGACTGTTGCACCGTTTGGACAGACCGACCGGCGGCGTGATGGTGTTTGCCAAAACGTCGAAAGCGGCGTCAAGACTGTCCGAGCAGATACGCGGCGGGGATTTTGAAAAAACGTACGCCGCAGTCACCGCGGGACGCCCCAACCGCACGGGCGAGATAGAGCACTATATCGTAAAGGACGAAAAGACCAATACGGTAACGCTCGCGCCGAGCACGCTTACAGGCGTAAAGCGCGCAGTGTCCGACGTGAGCATTGTGGACGAAAAAGCGGGGCTTGCGCTCGTTTCGGTAAAACTTATAACGGGCAGAACGCATCAAGCGCGCGTTCAGTTAAAGGCGCTTGGCGCGCCTATCGTGGGCGACAGGCGTTACGGCGGCGACAAATACCTTGCGGCGCCGCACCTTGCGCTGTGGGCGTACAAATTGGCTTTTACTCATCCAGTAAGCGGCGAGGTGATGCGGTTTATCGCGCTTCCGCCCGACGAACCGCCCTGGACGGAGTTTAATACCGACGAGCTAGTAGACCTCGTTCGACCGATCGAACGCAACCACTATTAAACGGGTCACCCCACCACATTAAAACAATCAAGGAGACGAATATCATGTTGGAAAAAGAGATTACCGAACTTTTGGCGTATGCCGAAACGCATCTTATGCTGGACGAATTGGATAGGGCTCAGGCAGTCCGCCGTATCGTGAGGCTTTTAAAGCTTGACGGCTACACGCCGTACGAATCGGACGACGAAGAGGAAGGTATAAACGTAGACGGTCTCACCGCGCCCGACGCGCTCATAGAGCCGCTTATATCGTCCGCTATCGAGCGCGGCGTGATAACTGACGCCGAGCGCAAGACGCTCAAAGCCGAGCTCATGGACGCCGTTATGCTCAAACCGTCCGAGATAAACGATCTGTTTACCGATACGCGCGCAGTCAATACTCAAAAAGCGTTTGACTTTTTGTACGACTACAGCGTAAAAAGCGGGTACGTCGATCTTGCCGAGTGCGCCAAAAACGACCGCTGGGAAGCAAAGGAACTCAAAAGCCGTATCGAAGTGATAATCAATCTCATGCCGCAGGCGACTACCGACGGCTATCCCGAGTGCGCGCTTTGTTATGAGACAGAGGGACTGGGCGTAAACGCCAATAAGCGCGTCGTATCGTTTGATATAGGCGACGAGGAATGGTTCTTTACTTATTCCCGTCATCAGTATTTCGACCGTCACGGCGTGATAGTCAATAAGTCGCACGTCGCGCCCGCAGACGGCAAAGCCATGCTCGAAAAGCTCGCCGCGGCAGCCGATTTCGTCGGCGCGGAAGGGTTTGTGGGCACCAATGCGACGGTCGAGGGCGGCGGCGCGAAAAACGTATCGCACGAGCATTTTCAAACAGGCTTCCGTTCGGCGCCCGCGCTCAGGGCGGAAACGCGCGGAAGATTCAAGTCCAAGGAATACCCGTATATCGAGCTTACCACCGTGGATTGGTACAATACGGTCGTGCGTATGTCGCATTCCAATCTCGAAAAGCTCGTCGAGTTTGCAGATAAATTCATTACCGCATGGAAGGGTTATCAAGACGACAGGATCGCCAATACCGACGGTAAAAAGAACTTTGTCAACGTTGTTGCGAGAAAGATAAACGGCAAGTACGTGTTTGACGTGATGCTCCGTTCCAACGCGCTCAAAAAGCCACGGACTGCGCCCGAGTACGCCGAGATCAAGACCGAAGCGCTCGCGCTTACCGATCTTTTGGGATATTTCGTACTGCCCAATAAACTTTCGGAACAGCTCCAACAAGTCCAGCTGTATCTCGACGGTTCGGTGGCGTTTGATAAGAACGTTTTGCCCGACAATATGAAAGCGTTCGGCGGTATGATAGAACGCATGCTCAAAGAGCAGGGCGGCACCGTCACCAAGCTCGAAGCCAAGCTCAACGTTCACGACGAGATAGACGCGGCGTGCGAAAAAATACTCTCCGCGACCGCAGTGTTCGATAAGGACTCGATAAAGAACTTCTTTGCAACGCTCGATATAAACGAGCTGTAACGATCGAGAAACCCTGATCAAAAGCCCGCCGTTAAAGTGTATTTCATATGGAAAAATCGCAATGACACAAAAACCAAATAAGTGGCATGACGTATTGACTCAGAAGGATATAGACGATCTATTAGACGCCTACGGTGGATTTCATGACGCCTGTATCGTTTCTGTAAATTTTGCAAGCGGAATGCACGTCGATAAAAAAATGACAATGCATTTCGGCGATTTGGAGCAATACACACTAAAAATAGTTTTTCATAGTCAATGGAGCGATTACGCACTTGAATTACATTTTGCGGGGCTTCGCAGATTACACTTAGTAGGAATACAAGATAATTACGCTAACGATATTTTTGACGCTTCAATTAAATTCTACGATAATTTGCTTCCGTCAAAATATCAAACTCCCGCAAGAGTAATTGTTTGGGCGGATAGGGGAGATTTCGACGTGAATAGTATCGATTCGCAATTAACAGAGCCTGCCGATACTTACGTTATAGCGCATTCGCTAAAATGGCGACTGACCGAAAAATAATGATCTATAATAAAAGAATAGCCCGCTACGCTTCGTACACGAAGATAGCGGGCTGTTTTTTAGATAAATATACCGCTCGTTTAGGCGGGGGTATCATTTGAATTTAAGCGTTCACGAATAAAAAGAATATATCAAAGAAACAAGCGAAAACAAGATAACGCAAAAACTAGCAAAATAAATCTCGGCGCTTTAATGCGTATGAAGTGCTCGCACCGAAATACCGCGTTTTTCACGCGTGGTATATTTATTTATGGCAGATTGTGCCCTGCGGATTTGTATATCTCGTACCATTCGCAGTCGGTGAGTTTTACGTCGCAGCAACCTTTGTAGGCGAGCAGGTGCTCGTCGAGCGTCGTGCCAATTATAGCCTGCATGTTTGCGGGGTGGTGCAATATCCACGCAATAGCTACGGCTTCTGGCGTAGCGCCGTATTTTTCAGCCAAACCCTGTAATCGGAAGTTGAGCGCAAAATACCGCGATCTGGCGGGTTCCGCCGTGAACGCGCCGCAGTACACATATCCCGAGTCCTCGGTAAACTCGCACTGCATAGTGCCGTAAGTTTGAAGCGTAACGCCGTTGGTGCGACAATACTCCAAAAGCCCGTCAGCACCGCAATACTCTTGCGGTCTGTCTACATTGATGCCGCTGTCGATGATGGGGCAGTAAACGGGCGAGAGCTGCATTTGGTTTACCCACAGCTTTTGATGGATATTTGCCTGTAAAAACTCGATCTGTCGAGCGGAAAAATTGCTCACGCCGAACGCGCGCACTTTGCCGTCGCGCTCGAGCCTGTCAAACGCCCTTGCTATTTGTTCGGGGCGCATAAGCGTGTCGGGTCGGTGCAATAACAATATGTCTATGCGATCGGTGTTCAGCCTTGTCAGCGAGCCTTCGACGCTTTCTACTATGTGATCGGCGGAAAGGTCGTACCTTCCGCTGCAAATGCCGCATTTTGTTTGTATGACCATACGATCTCTGAGCGACGGCTCCGACTTGATGATCTTTCCGTAGATTGCCTCACAGCTTCCGCCGCCGTAGATATCGGCATGGTCGAACAGATTGATACCTATGTCGAGCGCGACGGATATCAACCGTTCCACGTTTTTTATAGGCTTGTCGCTTATGCGCATACAGCCTAACGCGAGCCTGCTTGTTTTAATTTCGCCGATATCGATGTAGTCCATGTGCCGATTATATCATATAAATCCGGAGTTTGCAATACCGTTTGCTTTTTTCGTGTATTTTTTGCTTTTTTATGCGCTTCGGTCGAACGCGACGCGAGCAGTTCTTCGGTCAAGTACGCTACTTAAAACCGCGTTATTTTTACCTATTATGTAGTGCAATTAAGTCGGCGACGCTCTTTATTCACTTGACAAATTTTTGCAAATAATGCATAATTAAGTAAACATTCATATCGGAGGTTTTATGGACGGCTTGATAGTAAAAGACGAGCAATCCTTAAATGAATTGCTTCGTCGCGTGCGCAAAGCGCAGAGCGAGTACGCTACGTTCTCGCAAGAGCAAGTGGATAGGATTTTTCTTGCCGCGGCAACCGCTGCAGACAAGGAGAGATTGACGCTTGCGGAAATGGCGGTCGAGGAGACCGGCATGGGCATCGTCGAGGACAAGGTGATAAAAAATCACTATGCGGCGGAGTATATTTACAACACTTACCGCGACGTAAAAACGTGCGACGTTATCTCGCGCGACGATACTTACGGCGTGGAAACGCTTGCCGAGCCCGTAGGCGTGATCGCGGCTATAGTGCCTACGACCAACCCTACGTCTACGGCTATATTCAAAGCGCTTCTCGCGCTCAAAACGCGAAACGGACTTATTTTTTCGCCCCATCCCCGTGCCAAATCGAGCACGATAGCGGCGGCGAAGGTGGTTTTGGACGCGGCTGTAAAAGCCGGCGCGCCCGCAGGACTCATCGGCTGGATAGACGAGCCGAGCGTCGCGCTTTCCGCGGCGGTCATGAGCGACTGCGACCTTATATTGGCTACAGGCGGTCCAGGCATGGTCCGCGCGGCGTACAGCTCGGGAAAACCCGCCGTCGGCGTCGGCGCGGGCAACACTCCCGTTATCATCGATTCGTCGGCTAATATCGAGCTTGCGGCTTCGTCCATTTTGCACAGTAAATCGTTTGACAACGGCATGATCTGCGCGTCCGAGCAGTCGACCATAGTTCTTGCCGACGTATACGACAGCTTCAAGAAAGAATTAGCTTACCGCGGCGCGTATTTCCTCGACGCGGAACAGATCGACAAGGTGAGGGCGACGATCCTCATCAACGGCTCGGTTAACGCCAAGATAGTCGGTCAGAGCGCGCCCACGATCGCAAAGCTTTGCGGATTCGAAGTGCCCGAAACGGCGAGGATACTCGTCGGTGAGGTCGAGTCCGTAGATATTTCCGAACCGTTCGCGCACGAAAAGCTTTCGCCCGTGCTTGCCATGTACAAAGCAAAGACTTTCGACGAAGCGCTTCAAAAAGCGGAAAAGCTCGTTGCGGACGGCGGCTACGGTCATACGTCGGTGCTTTACGCAAACGAACAAACTCAAAAAGAAAAGCTCGACAAGTTTGCCGCGGCAATGAAGACCTGCCGTATACTTCTCAATACGCCTGCTGCACAAGGCGGTATCGGCGATATATACAACTTTAAGCTTGCTCCGTCGCTCACGCTCGGTTGCGGATCGTGGGGCGGCAACTCTGTAAGCGAAAACGTTCAAGTCAAGCATTTGTTAAACTACAAGACCGTAGCGAAAAGGAGAGAGAATATGCTGTGGTTCCGCGCACCCGAAAAGGTTTACTTTAAAAAAGGTTGCTTGCCCGTCGCGCTTCAAGAGCTCAAAGAAATGGGCAAACAGCGCGTGTTTATCGTAACCGACGAATTCCTGTTTAAGAGCGGGTTCAGCAAGCTCATATCCGACCGTCTCAACGAGATGGGTATAGTCAACACTACGTTCTCCGACGTACAGCCCGATCCCACGCTCGGCTCCGCCAAAAAAGGCGCGGAAGCCATGCGCACGTTCGCGCCCGACGCGATCGTTGCGCTCGGCGGCGGCAGTGCGCTCGACGCGGGTAAGATAATGTGGGTGCTCTACGAACATCCCGAAGTCGACTTCGCGGATATGGCTATGCGCTTCATGGATATCAGAAAGCGCGTTTACCGTTTCCCCAAGATGGGCGAGAAGGCATACTTCGTAGCGGTCACCACCACGGCGGGCACGGGTTCGGAGGTCACTCCGTTCGCGGTCATTACGGACGAGAGCACGGGCATGAAATACCCGATCGCCGATTACGAGCTTTTGCCTAAGATGGCTATATGCGATCCCGAGCTCATGATGGGCATTCCCAAAGGTCTTACCGCAAACTCCGGTTACGACGCTATGGTCCACAGCTTGGAGGCGATAGCTTCCGTCATGGCGACCGAGTTTACCGACGGTATCGCCAAGGAAGCCATAAAGATCATATTCGACTATCTGCCCGCGGCGTATAAAAACGGCAAAGACGAAACGGCGCGCGCGAAAATGGCGTATGCCGCGACCATGGCGGGTATGGCGTTTGCAAACGCGTTCCTCGGCGTATGTCACTCCATGGCGCACAAGCTCGGCGCGTACCATCATTTGCCGCACGGCATGGCAAACGCTTTGCTGTTGCCGCAGATCATGCGCTTTAACGCGGCGGAAGCGCCTACGAAAATGGGCACGTTCCCGCAATACGATCACCCTGTTTGCTTGCGTCGTTATGCCGAGATCGCCGAAATGGTGGGCATAAAAGGCAAGACCGACCAAGAAAAATTCGATAAACTCATACAAAAGCTTGTCGATCTTCGCGCGGAAGTGGGCTTGCCCGCGACTATCAAAGACGCAGGCGTGCCCGAAGACGTGTTCCTTGCCAAGCTCGACGATATGAGCCGCGACGCGTTCGACGATCAGTGCACGGGCGCCAACCCGCGCTATCCGCTTATCAAAGAGATCAAAGAGATGTATCTCGAAGCGTATTACGGAAAAAAGGAGGGTAAATAATCATGGCAGTCAAGGAAATAGCGGTAAGATCCAATAAGACCGTATACCGCGACGGAGACAAGTGCTATAAGGTTTTCTCCGCCGATTATTGCAAGTCCGATATTTTCAACGAGGCGCTCAACCAAACGCGCGTCGAAGAAACGGGGCTTTTTATCCCCAAAGTTCACGAGGTCAAGCGGCTCGACGACGGCAGGCTCGCCATCGTTATGGATTATGTCGAGGGCAAATCGTTGCAGTCGATAATGGACGAGAATCCCAAAAAGCAAAGCGAGCTTTTAAAGAGATTTATCGATATCCAGCTTTCCATGCACGGGCTTACCGCGCCCAACCTCAACAAACAGCGCGATAAGTTCACGCGCAAGATCGATGCGTCGGGGCTCGACGCCACCACGCGTTACGAGCTTCACGTAAGGCTCGACTCCATGCCCAAGCACAGCAAGCTCTGCCACGGCGACTTCAACCCGTCCAACGTTATCATTACCGAAGACGACCGCGCGTGCATCATCGACTGGTCGCACGCCACGATAGGCAACGCTTCGGCGGACACGGCGAGAACATACCTTTTGTTCAAGCTCGCCGGCAAGGACGAACTTGCGCAGGAATACATGGCGCTGTTCTGCAAGAAGTCGGATACCGCTCAGCAGTACGTCGATCAGTGGCTTCCTATAGTTGCCGCTTCGCAAATGGTAAAGGGCAGACCCGAAGAGCGCGAAATGCTCTCCAAATGGGTGGACGTCTGTCAATACGAATAAACATAGGACCGATTGCGGCGGCGCGGAGTTTCATATAAACTTAACGCCGCCGTCGGTCTATCTCACAATCAAGCGCGCACGTCGTTTTTCACGACCGCCGCAAATATGCGGTACGCGCCGCAAAATTTTAACCGAATATATACAAAGTGAGGAAAATCATGATACTTAGCGTTTGCGTCGGCAGTTCCTGTCACTTAAAGGGGTCTTACGACGTCATAGAAGCGTTTAAAAAGCTTATAGCCGAACATGCCGAGGGCAAGATAGAGCTTCGCGCCTGCTTTTGTCTCGGGCGCTGTGCGGACGGCGTTTCGGTCAAAGCCGACGACAAATACATACTCGGCGTAAACGGCGCTAACGCCGAAGAAAAATTTATGGGCGAAATACTGCCTCTTTTGGGTTAGGTCATGTTCTATCTCGATTTTCAAAAGGCAAATTGCAAAAACTGCTATAAGTGCTTGCGCTCGTGTCCCGTAAAGGCGATAGATATGCGTAGCTCTCAGGCAAAGATAATAGAGAGCCGTTGCATACTGTGCGGTCACTGCACCAAGGCGTGCCCGCAGAACGCAAAGAGCGTGCATGACGATACCGCGGCTATCGAAAAGTTGCTCGAAAAAAAGACGGTTATAGCGTCGGTCGCGCCCGCGTTTTTGGCGTCGTTCGGTACGGACGGATTCGAGCCGTTCCGCGCCGCGCTTAAAAAGCTCGGTTTTGCCGATGCGTTCGAAACGTCCGAAGGCGCGGCGGCTGTCACGCTCGAGTACAAAAAACTGCTCATGAGCGGCGAGTACGATAATCTTATCACTTCGGCTTGCCCCGCGGTCAATCGCGCCATACAGCTTTATCATCACGACGTGCTCAAATACCTCGCGCCCGTAGATTCGCCTATGGTCGCGCACGCAAAGATATTGAGAGCGCGCTATCCGAAAGCGACGATAGTCTTTATCGGACCGTGCATAGCCAAAAAACGCGAAGCCGCCGAAAGCGGAATAATTGCGGGCGCGCTTACGTTTGAAGAGCTTACCGGATTGTTCTCGAAACGCGGGATCACGCTCGAAACGGCAGACAGCGCGGCGACAGCCAAGCCTGCCGCGCGTAAGACTGTGGCGGGCGATAAGGTCCGTGAAGTGGCGGCGACGGCTGAAGTATCGGAAAGTAGCGGCACTGCGCTCGCGGCAAAGTTCTATCCCATATCTCGCGGCATAATCAAGTCGTTTGATAAATTCCCCGAAGGGTACGAATACATAGCGGTAGACGGCGTAGACAGGCTGTCTAGCGCGCTCGAAGATCTTAAAAACATAAAAGGCGTGTTCTTGGAGATAAACGCATGCGAGGGCGCGTGCGTCAACGGTCCGTGCGCTATACCGCACCGCGGCGGCATAGTCGACGCCAACGTCAGGATCCGCAATTATACCAACCGCGCGCCCAAGGACGTTGCGGCTGGGTATCCGTCGCTCGCAACGACTTATAAACCTATGGTAGCGGGCGACAGAGTTCCAACCGACGACGAGATAGAATCGGTTCTCGCAAAAACGGGCAAGACCCGAAAATGCGACGAGCTCAACTGCGGAGCTTGCGGTTACGCGACTTGCAGAGAAAAAGCGTGGGCTGTAATAAACGGTTATGCCGAGGTCGAAATGTGCGTTCCGTACATGCGCGAAAAAGCGGAATCGCTCGGCAACGTCATTATAGAAAACAGTCCCAATGGCATTATCGTTTGCGACGAACAGCTCAAAATAAGCGAGATAAACCGTCGCGCAGCGGCGCTTATCGGTCAAGCCTCGCCCGAATACGTGTTCGACTGTTTCGACCCTACAACGGCGTTTAAAGCCGCCGAGAGCGGCGTCGGCGCGAGAATGGACAAACTGCGCATAGATAAGACCGATAAATATGTGGATGTAAACATCGTTCCGCTTGCAAAAGAAAACAGCCTGCTCATAGTGCTTACCGACGTTACCGACAAAGTCAACTATGACGCGGAGCTCGACAAGGTCAAGCGCGACACGCTGTCCGTCACAGACTCGGTAATAGAAAAGCAAATGCGCGTCGCGCAGGAGATAGCTTCGCTGTTGGGCGAGACTACTGCCGAGACCAAGATAGCGCTTTTGAAACTTAAAAACGCAATGATAGAGGACAAGAATTGAGTTACTTTATCGACAGCGGCTATACGTCGCTCAATAAAAAAGGCGAGGAGCTTTGCGGCGACCGCGTCGAGTGCACGCGCAACGGCGAGTACCTTACCGCCGTTTTGTGCGACGGCATGGGCAGCGGCGTAAAAGCCAATATCTTGGCGACGCTTTCGTCAAAGATACTTTGCACCATGCTCGCCGCGGGCGTTCCGCTTAACGACTGCATCGAGACGCTTATCGCGTCGCTTCCCGTTTGCAAGGTGCGCGGCGTGGCGTATGCGACGTTTTCGGTGTGCCATATCAACAACGACGGCAAGGGCGAACTTCTGGAGTTCGATAACCCCGGCGCGATACTTTTGCGCGGCGGCGACGCGCGCGACCTCGATCGCGAAAAGACCGTTATATGCGGCAAGACCGTATACATAACCAAACTCGACCTCAAACCGAACGACGCAATAGTCATAACGAGCGACGGCGTGGAGCATGCGGGCATAGGCATGCTTATGAACTTCGGGTGGGAACGCCCGCAGATCAAAGACTTTTTGAAACGTGCCGTTCAGCCCGATATGTCGGCGCGCGCTATCTCTGCGGTACTGTGCGGCGAGTGCAACGAGCTGTACATGAACGAACCGGGCGACGACACTACGGTGCTCGGTATCAAAGTGAGAGAGCATGCGCCTACGTCCGTTTTCGTAGGTCCGCCCGTAAACAAGGCGGACGACGCGGAGTATGTGCGGCAGTTCATGTCGCTACCCGGTAAAAAGGTAGTGTGCGGCGGAACAAGCTCTCAGATAGTGGCGAGACAACTCGGGAAAGAAGTGGGGACGAGTTTCGATTTCCCCGACCCTTCGATCCCGCCGATAGGTTTTATCGACGGGATAGACCTGACGACGGAAGGCGTGGTCACGGTCAGGCGGGTGCTCGAACTGTCCGACGTATATCTGAGCCCGTCCGACTGCGCCGCGAAAACATTTAAGAAAAAAGACGGCGCGTCGCTGCTCGCTCAGCTTTTGTTCGAGGACTCGACGGACGTAAACTTTTTCGTGGGACAGGCGGTAAACAACGCTCATACCGGACTGCCCATTGAGACGACGATGAAGCTCAAACTAATCGACAAACTTGCCGATAACTTAAAACGCATGGGTAAAAAGGTTACCGTGCGCTACGACTAGGAAACATTATGGAAAACAGACTTTTCGACACCGCAGTACAAGAACTTAAATATAAGGTCTTAAAAGAGCTTATATGCGCTTACGATAAAGGGCTGGACAACAGCATTTATCACGATATACCTATCAAGATAATGCCCGGACCCAAAGCGTCGCTTCGTTGTTGCGTATACAAAGAGCGCGCCATATTGCAAGAGCGGTTAAAGCTCGCCATGGGCGGCGACAAGACCAATAAAAACGTGGTCGAAGTAATAGACATAGCGTGCGACGAGTGCCCGGTGAACGGCGTGTTCGTAACGCCCGCATGCCGCGGCTGTATCACGCACCGCTGTGCGGAGGTTTGCCCCAAAAACGCCATTACGATCGTCGATAAACGTTGCGTAGTGGATAAGGAAAAATGCATCGAGTGCGGCAAGTGCACGCAAGCCTGTCCGTACAACGCCATAATCCTGCAAAAGCGTCCGTGCGTAGCGAGCTGCAAAGCCAATGCGATCAGTGTGAACGCGGATAAAAAGGCTGTCATAAACAACGATAAATGCGTCGGGTGCGGCGCGTGCGTTTATCAGTGTCCGTTCGGCGCGATAGCGGATAAGTCGTACATACTCGACGCGCTTGATATATTAAAGGGTTCCGAAAACAACAAAAAGTACAAAGTGTACGCGCTCATAGCGCCCGCAATAGTAGCGCAGTTTAATTACGCCAAGATTGAACAGGTCGTGAGCGGCATGAAACAGCTCGGGTTCTTCGACGTAGTAGAGACCGCTCTCGGCGCGGACATGACACTCAGCGAAGAAGCGGAGGAGCTCAAAGAGCGCGGCGTTCTTACGTCTTCTTGCTGTCCGAGCTTTGTCAAGTTTGTCGAGATCAATTTCCCCGATCTCAAAAAGTACGTGTCGTCCACGCCTTCGCCCATGGTTATGGCAGCTAGACTGCTCAAAACAATGGACCCCACGGGCAAGGTCATATTTGTCGGTCCGTGCACTTCCAAAAAATTCGAGTTCCAATCGGACGCCGCAAAAGAGTTTGTGGACTGTGTGATATCGTTTGAGGAACTTCAAGCGTTCCTCGACGCGCGCAATATCGATGTTTCGACTTTGCCTGAAACCGTGCTCGACAACGCGTCGTACTACGGACGGATATTCGCGCGTTCGGGCGGGTTATCCGAGGGCGTTGCCGCGCTTGCCGAAAAGAGCGGCTTCAAAGCCGCGCCGATAGCTATGAGCGGGCTCGAAGAATGCAAAAAGCAGCTTTTGATGCTTAAAGTAGGGCGGTCGCCGTACAACTTTTTCGAGGGTATGGCGTGTGAGGGCGGTTGCGTCAACGGCGCGCTGTGCTTGCATCACGGTCCGAAAAGCCTTACGGACGTCAACCGCTACGGTGCGGAAGCCAAGGAAAAGACCGTCGAAAATACCGTAAAACTGTTCAAACTGGCGGGCGCAGTCACGAAAGAGCCCGAACCCGAAGCGTGAAATAACGCGGATAAATAAAGTGTACAAGAGCGGACGCAGATATAGCGTCCGTTTTTTTGTGCAAAATCGATAAAATAATCGCGATTAAAAATCCGCGATACGTTAATAATATTTGCCATGAAAAAACTCGCTGTATTCTTTATTGCCGTCGCTCTCGGCATGATAGGCGTCGGGGTGTGGTTCAGTCCGCTTGCGGGCAGGGGCACGCTTTACGCAGACAACAGCCCTAGCGGTCGCGCGGACGGGTTTTGCTATGCCGCGGACAGTACCGTGCGTTACGATATAAAAGGCAGCAAGACAGATATGTACGACGAACTGAAAAGGATGGGAGCGGAAGTGGTGCGCGTCGAGGACGCCGACGGCGTGACGATAGTTTATGCGTATAGTCCGAGAGTGTGCGCAGGCGGGGCATACGCTTGCTACGGCGAGTACAACGTTATGGCGGCGTATCGCGACGGGTATATAGCGATCGGAACTCCTATTCTCGAGGGCTCGTATTAAAAATTTTATTTTGGATGTATAAGCCGCGAAAAGGCGGCAATAATCAAAATTACGGAGGACAGAAAACATGAAAACCTATCAATCGAGCACAAAGGACAAAAAGAAAAACTTTTTCAAAAGACATTGGCGCGCAGCCGTTGTTGCCGCGTCTGTCGTGGCTGTAGCCGCAATAGTAGCCGTATCGGTGGTGTTTTCGTTGCCCGACTCCGAACCCGTGACCGCGCCCGTCGAACCCCCTGTCGTCGACGTAGAACCGAAGGTCGTTATGCCTATGACGGGTTCGCAGGTAGGACTCGATTACGCTTACGATAACCTCAAGTGGTGGGATACTCTCGAAATATGGAAGTATCACCCCGGCGTCGATTTTGTCGGCGAAGGCGACGTTGTGTCTATTTTGGACGGCACCGTCAAGAGCATAGAAAAGACTACGCTCGAAGGCACGGTCGTGACCGTCGAGCATGCGAACGGCTTGGTGTCCGTTTATAAATCGCTCGGCGACGAAGTGTCCGTCCACGTCGGAGACGTCATAAAAGGCGGCGATAAGCTCGGCGTAGCGGCGACGAGCATGTCGGAGCTCAATACCGGCGCACACCTGCACTTGGAGATCAAAAAAGACGGAAAGCACGTCGATCCGTTGACCGTGCTGCCTCAAAACGATGATAAGTAAAAGTTTTTCTCCGCATATAAACGAGCCGACTCGCGTCGGCTTTTTTATATGCCTAAGTTTTGCCGTTTGTCATGTGACACTGTGCAAAGACACGGGTGTTTGATTTACAACACAGCAAATATCGCCCTTTTTTCGCGACATAAAAGCCCTTTTTAAAACAGTTGATATTTTATATGATTTGTGATATAATGTAGCAAATAAAGCGTCGGGATCGAACTATACGATGTTTGCTTCGACGCAAAGAGTTAGGCGGACACTTTTATGAAAGCTTACAGAATAAGCGCGCCGCATACGGTAAAGCTCGAGGAAATGGAAGCTTTGCCTGTCGGCGATAACTGCATTAAGCTTAAAAATCTCATTTGCGGATTGACGCACACCGATCTTTCCGCGCTTTCGGGCGAGGCGACGGGCGTTAAGTACCCGATCATACCCGGCAGACAGTGCGTCGGGTTTGTTTCCGAAGTGGGAAGATCTGTCGCGGGTCTGCAGCGCGGCAACCGTGTCGTCGTATACCCGCAGGCAAGCTGTCACAACTGCAAGGCATGTAAGGACGGCAGGTACTACGACTGCGAAAAGCCGTCCGTGTTCGGCGTAGGCGAGGACGGTTTTTTGAGCGACTTTTCGGTCGTTTCCGCAGATGACGTGTTTGCGATACCCGATAGGCTCAAAGACGAAGAAGCGATATTCACAGAGCATACTTCTATGGCTATAAACGTGCTTTCGCGGTTGAACGTAGAAAAGGGCGAGCATATAATAATAGTGGGCGCTACTATAGTGGGAATAATACTCGCGCAGGTCGCCATGTATTATCAGGCTGTGCCTATAGTCGTGGATATGCACGAGGAGCTTTTGGACGCCGCGCGCGCGGCGGGCGTGTATTACACTGCCAACACAATTACGGAAGACGTTACCAAAAAGGTTCTTGCGCTTACGGGCGGACACATGGCGGATGCTTGCGCGTTTATCCCGTCGTCGGACGTCCCGCTTCACAACGTGTTCGATTTTTGTAAAAAGCACGGACGTGTCGCTATAGTCGGGCGCCCGTACGGTCAAGACTTAAAATGCAGTCTTAAAGCGTTTGTCGAAAAAAATCTCGAACTCGTTACCGTTACCGATTGCGGCAAGAACTATCCTTCCGCGATAAATATGCTTGCTAATCGCACGGTATCCACCGAAATGATAAGCACGAGAGTAGTGCCGTTTGCCGACGTTCCGACGGCTATAGAGAACGCGCTAGATACTTCTGCCGCGGTCGAGAAATTGCTTGTAAAGATTTGATATGGGTAAAGATAAAGTATTCAAGTTCAATAAATCCAAGTGTGTGCTCAAATGCGAGGAAAAGCCCGACAAGGGGTTCGATTATTATTGCAACACGATAAAGCGCGACGCATATTCCATGCCGAGTAAGTTTGTAGCGGGCACAGTCTATTATCCCGCCACAAAATTCGATACGCAAACGTACTATACTCAGATAGTAGCCGATCTTTACAACGGCAAGGATCTTTTGGATACGCTCAAACTGTCCGATGAGTTCGATACGAGAAAAGCCGCAGAGAAGTGGATATTCACTGTTTTCAAGGAAATGTTCTTGGATATTTTGGAAGCGACTTTCGAGAATTAAGACCGTTTGCGCGCACATAGCCGAATTTGTTGCGATAAACGCTTGACATACTTTTATGTTACGGTGTATAATCAATAAGTTAAAAGTCCACTAAAAGAGGTTCATTATGAAAAAAGGTATTCATCCCGACTATCACGAAGTCACCGTTGAGTGCGCGTGCGGCGCTAAGTTCGTCACGGGCTCCACTCAAAAGGGCGACGTCGTAAAGGTAGATATTTGCTCCAAGTGCCACCCGTTTTATACCGGCAAGCAAAAGCAAGCCGATACCGGCGGTCGTATAGACGTATTCAACAAGCGTTCCGGTAAAGCCGGCAAATAGCTATTCCAATGCGGCGGGCGATTTTTTCGTCCGCCGTTTTTCTATAAATCGAAGTGGCATGCTTCGGTTTTTTTATAAAATGAAAGATAAAAAAGAAAAAGACAATAAATATGATACCGCAAAAAAGACGCGCCGTACGCTCATAGGCGGACAGGCGTTGATGGAAGGCGTAATGATGCGCGGAAAGTCGTCCGTCGCAATGGCGGTGCGTGCGCCCGACGGCGAGATCGAGCTTCAGACCGAACGCCTGAAAAAGCCGAGCGTAGTGCGCAAGATACCCATTGTCCGCGGCGTGGCTGTGTTTATAAACTCGCTGGTCGTGGGCATGCGGACTCTTCTTAAGTCTGCGGAAGTCAGTTCGCCCGAAGACGAGTCGTTGTCGAAAGGCGGTACGGCGTTTGCGGTCATCTTGGGCGTCGTGCTCGCGGTGGGGCTTTTTATCGCGTTGCCGTGGTTTGTCGGGTGGGCGATAAAGCGTTGGACGACTTTTGACAACGTCGCGGTCATATCCGTAATAGAGGGCTGTACTCGGCTCGTTCTGTTCGTTTTGTATCTTGCGCTGGTCAGGCTCATGCCCGATATAAAGCGCACGTTTATGTATCACGGCGCGGAGCACCGCACGATCAACTGCTACGAGCGCAATCTTCCGCTTACCGTAGAAAACGTGCAAAGCTGTTCTACCAAGCATAACCGTTGCGGAACGACTTTTCTGTTTTTTGTGGTGATGTTCGCCATACTTGTGTACGCTCTGTTAAATTGGGTGTTTTCTCTGTTCTCGGCATACACGAATCTTTTTGAAAACTTTTTCTTTACGCTTCTCATAAGATTGGCTTTGTTGCCGATAATAGCGGGGCTGTCGTACGAGTTATTACGCGGGCTTGCCATGCTTCCCGACAATAAGTTTACCAACGCAATAAGAGCGCCCGGGCTTGCGCTTCAAAAGCTTTCCACGGCCATTCCCGACGACGATATGGCGGAAGTGGCTATCGCGGCGTTTAACGCGGTATTGGAGCTGGATGCGGACGAGAACAAGCCGACTATCGAGTTTTACGAGCGCGAGTTCCGCGACGAACGCAATAAACTGCGCGAGAAACTTTCCGAAAACCCGCAGGACGCCGATTGGATATACTGCGAGCTACTCGATAAAAAGCGCAGCGAACTCGATTCCGTCGCGCGCGTCAAAACGGGCATAGTCAAAAAAGCCAACGAGTATGCAGACAGGCTACTCGGCGGCGAGCCGCTATGTTATGTGTTGGGCAACGCCGATTTTTGCGGAATAAAGATCAAAGTGGATAAGCGCGTGCTTATACCGCGGTTCGAGACCGAAGTGCTCGCGCAATGCGCCGCAGAGCGCGTAGGCGAGAGCAAAGCGCGCGTGCTCGATCTTTGCACGGGCTCGGGCTGTATCGCCGCATATCTCGCAAAAAATACTCAAGCCGATATCGTTGCGTCGGACATAAGCGACGACGCGCTTGCTGTGGCTAAGGACAATCTCGCGGGGCTCGGCGTGTCCGTTGTCAAGTCTGACATGTTCGACGCGCTCGACGGCACGTTCGATATGATAGTGATCAATCCGCCGTATGTGCGCACCGACGAGATAGACGCGCTCCAAGCTGAAGTGACGTCGCAACCGCGTATCGCTCTGGACGGCGGCGCGGACGGACTCGATTTTTACAGAACGATAGCCGAAAAAGCGGGGGACTTTCTCAACGACGGCGGCGCGATAATAGCGGAAGTCGGTTACGATCAGGCGGCTGCGGTTTGCGAGCTGTTTTCCGCGATAGGTAAATGCAGTATCAAAAAAGATCTCGACGGAAAGGATAGGATCGTTATATGCGAGAAATAAAGACGGATAAACTCGACGCGATAGTAACGCGTTTTGAAACGCTTGAGAACAAGGTTCAGGACCCCGCGGTCATTGCCGACAACAAGGCATGGGCGGAGCTTTGTCGCGAACGCAGCGAACTCGAACCTATAGTCGAAAAATACGCCGAGCTGAAAAAAGCGGAGCGCGATCATGCCGACGCCGTGGATATGCTCAAAGCGGACGACGAAGAGCTTGCCGCGCTCGCTAAAGAAGAAGTGAGCGCGCTCGAAAAGAGTATCGAAGAGATAGTCGAAGCGCTCAAAATAATGCTGTTGCCAAAAGACCCCAACGACGGCAAGAACGCCGTGCTCGAAATACGCCCCGCGGCGGGCGGCGAGGAAGCGTCGTTGTTTGCGGCGGAGCTTTGCAGAATGTACAAGATGTTCGCAGAGCGCAAGCGCTGGCGCGTCGAGGATATCTCGCTCAACGATACGGAGCTCGGCGGCGTAAAAGAAGCGGTGTTCGGCATAAGCGGCAAGGACGTGTTTTCGTTTTTGAAGTTTGAGAGCGGAGTACATCGCGTTCAGCGCGTGCCCGTTACCGAGACGCAGGGGCGAGTGCATACTTCTACCGTTACGGTAGCGGTCTTGCCCGAAGCCGAAACGGTGGATATCGAAATAAACGAAAAAGACTTGAAGATAGATACGTACAGGTCGAGCGGCGCGGGCGGTCAGCATATAAACAAGACCGATTCCGCGATAAGGATAACGCACCTCCCGACGGGCATTGTCGTCACGTGTCAAGACCAACGCAGTCAGACCAAGAACAAAGAGCGCGCCATGCAGGTGCTTGCTACAAAGCTTTACGATCATTTTCAGGGGCAGAAAGACGAAGAGTACGCTTCGCTCCGTAAAGGGCAGGTCGGTACGGGTGACCGCAGCGAGCGTATACGCACTTATAACTTTCCGCAAGGCAGAGTTACCGATCACCGTATAGGCTATACGCTGTACAGCATAGACGAATTCATGAACGGCGATCTCGATAAAATGGTGGAAGCTTTGCGGCTTGCAGACCAAACGCGTAAGCTGGAGGGTGACGGCGAATAACGCCCGTTCGCGCATTTCAGTTAAGTATTATGATGAAGTATCGTATGCAGTCGATTTGAGCATATTATATAAAGCGAACAAACAGTATGATCGAATACTTTATACGGAGGTATGTATGAAAGATCCTCGGATACTTGACAGTCTTACGCACGGAATGTATGTTCTCACCGCCAACGGCGGCGGTTGTGTCGTCGACGCCGTTTCACAGATAAGCATAGGCGACCATCCGCTCGTTTCGGTCGCGGTAATGAAAAAGAATTACACCAACGAGCTTATCAAAAAGAACGGCACGTTCGCGCTTTCCATACTCGGGACAAATACCGACTCGTCGGTCATTCCCACGTTTGGCTTTAAGTCGATGCGTGAAACCAATAAGTTTGAAAAAGCCGACGTCACGCAGATCCTCGGATTAAACGTGATAAAAGGCGCGCTCGGATATTTGATCTGCGAGAAAGTCGACGAGATCGATAACGATACTCACACGCTTTTTATAGGCAGGGTAGTCGAGTGCGATGTTACCAACGCGGGCGAGCCCATGAGCTACGGATATTACCGCGAGCATAAAGAGGAGCTTACGAAAGTAAAGACAGAAAGCGGCAAAACCGCTTGGGTGTGCACGGTGTGCGGCTACGTATACTACGGCGACGAATTGCCCGCCGACTACGTTTGCCCGATATGCGGCGTAGGCGCGGACTTGTTCGAGAAAAAGTCGGACGACTGAAAAACGCCCTAAATATTTTGCAAGAAAAAATCCGAACAATGCGTTCGGATTTTTTGTGCCTTGATGTTTAATGCTTATCGTCGCGCTGTTTATTCATGGCAGTGCGCGCACGACTCTTCGGGAAAGAGCGAATGGTCGTACTCGATGCCGTTGCGGTCGTAATAGTCTTTTATAGCCGCTTTTATGGCTTCTTCTGCGAGAACGGAGCAGTGGAGCTTGTGCGCGGGCAGTCCGTCGAGCGCTTCGGCGACGGCTTTATTCGTCAGTTCCAAAGCTTCGGAAATGGGTTTGCCCTTTATCATTTCGGTAGCCATCGAGCTTGACGCTATCGCACTGCCGCAGCCGAACGTATTGAACTTGACATCGGTTATGATATCGTTTTCGATCTTGAGATAGATCTTCATAATGTCGCCGCACTTGGCGTTGCCTACTTCGCCAACTCCGTCGGCGTTTTCGATCTCACCGACGTTGCGGGGATTGCGGAAGTGATCCATTACCTTTTCACTGTATAACATAGTTGCGTTTGCCCTCCTGTAAGTCTTTCCATACCGGCGACATCGCGCGAAGCTTGGCTACGACGTCGGCAGTCGATTTGATGATATATTTTACGTCCGATTCGGTATTGTCGGCGGCGAGAGTAAGTCTCAGCGAGCCGTGCGCTATTTCGTGCGGTCTGCCTATTGCGAGCAGTACGTGACTGGGATCGAGCGAGCCCGACGTGCACGCCGAGCCGGACGACGCGCATATTCCCGCGTCGCTCAAAAGCAGTAAAAGTCCTTCGCCCTCTATTCCCTCGAAGCAAATATTGACGTTGCCGGGAAGACGGTTTTTTGCGTCGCCGTTAAGCACGGAGTGGGGAATAGCGAGAAGCCCTTGTATAAGTTCGTTGCGAAGCTTGATAAGCTTTTTCGACGTTTTGTCCATAGTCGATATCGATTCGGTAAGCGCCGTCGCCATTCCGACAATAGCGGGCAGATTTTCCGTGCCTGCGCGTTTTCCGCGCTCTTGCGCGCCGCCGTTGATAAAAGGCGAGAGCGCGACGCCGTTGCGTACATAAAGCGCGCCTACGCCTTTCGGTCCTCCGAACTTATGCGCGGAAAGCGAGAGCATATCGATATTGTCGTTTACTACGTTTATCGGCAGGTGACCCACAGCCTGAACGGCGTCGGTATGAAACGGTATCTTGTGTTTTTTGCATATAGCGCCGAGTTCGGCAATCGGCTGCACCGTGCCTATCTCGTTGTTTGCATACATGACCGTCACTAGCGCGGTGTCGTCCGTGATAGATTTTTCGAGATCGGACGGCTTTACTATGCCGTCGGCGTTTGCGGGGAGCAGAGTGATTTTAAATCCGCGTTTACTCAGTTTATCGAGAGTGTGCAAAACGGCATGATGTTCTATCGCGGAGGATATTATATGCTTTTTGCCTTTTTTCTCGCCGAGCTCGGCGCAAGAAATTATGGCTTGATTGTCCGATTCGCTTCCGCCCGACGTAAAGTATATCTCGTTGGGTTTTGCGCCCAAAGCGTTTGCCACGGTCTTTCGCGCGGAAAAAAGCGCTTCCGCAGCGACTTGACCCATTTCGTGCAGACTGGACGGATTGCCGTATATCTCGCTCATGTACGGCAACATGGCTTTTATCGCCGCTTCGCTCGTTTTTGTCGTTGCGGCATTGTCAACGTATATCATAAGTCTTCTCCGATAGTAGGTTGCGCTCGGCAGCTCGGTATCATTCGCATGCTTGCATTTAATTCCTACCGAATTACCATGAATTATTATACTCTTCGTTCGATATATTGTCAAGCAAAATACGGATCAAATGCTGACGAAAAAACGGGTGGCGCGGATGGAAAAGGCAACATATATAATATGGACAAAAATCGGAGGTCATGCAATGTTGAGAGCTATGTCGGAAAATTTACCTTATCCCGATCTTGCGGGCATAAAGCCCAACTTTAAAGACGCTACGGTCATTTCGCCCGCGTATGCGGATATACACAGCGAGTTGACGGCTATTTTGCAATACATATTCCACTCGATGAGTTTTTCCGAACTTGGCGACAAACAAAATTCGGAACTGCTCATGAGCATAGCGGTAGCGGAAATGCACCATTTGCATTTACTCGGCGAAGCACTTTCGCGCTTGGGCGTGTCGCCCGTGTTTTCGCGCCGTCCGCCAAATAAATGCGAATTCTTTTCGGCGGGATGCGTGGATTATTCCGTTTCGCCAGCGGCAATGCTTGCGTCGGACATAGCGGGCGAGTCGGAAGCTATAAGAATATATGAGTGCATACTCGCAAAACTAACCGACACAACGCTTACCGATCTAATAAGCCGAATCATACTCGACGAGAGAATGCATCTTGCCGCGCTCAAAAAGGCGTATCGCGAGCTCGTCGGTCAAAGCTCTAAGGATAAAGAATAAAACGGCTATATTTATGCCGCTTTGATAGATTTTTCAAAAGAGAAAGTTGACGCGCCGCGCCCGTTGTGATAGAATATAATAGCCGATTACAACGGAGGTTGCTTATTCGTTATGGATCAAGAAGAAAACTATGAAGACGAAAATGACGACAGGTTCGACGAGACGGAAGAGCGGGAAAGAGCTCTTACCGATCTTTTAATGGATATCGAAGCGTGGGACCTCGATGCGGAGTATTCCGACAAAGCCGATAAGCTATGGGAAGACTACTTCGACGAAGTGGACGGGGCTATCGACAGACTGAACGAGCATATCGAAGAATACGAAAAGAAAGCCGCAGCGTTTATGGCGGAACAGCATAAAAAAGGAACTTCGGTCGACAGCTATGTTAAAGCTCTGAGCGGGTCATCGTCGAGTAGCGGAGGTTCCGGCGGATCGAAAGGCGTGCTTAAATTGAGTAAGCTCGGTTGCGTCGTACCCATATTGTTTTTCATGGCGATCCCTACCATAATCATTTGTATGGAAACGGGGCACACGAGTATCGGGGTGGCTGTTTTTTTTACGATATTCGTTTTGAGTTTCGTTTTTTTCGGTATTGCGGCTGCACGCAGCAAGAGGATGAATTCGTCGCCGCTCGATCCAAAAAAATACACGTATACATACGGCAAAGTGAGCGAATGTAAACTTTCTTATACGGTGACCGTAAACGGCGTCGCGCGCGATACTTATAAAGTCAAGGCTCAGACCGATGACGGAAAGATCGTGACCGCTAATGCGTGCAGATCGTACGTAATAGGCGACCGGATAAGTTTGGCGGTAAAGAACGGAACGCTCAAGGCGCAGATAGTAGATGACTGCGACAGCGCCGAGACTTTGTCCGTCGAAACAAAAGCGCCCGAGAGACTGCGCGAATCGGGTTCGTTCGAGATAGTCGATATGGAAGATAAGCTCGTAGCCGAGCTCAAAGCGCGCGGACAGTCCGAGTTTGTGAATAGATATTACGAAAGCGTAAATGATATTTGGGACGAGTACCGCGGGTTCGACGACGACAAAGATATGAAAGTCCTTGCTCGCATAAAGAGCAA
Organism: uncultured Christensenella sp.; assembly: GCA_949948895.1. Taxonomy (GTDB): domain Bacteria; phylum Bacillota; class Clostridia; order Christensenellales; family Pumilibacteraceae; genus Anaerocaecibacter. Next base: position 55,692 of record CATLHE010000009.1, read on the forward strand.
AATAGAACTTTTCGAGAGGCTGTATTTATATAATACCGACAAGCTCGAAAGCGAAGAAAAAGCTTCGCTCGATTCGGGCGTGAAATTACCCGAAGATACGAAAGACGAAGATAAGACGGTAAAGCAGACCGTAGCACCGTCGCTTGACGAGAGCATAAAAACTCCGCCGTATGCGCCGCAAAAGATCGAAGAGATCGAGAAGCCCGAGCCCGTTACGGCGACCGCCGATATTGTAGCTCCATATCGGATAGCGCCGACTGACGACGCTCCCGTATCGACGCCGACAGTCGAGAAATTACAAAAAACAACAGTTGCACCCGCGACGGCGAGAGCGTCTGCTTCGGGGGCGGGAAAAACGGTCGGCGCGCCATCTCTTGCAAAAAGACAGCCGTCAAAGCCCGCAAATGCCGATGAGAGCGCCGTTGCCGACGAATCAGATAAAGAGCCGAGCGCGGCAATCCCGACCGAATCGAACGGCGCTAAACCCGATTCGGTCGATAAGTCCAAGCGCGTGATAGGTTACAAGTCCATCAAAAAACGTTAGTGGTTTAATACTTTTAATTTTTAAAAACGAAACGAATTTACCAAAGCGAATTTATGCGTTATCGAAGACGACAGTCACCGTCGTTCCCGCGCCGAGCTTGGACGTTAGCGTGAGCTCGGCATTGTACAGTTCGCATATGTGCTTGACTATCGCAAGCCCGAGACCCGTGCCGCCGGTAGCGCGCGAACGCGATTTATCCACGCGATAGAAGCGTTCGAATATACGGCTTTGATGTTTTTGGTCGATGCCTATTCCGTTGTCCGCGACGGTCAGTTTGGTCTTACCGTTTATGCTTTCGATTTTTATTTCGACTTTTCCTCCGGCGTTGTTATAGCGAACGCCGTTCTCGGCGAGATTTTTGATAAGCTCATATATATGCTCGCGTTCGGCTTTTACCGTTCCGTCGCCGCACGCCGTTATTTCCACATTGCGCTCGCTTGCCGCGTGCGTCAGGCTCTCTTTGACCTCAGCTGCTATTTCCGCAAGGTCTACTTCGGCTACGTTTTCGAGTTTTACCTGAGAATTTTCAAGCTTGCTGAGATCGAGCATATCTCCCAAAAGATTGATGACCCTGTCTATCTCTTTGCTTATGCGAGAGGAGTAGTCCAATATCGCTTGCTCTTTTGCCTGCAAAGAGATCATGTCGTTAAAACCTTTTATCGTCGTCAGCGGCGTTTTGAGCTCGTGCGAAGCATTGGCGAAAAATTCCAAACGCATTTTTTCGCTGTTCTTTTCCTGCGTGACGTCGGTGAGCACTGCTATTATAAGATCGTTGTCGGTATAATGCACGGAGCACAGATAGTAGCGACCTATCGCTTTGAGTCCGAATATAGCGTCGTTCTTTTTTTCGGCGCAGTCGCGCACGGCATTTATGAACGCGGTATCGGCGGTCAGCGCGTCGACGGAATTACCGACAACGCCGTTTACGCCGAAAGTGTTTTCCAGGCTCTTGTTTGCGATAACGATGTTGAGTTTATCGTCGAACACGGCGATACCGTCGCTTATGTTGGCAAGAATGTAATCGAGTTTTTGTTTTTCGTCGCGCGCGTTTAATATGCCCGATTGCAGTTTTTCGCTCAGATCGTTTATGCCGACGAGTATCTCGTTGATATCGCTGTCGCCGGTGGCGGGCGTGATCTTGCGATAAGTGCCGTTTTCTATCTGCGTCAGTCCGTATTTGACTTGTTTTAAAGGTTTTAGCAATACGTTGCTCAACAGCACGCTCGCGACGATAGAGCATACCCATACGCCGAGAAGAATGAATATCATAGGCACTATTGACTTAACGGCGTATGACTTTATGCTTTCCGTCGGGATAGCCACCCTTATAAACATGTAGCTGTCGCCGTACGGTATTTTTTCGGCGTAGTACATCATCTCTTTGCCGAGCGTTTCGCTGTTGCGAATGACCACTTTGGGTTTGTCTATCGCCGCGGCTTTTATTTCTTCGCGGTAGAGATGATTTTCTTCTATCTCGGCGGCGCCGCTGTCTTTTATTACTTTACCGTCTGCGTCGATCAACGTGACGCGAACGTCCTCGTCTTTTGCAAAGTTTATATCACCGTCGAAATTAGCTACGTATACGGCGGTTATATCTTTTATTTTTCTTTCGTTTATGTCGCGGTTGTTGCTGTTTGTTACCATTAACCCGAACCCGAGCATGAGCGCAAGCACGATCACCGTCATAACTACGTTGTAGATTATAAGTTTGTTTTTCATTTCAAAAAGTACCCGACGCCGCGAACGGTGTTTATTGACGCACTGCTTTCCGACAGGGCTTTACGCAAAGAGGCAATGTGTATGTCCAGCGTCCGCGTTTCGCCCAGATAATTTTCGCCCCAAACCGTGTTTATCATCGTCTCGCGCGATACCAAGTTGGGCGCGTTTATAACGAGTAGTTTCAAAAGCTCGTATTCTTTTAGCGTGAGCGTTACCGTTTTATCCGCGACCGTGACGGAATGTTTGCCTTCGTCTATATTCACGTCCGAATAGGAGAGCGCGGAATACGTGTCGGTTTTGCGCAAGTTGGCGTTGATACGTGCGACAAGCTCCAATACGCCGAACGGCTTTGCGATATAATCGTTTGCGCCCATATTCAAGCCTTTGACCTTGCTTATCTCTTCGCCCTTTGCGGAGACCATGATAACGGGTATGTTTCGCGTTGCGGGCGAGTCTTTAAGTTTTTGCAATATCGAGTAGCCGTCCGCTCCGTCGAGCATGATATCCAAAAGGATAAGATCGGGCTTGTCGTTTTTTAAAGCGGCAAACAGACTGTCGCCGTCCACAAAGCAAAAGCAGTCGAACCCCGCGCTTTTTAAAGCTACTCCGTACAGTTCGCGTATGTTTTCTTCGTCGTCAACTGCGAAAATACATTTTTTCATAGACGTACCTCACGCTTTATTATACAGGATTTTCCTATCATACACAACGGTTTAGGCATAAGCTTCGATTTTTATATCTTCCGAACCCGACGGGTTTTTAATGGAGTACGCTATATTTATAAGGTGGTCCGCCGTGCGTTCGAGCTCCGAGATTATAGCGTAGAAATAGATACCTTTTTCCACCGAGCAGCTGCCTGCGTTTAGCCTTTCCACGTGTTTTTGATTGAGTTCTTTTTTGAGCTTATCCACCAGCGCTTCCGTTTCCGAAACGGAAGCAAGTCCCGTAGCGTCTCTATTGGAAAACACTTTCAAAACGTCTCCGAACATGCTTTCGACTTTGTCGTACATAAGGCGGAGCTCGCTCTGCGCCTGTTCGGAAAACGCTATCCCGAGTCCCTGCATACTTTCTGCGCGTTCCATGAAGTTTTTTGCATAGTCGCCTATACGCTCTATATCGCCGATCACGTGGTGAAGCGAGCCTATTACTTTTTCGTCGCTTTCACCGACGCTTTGCGCCGACAGTTTGATGAGGAATGCCGCCACTCCCGTATTGATAAAATCGATCTTGTTTTCTTCTGCGTACAGTTTTTCTTTTTCGGTCGTTTTGCCCGTGCATACGGCGTTAAAGCCGCGGTTTAAGTTTTCGCGCGCTATCTCCGCCATGTTCACGACTTCTTTGACGGTTTGCTCGAGAGCGATGGACGGGGTCTGAAGTATTCTGTCGTCGATATAAAACAGTTTTAGCTGTTCTGCGTCTTTATGTTTATCGGGGATCATGACGGACGCGAATTTTGCCAGCTGTTTGGTGAACGGTATCAAGAGCAGGGTGGTAATGACGTTGAAAAAGATATGGAACCAAGCTATCTGCATTGTCATGGCGTTGGGCGCGAGATAGCCCAAAAACATGACAACGTGCCCCGAAAGCGGCCAGATGATCGCCGCGAATACGACGGAGCCGATGAGGTTGAACATAAGGTGGATGAGCGCCGCCCGTTTCGCGTTTACCGTCGCGCCTATCGAAGCCAATAGCGCGGTCACGCACGTGCCTATGTTCGTGCCGATAACTATAAACAACGCGCCCTCTACGGACAGTACGCCTTGCGACACGAGAGTTATTATTATACCCGTCGCCGCGCTCGACGATTGTATTAGCGCGGTGAATACGGCGCCCAATAATATAAGCAATAACGGAAAGTCGACCGCGGCAAACAGGGAAGAGAACGCCGCGCGTATCTCTTCGCAGTTTTTCAAAGAGCCGCTCATCATGGAAAGCCCTACGAAAATCAGACCGAGCCCCGATAGGATATTGCCGACTGTCTTTATCTTGTCCTTTCTGCCGAACAGCGTAATAAATACTCCGACAAGCGTTAGCGCCGTCGCATAGAGCCCTACGTTAAACGAAGAAAACGCGACGATAATGCCTGTAATGGTCGTGCCGATATTAGCGCCCATGATGATAGCCGTTGCCTGCAACAGCGTCATTATGCCTGCGTTTACAAAGCCTATCACCATAACCGTTGTCGCAGAGCTCGATTGTATTATGGCGGTGACCGCCGCGCCCACGCCCACGCCCGCGAAACGATTGCCGCTTATCTTGCGGAACAGTTTTTTAAGTCCGCCGCCTGCACCGTGTTCGAGTCCGTCGCTCATCAATTTCATGCCGACCATAAATACGCCCGTGCCGGCAAGTAGTGTTATTATCGCTTCGACAAGTCCCATAATGTTTCCTTTGCATGCTTTAATATTCGATAATTCTATTCTAATGTAAAAAGGCAAACGAAACTATCACGCTTATGTAAACTGTATGTAAAATCTATGTAAAATGGACGGCGGTCGCTTTAAAACAATGTAAAATTCGTATTATACAAAAAATACGGCGCGACTAAAAGTCATGCCGTATTCCGATTGTTGTGCGACCGAATTTAATGCGCGAATTTACTCTTCGCGAGCGATAGCTTCATCGATCTTTTTTATCTCTTCTCTCGCATAAATATAATCGTCGTACACTCCGTCTGGGAGTGCGGCGGGGTCGGGTTTGAAAATATAGCAGTAGTCGGGGTGCTCGTGCGCGTCGAAGACCCTGTAATATCCGTTTTCGTCTCGATACGCCGCGTTGCGTTCTTTTATGTATTTGTTGTCCAGATCTATCACGTACGAATCGTAGTTGCGCTCGGTCATATCGTTAGCCAATATACCGTACGAAGCGCTGCAAGGTCGAGGGTCGGCGGACATGTGATATCCGACGAGGTCGTACTTTTCGAGAAAATGCGGATAGGCGGGGAATATTCCGTGAGCGCAAGGGTCTTTACATTCGTCGCAGCACCAAGTCCCGCGACGGCACGGTTTTTCGTTTCCGTAAGCGTACATGTCCACATATAATATTTTAAAACGCCTGCCGAGTATGCACTGTCCTACGGCGCCCACTTTTTCGCGGTAAATATCGCTCGGGCGCATTGCGCGCGTCGTCGTCTTTTTTGTTATTGTGTATCGGGAATTTTCGCCGTCTTTCAGTCCGACGTCCGAATAGCATTTTATAAACATTTTCAACGTTTGTACGGCGTCGTCGAACGTTTTGTTTATGTACGTGTCCTCGATATCGTCGGGATTGCATTTGATCTCGGTTTCGTAAACGTGATCGCTGTCCGCCAGCATGAACGCGTCGAACTTGCGCTTTAAGTTGTCGGCTAATTTTTTGGCGTGCGCTCTTTCGCGCTTGCCGTTAAACTCGGTTTCTGCTCTACGTAATAGCGATATCGTCTCGTCGTACTCGCGAGAACACGAGTAGATTATTTTAATGAGTTCCGACTCGGTAAATCGGAAATCGTGCCGTTTTAGGTACTCCCGAAGATCGGGCGACGGTATGGTTTTTATGATATCGTTGTACAGTTTATTCATTATTCGCTTACCGCAAATGTTTTGAGTCCGCCCTTGACTATGCTTGCGTTAAAATCCAGATCGTAGTATATTTCGCCGTCGAGCTGTACGGGCGCGGGCGTTTCTATCCTGACGCTTTCGCAAATTATATGCTTGGAGTATTGCTTGCCCATGTGTTTGCCTTTTATGAAACTCGGCATAACAAATAGCGTGGGCGTGTGTTTGGGTTTTTCTATTATCATGACGTCGAGCTTGCCGTCGTCGGGCTTGGATTCGGGCGAGAGCTTTATTCCTCCGCCTATCTGCGTGCCGTTGCACACGCCTATCATAATGCAACTGTATTCTTTGAGTTCGCCGTTTATCTCCGCTTTAACCTTATACGGCTTATAATGCAAAAGACAACGGAAGAGCGACGCCACATAGGAGAGTTTGTTTCGGCTTTTTGCGGTCTTTAACAAAACTTCTACGTCCAACCCCGTACCGGCTATATTTATACAGCGCTTGTCGGATATTTGTATATAATCGAGGTCGCGCGGAACGCCTTTCAATATGTCCTCGACGGCTTTACGTGGGTCGATGCTCGCCGCGAGCGTGCCGAGCGCAAAATCGTTACCTCTGCCCGACGGTATAAGACCCATTCTCGCTTTGCAGAAATCTATACCGTTGAGCACTTCATGGAACGTCCCGTCGCCGCCGAGCGCCGCTATAACGTCGCCGTCGACGCAGGTCTCGCTAAGCGACGCGGCGAGCTGCTTGCCGTGCCCCGTGCCGTTGGTAAGGTGTATCTCGTACGGTCTGGCGGCACTTTCCAATACGCTTTTCGCAATCTCTAAGCATTTTTTGCCGTTGCCCTTTCCGCTTTCGGCGTTGGCTATTATGTGTATCATATTTCCCTTTTGTATTCGTCTTGCGACGCTTTATTTTTTTGCATTGTTTTCACTCATCATCAGTTCTGTGAGCTGATCGTTGAGCTTGGATATTTTTTGCTGGAGTTTGATGGCGCGCTTAAGCACGTCTTCGTTAGTTTGGCTTTTTGTTTCGCCGCGCTTTCGCGCGGGCGGACGCTTATCCGCATGTTCCTGTTTGGCGTGGGCAGGCGAGCGGCGTGGCTCTTGAGCTCGTTTATGTAAGTCGCCGTCGGCTTTATCGTGCTTGGCGTCGCCGCCGTCGGTTTTTATCTGAGGCTTTTCGGGTCTTTTGGGGCGCGGCTGTTTGGGTTTTACGTCTCGACGCTTTTGCGGTTGCGGCGGTAAAGCTTCGTCCTCGGTCGCCGTTTTGTCCTCGTATGGCGAAATGCCTTCGGGCGGCAGCCCCGTAAGATCGCGCGTTATCTCTCTTCGGGTCTTGGGCGCGGTCTGCTTCTTTTCGACTGTGCGCTCGTAGGATAGGCAGTCCGCAAAAATTTTATACAGCGGAGTCGCGTCGTCTGCGATAAACGCCGCCGATTCGGCGGCTTTGATAGCGGCGGGCGAGGTGCGGTAATAAAAAAGCGAAAAGCCTTTAATGCGGCAAAACAGCATGATAAAGATTCGGATAGTAAAATCCGAACCGTTTTCAAACGGATGAAGTATGATAAGCTCGCGCATGTAGTGGGTCAGATATCCTGCAAAGTCCTCTTTGGAAATAGCGGGCGAGCTATCCGTGTCGTTCATCTTTGTGAGTATCGATTTTATCGAGCCCGAGATGTACATGGGCGCGGTGTGCGCGCTGTCGTTTTCGGTATATTCGGTTTGGCGAGGTTTTCCCGCGCCCTCATCGAGATCGCCGCATATATATTTATGTAGGAGCATGAGCGATACCGTGGAAACGGGGTTTTGAACGCCGTTTTTCGCCGACTCCAATGCGCGGAAAAATTTGATCTGTGTATCGAGTTTTTTGTACGCTGCGGAAAGAGGACCTACGCTTTTGGCGTGTTTTATTTTGGGCGCGAGAAACTTATCGCAGTCCAATCGTCCGAGCAACATCATAAGCCCGTCGGTGTCGAACGACGGCGGAAGCTTGACCCCGTCGGCGGCGAGCGCGGACTTAACGGAACGCAGTATTCGGTTTGCTTCGTGCAATTCCATACAACGATTATAGCATACGCAAAAGCGATTTGCAAGGTTTTTGGTAAATTGGGAGCGGACAAAATGTAACGGTAAATCTTTCGGTTCTTTTCGGGCTGAATGCGCCACCGTCACAAAATTTAAAATACGTCGCTTAAACTATTGAAATATTTATTAAATTGGAGTACAATATATGTGTAAGAATATTGCCGATTTTACCACGTTCGGTATTGGCGGCGCGGCGCGGCGAATCGCAGTCACAGAAAATGCCGACGCGCTTATGGATGAGTGCGGTCGCGGCGAGTGTGTCGTTTTGGGGGGCGGGTCCAACGTTCTGGTGTCCGACGACGGGTACGACGGCACGGTGATCCTCAACCGCTATGCGGATATTTCCGTATCGGGCGAGACTGTCACGGCGGGCTCCGGTGCGAGGCTTTCGGTTTTGTGCAAGCGCGCGGCGAGTGCGGGGCTTACAGGCTTGGAGTTTGCGGTAGGCATACCCGGGAGCGTCGGCGGCGCGGTGAGAATGAACGCAGGGGCGTTCGGCGGCAGTATAGGCGACTCGTTGCTATACGCCGACGTCCTTCGTGGCGGCAAGATCGTGCGCATGACAAACGCCGAGCTCGCTCTTTCGTATCGGGAAAGCGCGCTACTGCCTAGTGATACGGTGATATCCGCGGCGTTCATGTTGAAACGTGCCGATACCGAAGCCGTAAATGCGAGAATGTGCGAGCTTGCCGCGATACGCAGACGGTTGCAGCCGATAGGCAAAAGCGCGGGCTCTGTGTTTAAAAACCCGTGTGGCATGTCGGCGGGCAAGCTGATCGACGAAGCGGGGTTCAAGGGCTACAGTGTCGGCGGCGCAAAGGTTTCCGACAGGCACGCGAACATTATAGTCAATACCGGCGGCGCGACGGCAAAAGACGTAATAGCTGTCATAAACGCGATAAAACAAGCGGTATCGGCGCGCGGCGTGATACTCAAAGAAGAAATCATATATATCGGAGAATTTACTTAATGGCTTTTTGGGGCGACTATCATACGCATACTACTTACAGTCACGGCAAGGGCGGAGTTTTGGACAACGCAGAAGTCGCCGCGCGTAAGGGGCTTAAGCAAATAGCCATTACCGATCACGGTCTTAGGCACATGGCGCTCGGCATCCACCGCAGAGAACTGCCCGACATGATAGCCGATTGCAAAGCCGCTACAAAAAAGACGGGCGTGCTCGTGCTAGCGGGTATAGAGAACAATCTCAACTCGTTCGACGGTACGCTTGACGCTAAAGACTCCGATCTCGAAATGCTCGATATCATACAGGGCGGGTATCATAAATGCGTGTTTGCTCCGTCGCTAAGTCAGCAGTTTTCTTTTGAACTACGCAATCTGTTCAGCGGCATGCGGTCGCGCTCTTCACAAAAGCTTGTGGCAAAAAATACCGACGCGTACCTCAAGTTCATAGAGCGGTACAAGCCCGATTTTGTGGGACACTTAAACAGAGACATTCATGCCGACGCATTGACGGTCGCAAGGTTCGCAAAAGAGTGCGGCACGTATATCGAGCTTAACGGCAAGAGAATGAGCCTGACCGACGCGGAACTCGAAAAAATGGCGGAGGAAGGCGTCAGGTTCGTTTGCAATTCGGACGCGCACAGTCCCGAAAAAGTGGGCGATATGGGACTCGCGCTCGCGGCGGTGGAGCGACTGCATATTCCTTACGAGCTTATTGGTAATTGGGAAAAGTTTCCCGAGTTTCATTCGGCTAATTATAAACGCACGGTTCTGGATTATAATGCGGCGACGCTCGACCGTTCTGACGGACAAGCCGATAAAGGAGATGCCGATGCCGACGATTAACGGACTTGACGTAAAACGCGAAATAGCGGACAAGCGTCCCAAAAGCATAAATGGCGTCGTAGCCGTACTGTCGGGGTTTGCGCGTAGCTGTCTTTCTCTCGAGCGCAGAGGCGGCGGCGGACTGCGGCTTTGTCTCGATTGTCAGACCGAGTTCGTCCGCGAATATATAGCTAAGCTCATGAACGAGGCTTTCGGAGCAGACGCGATGGACGGCGACAGAAACGCGCTCGTTTACGACGACTGCGAAAGGTTGCTGAGTGAACTGAAAATAACCGACGATAACGGTGATTTCATCGACGGTATACCCGACGCGTTCTGCCGCTCGTCACATTATGCTCGCGGCGTGTTCTTGGGTTGCGGCAGTATGTCCGCACCGCAGGCAGAGGGCGTTAGGTCGCAAAAGAGCGTGGGCTATCATCTCGAGTTTTCATTCAATTCGGATAGCCTTGCCGACGGGTTTGCGGAACTTCTCGGCGGGTACGGCATAGAAGCGCACAAATCGACGCGCGCCGAAAAAAACGTCATATACGTCAAAGATAGCGAATCGGTGAGCGACTGTCTGGCGCTTATCGGCGCGGACAAAGCGGTGCTCAGGCTGAACGAGGCTGTCGCGGCGCTCGCCGTAAAGCGCGACGTGGTGCGGCGCATGAACTGCGAGATAGCCAATATGGCGCGTACCGTCAATGCGGCGGTGGGCATAACGGACGCTATCGCGCTTATCGATAAAAAGCGCGGACTCGCGTCCCTTAACAAAAAGCTTTACGAAGCGGCGACAGCCAGGCTTGACGACGCCGACGCGTCTCTGTCCGAAATAGCCGAAAGACTGGGTATATCAAAGTCCGGTCTGAAACACAGGTTCGATAAGATCATAGAGATCGCGGGGTCTATCGACGGCGAAAAGCCCGATACGGAGGGACAATGAAGCAGTTTGCACACTTACACGTTCATACCGAATTTTCCATACTTGACGGCGCGGTGCGCACCGACAAGGTTTTCAAACTGTGCGACGAACTCGGTATTCCCGCCGTAGCCATGACCGACCACGGCAATCTGTACGGCGCGATAGAGTTTTTGAAAGCGGCGGTCAAATACACCGATAACAAAGCAGACTTTTTCGAATTCATGAACGAGCGTCGGCCGTTTAAGGTAAAGCCGATAGTCGGTTGCGAAGTATACATGACCGACGATATGACGGTAAAAGAAAAAGGCTTGAACGGCGCGCCGCCCAAGCTCAATCACTTGGTCTTGCTCTGCAAAAACGGCGTAGGTTATCAGAATCTCGTTAAGCTCGTGTCGGAAGGGTATACGGAGGGTATGTACTATAAACCCCGCGTCGATTTCGAGCGCATCAAAAAATACAGCGAGGGGCTTGTCTGTCTTTCGGCATGCTTGTCGGGCGTGATACCAAAAGCTTTGTTGAACAAGGACTATGCCGCCGCCGACGATTGGGTCAATAAGTTTAAATCGGTGTTCGGAGACGATTTTTATATCGAGATACAAAACCATAATATCTCCGATCAAAAGGTGGTGCTGCCCAGACTCGTCGAACTTGCGCAAAAGCACGGAGTAAAGATAGTCGCAACGAACGACGCGCACTATCTCACGCGCGAAGACGCGAAAATGCAAAAGGTCTTGCAGGCGATAAATTTCCATTCCACGCTTGACAGCGACGACGACTCCGATTACGGCGACGAGAGCTTTTCGGAGGACAAGTATTTCCCGACGCCCGAGTTCTATTTAAAGACGTACGACGAAATGCTCAAAGCCCTGCCGTCGTACGAGGACGCGCTCGATATCACTCTCGAAATAGCCGATAAGTGCGATCCGTATTTCATACATAAAGCCAAGCTTTTGCCGTCGTACACCCCGCCCGAGGGCTTTACAAGCGAGGAATATTTGAGAAAGCTCACTTGGGACGGGCTCAAACAGCGCTACGGCGACGAGCTTTCGCAGGAAGTAAAAGAGCGCGCCGAGTACGAGCTTTCGGTAGTCGCAAAGATGAAGTTTGTTGATTATTTCCTTATTGTCTGGGACTTCATCCACCATGCGGAAACGCAGGGCATACCCGTAGGACCGGGGCGCGGCAGCGGCGCGGGCAGTATAATCGCGTACGCTATCGGCATAACCAAGATAGACCCGCTCAAGTACCAACTGATATTCGAGCGTTTCCTTAACCCCGAGCGCGTCAGTAACCCCGACTTCGACGTTGACTTTTGCGTAGACAGAAGAGGCGAGGTCATAGACTACGTCGTAGAAAAATACGGCAAGCCCAACGTATCGCAGATAGCGACTTTCGGAACGATGGCGACTAAAGCGGCGATAAAAGACGTCGGGCGCGTGTTTGAAGTTCCGTTTGCCGAGGTCAATAAAATAACCAAAATGATCCCGCGCGGCTCTGAAAAACTGCATATAAACCAGCTTTTGGGCAAGGACGAAAGCGTGCCCGGCGTGCCCGAGCTCATGGATCTTTATAAGTCCGATCCTCTTACGCGCAAGGTCTTGGACATGGCGGAAAAGATAGAGGGCATGCCGCGCCAGATAGGTATGCACGCGGCGGGCGTTATCATCTGCCGCGACCCCATAGCCGAACACGTGCCGCTCGCACGTACCAACGAAGACGTCGTCGTCACTCAGTACGACATGATAGTCGACGAAGAGCTCGGGCTTCTCAAAATGGACTTTTTGGGGCTCACGACGCTCACCGATATCAAAAAGGCAATAGACGAGATAAAAAAGTCCACGGGCAAAGACATAGACTTTTTCAAGCTCGGCTACGAGGACCAAGAAGTTTATAAGCTTATAGGAAGCGGCGATACGGAGGCGGTGTTTCAGTTGGAATCGGGCGGCATGAAAGGCTTTATGCGCGAGTTGCAGCCGACCAAGCTAGAGGAGATCATAGCTGGTATATCGCTGTATCGTCCCGGTCCCATGGATTCCATACCCGAGTATATTTCCAACCGCCACCACGCCGATAAGATAGTTTACGACCATCCCATGCTCAAACCCATACTGAGCGTAACTTACGGCATAATAATTTATCAGGAACAAGTCATGCAGATAGCGCGCGAGCTCGCGGGGTATTCCATGGGCGGCGCGGACAATATCAGGCGCATGATGAGTAAGAAAAAGACGGAGGCGATGAACAAGGAGCGCGCCGTATTCGTTCACGGCAGCGACAAAGTAAAAGGGTGCGTAAAGAACGGCATCCCCGAAAAGACCGCCAACGAGATATACGACAAGCTCATCAAGTTCGCGAGCTACGGCTTTAATAAATCGCACGCCGCTGCTTATGCGTATTTGACGTACCAGACCGCGTACTTAAAGCGGTATTATCCCGTCGAGTTTTTCACGGCTATACTTAACAACCGCATAACCAAGCTCGACGAGCTTACGCATTACCTCAATTACATGAAAGAGGCGGGAATAAAAGTGCTGCCGCCCAACGTAAACAAATCGTCCGCAGAATATACGGTTGAAGACGGCTGCGTGCGCATAGGTATGGGCGCGGTCAAAGGCGTGGGCGTGCCCGTCATAAACCGCATTACGGAAGAGCGCGCGCGCGGCGGCGAGTTTAAGGACTTTGTGGATTTCATATCGCGGCTCGACGATATGGAAACGGGCAGGAGCATAATCAATAAGCGCATGGCGGAAGCTCTTATATACGCGGGCGCGTTCGATTGCTTCGGCAAAAAGCGCTCGGTGCTCATAGCGTCGTTCGACAGGATCATGGATATGGCGGCACGTGACCGCGAGGCTAAGATGCGCGGGCAGGTCTCGTTTTTCGACGTAGTGCCGTCGATAAAAACGGAATTTACTTATCCCGATATGGACGAATATACGCCCAACTTCAAGTATAAAATGGAAAAGGAAGTCACGGGGCTGTATCTGTCGGGGCACCCGCTTTCGTCGTACGTGGACAAACTGAAACAGTTTCATTACAATACGGCTATACTCAACGCCAAAGGCGACGACGCGCCGAAAAGCGATACGAGAGTCACTATCGGCGGTATGCTGTCGTCTACGGTAAACAAAATGACCAAGAAAGGCAACGCGATGGGTACGGCAGTATTGGAAGACCTGTACGGCTCGATAGAGATAGTGGCGTTTGGGAAAACGTATGAAAAAGTGCGCTCGCAGTGGGTAAAAGACAACGTGGTCGCGGTCACGGGCACGCTCAGAACGGGCGATAACGGCACGTCTATCTGGGTGGACGATATCGTGCCGTTTTCGGAAGCGGACGCCAATACGCGCAAACTGTGCTGTTATTTCTCGCTGTCCGATAAAGAGCGTTTGGCGGAGCTGTACGAGATAATCGCGGCGTACCCGGGAAGCGACTACGTGTACGTGAAAAATACCGACGACGGCAAGCTGTACCGCCTGTCCGACAAGTTCGGCATGGACACGCTGTCGGAGAGCGAGATATGCGGCTTGTTCGGTGAGAAAAACGTAAAATTCAACTGAAAAAAATCGATAGCAAGAGCTGTATATAGCGATTAAAAATGCTTGCTAGTAACGGTCGTTTAATGGTATAATATATATAGATCAAAGTATAAACGATACGTACTATAAATAACGTTTAATACTGTCACGCGTTTATCAAAAACGCAAAGGAGCGATCATGAAAAAGATAGCTGTACTTACCAGCGGCGGCGATGCGCCGGGAATGAACGCGGCGATACGCGCAGTAGTTCGTTACGGTATAGGCGTGGGAATGGAAGTCATGGGCGTCGAGCGCGGGCTTCAGGGGCTTATAGACGATTTGTTTATACCCATGAACATGCGCAGCGTGTCGGACATAATCCACCGCGGCGGCACCATACTCAAAACGGCGCGCTGCCCCGAGTTCAAGACCGAGGAAGGTCAGTTGAAGGCGATAGCAAACCTCAAAAAGCACGGTATCGAGGGTTTGATAGTTATAGGCGGCGACGGCTCGTTCATGGGCGCAAAAGCCATGACCGATAGGGGATTCCCGTCGATAGGTATACCCGGCACGATAGACAACGACCTCGCGTATACCGATTATACGCTCGGCTTCGATACGGCGTGCAATACCATTCTCGATGCGATAAACAAGATACGCGACACCATGAGCTCGCACGAGCGTGTTTCGATAATCGAGGTCATGGGCAGGAATTGCGGCGACCTTGCGCTATACTGCGGTATTTGCGGCGGCGCGGAAGTGATAATAGTTCCCGAGCATAAGCTCACTATCGAAGAGATAGTGGACATACTGTGCGGCGGCAAAGCGCACGGCAAGACGAGCGGCATAATCCTTTTGGCGGAAGGCGCGGGGCATGCCGACGATCTCAAAACGGAGCTTATGGCGCGTACCGATCTCGTGGTCAAATCTACGCGGCTCGGTCACGTACAGCGCGGCGGAAGCCCGTCGTGCCGCGACAGGTACTTGGGCACGTGCTTCGGCGTGCATGCCGTAAAGCTCTTGGAAAAGGGCATAGGCAACCGTATAGTCGGTATCAAAGACAACAAGTTCTACGATATGGACATTATCGAGGGTTGCGCAATGAAAAAGAAATTCGATTCCGAACTTTACGAAACCGCGCTCATCGTAGGTAAATAACGTCAACAAAAAAGATACTCGGCACGCATAACGCCGAGTATCTTTTTTTTGCTTGATTTACTGTTGCAAGCTATCGCCGTAAACGAGATTGCTTGTAAAGTAATCTATATACCATTGCATGGGGATATCCACAAAACTCTCGATATAGCACGTGCAAAACGCTTGCCCATTTAGATAAATATTGACGTATTCTATGGAGTCTAAATCCTTATTTCGTAGTTTTCCGTTTATTACAGATACTTCGTCCGTTCTGTAATATATGCCGTAATCAAAACTCATATCGTATGACTCGTCATAATCGACAGGCTTTATAAAGCAGTAGAAATTTGCGCTTTTCCAAAGATCATTCTTTTTGGCTATGCCGAGTGCGGGATCGTATATGCTGATATTTAATTCGATATTGTTATCGCCGCCGTCGTGGTTATAAAATAAACATCTGTAATTATCTACTTGCAAGTTCCCGAAATCGTAATTCAAGAGGAATAGTTTGCTGTTCTTAAATTTATTGAGATACATGTTTTTCGTTTCAAAAAATTTGGAACCTATTCCTTTGCGTTTATATCCGCAACATGCCGGGTCGGTCCACGGGTCATCCCATAATATAGCGGGTGCTTGAGCGGTTATCTCTTTCGGCTCGACTGGGTCGGGAGTAGGGTTGGGGACAAGATCGCATATTTTTATAAGGTGAGAAGATAAATAATCTCTATACCAATCTTCGGTGATCGGCACGTAAGCTTTTACCGTGCACGTAGCAAAACACTCGTCTCCGCTGTAAATGTTTATAAATTTATCCGCGTCGTCGGTGCAAAATTCGTATGTCAATTCACCGATTGTATCTATCGGTTTAAATACAAAGTCCAGATCGAGCGCGGGCTTTTGATAATGGTTTTGGGCTGTGGAGCCTATTTGCAGGTCGGCAAAAGCTATTTGTTCGCGTATGCGGTCTTCGCCGTTCAGTTCGTAATGTCCGCAGTTGAATTTGCTTATGGGATAGATTTTATCGTACGCATTGAGAACGTACAGTTCGTCATTTACCGATTCGTTTACCGAGTATTTTAAAAACGACCAAAACGCGTTTTCGCTGTGTTTGATTTTGAATTGACTCTCCGAACTATTCGATTCCAAAGTTACTATTTTTTGCCCGACTGTGTAATCGATAGGATCTTCAAAAGTATCTTGATCGGAGTTAGAGCAAGCTACAATGCCGCCAAGCGTCAATGACGCCGCTAATACCGATGCGATGATCTTTGATCTTTTTTTCATATTGTTCACCTATTACGGAGTAGGGGAAACCGATATCGGCTTGGGAACAGCTATAATTGCCATATAATATTATTATTATGATATCATTTATAAGAGCGTAAGTCAATACTTCTGAAAAATTTATAGCCGAAATTCCATATCGCGTTTACGTGCGATAATTACTTAGTATGAATAAGAAGTACTTAAAATAATAGCAATAAAAAACGCACGGCGTTTGACCGTGCGTTTGTAGTGTTTATTAAGCTTTGCCTGCGCAGCCGAGCACGTTGACGAGCTTGTGTCGTACGCATTCGGTAACGAGCGTTCTGCCGTCGCCAAGGTATTGGCGAGGGTCGAAGTGTGCGGGGTTTTCGGCGAAGTGCTTACGTACTGCCGCGGTAAACGCGAGACGAAGGTCGGAGTCGACGTTGATCTTGCAGACCGCGAGCGACGAGGCTTTTCTGAGCATGTCTTCGGGAATGCCTTTCGCGCCGGGCATCGAACCGCCGAAGTCGTTGACCATTTTTACGTAGTCGGGGAGAACGGACGAAGCGCCGTGAAGAACGATGGGGAACTTGGGCAGGAGCGCGGCTACTTTTTCGAGAATATCGAAGCGGAGCTTTGCGTCGCCTTTAAACTTGAACGCGCCGTGGCTGGTGCCGATAGCGATAGCGAGCGAGTCCACGCCCGTTTTTGCTACGAACTCCGCGGCTTCTTCGGGATCGGTATAAAGCGCGTCGGACTCGGAAACTTTTACGTTGTCTTCGACGCCCGCGAGTCTGCCGAGCTCGGCTTCTACGACTACGCCGTGATCGTGCGCGTACTTGACTACTTGCGACGTGATCTTGATGTTTTCCGCGAGCGGGTGCGACGAAGCGTCTATCATGACGGAAGTAAAGCCGTCCTTGATGCAATCGACGCAGAGGTCGTATGAATCGCCGTGGTCGAGGTGGAGCGCGATGGGAAGCCCGGAATCTTCTACTGCGGCTTGGACCATTTTGACAAGGTATTTGGAGTTTGCGTACTTGCGCGCGCTGCTGGATACTTGGAGAATGAGCGGGGATTTTTCGAGCTTACCGGCTTCGACGATACCCTGAATGGTCTCCATGTTGTTGATGTTGAAAGCGCCGATGGCGTAGCCGCCTTCATAAGCTTTCGCGAACATATCCTTAGTTGTTACCAAAGGCATAATTTTTTCCCTCCGAAAAAACTTTATGCTCTAAGTATAGCACATTTATCAAGATTTGACTACTGTTTTATTGACTTTTTTCCGAAAAAGAATTATAATCGAAACATCATAAAAATGCTATATAAAAGCGCAATGAGCATACTGCCCGCGCTTAAAATGGAGGTCGTGTTATGAAAGACGAAAGAATGACGGAGCTTGCAAAAAATCTCGTGAACTTTTCCGTCGGTGCGAAAAAAGGCGACAACGTGTTGATCGAAGCGTTCGACGTTCCGTATCCGCTCGTGAACGAGCTTGTTAAAGCAGTGTATGCGGCGGGCGCCCGCGCGTTTGTAAACGTAAGGGATACTCGCGTGCGCGCGGCGATACTCGAAGGCGCGACGGACGAGGAACTCAAACTCATGGCAAAGCACGACGCGGCGCAAATGCAGGATATGGATTGCTATATAGGCGTTCGCGGCGCAGACAACGCGTACGAAAATTCTTCCGTTCCGTCGGAACGCATGGATGCGTACATGCGTCTTTATAATCATGTAGTGCACAGCGATATACGCGTCAAAAAGACGCGCTGGGTGGTGCTTCGCTATCCGTCGCCGTCCATGGCTCAGCTTGCGGGCAAGTCCACGGAAGCTTTCGAGGACCACTACTTTAAAGTATGCAACCTCGATTATTCCAAGATGGAAAAGGCTATGACGCCGCTCGTCGAGCTCATGAACCGCACCGACAAAGTGCGTATCGTTGCCAAAGACACCGATATTACTTTCTCTATAAAAGACATTCCCGCAGTCAAGTGCGCGGGACACATGAATATTCCCGACGGCGAAGTTTACACCGCGCCCGTCAAAAACTCGATAAACGGCAAGATAACGTATAACACACCCTCGGTGTACAACGGCTCGCGGTTCGATTGGGTATCGCTCACTTTCAAAAACGGCAAGATAGTGGAGCAGGACAGCTCCGATAAAGAAAAGTCGGAAGCCATATTCAATACCGACGACGGCGCGCGTTACGTGGGCGAGTTTGCCATAGGCGTCAATCCGTTTGTTACCGAAGCTATCGGGGATATACTTTTCGACGAAAAGATCTGCGGCTCTGTCCATTTTACGCCCGGCTGCTGCTACGACGATGCGTACAACGGCAATACCTCCGCCGTGCATTGGGATCTCGTGTTACGTCAGACCCCTGCGTTCGGCGGCGGACAGATATATTTTGACGGCGTGCTCATCAGAGACAACGGAAGATTTGTGCTCAAAGAGCTCGAGTGCCTCAATCCCGAAAACCTTAAATAAAGGTAAGCCATGTTTACATTCAAATATAAAATAACCGATGCGGATATGAAAGCCGTTAATAAGCGGCTGATGTGGTCGTATTTTATCCCGTACCTCGCGGTATCGCTTGTGGGGCTCGGCGCGGGCATTGCGGCAATGATACTGCGTCCGCGTACCGAAATAATGGTATTCGGCATTTTGCTTATTGTGCTTTCGGCTATCCTTTTCGGATGCAGTATGCTGTTGCTGTTGGCGCCAAAAAACTTTGTGGCGAGCGCGCTCCTCACGAGCGCCGATACGGAGCGAACGGTCACGATAGGAGACGGTATCGTTATCTCCACCGATGGACAAAAAGATATAGAGCTGTCTTTGAGCGAGTTTATACGCTTTAAAAATCATAAGACTTATATATTGGCGTATCTTGACAAAAACAGAGTACTGCTCATAAAAGACGCCGAGCAGAACGGCAAAACGTTAGCCGAAGTTTTCGAGCATCTAAAGAACAGGACGGTAAGCGCAAAACCTGCACAAAAAGCGGTCGGCGAAAAGTCGGAGAGCGCCGTTGTAAAAGCAGACGACATTAAAGAAAACGAAGCCGACGGCGTTGAAGCGCAAAGTTCTGACGACTCGGAAGCAGAAAAAGAATAAATAGAAAAGTTACTATAAACCAAATTACAACACCAAACGCTTAAAGTTTTCTTGCCTGTTTCTTTGTAAAGCAGTA
>CATLHE010000010.1 GCA_949948895.1 uncultured Christensenella sp.
GCGGAAGAAGCGGCTGAACAAGCCCGACTCGAAGCCGAGCAAGCCAAGAAAGAAGCCGAAGATGCGGCTGAGCAGGCTCGCCGTCAGGCAGAAGAGAACCTGCTTGCCGAAGCCGAAGAAGCCAAACGCAAAGCTCAGGAAGAGATCGAGGAAATGCGTCGCCGCGCCGAAGAGGATGCGGAGAGAAAGCAACGCGAGGAAGAGGAGCGCCTGAAAGCGGAAGCCGACAGACGCGACGCTATCGCTCAAAAGGTTGCCGCGCGCAAAGAAAAGATCGTTGTTTTCCGCGAGCGCATGAAAGACGTCAAGGGCGACGAAGACGCAAAGAATCTTCGCGAGCAGTTGTACACGATGCAACTTTCGTTTGACGAGGACGAGCGCGGATCGACCGACCTCATGGACTTCTACAACAAGACCATGGACGATATCCAGCACGCGGGCGAGATCGCCACGCTCAAAGCGGAAAACGCCAAAAAGCCGAAGCGTGTCGTCAGAAAGGTTACCGAGCGCGTCAACCGCATTCCCAAAAAGAAAGCGGGCGCTAAGAGACGTCCCGGCAGCGCCGGAGCAAGACGCCCCGCAGGCGCAAGACGCCCTGCTTCGGGCGCGGCAAGACGCCCCGCATCCGGTGCGAGACGCCCGTCGAGCGGCGCGCGTCCCGGCGCGAGACCCCGTCCCGGCACGCGTCCTCCTACGCGAGGCAGATAGACGTGAGTCTTCGAGGTCGTCGGGTTAATTCGACGGATTTCGGCAAATGCTAATACTGTCACCGAATTGGGCGGCAGTATAGGCGCTCGATAAGGTAAGCCGAGCGACGCGTAACCGAGTTTGGTGCGCGTCGCGTAAGCGACTGACCGCATTAGCGGAATAAAACGGTTTTGATCCGCATAGCGGATGGAAATAGGCGGGCGACGTCGTCGTATATGCGTCACCGCAGTACAAATAAAAATGCGAGGAACATTTATGGAAAACCAAGAAAACGCTACCTTTTCTCTTGAAGACAATCCCGACGAAGAGATTGTCGAAGAGGAAGTTATCGATCGCGACGAAGAATACGAAGTCGACGACGATGACGAAGAGGAAGAAGAATACGACGATGAGGACTACGACGACGAAGAGTACGACGATGAGGACTACGAGGAAGAAGAGGACTATGACGACGGGTACAACGACGATTACTACGACGACCGTCTGAATAAAGTTCTCGACGAGATCGCAGAAATCAAGCGTGGTATGCAAGCGCCGTCTACGGTTGTACAGCAACCGGGAATGGTCATGCCTCCGCAGTATGTATATCAGCCGTCCGCGCCGCCTGCGGGCAGCGAGGTTGTCATGTATAATGAGATCTCGCGCCTTCGCGACGAGCTTGCAAAAAACCAGAGCAGTCTGGAAATGCAGAAAGAGCTTTCGCGTATCAAAGAAGACATGGCGCGCGATCAGCGGTTTACAGAGGCGCAATACAATGCGGAAATCAAACGGTTGCAAGATAAGATTGACGACCTACTAAAAAACGCACAAAGCCCTCAAAGTGAGCAGCTTCCGCCTGCGCAGGAGCCCGCTCGCCTTGAGGGCGCCAAATCCGTAGATTACGATAAACTTATTGCCATCAACGAGGCTATTTTACGCACGACTTGCGACAACGACGCAAGGCTCGAAAGCGAAATAGTTCAGCTTCGCAAGAAAGTCGAAGAGTTCCCGTCAACGGAAGAGCTTAACCGCGCCGTGTCGTCGGTCAAAAAAGCCGCGCACAACGCCGCAGCCGCAAACCCCGATCTTATCAACAAGCTTTCGGCGGATATATCCGCATTGCAGTCTGCTGTTCAAAACGCAGGCGGAGCTACCGCAGCAAGCGGCAGCGCTCCCGCTGTTTCTGTTGTTCTCAGAGACGGTTCGGACGACGTCAGCGCGAGCGAGCTTCTTCGTCAGCTTTACGATATAAAGAGCGCACTCGGTTCTTCGAGCGCGGCGGCAGTAAAGCGCACGCAAACGCTTAACGATCTTGTAAACGATTACAAGAAAGTCAATTTCGACATACATTCGCAAGCGGCTACTTACAAGGATAAGCTCGCTTCGTTGTTCGCGTATGCGAAAAAATTGGAGGAATGCGAGGAGCAAGACGCAGTAGACCTTATCGTGTCTACCAATAATCTTATAGAAGAGCTTGCCTCCGTACCCGTAACGCGTTCCGTATTCGCCGATATAGTTTCGTACTGCTCGGAAAACGGCGACGCGTCGGTATCGTCGGCAATGCGCGACAGCGCCGAGCGTTACTTCAACATTTCGGACAAACTCAAGACCGCGTCGATGGACGAGGTTTCCGATTATCTTCCCGATCTTATCGCCGAGAAAAACGTACTTCAAAAGAATGTTAAGCTCGACGAGAACGAGAAGCTTCTTGCAGAGCTTAAAGCTGTTTTGGCGAGCGACGACCGTTCCGAAGACGCCGTCAAGGATCTGGTAGCCAAGCTTGTTACAGTCAAAGCGGGCGAGGTCGTGGAGCTCAAACTCGTCCCCGCGCCCAAAACCTATAAAGCCGTTCATTCGGTAAGCGACGAGAGCATATTCTCCAAGCTCGCCGAGCTCAAAGCGGCGGTAGTGGACTTCGGCGAGTCAGTCAATAAGCCCGCCGAGCAAGAAGTCGAAACCGCGCCTGAGCCCGTTGCCGCGCCCGAGCAGATTTCCGACGAGGATAAGTATAAAGTAGTGCTCGATGCGATTGCCGAACTCGAACAGCGTCTCGGCGAGGTCGTGGGCACGAGCAATATTTCGGATGCCATCGAAGAACTCCGCTCGAACTATATCGATATCACAGATAGGTTGGTGGACATCACCGAAAAGGTGTCCGATACCGTACCGCCCGAAGTCACGGCGTCCGAGCTTTCCGACGAGGAACGCGACAAGCTTTTGTCAGACCTCGATTATATCCACGGCAAACTCGACGAGTACGACGGGTTCATATCTCAGATATCCGAAGTTCGCAACGATATAATCAACCTGCCCGTACAGGACTACGGCGAGCAGTTTACGTCGGTCATTAGCGAGATCACCTCGCAGTGCGATAAGCTTTACGAAGATATCTCCAATCTCCTTATCGAGACGGAGACGAATATCCTCAATCGCATTCCCGAACCGACGGTCGTTCCCGACGCGATAGCCGACGCCAAGGCGGAGATAATCGCCGAAACGCAAGCGATCCGCGACACGCTCGTTCAGGTCAACGAAGCTGTCATATCTTTGCCTGTGTCGGTCGCGGTGGATCAGCTCCGCGGTGACATACTCAATCTGACCGATCAGATCGCTGTAAACGCCGACGCAGACCTTGTAGACAGACAAAAACTCCTTGAGGACGTCGCGTACTTGCGCGAGCAAGCCGAAACGGCTCTTTCTCAACAGTCACAGCCCGTATCCGACGATAATGCCGCAGCTACGCGTCAGTTGCTAGACGACGTCGCGTACTTGCGCGAGCAAACCGATACTATCATTGCTCAACAAGCTCAACCCGCATCCGACGATAACGCCGCAGTCACTCGTCAGTTGCTTGACGATGTCACGTACTTGCGCGAACAGGTCGAGCTTGCGCTTTCCGACAGAGAGCAGGTAGCGTCGTCCGAAACGGATACCGACGTAGATAGCGGCGCTGAAGAGCGCGACAGACTGTACTCATACCTCGACGATATCGCGGCGCGTGTGGAAAAGATATCGGCGCTTGCGGACGACGTGACCGTAGCGCGCGACAATACCGCTACGACGCTCGATATCATCACTCCGATAGCAGATACGCTCAATACGGTAGCGTCCGACGCGGTATCTGCGCGAGATGCCGCGACTTCCGCGCTCGATGCGCTCGCGCCTATTGCCGATCAGCTCAACGCTATACTCGACAGGCTCGACGCGGAAGCGGAAGACCTGACACAGGACGACGTTGTAGATACTGTCATAGCCGACGAGCAAAGCGATTATATTGCGGAAGACTTGACGGAGATCAAGGAAGACCTCAATACTATACTCGACACCATACCGTTGTTCCCTCAGAGCGACGATCTTGTAACGGCTCGCGACAATACGTTCTCAATACTCGATACGCTCACGTTAATGCCTCAGAGCGACGATGTTATAGCTACTCGCGACGGCGTTGCGTCCGTTCTCGACGCAGTCAACGCGCTTGCCGACAGCATTCGTCGGTTGGAGGAAGGAAACGGCGAGAATAGCGCCCTGACCGAGGACGTTGCGGCTATACGTGCCGCGCTTCCCGAAGGTCTTGCCGAAGATCTTGCCGTAGTGCGCGACAATACCGGAGCAATGCTCGACTCGCTTGCCACGCTCACGCAGTCGCAAGAAGACGTACGCTTCATTCGTCAAAAACTCGAGGAAGAAGCGGAAACTCCCGACACAAGTTCGGTGTCTGACTCGCTTGCCGACGTAATGCAAGACCTCGGGCTCATTCTCGACAAGCTCGAAGCGTTGGAGAATAGCGCCGTTGCCGACAAACAAGAGATCGTCGACACGGTCAGCGGCATTCGCGAAGAGATACACATTTCCGAGCTTGACGAAAAAATCGGCGCGGCGGGCATAGACGACGAAACGCGCGACACGCTTGTCGGCGAGATCTCCGAAATTCGCGAGCGTCTCGGCGAGATAGAAAGCACGACGCGCAATATCAACGATGTTAATGCTTTGGCGCTTGACAATATAGCCAATCAGCTTGCCGATATACAGGCTGTGTTCGAGGCGGATATCATCGACCTCAAAGCGCAGTTGGAAAGCGGCGTCACGGTCGCGGATAACGGCGACGTAGCAACCGCGTCCGTCGGCGACGGCTTGCAGTCCGTCATGGACGAGCTTGCCGCCATAAAAGAAAAGATCGACGCCGAAAACGAGTACGATACCGTCGAAGAGATTCTCTCGCTTCGCGAGGACGTAAAAGCGGCGAGGATAGTCGACCAGAACGAAGTATCGGGCGAACTCGAAGCAATAAAGAACGAGCTTGCCGCTATATCCAGCGGAAACATACTCGACGAAATACGCGCGCTTCGCGACGAAGTTGCGGCTATGTCCGGTCAAGTCGGCGAAACGTCGGCGGCGCCTACCGAGGGCGAAGTCAATCTCGTTCTCAACGAGATAGTATCGCTCCGCGACGAAGTATTCGCGTTTAAAGACGAGGTGCTCAGCGCCACTGCCGCAAAGGAAGAACCCGTAGAGGAAGTTGTTTCCGAGGGCGGTGAAGAATACAACGACGAGTTTAACAATATTCTCGACGAGCTTACCGACATTCGCGCCGCACAAGGCGAGCTTACTGCAAGCGTCGAAGAACTCAAAGACGCTATAAGCCGCAGGACAACGCTTGCCACCGACGCCGACAGCGAAGCGGTCGCCGCAAACGGCGAGCTCAACGTAGTGCTCGACGAGATAATCAATCTTAAAAACGACGTGGACGCGCTCAACGAGCGCATACCCATCGACAGTATAGGCGCGATCTTCGAACAGGTAGACGAGATCAGAGCGGTACTCGACGAGCTTGTGGAAACCAACCCGTCGACGGCATCCGACGAGACCGAACTCGGTCCCGTTAGCCTCGAAGATATTCGCGACAGGCTCGACGATATCGCGCTTTCCACGTCCTCAGTGGACCTTGTGGCGCTTTCCGACAAAGTAGACGGAATAAGCGCGACGGTCAACGAACTCGTGCTCGGTCACGTTGCGGACGGCGAGACGGTCGAGAGCGGAGCTTTTGTAGGCGGCAACGCCATAGCCGAAACGCTCGAAAGCCTGCGCGCCGATATGGACGAGGTCAAAGCGGCTGTATACGGTCAGCCGATGTCTCACGACGTAGACGGCGAGATAGCGGAGCTTCGCGAAGAACTCGAAAACCTCCGCGCCGAGAACGAAGCGCTGCGTCAGGCGCAGAACGACAGCGTAGCGGCGGAACTTGCCGAGCTTCGCGACGCGGTGCGCAATATGACGCTTTCCGCTGCGCCCGTAGCGGACGATAACGGCGATACTTCGTACGCCGCGCTTATCGAAGAGATAAGAGGACTCAAAGATCAGATCGCGGAAGTTTCCGTGGCTCAGCCCACCGTCGCGGCTACGCTCGACGAGGACGTTGTGCAAGCGATACGCGACGCGCTCGCAGAGCACGGCACAAACGCTCCGCTTGCTGAAGAACTCGGCGATATACGCGACGAGATAGCCCAGCTTCGCTCGCTTACCACCGTTACGGCGGAAAGCGGCGGCGCGGCGGAGATTGCGGCGCTTCGCAACGAGCTTACCGAGCTTAAGAGCTCGCTTACTGCAAGCGACAGCATGTACGGGCTTGCCGAAGACGTTACGGCTATTAAAGCCGATGTACAAACGCTCAAAGACGAGCCCGACCTCGGCGTCATCAACGAGATACTCGCGCTCCGCGACGAGTTCCAAGCGCTCCGCGAGGAGATCGAGGACGTCAAGCGTATTGCCGGCGAGACAGACAAACAGTCCGACGATATCATACTCGGCGAGGTCCAATCGCTTCGCGATCAGTTGTTTGCGATAAGCATGGCAAACGTGAACGACGCGTCGTCAGGCGAGACCAATTACGAGAGCTACAACAATCTTATACTCGACGAGCTCGCGTCGCTCAGAGAACAAGTGGAGACCGCCGGATCGTCTGAGGACCTCCGCACGGTTCAGGACGAGCTCGCCAAGCTCAAAGCGACTATCGATAAACGCGAAGAGCTTTACGACGCGCTCGCGGAAAGAGTCGCAAGGCTCGGTTCGGACGCGACAAACAACAAGATCCTCGACGAGCTTGCTTCGCTCCGTACAGAGCTTGCCAACCAGCGCGATGCCGATCTTACTACGCTCAACTTCATGTCGGAAATGGCGCACCTTTTGGAGCGTCAGAACAGCTACATCTCGCAGACCACGGGAAGCAAGATCACGGACGAGATCGAAAGTCTCAAAGCCGAGATCGCATCTTCCGACGCAGTCGCAGAAGAAGTGGCTAAGCTCCGCGAAATAATGATACAGTCGGGTAGCGCGTCCGATAACGAGACGATACTCGGTGAGCTTGCCGACCTGCGCGAAGAACTCAGCAGCGAGAAACCAAGCCGCGAAAACGAGCTCATTTTGCAGGAGATAGCAAGACTTCGCGACGAGATAACAGTGCTTGCAGACCGCGACAGCAGAGCCGCCGCGGCGGAAGCCGAGTCCGCGAAATCGTCCGACGACGAGCTTGCAGATTCTCTGTCCGCGCTTAAAGACCAGCTCAACGAAATAGCCGAGATAATCGAGCCCGAAAAGAAAGAGCCGAAAAAGACGACTACGACTCGTAAAAAGTCTACGGGAACGGGCAAAAAATCGACGGGTAAGTCATCGAGCGGCGGCGCCAAAAAGAGCGGTTCCGGCACGAAACGCACTACTTCGACCAAGAAAACGACGCAAAAGCGCACCACAACACGCACAAACAGCTCGACAAGATCGAAAAATACCGCCAACGCGGAAACAGCGGTAACGGAAAAACCGACGGAAACGCAGACCGTTGAGTCGATAGTGATCGAGGATGTTTCGGACTTTGACGCCAAGATAAACGAGCAGATAGCCGATCTCGGCGGTTCGGAAATGACGCTTAACCCGCACGCGACAGAAACGACGCTTTCGACGTCCGATACCATGGACGTAGCGGATAGGCTCGCGCAACAGGTCGCTAATAAGCTCGTTATCGAACAGCTTGTGGAACAGCTCGGCGACGACGGCATGAGCGAAGATCAGGTCGACGAGATACTTCGCGAACTCCCGCACGAGCTCACGACCACGGCGCTTGACGAGCAGTCCGACAGAGTTCGTAAGCTTGCAAACCGTCTCGTGCTCAACAAGCTTCGCACCCGTCTCAGCGGAAAACCCGACAAAGACGGCGACAACAACTAATAGCAACAAAAGATAAATCCATATATCGGAAAAGGAGACACGGTACGCCGCGTCTCTTTTTTTACGTAGCATGTTGCGGTAGCTATATCGTCGAACTATAATATATACATGCTAAATCCAAGCTATGCTTGGTGCGGGCTTACGCCCTAGATCCTTCGGCTTCGCCTCAGTATGACAAGCCAAGGGCTTGGCGAATGTCGCGTATTTGCATCGGTAATAATTCAATGTCACACCCGAATAATAGCGGTGCAAAATGCAACGCTTTTTTTCGGGTGTGCCGTCATTTCATCGTTAGCGCACATACACGACAGACGCCAAGCGTAAGGCTCGCACACGACAAGCATCCAAACCGTGTTTGGTCGGGTGACATGCAAAACAAATCACACAAGCCGACACACGACAAACATCCAAGCTGTGCTTGGCACGCCGCGTCATTCACCTTCATATACTAAAAAAGAAATAAGAGGGTGACGTATGCAAAAATTCATTATCGACGGCGGAACGCCGTTACAGGGAGAAGTCAGCGTGCAAACCGCCAAGAACGCGGCATTGCCGATAATAGCCGCTTGTATTCTTACGGATGAGCCGGTCGTGATAGAGCGTTGCCCGCATTTAAAGGACATCGACGCCATGCTCGACATCATGCGGCACCTTGGCTGTACAGCCGAGTTCGACGGCGACGATCTAAAGGTTTGCTGTCGCGACGTGGCGCTAAACGTCATAAATTCCGATCTGACGGGCAAACTGCGCTCGTCGATATTCATACTGGGTTCGATCCTCTCGCGCTGTAGACGCGCATACATAAGCCATCCGGGCGGATGCGAGATAGGACTGCGCCCCATAGATCTACATATTTCGGGACTCAAAAGTTTGGCGGTCAAAATCGCCGACGACTGCGGCGTTATATACTGCGACGGCACGGAAATGCGCGGCGGAGTGGTCAACCTCGATTTCGCGTCCGTAGGCGCTACCGAAAACCTGATGATGGCGGGCGCGCTTATCGACGGCGACACGACAATAGTCAACGCCGCGCGCGAGCCTGAAATAGTCGATCTCGCGCAGTTCATAAACGCCATGGGCGGGCGCGTATCGGGCGCGGGCGGATCGGTCATAAAAGTACGCGGCGTGGCAAAACTCCACGGGTGCAGATACCGACCGATGCCCGACCGCATTTGCGCGGGTACATACATGACGGCGGTAGCCGCCGCGGGCGGAAAGATCACGGTGTGCGGCGTTGTTCCAGAGCACGTTTTGGGCGTAACGGAGCGCCTTAAACAAATAGGCGTAAAACTGACGGTGCACGGCGACAGCGTTACCGCATCGATGCAGGGCAGACCGCGCCCGTTACATAAACTAGAGACGAACGTATATCCCGCGTTTCCTACGGATATGCAGCCGCAGTTTACTGCGGCTCTTGCGGTCGCTTCGGGCAGTTCGGTCGTGGTTGAAAACCTGTTTGAAAACCGCTTCGGCTACACCGTGGAGCTCGCGAAAATGGGCGCGGCTATCACTGTAAAAGACCGAGTAGCCGTCGTTCGCGGCGTGCCCAAACTAAGCGGCGCGGTCGTTCGCGCCCACGATCTTCGCGGCGGCGCGGCGCTTGTCGTGGCGTCGCTCGCGGCGGAAGGTCGGTCGGTTGTATACGGCGTAGAGCATATAGACAGAGGCTACGAATATTTGGAACGCGAGCTTACGGCGCTCGGCGCAAAAATAAAACGCGTAGACTGCGTAGCGGGCGAACGGTAAAAACGCCGATCCTGAGCGCGGTGGAAACAAATAATGCAAGTAATCATAGTGCACACGGCATGTAAGTAAAAGACGCGTAATGTAATAAAAAGCTTGATTTTTCGTACGCGGTTTGTTATAATGTAACACATGAGAAACAAGAGGCTGATAATACTATTATCCGTCGTAGCGGCGCTCGTGCTTGTGATAATCGTGTGCGGCGCGACTTTTCTTGTTCGTCACGTGGAAGCGTACAATTATTACGAGGACTCGTCCGAGTATGACGAGCGCGTCATTGACGCTTCGGGGATAAAAATGAACAGCTCGATGTTCTTTATCGACGAAACGGCTGTGCAAGAGAAA
The DNA here is from genome assembly GCA_949948895.1 of uncultured Christensenella sp. Taxonomy (GTDB): domain Bacteria; phylum Bacillota; class Clostridia; order Christensenellales; family Pumilibacteraceae; genus Anaerocaecibacter. The sequence continues at coordinate 9,991 of CATLHE010000010.1, forward strand.
ATAGAAAATAAATACCCCAATATCGGCGTCGTCAATATCGAGCGCAAGTTCCCCGACAGGGTCTCTATAAATTACGTAGTCTACGACAATCTGTTCCAATACCTGAGCGGCGATACGTATTATCAGTGTTATTCGTCAGGTAGGATAGGCGGCACGTCCAAAACTCCGCTCGGCGGGTACTTCTTGGTAAGACCGCGCGACGCCGTATCGAAAACAGTCGGAGCAAAATTCCAGTCTTCAAACGGGTATGACTACAAACTCATAAAACAGTTTACCGACTACCTGCACACGACTGCGCTCGGCGACAAGCAAATAGTCGAGCGTATAAGCTTCGTCGATCTTACCCGCGACGGATATTTTTACGTCCGCACTGCGGCGGGCTGCTCGATAGAGATACGCGGCACCGGCGACGATTTCAAAGGTCTTTTGGACGGCGCTTGGAGCATATTCGTCGATCCCGATCCCGATCTGCCCGTGAGCAAGGCGAGCGGTATCATAAGAGCATACGTCGATCGCTCCGTATCGGGCGAAAAGAAATACCGTTTCACCTACGATCAGAGCTACGACCAAAACGATTACAAGAAAGACTATCTCGGCGTGAATGACTGACACGGTATAACAGGCGTATAGCGCCGACAGAATAATATCTAATATTTTATAGTGCTGTCATATGCGAAATAAGACAGCACTGTTTTAATATATTAAAAAATACCTATTGCTTTTTCCTTTTTAATGTGTTAAAATAGAAAAAACTCAATAGGAGGAAAAAGATGGATCAAAAATATGAACCGCTGTTTACCCCGTGGAAAATACGCGACGTGGAGATCAAAAATCGAATCGTATTGTGTCCCATGGGCGGTACGTCGCTTTTCGGATGGATAGAACCGACGCACTTCGATGAAATAGCCGCAGACTTTTTCATTGAAAAAGCGAAGAATAACGTCGGACTTATAATACCCGGCATTGCTCCCTTACGTAATTTGCTGGGCGGCGGCTGGATATATAAAAGTAAATCTACTTTCAAAAAATTGAAAGTTTTCATGGACGAGATTCACAAGTACGGCGCGAAGCTGTTTATTCAGCTTACGGCAGGTTTCGGGCGTTCGTTCGCAATGACCGACGGAATGGCAGACATGATGCGCAACAAGCTGTTAGGCGCCATATGCAAACCGCTTTTGAATATTTCGAGAATAAGCGCGGCTCCGAGCGCATTGCCCAACCGTTGGGCGGAAGACGTAACTTGCCGTGAAATTACCAAAAAAGAAATAAGAGAATTGGTGTATGCATTCGGAGAAACGTCGCGGCTTTGTAAAGAAGCGGGCGTCGACGGTGTTGAGATACATGCGGTACACGAAGGTTATCTTATCGATCAGTTTACTCTTAAATACATGAATCACCGCACCGACGAGTACGGCGGAAGCTTTGAGAATCGTTATAGATTTCCCGTCGAAATTGTTAGGGAAATAAAGAAAAAGTGCGGGGAAGATTATCCGGTTTCGTTGCGGTACTCTGTTGTGAGCAAGACGAAAGGTTTTTGCAAAGGCGCTGTGCCGGGCGAGGAATACGAAGAAGTCGGGCGAGATATGGAGGAAAGCGAAAAAGCCGCAAAATATTTACAGGACGCAGGCTATGATATGCTGAATGCGGATAACGGCACTTACGACGCTTGGTATTGGGCGCATCCGCCTATGTATATGCCGCAAAACTGCAACTTGGAAGAGGTATCGCATATTCGCAAGTTCGTGGATATTCCCGTTGTTTGCGCAGGTAGAATGGAGCCCGACGTAGCCGCCGAAGCTATAAAGGCAGGCAAGATAGACGGAATGGGCGTCGCGCGCCAGTTCTTGACCGACGGCGAATGGGTCACGAAACTCATGGAAGACAGGATAGAGGATATACGACCTTGCATATGCTGTCATAACGCTTGCCTCGGCATGCCGCATTACAAAGGTAAGGCAAACGCGGAGGGCATGACGGATGCCAAAAATATGTCGCAGTGCGCGCTTAATCCGCAGACTATGCGCGGGCATAAATACGATATCAAACCTGCAAAAAAGCCTAAAAATATAGCTGTTATTGGCGGCGGGATCGGCGGGATGGAGACTGCGAGAGTTGCGGCGCTTCGCGGGCATAAAGTTACGATTTACGAAAAGACAGATCATCTCGGCGGCGTATTCGTCGAAGCCGCGGCTCCGTCGTTCAAAGAGAAGGACAAGGCTCTTATCGAATGGTATAAGCGTCAGGTGTCAAGCCTCCCGATCGAAATAAAGTTCAATACGGAGATCAAGAACATAAAAGAAATAGACACCGATGAAATAGTCGTCGCAACAGGAGCAAAGGCGCGCAAGCTGAATATTCCGGGAATCGAAAACAGCATGGAAGCTATCGAGTATCTTGACGGCAGGGAAACGGGTGATACAGTTGTCGTAATAGGCGGCGGTCTTACGGGATGCGAGATAGCGTACGATCTTTTTAATAAAGGCAAGAATCCCATAATAGTAGAAGCCAAAAACGATCTTATGGCGGTTAAAGGACTGAGCTTTGCGAATTCGTCGTACCTAAGAGATTTCTTCGATCACAAGAAAGTGCCCGTATATCTCGAAAGCACCGTTACTGAAATTACGCCCGACACTGTGACGATCAAGGCAAAAGACGGTAAAGAGACGAAAGTGTCTGCCGACAGCGTTGTGGTATCGGTCGGATATATTCCTGCGCCGCTCGCCAAGAAGTCGGGAAAAGTCCATATAGTCGGCGATGCGGAAAGCGTCGGCAATTTGAAAACAGTTATTTGGAAAGCGTATGAAGTAGCCGAAAAACTGTAATTTATCAAATCGACTAAATCTTGAGAGAGATAACTTTATTAGTTATCTCTCTTTGCGCTTTGAGCGGTAAAATTTGAGTATTTTACGGCAACTACTTGACAAACAAACAGTGCGCGTGTATAATCATATCGGTGTGTATTCGTACAGAATAACCGTCGTGCGCATTGTTTTATAACGGTGCTATCGATAAAATGAACGGCTCGCGCTCGGCTGTCTAGTCGGTCGATCCGAGGCGGTAAGAGGTTTGTTTTGAAGCAGAACGTCGCAATAATCGATTTCGGTACGGGCAAAATTACCGCACTCATCGGCAGTCGAGGAATTAACAATACTATCAATCTCGACGGTATCGGGGTATGCGATTATGCAGGCTTCGTAGGCGGAAAATGGATAGAGCCCGAGGGCTTGGCTTCCGCCGTGGCTCATGCCGTGTCCGCCGCGGGCGTGGGTGTGGGCAGTAACGCCGTCGATAAACTATACGTCGGCGTGCCGGGCGATTTTTTGCGTTGCGACGTAAACGAAGTGACTTCGGCGTTCGGCAAAAAGCGCAGAGTGACGGAAACGGATTTGGACGACCTCAACGCGCAAGGCAATCTGTACTTTAACGACGAAGAATATTCGGTCATCAATATTCAACCGATATATTATAAATTGGACGACGACGGCAAGCTAGTCGCGCCCGTCGGGCTGTATACGACGCGGCTCAGCGCGTGCATATCGTACATTTCGGCGCAAAAGGAATTTTTGGCTACCGTCGATGCGGCGGTAAAGAGCGCAGGCTTTTCCAAAACGGAATTTTTGGCAGCGCCGCTTGCCGAGATACTGTACTTGTTCGACGGGTATAAGCGCGATAAATTCGTCATGTTAGCCGACGTGGGCGCGTACGGCACTACGCTCTCTCTCGGTCGCGGCGACGGACTTTGCCGCGTATACAATTTCCCTTGGGGCGGCGAGAACATAACAGCCGCGCTTGCGGACGGGCTCGGCATAGAACAAGCCGAAGCGGAACGGCTCAAGCATAAAGTAGTATTGACGCTCGACGCGGGGTTCGTGCCCGATTCGGATGACGTGGAAGACGACGACTCGACCGAAGTCCACATTACCCAAACCGAGTACGTAGTAGAATACAAAACCGAGCGGCATACTTACCCGATAGCGATGACAAACGGCATAGTCGCAGGCGAGATAGAAAGATTTTGCAAGTACGTCAAAAAAGTATTGGGCATTTGCGATTACGACTACCCCGAGTTTTTGACGCTGTCGCTTACAGGCGGTGGGCTTGTCAAGATGCGCGGCGCGGTCGAATACGTCAAGGAATGTCTCGGGCGCGACGTCGAGCGTAAGATCCCGACCCAACCGCTCTTGGACAAGCCGCAGCTTGCTTCGGCGCTCGGAACAATGGATATGGTGCTAAACGGCGAAACGCCTTACCTCGGCTTCGTCGGCAAGATCAAACGACTGTTTACGCGGCGGTAGCGTCGCATAATACAACGCATAAGGAGATAGACATGACAATCGAAGACGCGCGTTCCGGCGATAAGTACGCCGCAGAAACACCCTCGTCGCCCGTTAAGGTCGCCATTATAGGCGTAGGCGGCGGCGGCAGTAATGCCGTAGACAACATGATCGCCGCAGGCGTGAGGGTCGATACTTTTATGGCGATAAATACCGATAGGCAGGCGCTTAGGCTTTCCAAAGCCAAGCACCGTATTCAGATCGGTTCCAAAATAACCAAAGGTTTCGGCGCGGGCGCAAACTACGAGGTCGGACAGAAAGCGGCGGAAGAAAGCAAAGAAATGCTCGCCAATTTCATCAAGGAAAAAGATCTCATATTCATAACCGCAGGTATGGGCGGCGGCACGGGTACCGGCGCCGCGCCCGTGATAGCGCAGATAGCAAAAGATCTCGGCAAGCTCACGCTCGCTTTCGTCACCACGCCCTTCAAGTTTGAGGGCGAGAAGCGTATGCGCAATGCCGAGATAGGCATATCCAACCTGCGCAAGCACGTCGATTCAATCATCATAATCCCCAACGAACAGCTCGCGAGCGTCGCAAACGACATGACCACTCAGGACGCGTTCAAGTATGCCGACGACGTTTTGCGCCAAGGCGTTCAAGCCATTACCGATCTTATCCTTAACCCCGGCAAGATCAACGTGGACTTTGCCGACCTTCGTACCGTTCTCGAGAACGGCGGCGACTCGTTTATGGGTATCGGAAGAGCGAGCGGCGAGAAACGCGCTATCGAGGCGGTAACACGCGCAGTCAATAATCCCGTGCTCAACGTGTCTATCGAGGGCGCGACTCAGATAATAGTCAACGTCGAGGGCAAGGACGTAAGAATGAACGAGCTGTACCGCGCAGTCGATCTTGTGCGCGAGATATGCTCGCCTCAAGCGAATATAATTTTCGGTATGGGTATAGTTCCCGCGCTCGAAGACGAGATACAGATAACCGTTATCGCGACCGGCTTTAATAAAGCCGCAGCAGCCGCCGCAAACGCCGCGGCGCTCGGTCACGCGCCGACAGTGCCCCCCGCGGAACACCAGTACAGACAGGCTCCCGTAGCGCCGCAACAGTATACCGCGCCCGTGCAAGAACAGGCGAAACCTCAGCAACCCGTTCAGCAGTCGTTTTTTGCGCCGCCTCAAGCTCAGCCTCAGCAGCCGCCCGCAAGACCCCGAGACCGCGGCTACGTCAGTCTCGAAGACGATATCGAGGATAATTGGCTCAGACGCTTGAATAATAAATAAATTACATGAAACCGACGGCTTCTTCATCTTGCAAAGATAGTATAACGGTTCAACAAGCGCGTTGTCCCGTATGTGGGAATGAAACGAGGAAAGAGATATTCGATATTTGCGGCGTATGCTTTTGGGAACATGATTTTAGTCAGGAATCTAATCCGAATGATACAGAGGGTGCAAACAGGTTATCATTAAACAATTACATAAAGCTTTGGCGCAAGTTAAACGATTTAATGCCGAGATATATCTCAAAATACGAGATAACAAAAGGAAAAGGGTATGGCGAATGGACATATTCTTGTTTAAGTGTACCCAGAAAATATATCAACGAATTTATTGACGAATTAACAGCTCATAATATCCCGATTAACCTGAATTATTATAATATTTGTTTAGAAAAGCATTTGAAAGTATCCGATTTTCACGGTTATCCCTATATCGCCTCGAAATCGGTAAAAGAAAACAATCTTAAAGCCGTAGAGATAATATTTTCGGAAGATCCGCTGAAAACTTGTGAACAATATAATTTGATACAATTAACTAAATTGTTGAAAAAAAGTGAAAATATTAAGCAAGAGTGGGAGCGGTTGACTCCACTCATAGATATAGATATGCAGTGGAGAATCGAAGACCTAGGTGGCACGATATAATGTGCATATTTGTAGTTTGGGTGTCGATATTTTAAAGCGTAAGTGATTAGTGTCGCTTACGCTTTAAAGCATAACGCCCGACGGCGCGCGGATTATGCTTAACCGTAAACACACTAACATGCAGGAAAGATCATGAGAATAAGAATAGCGGATAAAGGTGATGTCGAATATTTGGCGCGACGCGATAAGCATATATCCGAGCGGGAACTCGATATAAGCGTATCGCTATCGAGTGTATATATCGCCGAAGAAGATTCGCGCTTTATCGGTTGGTTGAGATATAATTTGTTTTGAGATAATACGCCGTTTTTGAATATGCTTTATATAGAGGAAGAATATCGCGGCAAGGGCTATGGCGGAGCGATTTTGGCGCATTGGGAAAACGAGATGAAAACGCTAGGGCATACTTGCGTTATGACTTCCACGCTGTCGACTGAGACGGCTAGGCAGGCGGGACCCGAACCCGTGAGCCGTAGCGGGCTGATTTTGCCCGTTTCGGCGTCAGACTTCGCTTGTAGTAGCAGCCAAATGCTGCGCGACGCTTTGCATATGTCCTCACCTTAATAGAAGAGACACGCAAAGCGAAACAGCCTGTGGCTGCGCTCGTCTTCCTTGAACAGAGCTAAAATCAGCTCCGCTACGGCGCTTTGCGGTTTTGGCGGCATAGAAGCAAATAATAGCGGTGAAAGACGCGATGGGCGTAGCCCATGTGCTACGTTCGAGCGGCTTTCGCCGCTAGTATGCCGTTTATATCCCGCCAAAACCTCGCGGGTTAGAGCCCCGACTGCCTAAATTTTTACGAAAGGTTGGGATATAAGAATATCGGCGGGTTCGAATATTTGGACGAGCCGTATGAAATACTTTTTCAAAAACGTTTATCGGTATAGAAAAATTTATATCAATTACTTTAAGCGCGCGGCGTGTTTTATGGCGGTCGCGCTTTTTGCTTTAATAAGCGCGTCGACGTAAATTCCGATTTTTGTCGAGCGGTTATAAAAGTTACAAAATCGGTGTAAAACGCACAAAAAAGGCGATCTCATTCGACATAAACGGAAAGACAAATAAAAGCGTCGGTGATAAACTTGTCGTATGTACATAGAATTTGTGATTGCCGATAATTTTTTGCTTACGTATCTTGCCGCGGTCACGGCGACAAGGCTTTGCCGCAAGCGCGTCAGTATTTGGCGGTGCATGACGGCGGCGACGGTAGGTACTGTGGCGGCGGTGTTTTATCCACTACTCACTGTGCCCGCGCCGTGGCTGTTTGCGATAAAAATATCGCTCGGGCTTATTTTATCGGTAATATTGTTTATCAAGACGCCAAGGTTCTTGCCGTCCTGTCTGTTGTTTTTTTGCGCAACGTTCACGTTCGGCGGGGCGTGCTATGCATTGGGACTTGTTATGTATTCGGACATGACGCGCGCGGCGGAGTTTTCCAAGCGGTGTCCGCTTTTTCTCGTGCTCGGCACGTGCGCGATAATGTATTTATCGATAAGGTATATTTTAAAGCGTACGCGACTGCCGAGAGCGCGCGCTCCGTACGAGTACGGAGCGGAGGTTACGGTGTTTGGAAAAAGCTTGAAGTTTTCGGCGTTTTTGGATACGGGCAACTGCGTGTACGACGACAAAACGGGATTGCCCGTAGTCATAACCAATGCGGAAAGGTTCACGTCCAAACTCGACGTAGAAAGCGCGCGGGAGTTTTTGAAAAGCGTGGATAAATTCAGGCGTCTGTCTGTCACGACGCCCGTCGGCACGGCTAGCGCATATTTGATAAAACCGACGCAAATAACGGTCTATTCGGACAAGCACAAGCATAAAATAGATGCAATGGTAGGGCTTGTTCAAGGCAGGGAATTTTCCGCCGAGCACGAGATGCTTTTGGGTCCGACGGCGCTTGCCGATTTACCGACCCGCACGGAGGGAGTATGAAGTTTAAAAAACTGTTAGCAAAACTGAAACGCGTTTTCGCCTCGCTCCAATCCGACGAGTGCGCGCTGGAATACATAACTAGCGACGGGTTGCCGCATCCTCTCGATCCGCAGGAAGAAGCCGCTGCGCTCGCGAGCCTGAAAAGCGATCCTACCGTCAGAACGACTTTGATAGAGCACAATCTGAGACTTGTCGTGTACATAGCGCGTAAGTTCGACAATACGGGCGTGGACGTAGAAGACCTCATATCGATAGGAACGGTAGGGCTTATCAAGGCGGTCAACTCGTTCGATCCCGAAAAGAACATCAAGCTCGCCACTTATGCGTCGCGTTGCATAGAGAACGAGATACTCATGCATCTTCGCCGCGTCGTACGGCTCCGTGCCGAAGTGTCGCTCGACGAGCCGCTCAATGTAGATTACGAGGGCAACGAACTCGTAATGGCGGACGTACTTGGCACCGATCCCGACGCGATAGGCAAGGAACTCGAGAACGAAGCGGAAAGGCGACTGCTGAGCGAGGCGCTCGGTCGGCTTCCCAGCCGCGAGCGGGTAATAATGCAAATGCGGTTCGGACTTGGCGGCGCGAACGAGAAAACTCAAAAGGAAGTGGCGGACATACTCGGCATATCGCAGTCTTACATATCGCGGTTGGAAAAGAAGATAATTTTCAGACTGAAAAAAGACATATCCAAAGCGTTGCAAGCGTAACAAGCGAAATAAAAAATCGCGGTCGGTCGATCGCGATTTTTTTATCGGTATTGTCGCAAGGCACTACACGACTTTATTGTGGATAGCCGCTATCGCCGTTTTTTCGAGTCGGCTCACTTGGGCTTGAGATATGCCTATTTCTTTGGATATCTCCATTTGCGTTTTGCCTTCGTAAAAGCGCATGGTCAGTATCTTGCGCTCGCGTTCTCCGAGCTTGCTCACCGCGTCGTCTATGTCGATGCGACTGAGCGCGTTCTCGTCGGTCGAGCCTTCTATTTGATCCATGACAAGCACGGTGTCGTCGCCGTCGTGATAAATGGGCTCGAAAAGCGATATGGGATCGGATATCCCGTCAAGCGCGTATACTACGTCGGATACTGGAATATTGAGCGCGGCGGCAATGTCTTCGACGGTTGCCGTGTCGCCCGTGTCGTGCTCTATCTGTTGGCGCGCCTGTAACGCATGATACGCCGTATCGCGTACCGAACGCGAAACGCGAAGCGGCGAGCAGTCGCGCAGGAACCTGCGGATCTCGCCTATGATCATCGGCACGGCGTAGGTTGAAAATCTAAGGTTGTACGAAACGTTGAAGTTTTCCATGGCTTTTATAAGCCCTATGCAGCCGACTTGAAAAATATCGTCGGCGCTTTGTTTCTTGCCGGCGAACCGCTGAGTCACAGACAGCACGAGCCTCAAGTTTGCCATGATGAATTTTTCGCGCGCGGCTTCGTCGCCGTTTTGCGCTTTGACGATGAGTTCCATCATTTCTTCGTGTTTTAGTTTGGGCAGGGTGGACGTATCGAGTCCGCAAATTTCAACGCGTGTATTCATGATTCCTCTTTTTGTTTTTCCGTGTTCAAAGACCGTAAAGCAGTCGATACGGTCGCATGTAAATTAAGTTTGGCTGTTCGATAGCGTTAGTATTCGCGGATAGTGCGCGTCATACCGTACACGACCCGAAAAGACTGTCGAATCCGCATTCCGATACGGAATCGGCAAAAATCGATTGTCAAAACGCGCTCTCGCCGCATATATAGGAGTTATGAATACGGATATGACATATTGCGAACTCCGCCGCCGCGAAGTGATAAACGGCAGCGACGGCAGACGGCTTGGGCACGTTATCGATCTCGCGTTTTCGATTGAAAGCGGCAAGGTGAGCGGCATAATTTTGCCGTACGGCAAACGCGGCGTTTTCGGCAAGGCGCAAGATCTGTTTGTGCCGTGGTCGTGCGTTCAGAAAATAGGCGAGGACGTCATTCTCGTCGAAATATTGGATCTGCCAACGGGCGCGCCCACTTGCGTGCCGTCGGACGGTCCCAAAACGCTTCCGACCCCGTCGCCCCCGCCCAAAAAGCGCAAGGACGCGGACTGCGACGGAAAATGCGAGAAATGCATGTTGTTCGACTGCGCGCGGCGCTGGGAAGTGTCGGGTTGACGGTCGAGTAATAAACTTATAACGATTGTGGCGATAAAATATGTGGACAAAAAATCAAGCTTGTGTTATAATAATCGCGATCACGGAATGAACTTCGCTATCGGGTAAGGTACCGAAATAGCAAAATCGATCTGTGATCGCGAATATTATTAAAAGGACAAGCGTATTATGAAATGTATCTATTGCGGCAATGCGGAAAGCAAAGTAGTGGATTCGCGTTCTACGGACGACGGGAACAGCATCCGCCGCCGCCGCGAATGTTTGCAGTGCGGTAAACGGTTCACGACGTACGAAGTGATCGAATCCACGCCCATACTGGTCGTTAAAGCCGACGGTACAAGGCAGCCCTTCGATCCGCTCAAGATCAAAAACGGCGTGATAAAGGCGTGCGAAAAACGCCCCGTTGCCATACGCGATATCGACGCTCTTTGCACGTCGGTGGAAAAGCAGATATACAACTCTTTGGAACAGGAGATAACGTCGCAGGCGATAGGCGAGCTCGTTATGGAACGGCTCAAGACCCTCGATCAGGTCGCATACATACGGTTCGCGTCGGTGTATAGGCAGTTCCGCGACGTAACGACTTTCATCGAGTTTATCAACGAATTCAAATAGGCGGTCAAATGACGCTGGACGACGCTCACTGTAAACACGGTAAAATAACGCGCATAGACGGCGACGGCGATATCCATCGCAGGCTCGTGGATATGGGGCTTATGGGAATGAGCTACACCGTAGTCGGTCGCCGCGGCGGCGCCGCGCTTGTCGATCTCGGCGATTTTTCCGCCGTCGTAAGAAACGGCGTGGCTAAGTATATAGGAGTGTCCGAAAAGTAAATGCGTATTGCGCTCTGCGGCAATCCAAACGTAGGCAAGACCACCATATTCAACCGCTTGACACGTTCGGACGCGCCCGTCGGTAATTGGCATGGCGTGACGATTGACGCGCGCGAGAAAAAGATATCGGGCACTTCGGACGTGCTCATCGATCTTCCCGGCGCGTATTCTCTGACCGCGCGGTCTAAGGAAGAGACGGTCACGCGCGACGGAATACTGTTCGGCGGGTATGACGCAGTGGTATATGTGGCGGAGGTCAATAACCTAAGGCGCAACTTGTATTTACTGACGCAGATAATGGAGACGGGCGCGCGCGTTGTCCTTGTAGTCAACATGATGGACGAAGCGCGAGGCAAGGTCGATCTCGATGAAATATCGCGCAGATTGGGCATACCCGTGATAGGCGCGAGCAACAGAGCGGAAAACCCGAAAGCCGCAGTGCTCGCAGCGGTAGTAAAGGCGCGTCCGTCGGCAGTGACTTATGCTACGGACAAGATCGTTTCGGGTACGGCAATGACCGTAAAGTCCGCCGCCGCGCGCGTCGGTATATCTACGACGTTTGCCGCGCTCAAAGTATTGGAAGGCGACGGGTATATAGCTGAAAAACTCGGGCTTGACACTGCCGACGCTAAACTTTATAAATGCGGTTCGGCGTGTAATGCTTGCGCGGCATGCGAGCTCGGCGCGCTCAGAGACGAGCCCGCAAGACTGAGATATGCTTATATAGATCGCGTGCTTGACGGAACAGTCGAAAAGGTCGACGCGTTCAAGCGGACTCGCAAGATAGATAAGATCGTACTCGGAAGAGCGGCTTTACCAATATTTCTTTTGGTAATGGCGTTGGTGTTTGTCATTACTTTCGAGGTAGCGAGACCGCTCTCGGAATTATTGAGCCGCGGGATAGAACTTTTAAAAACTCCGGTGTCAAATGCGAATTTACCCGATTGGGCAAAAAGCTTGCTGTGCGACGGCGTGATAGGCGGCGCGGGCGCGGTCCTCGCTTTCTTGCCGCAGGTAGTTTTGCTGTTTTTAATGACGGCGTTGCTCCAAGACAGTGGGTATATGAGTCGTGTCGCATATGTGACCGACGGATTTTTCAAAAGATTCGGGTTGAGCGGTCGCGCCGCTTTTTCCATGCTTTTGGGGCTGGGCTGTTCGGCGACAGCCGTGCTCTCAACGCGCGGCATAGCCGATAAAGGCGCAAGACGCCGCGCCGTATTTGCAGTGCCGTTCGTGCCGTGCAGTGCAAGGCTTGCGGTGTTTACGGCGATATCGGCGTACCTCGGCTTAAACGGTTTAGCGGTGGCGGCTATGTATGTTCTGGGCTTTTGCGCCGCGCTCGCCGTGCTGTTTATATTGCGCGCAGTGCGCCCGACGGACGGCGAAGAAGCATTGCTTATGGAAATGCCGCCGTATCGCATACCGTCGTTTAAACGCACGGTCAAAGCTGTGTTCGGAAGCGTTCTGTCGTTTGTCACGCGCGTAGGGTCGGTCGTGCTCGGCGTGGGCATTATCACTTGGGTGCTGTCGTCGTTCTCTTTGGCGACGGGATTTACGGGCGGCGGCGAAACGAGCATCATGAGCACTTTTGCGGGGTTTATCGCGCCCGTGTTCAAGCCGCTCGGTTTCGGTGATTGGCGGGCTGTGGCTGCGTTGCTGTCGGGCATTGCCGCAAAAGAAACGCTCATATCGGTCATCGCATCGCTAGGCGGTATGGACGCGATATTCGCCTCTAAGGCCGCCGCCGTATCGTTCATGATATTTTCTTGCCTATACGTTCCGTGCGTTGCGACGGTAGCGGCGATAGCCAAGGAAAACGGTTTTCGTGCCGCGGCTCTGTCCGTAGCGGTTCATACCGTAGCGGCTTATATCGCGGCGCTCGTATATTACGCTTCGGCAAAAGGTTTTGCCGTAAATAAGGGAATGACCGTTACGGTCATCGCATGCACTATAACCGTTGTCGTTGTGACGGCGGTCGTAATAAAAATTATCGCGCATAGGCGCGTGACACGCGGGGTAAAAAACAACTGTGGGAAAACGTAAAGAAGTAACGGCGGAAAACGAGACGAGCCTCGTTGCGGCGGTAATGTCCGCGGCGGCGGGGCTTACTCGAGCCAAAGCGTACGAGCTGATAAAAGCGGGCGAAGTAAGAGTGAACGGCGCGCGGGTAAAGAGCAATATCGGACTGAAAGCGGGCGATACGGTCGCGGTATTCGTGCCCGACGCGGTTTGCGCTCCGTTATCGCCCGTAATAGTTTACGACGACGAAAATATAGCAGTCTTCGATAAGCCCAAGCATGCGGCATACGACAAAATGGAAGAGCTGTACGGCGCTCCGCTGTATGCCGTGCATCGGTTGGATACCAACACGACGGGGCTTATCGCGTTTGCAAAAACGATAGCCGCTCAAAACGAACTACTTGCGGCGTTTAAAGATAGGCGTGTTGTCAAACGCTACGAAGCGGTCGTTTGTCCCTGTCCGAAATGCGACGGCGGTACGTATACGGCTTATGCGGCTATGAAAGACGGCGTAGCTATCGTGTCCGACAAACCGAGAGACGGCTATAAAACGATGATAACCGAATACGAGGTAAAAGAGCGTATAGGTAACGCCGCGCTCGTTTCCGTCACGCCGCATACGGGAAGAACGCATCAGATACGCGCGCACCTTTCGCATTTGGGTATGCCGATAGTAGGCGATCCCAAGTACGGATCGGGCAAAGACCCGACGGGCGCGCCAAAGACGCAAATGCTCGCCGCCGTCGAACTGTCCTTTTATCGACTGCAAGGCGGGCTCGAATATCTTAACGGCAAAACGTTCAAAACCGATAACGGGTTCGATCTTGCGTTTTTGAGATAGACGGGGATGGGGCAAACTCGGCGCGTAAAAGCCGAGATCGTGTAAAGCGCCGACGGCGCGGCAAAAACTTATCTGTAAGTTATTGACAAAATATGCCAAATAGGGTAAACTATATATCCGATGACAAATAAGGACGTAAAAGCCGAGGCGAGAAGCAAGCTTGCCTTGAATATGCACCAAGCGAGCATATTGTATACGATACAGTTTGCGATATTCAGTACGCTGATAGCGCTTGTCGTTATGTCGTGCATGTGCCTAAGCACCGTTAATAAAGCGGCGGCTGTGGTAATGATTTGTTACGGGATATTGTTGCTGTTGATAGCGTTTGTCGGAAGCGGTATGCTCGGCTTCGGTATGACCGATTTTTATCTCGCATCGTATAAATGCAAACCGTACAACGTACACCGTTTAGGCGACACGCTCGCGCGCGGCGGCGTTACCAAGATATTATTGCTAAACGTACAGCGCGTGCTCTTGGGATTTTTGCTCACGCTGTGCTTGATAGTCCCCGGCGTATTCTATTTGATAAGAACGTCCATGGCGGAGCACCTTCTAATAGCCAATCCCAAACTCAAAGCGTCCGCCGCGCTCAAAGCGTCGAGTAGCGTTATGAGTGGCAAAACGGGCGCGTACTTCTCGCTTGTCGCATCGATGTTGGGATGGTATTTTCTCGGTATCGTCACTTTGGGACTCGGGTTTATATTTATCATGCCGTATATAAACCTGACCAAAACGGTATATTATAAGCGTAATCTTCAAGGCGACAAAGCCGAATATAAAGTAATAGTTCAGCCCGTGAGCCCTGCGATCTCTACTCCGAGCGCGCCCATGCAAGCCCGCCCGTTAAGGGAAATGACCGATATTGACATGAACGACTTTATATCCGACGAGCCTGCGCGGCCTATCGTGATAGACAGTCAGGAAAGCGCGATCCCGCCGATAGATACGCTCGGCTCGGACGATATGGCGGAAATGAACGCGGCAATGCGCGATTTTTCGGGCATACCCGATCTTAAAACGGAAGAGCAGACGATCTCCCCGATGCAGGAAGTTCCTATATCTCCCGTATCTCCCAAGCAAAAAGCGTCCGCGTCGACTTCGCGATCGCACGCCGCGGACGACGCGCCCGCCTCATTCGGAACGCCCGAATCGTTCGGTACCCCCGACTCGTTCGGAACGCCCGAAACGCCCGTAGCGCCCACCGCGCCCATCGTGGGCGAGCATAAAAATGATAACGACTCGAGTTTTGTGGAAATAGTCAAACCGATGACGACGCGCGAGATAGACGAAGCCAACGTAATGGGCAGACGAATAGACAAAATGTTCTCAAACGCCGCCGCGCAAGAAGCACCGCAAAAAGACTATATGTCGGTGCACGGGCGTCAAGCTCCGGATGATTTTGTTACAAGCGAGATCGATCCCATAACGCCTATGGAAGGGCATGTGGTGGACACCGGCGCCCAAGCGGTCAAGCCGCCCATGAGCGACGCCGAGTTCGACGCGTTTATAAAGAGTTTCGAGCTTCCCGAGCAGGACGAGGTGTTCAAGCCTTTGGTGCGTACCAAAAAGGACGACGATACGGACGCGGCTAAAAGCTCCGCCGCTCAGCCTCAACCGCGCGGAGGCGTGTATACCACGCCGCCGATCACGCCGCATCACAGCGCGCGCCCGTCGTCCGATCATTCGGCGCACGGCGGTGAAGAGTCGCGTACCGAAAGGATCAGGCGCGAGCGCGAGGAACGGCTCAACAATTTGCGAAAGTAACGGTAGGTCATCTTGAAGAAGAACAAACGCAGTTATTCATTGACGGCTAAGGAGAGAAAAGCTCTTAACGCCGCGGAAAAAGGCAAGGGCAAGTCCCGCAAAACCGATAACAACGGACAGTTGACGCAAGAACAGGAGATGATAGCGTCGCAAAAACGCTCCAAGCAAAACGCCGTCACTGTCGGCGCTGTGCTTTGCGTTGCCGTCGCTCTTATTATCGCAGGGCTCATAGCGCCCGTGATAGCGTACGGCGTAAATCCCTATCGCGACTATGATTACGTTATTGCGAGATTCAATCTTTCAAACGGTATGGTCTTGGAATACGTTATCGAAGAGAACGAGTACGACATTGCCGCGACCAACTTTATATTCCTGGCTAAGAACAAGTATTTCGACAACACGGTACTATTCGACGCGGGCAGCGAGGATCAAAACACCGACGGTTGGGTGAGGTTCGGCGGATACGAACAGCAGCCGTCCGTTTGGGAAAATTCGTCAAGCGACCATAAGAGCACGCACCACCACTCGCAAAATAAAACGTTCTGTTCGGAGTTTAAAGCGCTCCCGAACAGCAGTTTCAAAAACGTATGCGATAAGTTCGGTTACGATCTTTATGCGGACAAAAACGGCGAGAACCCCGATCGGCTCGACGATATAGGCGTTTTGGCTTATATGTACAGCGATACGAGCACGGAGTTTCAAATGTCGTATAAAGAACTTCCGTCGACGCAGATAGCCGTGATGAACGGCGACGGCGGCGTTACTATGCGCGATATGAAAGCGACGATGGTAGGTTATGCGTTAAACGACAACACTGTTGAAAACCTCAAAAGGATAGCGGCTACGGCTAAGCGCAATACGAGCATATCGATAGGCGCGCTGTGGTATCCGCCGTCACCCACCATATATATCAAAAGCGTCAAGGTGTACAACCTCGACAGCGCAAAGTGGCGCGACTTCGACTTTATCGATTATATGAGCAAGTCCAACGAAAACGGTCCGCGCCTTCGCAGTTGGACGGGAAGAGCGTAAAAACTATAAGCGCAAAGACATTAATACAGTAACAGCGAGTAGATCGGATTTCCGTCTATCCGCTGTTTTTTATTACGACATAATAATAATGAATATCGTTTGTATAATACGGTATATCCGCGTCGATAATCATAGTCATGATCATCGGTCTTGTATTATTGGGTTTGGTTGTCGCTCTGCTGTTTTTGGGCATAGCGCAACGCGTTTTTAAAAGCTTCGGCATTTCGTATTGGCTGGCATTTGTCGTAGTCGCGGCGCTTATCGGAAGCGCGTTTATCCCCACATTTACGGCGGGCGGAGTCAGCGTGAGCGTCGCAGGGTTTATTACGCCTATATTGGCGGCGACGGTGTTTTTCGTGCTCTCGTATCGTTCGGGCGAGCTGTTGCGGGCTATAGTCGCGCTCGCGTCGGTATTTGCGACTTACGTAGCAATAGCCGTCATGCTGCCGAGAGTATTGGACGAAACGTCAGCTGCGGATATATCGGGCGTGCTGTGCGGCATTGTCGCGTTTGCAGTGGGAAAGACGCGGGTTTCCGTTCTTGCTTCGACGTTCGGCGGCATGGCGCTCGGCGACGTTATCGCGTCGGTAGTAAGCATGTTTGCTTACGGCGGCGCGCCGAGAGTAGGCTCTGCGGCGGCGTTCGACGCTATCATCATAGCGTCGGTGCTTGCTATCGTGCTGTTCGAAGCGGCGGCGGGTATCAAGCGCGCGACAAACAGACGAAACCGCGCGCTGTGCGAGGCGGCGGAGGAATTCGACCCCGACGAATACAAAAAGTATTTTGACGAATAGAAAACAAATCGCTTGCGCGCATCCGAATAAATAATGACTTGACAATTTTATCTCGGTGTGTTATAAGTAAAATACCATGATGCGGCATATTGCCGCACTGCGGGATACTGCTTATGAAACCGACTGTAGCCATTGTCGGACGCCCCAATGTGGGTAAGTCCACGCTAATAAACAGAATAAGCGGCAGACGCGTCGCCATAGTGGACGATATGCCGGGCGTCACGCGCGACAGGCTGTATGCCGACTGCGAGTGGTGCGGTAAAGCGTTCACGCTTATCGATACGGGCGGTATCGACGACGGCGCGGACGATATTTCGCGTTCGGTAAAACGTCAGGCTTTCGACGCGGTGGGCGCATGCGACGCCGTCATATTCGTGACGGACGCCAAGCAGGGCGTTATGCCGTTTGACCGCGAGATAGCCGAAACATTGCGGCGAAGCAACAAGCCCGTCGTGCTTGCGGTAAACAAGGCGGACGCCGCGGCAAAAGAGGCGTTTTACGAGTTTTACGCGCTTGGTATAGGCGAGCCGATATCGGTGTCCGCCGAGCACGGCTGGGGCGTAGGAGATATGCTCGACGCCGTGTGCAGCGAGTTTTCGTCTTGCGAAGAAGAGCAGAACAAGCCGCTTTCGATAGCCGTCGTAGGCAAGCCCAACGTGGGCAAGTCGTCCATAGTAAACAGGCTTTGCGGATACGAGCGAAGCATAGTGTCGGACGTGGCGGGCACTACGCGCGACGCGATAGATACGCCCATTACGGTGGATGGCGAAGACTATCTGTTGATAGATACCGCAGGCATGCGCAGAAAGCGCGACGTGGAAGATAAATCGATAGAACGGTATTCGGTGCTTCGCGCTATCGCCGCGATTAAACGCGCCGACGCCGTTCTCATAGTCATAGACGCAACAAACGGCGTGACCGAACAGGACGAGAAGATAGCGGGGCTCGTGCATGAATCGGGCAAACCGTCGGTGATAGTGTTAAACAAATGGGACGCGGTCGAAAAGGACGGGCATACGCTCGACGAAATGACGCTCGAACTGAAAGAGCGATTCGCGTTTATGAGTTACTTTACGAGTATCTCGGTATCGGCGGCGAGCGGCACGCGCATTACAAAACTTCCGCAAGCGGCGAAAAAATCGTTCGACAATGCGTCGCGCCGCATATCCACGGGACTGCTCAACGAGCTTATCGCGCAGGCTACCGCGGCTACCGAACCGCCGTCGCACAAGGGCAGACGGCTCAAAATATACTATGCGTCTCAGCCCGCGGTGTGCCCGCCGCTGTTTGTGTTTAAGGTCAACGACGAGAAACTCGTGCATTTTTCGTACGAGCGGTATTTGGAAAACTCCATAAGGCGCGCGTTCGATTATTCGGGCACGCCCATAAGATTAAAGTTCATAGGAAAAGGCGAACAATGACGATCTCTTTTGAAATGCAGATACTTGCGGGCGTGCTTGTCGTTATATGCTCGTATTTTATCGGCAATATAAACAACGCGATACTTTTGAGCAAGCTCAAAGGCAAAGACATTCGCGAGTGCGGGAGCGGTAACCCCGGCACTATGAATATGATACGTACGTACGGTAAGATATTCGGCGTGTTTACTTTGGTGCTTGACGTAGCAAAAGGTGTCGTGCCTTCGCTACTCGGTTGGCTGTTTATGGGCGACGGAGAATTTCTCGCGCTCGGCGCGGACAGGATAGGTCTGTACGTAGGCGGATTATCCGCGGTATTGGGGCATATATATCCCGTAGTCATGAAGTTTAAGGGCGGTAAAGGCGTAGCGACCATACTTGGGATATGCCTGACGGCGCAGCCTTTATATACTCTCGGATTTTTCGCTTTCGGCGTTGCGTTTTTGTTCGTTACCAAGATAGGCTCGCTCACGTCGTTTATAATGATGTGCGCGCCGCTCGCGGTAGAGGGCGTGCAGGCGGCGTCGTCGCCCACGGCAATAGCGAGCGCGATACTCGTATTCACGCTGTTTGCTCTGACTCTGTTCGCGCACAGGGGCAATCTCGTTAAAACGTTTTCGGGTAACGAAGGCAAGGTCGTGCTGAAAAAATCTAAAAAACAAAAGCGCGCCGTCGACAGATCTATAGTCTACGGCAATGTTATAATAGCCGAGTAACGGAGATAAGTATGTCTAAGAACATCAAGGAGCGCGCCGAGCGCAACGCCAAGATACGGCGCACAGTCGCGCAGATAGAAAAGACGGTAAATAAATTGGAGCGCATGAAGGACGAGTACCTTCAAAAAGCGACGGACGCGAAAGCGCGCGGGGATTCCGCGTCGTACGCGCTTGCAAAGAGCGGGCTCAACGTCACGCTGTCGCAGATAAAGCGCGCCAACGAGATGCTGTTGAATATAGAAATAACGACCGAGCTTCAAAAAATGGGCGAGGTCAATTCCGATTTTTTGACAGGCATGTCGGTCATTGCCAAGCGTATAGGCAAGATAAACAAACAATCGGATTTTGTCAAGCTCCAAAAAGAAATAGAAAAAGCACTTTCGGGCATGGAAGAAGCCCAAGCGGGGCTTGACGTGTTTTTGCAGAATACCGACGCGCAGTTTGCCGCCATCTCTCAATCGGAAGGCTCGCTTTCCGATAAGCAGATAGACGAATTGGTGGACGGAAAAGTAAGCGAGCGCGAGCTGTTGATGGACGCGCAGATAGACGGACTTTTAGGCGGTAAAGTAAAAGCGGATATCGGAGAAAACAGCCGCGCCGAAGCGCGTGTTTCTGTCGGCGGTAACGACGATAACGGTAAAGCGGAAGCAAGCGCAAAGTCGGTCGCGAAGCCGTTTCCCGAGCCTCTCGGCAGGTTTGTTTTCGATAAAAAAAGCTCGCCCGAGATAAGTTATTCGGACGTGCTCGGCGGCGGCGAAGAATGCGGCGCGAGCGTCATGCTTGCGGACGTGATAGAAAAACGCGAAGAGCTCGGCGTGTTTTTGGGTCGGACAGGCGACGGAGAAGTCGTACATGTGCCGTTTTCGGAAGCTCCCGCCATACTTGTCGGCGGCGTTATCGGCAGCGGAAAAAGCGTATTTATTCATCAGCTTATATGTTCGACGGTGCTTACCCATTCTGCGGAGACGGTGCGGCTCGTTTTGATAGACCTCAAAAACGAAGAGCTTTCGCGCTATAACGGTATTCCTCATCTTGCGGCAAACGCAGTGACCGATGCATCGGGCGTTATGCCTACGTTAAAAGCTTTGCAGGCGGAAATAGACCGCAGGTACGAGCTTACCGCAGAGTTCGGCGGCAATATAAAAGACTATAACGCGCAGAGAGCCGATAAGCTCCCGTACATCGTTGTCGTTATCGACGAGCTTAAAGACGTTATCGAGGCAGTGGGCGGAGCGTTCGAGCGCGAGTTCGGCAGAGTATCGAGACAAGCCGCGGCTGTCGGAGTGTACTTTGTCGCGGCGACGCGCGTCGTCGATAAAAGCACTCTTACGCCGCTCATAAGCGCGGCTTTTCCCGCTCGCGCGGCGTTCAGGACCGATACAAAAGACGCGTCGAAGCTTTTGGGCGCAGTCGGCGCGGACGAAATTACGGGCGCGGGCGAGCTGTTGTTTGTAAACGGCGGCAAGAGCGTCAAGTGCGTCGCGCCGTACGTTACCGAAAAAGAGATCAACAAAGTGGTCGCCGCTTTCGCCGAGGATAGGATATGAGCAAAGAGAAAAAACGCATAAAAGAGCAAATGCTCGTGAACGAGGCGATAGCGTCCATAAAGCGTCAACTCACGAGCCTTGAAAACAGCCGCGCGAAGTATATTGCCGCGGCGGCAAAAGCGCGAGCAAACGGTATCTCGTCGCAGTATGCGCTTGCGAAAAACGCGATACGCATAGTGACCGCGCAAAAAACCGTCGTTGAGCAAATGCTTTTGAATTTGCAAATAAGCTCGCAGATCAAAGACGTGTCCGAAATGACCAAGATATTTGCCGACGGCATGAAGCTTTTGTCGGGCTCCATAGTGGATACGACGGACGGGCTCAAATTTGAAAAGGTATCCAAGCAAATGGCAAAAGCCACGCTTTCGACGCAAATGAAGCAGGCGGAAGCGGACGCGTTTTTGGACGCAACGCAGGCGGGATTCGAGAGCTTTTCCGAAATGTCGGGCGGCGTGACAGGCGACGAGATCGACAAAATGATAGAAGCGGAAATGACGGGCGGCATGGGCGTCGACGCGGAAATAGAAGAACTCACGCGCAAACTGAGATCGATTAAAGAAGAATAGCATGTCTGATAACGTTTTGGAATTGGAATTATTCGACAACGCGTACAAAGCGGCGACTGCGGCGCTTACTCGCGGCGATACGGATACGGCGCGCAAGTATTTTATGCGCGCCGCAGATATCATGAATAGCCTCGCGGAAAAAAGCGAGCCGCCGCTATCTGAAACGCGCAAAGCGCGCGCCGAAAAACTGCGGTACATAGCGGACAATCTAGACGATACCGCAATGGGGCGTATCGAAAAGGACGGCGCGAGCGCGGAAGAGACGGAAAGTCGGTTCATAGACACACAAAAGCGACCTACCGAGAGCGTGTCGTTCGACGATATAATCGGCTTGGACGACGCTAAGGCGGCGATACATAAGCTTTTGATCGATCCGCTCAAAAATCCCCAAGCATATCTTAGGTACGGCATAAAAGCGGGCGGGTTTATTCTGTTGGAAGGTCCGCCGGGAACGGGTAAGACTACGTTTGCAAAGGCGGCGGCGAGCGAGCTATCCGTTCCGTTTTCCGAGATAGACGCAAACGCGCTCGTCGATTCTTACATAGGCAAAACGGGCAAGAATATTGACAGAATGTTTCGCGAGGCGCGCGCGCTCGCAAAAAATAACGGCACGCCCGTCGTACTGTTTATAGACGAGATAGATTATCTCGCGCAAAAACGCGGCGGCGAGAATAAGACGGCGGCGGAAGCCGTACCCGCGCTCATCAAGCAAATGGACGGGTTTTCGACCGGCTCGGACGACCTCGTCATAATAGCTGCAACAAACATAAAAAACACGTTGGACCCCGCGATCTTAAGTCGGTTCGGCAACGTGATACATATACCGCTCCCGACAGAGTCCGAGCGCGCGGAGATATTGAGGAGCAAGCTGAAAATGCTCGATCCCGCGGATATTGCCGCGCTCGATTTTTCTGCTGCGGCTAAAAAATCGGAAGGGTTTTCGGGCAGAGACTTATCCAAGGTGGCTTTGGACCTTAAAAGCGCGCTTGCGGCGCGCGACGCGGGCGTCAAGCCTATAAACATGCCGCTCGGCAGGCTTTTGAACGAACTGATAGAAAAGACCGTAAAATAACCGATATTATAAAAAGGGGTTTTGTATGACGAGAGCGGAAATCGGCCGCGAATATTTTTTGGACGGATGTAATTGCAGTCAATCTGTGGTTATGGCGTTTTCCGATCTTTTGGATATAGACGAAAAGACTTTGATGCGGTTATCGTTGCCTTTCGGCAGCGGCACTGGACGAATGAGATTGATGTGCGGCGCGCTTAACGGCGCGTTTACAGTGCTAGGATTGTTGTACGGCGACTGTGACGGTCGCAAGACTTATAACAAAGACGAGATGTATGGATTAGTGCAAAAAATACGCGATCGGTTCAAGGAGCGGCACGGCACTATAATGTGCGGCGCGCTTTTGAGCGGCGTAAACGTTTCGACGGCGCCCGTGTCCGACGTTCGCGACGCTACGTATTATAAAAAGCGTCCGTGTCCCAATTTCGTATACGATACGGTGGAAATATTGGAAGAGTTTATCGATTCCCACGGAATAAAGAATAAAAAGGCGGCGTACAGTGGGCGATAAGTACGACGTTTTTCTCTCATATGCCAGAAGCGACAGCGAAAAGACGGTCGAACTCGTTTATCGAAAACTGTGCGCCGCAGGGCTTAAGCCTTGGTGGGATCGCGCCGATATGACGCAACGCGAGCTCGTTTTTACAGAGGAGATCGGCAAGGTCATTCGCTCCGTAGACAGGCTCGTTCTGTTTATAGGTCCGAATACGGCGGCGAGCGCATACGTTGATGCGGAATGGCGGTACGCCCGCAGCGTCGGGGTCAAAGTCTATCCCGTGCTTTATAATTGCGATAACAACGTTACCGACAGGATAAAACTCGTTCCCGCGCGGCTTGCGGGCGGGCATGTTCGCGATATTTCCGATACGTCCGATTTCGAGCGGGAGACGGATAAGCTCATAGCCGATCTTAAATGCCCGCTCAGTCTGCTGTCGGTCAATCATAACGTGCCGAAACTGCCGTTCGGATACGTGGAGCTAGGCGAATTCATAGACGGCATATCCGACTGCTTGTTTTCCTCGTCCTCGGACGGGATAGGCGTAAAGCGCATAGTGTCGCTCAACGGCATGGGCGGTATAGGCAAATCCACCGTCGCTGCCGCGTTTTGTTGCGACGAAACGGTGCGCCGCGCCTTTTCCGATATCTATTGGATAAAGCTCGGCGCGGAAGCGGACATCAGGAGCGCGTGGCGTGATATAGCCGAAGAACTCGACAAGCCCGGCGATCTCAACGAGACGGAGATCATGCGCGAGCTGTCGCGCACGTTTGCGGATACCGATTGTCTGTTTGTTCTGGACGATTGCTGGCACGTGGAAATAGTGGAGTTTTTTAAGTGCGCGCTTGACAGAACGCGCAACCGCGTGTTGTTTACTTCGCGCGATCTTTCGATAAACAACGTTCTCGGTATCGATCATATCGATATCAAAAAGCTCGGTAATTCGCAGGCGAAAAAACTGCTTGCAAACCGTTGCAGATTGGACGTAAACGAACTGCCCGAAGCGTGCGATACTCTGTTGGAAAAGCTGGGCGGGCATCCGCTCGCCATCGCTATCAGCGCCTCTATGTACCTCGAATGGAACGATTGGAATTTGATAATCGATTCCTATTACGAATCGGAATCCGAGTTCGGAATGAATATGCCCGACTACGGTTATAAAAACGTTTTCCTTTCCGTCTCCGCATCGTTGAAACTGCTTAGCGAAAATTACCGCAAAGCTTTTGAAAAACTCGTCGTGTTCCCGTACGGCAAGTCGATCGATATAGGCGTTTTGGGTCGGTTCGTAAGCGTCGATATTTGCGGCGATAAATCCGACGGGCTTGCCGCAAAAACGTCGATATTCGTTAAAAAATTGGCGTCCAAATCGCTTATAGAATTCGACGAGCAAAGCAAGTCTGTTACGGTACACCCGCTTATCTTGGATTATCTTAAAAAGTCGGCGGACGAACGGCGGCTGCAAAATTTGTTTTTGGAATGTATAAGCGGCGAAAGCGAAGATTATTATTACGAGAATATCATATATCATTTGATAAGAGCGGGTAGCGTCGATAAGGCGAAGCGCGTTTTGTTCGACTACGCGTATTTGATCAAGAAGATCGAGATATGCGGTGTCAACGACCTCATTACCGATCTGTCTTATTTTGACGGCGACGACAAAGAACTTTTGCTTTTCGAGGATTTTATTCGGCTTGCCGCGCCGATAATCCGTAACGAGCCGCTCGAATTGGTCAGTCAGCTGTTCGGTCGGTTTGAGTACCCCATGAGCGACGCGCCGCTTATAAACAGTCTGATGCAAAGCGCGCTTTGCGAGAAAAAGGTTTGTTTTATACCCGTTAAGCCGTGCATGAATCCGCCGCGCACTGCGCTCGTCAATCATTTCAGCGCCGAAAACAAGATATTCGGGTTGCATAGGTATCGCAAGACCATAGTTATTTCGGACAAGTCGGGACAAGTATCGCTCGTCGATACTTCGAAGATGATTCAGATCGGACAGTTTTCCGTCGACGGCTGGGTCATCGACGCGTTTGTGCATAACGGCTGTCTGTGGGTGGTCTATGACAAAAATAAGCTTGTGCTTTTCGATATTGACAGCGGCGACGATGTGCAAAGATATACGCTCGACGGCATGTATCAAGCGCATGCGTCAAACGCTAAGGGAACGTACATAGGCGATCTTACGGGCGCTGTGTACATTTTTAACAAAGACAACGTTTTAATCGAGCGCGCACATTTGCTTACCGGCATCAGCTTTATGCGCGACAATAACGGCGCTATCGAGGTGTACGGGCTTAATAAATGCGTGTACGA
The DNA here is from genome assembly GCA_949948895.1 of uncultured Christensenella sp. Taxonomy (GTDB): domain Bacteria; phylum Bacillota; class Clostridia; order Christensenellales; family Pumilibacteraceae; genus Anaerocaecibacter. The sequence continues at coordinate 35,695 of CATLHE010000010.1, forward strand.
GATGCGCGGGACCGAGTTCGTACTGAAAGAACAGTCCGATCACCGTGTCGTCAAAGCCGACGGCAACGCAGAGCTCGGTTACGACGGCATACTAAGGTTTAACGGTGGTACGGCGGAAGGCGTGGTCGACTTCGACAGCGTCGGGAATACTCTTGGCTATATAACCAAGGCAAAACGCATTGTTGCGCTCGATACGTCGAGCGGCGCCGTCGTAAAAGAGTTTGTCTCAAACAACAACTTATCGCACATAGTCGCAGACGGCGATCATTTGTACGTGAGCGACGATCAGAATACCGTGGATAAATGGGATATAACGCTCGAACAAAAGGGCGGGATATTCGTCGAGCCGTGGGTGACCGCTCAGGCGTATTTTGACGGTACCCGCTACTATGCGGCGTTTGACGGAAAAGTTTATGCGGACGGCGCGCCGATAATAGATACGGGGGAATGGCCGAACGGACTTGCGGCTTCCGATAAGTATTTGATCTTTGCCAACGGTATCAACGAACTGAAAATTTACGACCGAAAAACTTTCGCGTCCGTATGCACGGTGAACTGCGAGAAAGCGGTCACGGGTATTACGTGCCTCGGGTCTCGGGTGTATATTTCCGACGGCGTGGGCACGGTCGGCGTGTTCGATCTGGACTCGCAAAAACTATGCGAAAGAAAAAAGGTGGGCAGCTGGATCAACTCTATCGCGTCTTTCTCCGATACGATCATAGTCGCGGATCGCTACGGCAGGATATTCTTGCTGTCGCCGGACGGGCTCGAAAAAGAAAAAGAGATCAAAGTCGGGGAAGAAATAACGTCGGTGGCGGCGGTGCAAACCGAGTCGTCGCGGTATATAGCGTATGCTAATCAGAGAGGGGTCGTCAAACTGATCGATCTCGAAGGGAAACGGCATGCCGTTTATCATACGACTATTTCGCATATACTTTCCATGCTATACGTAAACTGGGCGCTTAACATTTCGACCGATCTGACGACTGAAAAAGTAAATATAGCAAATCTTAAATAACCGTATATAACTATCAAAGACCGCCGCTCGGCGGTTTTTTCGTGCGCGTAAAATACGTGGCAAGATAAGCGCGCGTTAAACGTTGCGTTTATCTTGCGCGTAAAAAATCGTATACGTTATTTCGACAATCAAATCAATCGTCATATTCGGAGAAGCGTCGACATATAATCATGCAAGGAAAGCCGATAAGTCGCGGCATACGGGAGGTATCATGGAAGAATACGACGTTTACAAAGATATAGCGGAGCGTACGGGCGGCGATATATATATCGGCGTTGTAGGCCCCGTGCGATCGGGAAAATCGACGTTTATAACAAACTTTATGAATACGTTTGTTATACCGTCGGCGAGCGGACACGAGCTCGAGCGCATGCGCGACGAGCTGCCGCAGAGCGCGGAAGGCAAAACGGTAATGACGACTCAGCCCAAGTTCGTTCCGAGCGAGGCGGCGAGAATAAAGCTCAACGATTCCGCCGAGATATCGGTGCGGCTCGTCGATTGCGTCGGGTACATGGTGGACGGTGCCAACGGACACATGGAAGGCAAAGAAGCGCGCATGGTCAATACGCCGTGGGACGACGCGCCCATTCCGTTTGAGCGCGCCGCGGAAATAGGCACAAAAAAGGTGATATCCGAGCATTCCACCATAGGCATAGTCATGACGAGCGACGGGTCGATAAAGACCGAGCTTTCGCGCGAAGCGTACGTGGCGGCGGAAGAACGCACAGTAAACGAACTCAAAGCTTTGGGTAAGCCGTTCGTCGTTGTGCTCAACTCGTCCGTGCCCGACTCCAAAGAGACTAAAAAACTCGCGCAGGCGCTTGCCGATAAGTACGCGAACGCGGTAGTGCCGCTCAACGTGGCGTCGCTTACCAAAGCGGACGTAGTCAAGCTTTTCGAAAACGTTTTGTACGAGTTCCCGCTCCGCGACGTGTATTTCGAGACTGCAAGGTGGATACGCGCGCTCGACGCGGAAAACGCGATAGTAAAAGATCTTATGGAAAAGGCGGCGGCGCTTACCGCTTCGACTTCGCGAATGTCCGATTGCAACGCCGATCGCGAGCCTATAGAGAGCGAATTTTTCGACGGCATCGCGCTCAAATCGATAGAGCTCGATAAAGGCAGGGCGGTGTTTACCGTCAAGGAAAAAGAGGGGCTGTTCTACCGCGCGCTCAGAGAGGAATGCGGCGTCGAGATAAACGACGAGTTCGATCTTATGGCGTCGCTCGGCGAGCTCGTAAAAGCCAAGCGCTCGTTTGATAAGCTGTCCAAAGCCTTGATCGAAGTGTCTGAAACTGGTTACGGCGTAGTCACGCCCACAATGGACGAGATGACGCTGGCAGAGCCCGAGATATTCAAACAGGGCAACCGCTTCGGCGTAAAACTCAAAGCGTCCGCGCCGTCGCTTCACGTGATGCGCGTGGATATAGAGACGGAAGTCTGCCCGGTAGTCGGCACGGAACAGCAGAGCGAGGAATTGGTCAACTACTTGCTTTCCGAGTTCGAGCAGAACCCCAAAGGCATATGGCAGACCAATATGTTCGGCAAATCGCTCGAAAGTCTCGTCAACGAGGGCTTGAATAACAAGCTGACGGCAATGCCGACGGAAACGCAAAAGAAAATGCGAAAGACCCTGTCGCGAATAATCAACGAGGGCAGGGGCGGGATCATCTGCATACTTTTGTAATAATTAACGATACAAAAAGCCTCGAGCAATCGGGGTTTTTTGTTTGACAATAAAATTTATGAATGATAAAATATACGCAGATAATTTAATATAGTCGAAATTAAGGATAAGTGTAGATTTCAATGATTAAAGAATTGGCTAAAAGCGTGAGAGAGTATAAAGCGGCGTCAATATTGACGCCTATTTTCGTAACGTTTGAAGTTATACTCGAATGTCTCATACCGTTTGTTATTGCCAAGCTTGGAAAGGCGATAGACGTTGCGGAAGGTATGACCGTCGATCTCAACGAGATACTGATGTACGGCGGGATACTTGTCGCCATGGCTGTTGTGTCGCTGCTTTGCGGCGCGTGTTCGGGCGCGTTCTGCGCGAAAGCGTCTACGGGCTTTGCCAAGAATTTGCGCAAAGACATGTATTACAAGATACAGGATTTTTCGTTTGAAAACATAGACAAGTTTTCCACGCCGTCGCTTGTCACGCGTATGACGACGGACGTGACCAACGTTCAGTTCTCGTACATGATGATAATACGCATTGCCGTAAGATGCCCGATGATGATGATATTTTCGCTCGTCATGGCGTTTGTCATGGGCGGCAATCTCGGCTGGATATTCGTCGCGGTCATACCTCCGCTCGGCGGCGCGCTGTTTTTTATAATGCGAAAGGCTATGCCTTTATTCAGGCGAGTGTTCAGAAAGTACGACAAGCTCAACGAGTCAATACAGGAGAACGTGCGCGGTATTCGCGTAGTCAAGTCGTTCTCGCGCGAGGACTACGAAAAACACAAGTTCGATATTGCGGCGACGGAGCTCCAGAAAGACTTTACGCGCGCAGAGCGCATACTTGCATGGAATAATCCCGTCATGCAGTTCTTCTTTTACGCCGTGCTTACGACGGTGCTTTTCGTAGGTTCGTACCTGATCTTAAAGAGCAACGGCGCGACGACGGACGTTTTTACGGTGTCGCAGCTCATAGTTTACGGCATGCAGATACTCATGTCGCTCATGATGTTTTCCATGGTGTTCGTCATGATAGTCATGTCCGCCGAAAGCGCGCGCCGAGTATGCGAGATACTCAACGAGAAAAGCACGCTCGAAAGTCCGGAGAACGCAGTCAGGGAAGTCGCGGACGGCTCGGTCAGTTTTGAAAAAGTCAACTTTAAGTACGCGTCCGCCGCAGAGCGTAACGTGCTCGAAAATATCGATATCAGTATTCGCTCGGGCGAGACGATAGGCATAATCGGCGGCACGGGTTCCAGCAAGACGTCGCTCGTCAATCTCATATCGCGTTTGTACGACGTTACCGAAGGCGAGGTAAAGGTGGGCGGAATAAACGTAAAAGAATACGATCTTACCGCGCTCCGCAATCAAGTCGCGGTCGTATTGCAAAAGAATGAGCTGTTCTCTGGCACTATCAAAGAAAACCTAAGGTGGGGCGACGAGAATGCCACCGACGAAGAGCTCGTCGAGGCGTGCAAGCTCGCGCAAGCCGACGAGTTCATACGATCGTTCCCCGACGGGTACGACACGTATATCGAGCAGGGCGGTACCAACGTTTCGGGCGGGCAGAAGCAACGGCTTTGCATAGCTCGCGCGCTCTTGAAAAAACCGAAGATACTAATACTCGACGACTCGACGAGCGCGGTGGATACGCGCACTGACGCGCTTATACGAAAGGGATTCCGCGATTATATTCCCGAAACGACCAAGATAATAATAGCGCAGCGCACGTCGTCGGTAGAGGACGCCGACCGCATAATCGTTATGGACGGCGGCAGGATAGACGCCGTCGGCACTCACAGCGAGCTTTTGGGCAAAAACGCGATCTATACCGAAGTGTACACTACTCAAAACAAAGGGGAGGCGCAAGATGAAGCATAACGCCCCCAAAAAAGTCAAGATGGAAAAAGGCATACTCGGCCGCACGCTTAAGATGCTGTTTAAGTTTTACCCCAAGATGATGACGGTAACGCTTATTTGCATCGTGTTCAACGCCGTAGTCAGTTCGTTGCCGTCCATATTCATGGAGCGGGTGTTTACCGTTGCCGGCGAAGCGATAAAGGCGTATTCTTACGCGCCCGCGGCGCATCCCGATCTTTGGAGCGAGTTCGGGTTCGAGATAGTCAAGTACATGCTAATACTTATAGGCTTGTATGTGCTGTCGCTTATATCGGGCGCGGTGCGGTCTCAGCTCATGGCGATAATCACGCAGGGCTTTCTCAAAAAGACGCGCGGACTGATGTTCGACGGCATGCAAAATCTTCCGATTAAGTATTTCGACAGCAACAGCAACGGCGATATCATGAGCTATTACACCAACGATATCGACTCGTTGCGTCAAATGGTGTCCGAGTCGCTTCCGCAAATGCTGACGTCGGCTATAATGGTAGTCACGCTTTTCGCTATCATGCTGTGGTACAGCGTATGGCTTACGTTGATAGTTGTCGCCGGTATCGCGATCATAATAGTCGTGACCAAGGTCGTCGGCGGCGGCGCTGGCAAGTATTTCGTGAGCCAACAGCGCGCGATAGGCAAGGCGGAAGGTTTTATAGAAGAAATGATGAACGGGCAGAAGGTCGTCAAGGTGTTCTGCCACGAGCAAAAAGCCAAAGAGGATTTCGACAGAGTAAACGATTTCCTTTGCGATCAGTCTAACCGCGCCAACCGATACGCGAATATGCTCATGCCCATACTCGGCAATATCGGGCACGTTTTGTACGTATTGGTCGCGGTGCTCGGCGGTGTGTTTATCATACGCGGCGTGGCTAACGCGTCCATTGGCGTGGCGGTGGGTACGGTCGCGCCCGTGTTCGGCGTGGCGCTCGTCGTGTCGTTCTTGCAAATGACGCGGCAGTTCACTAACAATATCAATCAGGTATCCAATCAGATCAATTCCGTTATAATGGGCGTGGCGGGCGCCAAGCGCCTATTTGCGCTCATTGACGAAAAGCCCGAAGTGGACGACGGGTATGTGACGCTCGTAAACGCGAAAGAGCAGGACGGCGAGCTTGTCGAGTGCGAGGAGCGCACGCATATTTGGGCGTGGAAGCATCCGCACCATGACGGCACGGTCACATACACGCGGCTCACTGGCGACGTGGTGCTCACGGAAGTGGATTTCGAGTATGAAGAGGGCAAGCCCGTACTCCACGACGTGTCGGTGTATGCCAAGCCCGGACAGAAAGTCGCGTTCGTCGGCGCGACGGGCGCGGGCAAGACGACCATTACCAATCTTTTGAACAGGTTTTACGATATTGCCGACGGCAAGATACGCTACGACGGTATAAACATCAATAAGATCAAAAAGTCCGATCTTCGGCGTTCGCTCGGTATTGTTTTGCAGGATGTCAACCTTTTCACCGGCACGGTCATGGATAATATTCGATACGGCAAGCTTGACGCGACGGACGAAGAGTGTATCGCCGCCGCCAAACTTGCGGGCGCGGACGATTTTATAACGCGTTTGCCGGAAGGCTATAACACCGTGCTCTCGGGCAACGGTGCGAACCTGTCGCAAGGACAGCGTCAGCTCGTGTCGATAGCGCGCGCCGCCGTTGCCGATCCGCCCGTCATGATACTCGATGAGGCGACAAGCTCCATCGATACGCGCACGGAAGCGATTGTGTCGCGCGGTATGGATGCGCTCATGCACGGCAGGACGGTTTTCGTTATTGCGCACAGACTGTCTACCATTAAGAATTCTGACGTGATCATAGTGCTCGACCACGGCAGGATAATCGAGCGCGGCAGCCATGAAAAACTGCTCGAAGAAAAAGGGCAGTATTATCAGTTGTATACGGGCGCGTTCGAAATGGAATAGCCAAGCACAGCTTGGATATTTGTCGTGTGTTTACGTTGATGTTGTTTTTGTGTTGCACCCGACCAAATGCGTTTGGATAACTGTCGTGCCAAGCACAGCTTGGATATTTGTCGTGTGTTTGCGCTTGTAATATGTTTTATGTAACGCCCGAAAAAGAGCGGTGCAAAAATCAACGGCGTGCCGTGGTCGTCACGCCCTACGAGATGTGATCAATCGATACCGTTATTATTCGGGTGTGCCGTCATTCTACCGCTCACGCCCACACACGACAGTCGCCAAGCCTCTGGCTTGTCATCCTGAGGCGAAGCCGAAGGATTTAGGCGAACCGCCGCAAAGAGTAAACGTTAAACCAATTGTACCTCATCCGTAGGGAGCGCAGACCCCGTGAGGGATTGAGCGACAGCACAGTGCGCTGTCGCGCCCGAACGCTCTTGCAAGCTAGGCTTGCAAGACACCGCTATTGCGGTATGCGCTCCGCAAACCAAATGTTTGACGTTTGTCGCGTGTTTGCGTTTGTGATTTGTTTTACGTTACACCCGACTAAGCACAGCTTGGATATTTGTCGTGTGTTTGCGTGGGTGTATTGTTTTACGTTTCACCTGACCAAGCTCGAGGCTGTTTGATAAATCCTTTTCGATTTTATTGACGGTATTGACAAGCTTTGCAAAATGTGATATAACAGCGTATACGAGAAGTATGCGCTGTTTTTGCATACATAGGAGAGGATATGAGGGCGAAAAAATGTCTTGCCGCCGCGCTTGCCGCACTTACCGCGTTTTGTTTTACGGCTTGCGGTCCTGACGATAACGGCGGCGGAGAGAATAACGATCCTGTCGAAGACAACGTTCACTTTGCCGTGAACGGAGATACAGCAACTGTCAGTTGGGATAAAAAGTCGGGGGCGAGCGGGTATACCGTGGAAAAAAGCCCGTCGCGTTACGGCGAATATGAGTTTGTTGAGTATTTGCCGTCGTCGGCGACCGAGTTTGAGACGAACGACATATCTTCGTATTATAAGATTTCGGCAATGATGGATGGCGGATTGTCCGTCGAGGTCGGCACGTACGGTTACGAGACCGAGTTATTCGGTGAAAATACGTACGTATACGCGCCAACCGACGACATGCAAAAGATACAGGAAGATTTTGACGCTTTTTACGAGATGACTTATGATCAGAGCAACGGTGTCGCTCGAGGCGAGTTCAGGGAAGATAGGTTTGCCGCGCTGTTCAAAGCGGGCGAGTACGAGATAAGCGCGGACGTCGGATACTATACAGCGCTCTACGGGTTGGGCAACGTGCCCGACGACGTAGTCTTGGACGGCATGAACGTCACTTCAAACGTGTCGCTGTGCAATTTTTGGCGCACTGCGGAAAACCTCGCCGTGGACAGCGATATCACTTGGGCAGTGTCACAGGCGACGAGCTTGAGGCGCATACATGCAAAGCACGATCTCGCGCTCTGGAAGGACGACAGTACTTCGGGCGGGTTTATTGCCGATACCAAAGTAGACGGTGTAGTTTCGTCGGGCTCGCAACAGCAGTTCTTATCGCGCAATTCGGAGTACGGCGGTTGGTCGGGCTGTGTTTGGAACATGGCATTCGTAGGCGTGGAAGGCAACGGCATACCCGGTAACTCTTGGTCGGGCACGGGCTCTAACTTCACCAATATAGAAACGAGCGGCGCACTTCGCGAAAAGCCGTTTTTGACCTATGACGATACGCACGGCTATCGCGTTTTCGTGCCGTCCGCAACAAACGGCGCGCGCGGCGTGAGCTGGGCGGCGCAAGGCGGCACGGCGGGCTCGTACGTTTCTTTAAACGAATTTTATGTAGCGAGAAGCGACAGAGACGACGCTAAAACCATAAACGCGGCGCTTGCTTCGGGTAAGCATGTGTTGTTTACGGCGGGCATCTATGAAATAGACGAGCCTATCGAAGTTAAGAATGCAGATACGATAATCTTGGGCTTGGGGCTCGCGACGCTTCGCGCGTCCTCTAAAAACACCGATACCGTGATGCGCGTAGCCGACGTTGGCGGCGTATGCGTGGGCGGAATACTCTTCGACGCGGGAAAAAGCTCCGAAACGCTGTTGGAAGTCGGTTCGGCGGAAAGCGCTAAGAGCGCGGGTTCGCCGATAACGCTCAACGATCTGTTTTTCCGCGTGGGCGGTTGGACTTACGATCCCGTATCGGTCGGTACGTGCGTGACGATAGGCGCGAACAACGTGATAGGCGATAATCTTTGGATATGGCGCGCCGACCATTCCGCAACGCGTATACAATCGACGGGGCTGTTCAAGGGCATAGGCTGGACGCAAAACCCGAGCGACACGGGAATTATCATAGAGGGCGACAACGCCACGTTTTACGGGCTGTTCGTCGAGCACTTCCTCAAATACCAAACTATCTGGCGAGGTAACGGCGGCAACACGTATTTCTATCAATCGGAATTGCCGTACGACGTGCCGTCGTTCGGCGCATGGACGCCGGACGGAACGGCTTGCGGTTATGCGTCGTACTATGTCGATCCGCAGGTGGAAACGCACACGGCACGAGCGCTTGGCGTGTATTCGTACTTGCGCGACGCGGCGGTAACTCTCGACAGCGGTATAGTCTGTCCGCAAAAGGACGGCGTGAGGTTCGAGCACATGGTAACCGTGTGGCTTAACGGCGTGTCGTCCTCGGCGGTCAATTCAATCATTAACGGAGCGGGAGATGCGGCTACCAACGGGCACAGAGTATCCGTGCTGGAAGCATACCCGTTGTCGGAGTAAAATTATATAAAATTTTGAAAAATTTGACGAAAACTATTGCAATCGTCGAAAATAAGTGATATATTACAGTTAAGCCTGATCGATCCGAAACGTTTCGGTATCGAAGAGGCGCACTTTAAAGGCTGAGTGTCTTTGATAAGCGCGAAGCCGACCGAAAAAATATAAACGGTGCGTAGTAATAACGAACGCACAAAGAAGGGTGCCCTTCTTTGTTTACCTATTTCATAGGTAAACAAAGAATCTTATCAAACAACATAAAAGGGAGATCATGAGAAACGATTATTTCAGAAAGGTAATAGTTGGATTTTTGGTGGCGATACTGGCGCTTGCTTTCTGCGGCTGCGGGGCGTTCGGCTCTAATGACGATAGCAAGCCCGTCGATCCGGCGGTATACATATCGCAATCGGAAATATCTCTTGCTGTCGGAGACAGCGTCAAGCTTAACGCGGTTTCTACCGACGGGAGCGAAGTGACGTGGGATACGAGCAATGCGGCGGTAGCTACCGTCGTAGACGGCTTGGTCACGGGCGTTGCCGAAGGTCAGGCGATAATTATGGCGTCAACCGATTCGGTGATGACCGTTTGCACTATAAACGTCAAAGCCGCCGGCACTTCTCAAAACCCGTCAAACCCGGGCGGTACGCAAAAGCCCGAAACGCTTGTTTTGTCTATTTCGAGTTATAGCTTGGGAATAGGAGACAAAGTAACGCTGATAGCGACCTCGTCCGATTCTAACGCTCAAATAATTTGGGATTCTTCCAATAAGACCGTGGCTACGGTGAATAACGGTACGGTGACGGCATTGGCGGAGGGCAAGACGACTATCACAGCCAACACCGGCACGGCGGTCGCCAGCTGTGAGATAAGAGTAACGCAAAACGTGCCGAGCGGCGCGCAAAAACCGGGGTACAGCCTTGTATGGAACGATGAGTTCAACGGCACCGCGCTCGATAGAACCAAATGGAATTATCAAGAGGGCATACGCGACATATACCACGAATACGATTCGCAGAACTGGAACTGGGGCAATAACGAACAGCAGTATTACACTCAGGACTCCGTCAAAGTGGAGAACGGCTCGCTCGTAATAACCGCCAAGCGTCAGGAGACCGAAGGCAAGCCGTATAAATCGGGCAGGATACTCACGCGCGATCTTGCGTCTTGGACTTACGGGTACTTCGAAGCGAAAATGAAAACGCCCACGGGCAACGGTATGTGGCCCGCGTTTTGGATGCTTCCTCAGCCGTCGTCATACGCCAATGTGGAAAACAAGTACGGCGGATGGCCGTACAACGGCGAGATAGACATTATGGAAGCCAAGGGCAGTCGGCTCAATAAGATAGACACGACCTTGCACTTCGGTCCGATCACGGTTGATTCTTGGAGCAGTCAGTATACCACCAAAGAGACGACGCTCTCTTCCAACACCGACGAGTGGCATACGTATGCCGTAGAGTGGACCGCCGATTACATCGCCTGGATAGTGGACGGCAAGGAAGAAATGCGCATGGACAGCAGCGCTTGGTATACCCGTTCGCCTGCCGCGACGAGCGATTCCGCGCCGTTCGATCAACCGTTTTACATTCTTTTGAATCTTGCGGTAGGCGGCATGTACGACGGCGGAGTAGAGCCCGACGCGAGTTTTACGCAAGCCAGCATGTACGTAGATTACGTGCGCGTATACGAAAAGAACTGATAGATCTCGGTGGATTACTACCTCTGGTAGAACACATAAAAAATGGAGGATGATGAGAAATGAAACGTACCAGACTCGGGAAATTGGGTGCAATAGTTTGCGCATTGCTTTCTTTTGTGCTTATATTCTCGCTTGCCGCATGCGGCAACAAGGACCAAGGTGATAAAGGCGGAAATTCGCTTACGCTCACAACAAAAACTATCTCCGTCAAAGAAGGCGGTACCGCCACCGTATCGGTAACGTCGGCTACTTCGGAAGACGTTGTTTGGTCGATCACGCCCGCGACTTTTGCTACCGTCAAGGGCAGCGGCGCAGGCAACAAGCTTTGCACGATCACGGGCGTAGCTGCAGGCAAGGCGACGCTTACGGCAAAAGCGGGCAATAAATCCGCTACGTGCACCGTAACGGTAACCGCCGACTCAGGCGAAGAAACCTTAACGATCAAGCTTGAAGATGAGGCAGTTTCAAAGCTCGATATCGATAAGGGCGACAGCATGACTCTTACTGCTGTAGCATCTAAAGGCAGTGCGGTTTCTTGGTCGAGCGATAGCGAAGCAGTCACCGTCGAAGACGGCGTTATCACGGCTGTATCGGCAGGTACGGCAAAGATCAAGGCAAGCGTAAGCGCCGAGCTTTATGCGGAAGTAGAAGTTACCGTGCTCGAGCCTATAACCATAGGCTTTAATGCGGGAACTCCTGCAGGTTGGTCTTACTGGGCGGGCGACAGCGATGCAAACGTATCCAAATGCTACTATAAACCCGCCGCAAAAGAGGTGCACATCGTTTACACGGCTACCTACGGCACCGCTTACGGCGTACAGATCAAATTCAGCAATAAGTACACGGGCAAAACGCATGATACCGATCTAGTGATCAATGCTCCCGCTGCGGGCAGCGTTACCGTTAACGATACCAATCAAGTTTTAGTTAAAGGCGACAATACGATATCCGTAGAGGGTTCTACGGGTAATGCGTTGCAGATCAATTTCGGCAGCGAAGATAACCGCACGGAAGAAGGTAATACTTATACCGATCTATTTAAGGGCGGTGCGGACGTTCCGCTTGAATTCGTTGTTAAGAATATTTCTTTTGCTTCCGAAGCGATAGAGCTCGTTGCTCCTTCGTTCGCTTATGACGAGACGGAAAAAACCGTTGCTATCACCGACGAGAGTAATGCTTCCGATAAAGTTCTCAGATACGAACTCGGATTTTTCGCGAGCGAGACGGCGACCGAAACCTCTGCCGTAGTTACCGTTACCGACGGCAACGCCGTAGATTTCACGACTGTATCGGAAGGTACTTACGTTGTCAAAATCAGAGCCGTTGGCGGAGCAGATGCCATCGATTCCGATTGGTCGGCAGAAGCCGAAGAAATACAGGTTGTCAATCCCAATACGCCTATCGGCACAGAGACGACTGAAGATTGGTACTATTGGACGGAAGGTTCTGTAGGAAATACGTATAAAGACGCCGACGGCGCGGTACATATCAATGCGCTCAACGCATCGGCAAATTCCTATAGCTTCCAGCTTAAAAAGAATTTGACCGCACCTATCACTACCATAAAAATGACCGTTCGCGCCGAAGGCGCCGGTTACTTGGCTTTCGGACCCGAGTCCGGCAGTGTGAAAGAAGTGCAGATCGCGGCGGGCGAGGATGTAGAGATCGAATTGACGGGTCTCGATATCAGTGGCACTCTCGTTATTTGCTTCGGTAACAACGTAAGCAAATGGAGCGGCGCCGAATTGTCCTGTGTCAGCGGCGACGTCGTTTTGAGCAATATCGAGTTGAGCTAATCGTTTGCGACGCTAATCGAGCAAGCGGCGGCGGATAATGCCGTCGCCGCTTGACTTTTTATTACAAAATGCGCTATATTGTTATCATCATAACGCAAGGAGAATAGGGTATATGTCAAAATCAAAGCGCGGCAGCGGAGTATTTAAACGCAGTAACGCCAAACTTATCGCTTTGCCTATAGTTGCGGTCATTTGCGTAGTAGTTATCGTACTCGCAAATTACTATCTCAACTATTACAAATCGCTGTTGTATCGCGTGTTCGGCGGCGACGGAGTATCCGTATCGGCATCGGCGACCGAGCTGGTCGAGGCGGATAAAGTCGTAAGACGCACGGCTGAAGAAAGTATGGTCTTGTTGTACAACGATCAAGGCTTTTTGCCCAAACGCGACATCAAAAAAGTCAATCTTTTCGGATGGGGTTCTACCGACAGCGGTTTCTTGCTTACCGGCGGCGGTAGCGGCGGCGCGACTATACTCGATACCGACCGTAACGGTAACAAGCGCACTAAGCTGGACCTTAACGACGCATTTAAAGAAGCGGGCATAGAGTACAACACCACGCTGTATAATGCGTACAAAGATTTCAGCTCGTTCGACGCCGACTATCGCAAGACGGGCACTACGGGCGCGAACGTTGTCGAAAGCCTTAAAAACCCCGGCGCGAGTTGGTATACGGAAAAGCGTATGACCCAAGCCAAGCAGTATTCCGACGTTGCGGTGGCTGTTATCAGCCGTTGGGGCGCGGAAAACGCGTCGCATTCGGAGCTTCGCTCGGTCGGCGGATATTCCGACGGAAAGTTCTTGGAACTGACCAAGGAAGAACTCGCCATGTTCGACGCGCTCGAAGCAAACGGGTTTAACGTAATAGTCGTGCTCAACGTTTGCAACAACATAGAGCTCGGTTTTATCGAAGACTACGATTGCATCAAGGCGTGCATTTTTGCGGGTATCCCCGGACAGTCGGGTGCGATAGCTATCCCCGAGATAATAAAAGGTACGGTCAATCCGTCGGGGCGCATAAGCGACACGCTTCCTTACGATTATCAAACCAACGATCCCACATACGTAAACGCAGTAAAAAGCGGAAACGATATAGTATATCAGGAAGGTATCTATTTCGGTTATAAGTGGTACGAGACCGCCGACGTCGAGAAATATTTCAACGAAGTGGACAATAGGTTCGGTACGGGCTATGACGGCGTAGTTCAGTTCCCGTTCGGTTACGGACTGTCGTATACCACTTTCAAATGGACGACCGATTTCTCGAACGTTACTTCTCTTACTGCCGACGGCAAGTATGAAGTAAAAGTAAAAGTTGAAAACACGGGAAGCGTCGCAGGCCGCGACGTGGTTCAGCTCTACGGTCATGCACCGTACGTGAACGGCAAAGTGGAAAAAGCCGAGCGCGTGCTTTTGGACTTTGCCAAGACCTCGTTGTTGGAAGCGGGGCAGTCCGAAACCGTGACGCTGTCTTTCTCCGCTTACGATCTCGCGTCGTACGACGAGTATGACAAAAACGCCAATAATCATACGGGCTACGAGCTCGATGCGGGCGAGTACAGGATAGAGGTAATGCAAAATGCGCACGAGTATAAAAACGCCGAGCCTACCGAAGGCGATACCGGCGACTATAAGCGCGTAAATCTCGCCTCGGCTATTCTTTTCGACAACGATCCGACGACGGGTAAAAAAGTAGAAAACCTTTTTACGGGCGCGAACGCTTATGCCGGTTGCCCGATAGACGGCAACAGCAACATTTCGTATCTGTCGCGTGAAGACGGTTTTGCCAACTTCCCGCAAAGCGCGGCGGCGCGTAGCGGTAATGTCCCTACGCTCGATCAGATAAAAGCGGCGAGCAAGGCGCGCTACGACGAAACCAAAGTAAACGCCAAAGTTCAGTACGGTAAAAATGCCTCGATGTTCCTTGTGGGTACGAAAAAGTCCGACGGCAATATCGACCGCGTATCGCTCGATACTTTGTCGGGCGAGGGCGATTCCGCCGTTACGCTTTCTTACAACACTTACATATTGGAATTCCTTATGGAAGATACCGATTCTTCGCTTTGGGAATCTTTCCTCAATCAGGTAACACGTGAGGAGACCAAAAACCTCATAGGTAGAGGCGGTTTCCAAACGATAGCGCTTTACAGCTTAGGTAAACCGCGTTGCGTCGATAAAGACGGTCCCGCAGGATTCAATAACAGCGTAGACGACGCGCTCGAAGCCAAGAGCGATCAATACACGCTTTTCTGCAGCGAGTCTCTCGCGGGTTGCGGATTCAGCAAAGAGATCGCATACGCGATAGGCGAGGCGCAGGCAAAGATAGGTAACTCCGTAGGCTTCCAAGGTTGGTACGGTCCGGGTGTAAACCTTCACCGTTCGGTATACAATTCGCGCAACTACGAGTATTACAGCGAGGATGCCGTACTCAGCGGCAAGCTCGCGGCTGGTACGATTAAGGGCGCGTACGACAACAATATGTACTGCTATCTGAAACACTTTGCTGTTTCCGAAGCGGGCTTCAACGCCAAAAACCTCAACACTTGGCTTACCGAGCAGTCTTTGCGCGAAAGTTATCTCCGTCCGTTTGAAATAGCCGTTAAAGAGGGCAAAGCAAACGCCATCATGAGCGCGTTCAATAGAGTTGGCGGCGTTCTTTCCGGTTATAACTATGCGCTTCTTACCGACGTTTTGCGCGATGAATGGGGCTTTAAAGGCAGCGTTATAACCGACTGGTATATGGGCAACGACGGGTACATGTCCGATTATGAAGCGGGCGTTCTTGCCGGCAACAATTTGTGGCTTGCCGGTACCAGCCCCGAAGAGGCTAATATAAACCTTGACGACAAGTATGTGGCTTATGCCGCGCGTCAGTCGGTCAAGGGCATTATGTACACGTTTATAGACACCAACCTAACCGCAAGCGATATCAAAATTAATCCAGCGCCGCGTTCGGCTTTGGTTGTCACCGTGTGGGTGCTTATCAACGTAGTGTTCGGATTGGGCATAGCGGCGTGCATAGTGTTTACGGTGCTTCCGTTTACGCGCAAGCCTAAGCCCGAGACAGTAGACGGCGGCAAAGGTGGCGCGCCTGCGGACGTCGACGGTGCGACTGAAAGCGCCGACGGCATAGCGTCGAGCGACAGCGGCAATGTAGATATCGCAGATGCAGAAGGACATTCTGAAGATACTGCGGACGCAGACGCTAAAGACGAGGTCAGTGAAGAAAATCTTTCGCAAACAGCTGAGACTGCGGCGGTTTCAGACGAAACGATAGCCGAAGCAGTCGAACCCGATACGGCGGAATCGCCCGAAATATCGGCAAAAGAACCCGTTACAGGCGATGAACATAAAGAAGCGGAAACCGTCGCGTCCGAAAAAGCGGATGAAACGGCAGCCGCGGATCAAAATGTAAAAGAGCAAGAATCGTCTGAAAAACAGCCCGTCAAGCGTGCTTCGACAAAACAGTCTTCGGGAGCTAAGACTTCCGCGGCTGCAAAAAAGCCGACGGCAAGTAAGTCGTCTGCAAAGTCGACGGCGACGGGCGCGGCGAAGTCCTCGACGGCTAAATCCACTGCCGCGGCAAAATCGAAATCCACAACGACAAAGTCGACGGCAAGCAAGACGGCAACGGCTAAATCGACGGCGAGTAAGACTTCAACTGCAAAATCGAATTCGGGAAAATCGACTGCAAAAAAGGCTTCTCAAAACAACGACGGCGCAAGTTCGTCAGAGGATAAAGCGTCCGATTAATATCGGAATTTAAAGGTGATTACTACAAGTTGTAGCAATTCATAAAAACATAATATGGAGGGAAATGTATGAAAAGGCTAAAATTCGGAAAACTGAGTTCGATAGTTTGCGCATTGCTTGCGCTTGTGCTCGTTTTCTCTCTGGCTGCCTGCGGAGACAAAAAAGACAATGGCGGCAATAATAACGGTAACGGGCTTGCTCTTAATACTCAGTCCGTGTCTGTTGACATCGGCGCTTCTGCACCTGTTCTCGTTACTTCGGCAGTTACGGAAGACGTTGTTTGGTCGAGTTCGAACGAAGACGTAGCGACCGTAGTGGGTAGCGGTAACGGCAAGAGAATGGGTACCGTCGAAGGCGTAGCTGCAGGTACTGCGACGATCACGGCGACTTCGGGCGGCAAATCGGCAACTTGTAAAGTTACCGTAACGGAAGCCGAAGTTGTTACGATAACCAAGGACGGAACAGCCGCGCCCGCGTCTATCGCGCTTACCGGCAAGGATGCAAGCGTTCAGCTTGCGGCAAGCTCTTCCAAAAATCACGAAATAACGTGGACGTCCAATAAGCCTCTTATCGTCTCCGTTGAAAACGGTTTGGTGAAAGCTCTCGAAAACAGCGGCACGGCTATCGTTACAGCCCAATGCTCGACGCACTCCGACGTACTCGCAACTGTCGAAATAGTCGTAGGTAGCGGCGAAGATTCACGTTACGACATGAAGAACGGAACGGAAGGCACCGCGGCGTACGCTCTTAAAAATCATGAGTGGTGCGCTTGGACTGAGTGGGGCGGCATTACTAAAGCCGTTTACGATAACGGCGTTGTCAAGTTCGCGTTTACCAATAACGATTGGACGCAAGAAGGCGGCGAGTTCTACTGCGTACAGCTGTTCTATGCGCATGAAGACAGAAGCAGTTTTGTTGAAAACACCACGTATAAGCTTTCGTTCAAGCTTAAATCGAATGCGGCGGGCAGAGTTACGATCAACGGCATGCAGCTCCGTATAGCCGAGAGCGAAACGCCCGTAGAGTACGTGGTTTACTACAATCACAATAACGCCCTTGCCGACTTTAACATGCAGTTCGGTCAGGCGGGACAGCATCCGTCCGATATGGTTGCGGGCGAGTTTGAGCTCAGCGATTTCAAATGGGAAGAAGCAGGCCCTGCGGTCAAACTCGCGGCTCCTTCGTTCACCTATGACGCAAGCACCAAGAAGATAGCCATCACCGACAGTAACCCCGCGGGCAGCTGCACGTACAGGCTTGATTTCTATCAGGGCGGCGTTGCAAAGGGCTCGGTCAACGTTACAAACGGCGGCGTCGTTTCTACGTCTACTATATCCTCTAACGGCGAATACGACGTATATCTTGTAGCGGTATCCACCAACCCGCACTTTACCAATTCGGATAAGTCGACAGCCACGGCGACCATAACCGTAAGCAACGACAAAGTAACGATCGCGAGCGGCGATCAGACGGCGGCTATCAATGCTCCCGGCAGCTGGCGCTATTTTGCGATGGGCGGCGCTACGGTCAGCCCCGATCCGTATATCGAGAACGACGTTATCCATATCGCTTATACCAACAATAACGGTAACGGCGGTTACGGAATGCAAATGTTCTATGAGGGCGCGTCGGTAGTCACGGGCAACAGCTATACCGTTACGTGCAAAGTAAAATCGCTCGGCTCCACCGGTAGAATAACCGTAAACGGTAAAGAAGTTTCGTTTACCTCGGCGGGCGAGACGAAAGAGATCACCGTTACCTATGTGGAAAGCGGCGGCGACGGTACGGAATCTTCCGGCTACACCGGCGCGTCGGTAGCTATCGTATTCGGTACGGGCGACGGTTCGTACGAGATATCCGAGTTTGCTATCAATCCCGCAGCATAATCGATCAAAAGCCAAAAGACGGCGTAGCGGTAATTGCCGCTGCGCCGTTTTAAGTGGCGACGATATTTAAAGCCGATAAACCGAACGCGTTTTTTCGCTATATCGACAGAATGTGCAAAAATCAAGCCAAATCGGTTTACGGTATTGCTATTTTTTAAAAAGTTTGGTATAATCGAATAAACGTACAAAGAGGTGGAAATGGACAGACCGATAATAGATAAACTGTCGTTGAGACAAAAAGCGGAACTTTTAACGGGCAAAGACTTTTGGTCTACCCGTGATATCGACGAACTCGGTATACCGAGCATATATCTCTCGGACGGACCGCACGGACTGCGCAAGCAGGCCGCCGCCGCCGATCATTTGGGGCTCAACGCGAGTATTCCCGCAACCTGTTTCCCGACTGCCGCGACCATGGCAAACAGCTTCAACGAGGCGCTCGGTGAGGAAATGGGAAGAGCATTGGGCGAGGAAGCGGCGTCGCAAAGCGTAAACGTTTTGCTCGGTCCGGGTATCAACGTTAAGCGCAATCCGCGTTGCGGCAGAAACTTCGAATACTTTTCCGAAGACCCGTATCTCGCGGGTAAAATGGCAGCGTCGTATATTCGCGGTATTCAGGAAAACGGCACTTCCGCATGCGTTAAGCATTTTGCGGCAAACAACCAGGAAGAGCGCCGCATGGTCTCCGATTCGGTCATCGACGAGCGCACGCTTCGAGAGATATACCTCACGGCGTTTGAGATAGCCGTAAAAGAAGGAAAGACAAAGTCGCTCATGACGTCGTACAATAAGATTAACGGCGTCCATGCCGACGAGAACGAGCATCTTATACGCGATATACTCCGCGGCGAGTGGGGCTTTGACGGCGCTATCGTTTCCGACTGGGCGGGGTGCAATAACAAAGTCGCGTCCACCAAAGCGGGCAGCGATCTTGAAATGCCGTCGTGCAAGTACGGCGCGGACGATATAGTCAAAGCCGTCGAAAGCGGCGAGCTCGGTATCGAATATGTTGACGAGTGCGTTTTGCGCGTACTCGAGCTTATCGAGAGCACTTCGGCGGGAGAAAAGGGCAAGCCGTTCGACGTAGAAGCGCATCATAAGCTCGCCCAAAAATGCGCGGAAGACAGTATTGTGCTTCTTAAAAACAACGGCGTTTTGCCGCTTGTAGCCGACGTTAAAGTAGCCGTTATAGGCGATTTTGCCGAGAATTTGAGGTATCAAGGCGCAGGCTCGTCTATTGTCAATCCGACGGTGCTCAACCGCTTTACGGAGATTCTGCATAAGCCCGCGCCAAAAAACAAGCCCTATAAGCAGGGCGTAGGCACGACGGGCGGAAAAACCGAGATAAAAGTCGTCGAGTCGATAGTCGAGGATTTCGACGAGTACACGCTAAACGTAGTCGGTTATGAAAAGGGTTTCGACCGTTACGGCAAGAAGAGTAACGGGCTCTTGAAAAAAGCCTGCCGATTGGCGGAAAGCTCCGACGTTGTGCTCATGTTCCTAGGGCTCGACGAGGTCAGCGAAGCCGAGGGCTTGGACAGAGAAAATATCGGTATTCCGTATAATCAGATAAAGCTGTACAGGGCGATAAAGGCGACGGGCAAAAAAGTCGTTGTCGTCTTGTCGTGCGGGAGCGCGGTGCGCCTCGGGTTCATGGACGACGCCGACGCTATCGTTTACGCGTGCTTATCCGGTCAGGCGTGCGCGGACGCCATACTCAACGTTATAACGGGCGTAGTCAATCCAAGCGGTAAGCTTGCCGAAACGTTCCCCAAAAAGTATGCCGATTGCCCGACGAGCGGGTATTTCCCCGGAAAGGAAATGACGGTCGAATACCGCGAAGGTCCGTTTATCGGGTACAGATATTACGACACAGCAAACGTAGACGTTTTGTATCCGTTCGGGTTTGGGCTTTCTTATACCCGTTTCGAGTATTCGGGACTCAAGATCGATAAAGACGGCGTTTTGTTCGACGTATCAAACGTAGGCGAACGCGACGGCGCCGAGATCGCTCAGCTTTACATATCCAAAGCCGACAGCGCAATCATTCGTCCGCAAAAAGAACTGAAAGGCTTTGCCAAGGTCTATCTTCGGGCAGGCGAAACGGCGCGCGTACATATCCCGTTCGACGACAAGTCGTTCAGATACTTCGACGTTAAAAACAACGAGTGGGCTGTCGAGGCGGGCGAGTACGGCATAATGATAGGCGCGTCGTCGCGGGATATTCGGCTCGAGGGAAGCGTCAAACGCGACGGAATTACGCCCGAGTTCGATAAAACGAGCCTGCCGTCATATTGCGTAGGCAATATCAAAAAAGTGAGCGACGCCGAGTTTAAAGCGTTGCTCGGACACGATATACCGCCCTCGGGCTATAAGTTCTATAAAAAGAAGCGAATGGTCATAGACGAGAATTGTACCGTTTCCGATCTCAGGTATTCCAAACGTTGGATAGGTAGGGCTTTTTCGGGCGCGATACGGTTTGCCATAAGCCTTTTGCAAGCCATAGGCAAGCGCACGACAGCCAATACTTTGGTCATGGGCGTGTTGCATCAACCCGTACGCGGGCTTGCCAAGTTCGGCGGCATGTCGCGCCGTCAGTTGGAAGGTATGCTCCTTATGTTTAACGGGCACTTGTTTAAAGGTCTGCACTACCTGACTTCCAAGAGCAAGGAAGAAAAAGACGCGATAAAGGCGCAAAAAGCCGCGCGCGACAAATAAACCGCATAAATTATCGAGCGGATCGGAGTAGGATTATTATGGAGTATACGCTTGAGCAAAAATACGAGCTCATATCGCAAGACGCATTAATGTTCGATTCCAAAGATCCAATCGACATTGTAAAGGGGCTGATGCATCGCGAATATGTAAATATACACGGTCCGGAGCATCATTTTCTGGACGGCGTCGCGTTTTTGGTCGCTTATAAAAATGCGGGCGGTAAGCTTGACATTGCCGATGCCGTAAAAAAATTAAAAGAGCGAACGGTAAAAATGCCCGGCGCGATGTGCGGATTATGGGGTATATGCGGTTCGGTTGCGGCGGTCGGCGCGGCGTTGTCGATCATACACGAGACCGGTCCGCTATCCGACGATCGGTTTTATAAAGATCATATGGAGTATACCTCTTCGGTATTGCACGATATGAGTGTTGTCGGCGGACCGCGCTGTTGTAAGAGAAATGCGTTCTTGTCATTGACAAGGGCAAGCGAGTTCGTCAAAGATAAATACGGCGTAGAAATGGTATGCGGAAATACGGATTGCGAGTTTTCTGACAGAAATGTGCAGTGCATAAAAGAAAGATGCCCGTTCTATAAAAAACGTGCATAGGACAAATAAACAAAAGCAATAAAAAACCCGATCGGAAGATAAACTGCGGTCGGGCTTTTTTGTGTTTTACTGTGTGCGTAGTGCAGTACGCCGACTAATGCGTTATGTCGTAGCTACGGTCGATACGCCGCTTTAATTCTTCGTCCGATACAGAATTATCGAGACAAACGGTATACCAATGTTTTTTGTTCATGTGATAGCCGTAAAAATACTTTTTGCCGTCTATGAGTGAATCCAATAGCTCGGGTTCTTCGCGCTGATCAACTATTTCGATGGTACCGACGCCGTCCAATCCCAGCTTTTTGCGTTCTACGGTCAAGAGCGCGGCGTACCATTTATTATTGTCGCTTCTTCTGAATATGGCGTTATCGGGGAATTTTTCCCAAAGATATTCGGCGCTATTGCCGTATTTTTTGAACGCATACTCGATGAGCATTTTTGCCTGTGCGCTCTTGAATATCTGAGTGTGAAAACATTTTTCGGCTATGTCGAGTAAGACTTCCTCCGACGCCGCGCGAAGTTTTCCAACAAAAGCGCCGCTTGCCGCGTCTATATGATAGAGTGCGAAAGGCTCGGCGGTCGATATTTCTATAACGTCGGTCGTTATTTCTTTATCGGAAATTCTGACTTCGAGCGAGAACCGTCCGTCCGACATAAGGGTAGAATATGCGTAAATACCGCATGCGTACGTAAAACCGTATTCGAGCAGTTTGTCGGGATCGTAAGCTTTGCGCTTGAAAATATCGTTTGCTATCTCCATAGTCAGTCATCCTTGTTTGCGTATTCGAAGCTTAATTATACAATATAAAATTATAGCACATGCCGATAAATTGTCAAGCGCACAATCATACGATCGTTCGCTTTGAAAATACGTAAGTATTATCGTTGTTAAATTAATGACTCTTATCGGTTGCGTTTTGTGCAGCAATAGTGTATAATGGAAACAAAATATGAGAGGTTTTGTTTCTGATATGAAAAATAGGATATTGGAAGTGTCGATATCAGGCTTGCAAAAAGACGGATTGAGGTTTTCCGTCGACACTATTGCAAAAGAACTCAAAATATCGAAAAAGACGGTGTATAAATATTTTCCGAGCAAGGAAGAACTGGCAGTCGCGGTATACGAAAAATTCTATTGTGACCTCGATATGGAATTGAGCGGGATAGACTCTATCGAAAACGATAAAGAATTTATACAAGTGCTTGATTTGTATTATAGGTCTTATTGTATGATACGCGAAGATATATTTAATAAGTTTGCGTTGAACGATTCTATAAAAAACTATGCCTTGGTCAAGCACGGTATTATCGTCGAAAAATTCCGTAATTATATGCGAGGCGACAAAGATACCGTCGTCTTTATAATCGACAGTGTGTTCGAAAAGCTTAACGGAGCTCCTCTGAATTTAGAGATAGCAAAAAAATTGGAGCAGTTGATATGACCGTCGATCTGCTGAGATTATTCGGAATTTTGTGTATCGCATTCGTTGTCGGTAAATTGGCGTCAAAAATCAAATTACCTGCTATTTTGGGCTGGTTGATAACGGGGATCGTATTCGGTCCGTATCTCGCTGAGATCGTGTCGTTGGAAATAATAGAATCGATGTGGTATAAGATATTCGTAAAAGTCTTCGAATGCTTCGCGGGAGTAATGATAGGCAGGGAGATAATCTTTAAGAAAATAGCGCGGTCGGGTAGGCAGATCATAGGTATCACGGTGATACAGGCATTGGGAACGTTTCTTTTTGTAACTCTGGCGTTTGCGATAGCGTTTGCCATAGGAAATATACCGATCTATTTGGCTTTTGTGATGGGCGGTATAGCTCTCGCGACAGCGCCCGCTCCCGCATTGTCCATAGTCAATGAGTATCACACCGACGGTCCGGTTACAAAAACATTGATACCCCTTGCCGCCATAGACGACGTTATAGGCGTAATAGTGTTTTTTACGACCATATCCGTTATCGGAGCGGTTAAAGGCGGGCAATCCGCGTCGGTACTTGCTACCGTCGGTATGATAGTTTTTCCTTTTGTTATCGGTATAGCGTTTGGCATTTCGACGGGGTTTATACTCAAAAAAATAAAAAGCGGAATAGGTTGTTTTATCGTTTTATTAATCGGGTTGGCTTGTTGTATCGTGGTGGGAGTGATTATCGATTTATATTTATTCCGCTCGTTCACTTTAAACTATCTGCTCATAGGGATGTCGTTTTCCGCATCTGTCGCGAATATAATAGATGAGCAAAAGCTTGAGGGCATGATGAAAAAGTATGCGCCCATACTCGGCGTTTCGCTTTTGATCGTCATTGTCAATTTGGGAATGCCTCTCGATTATCGGCTTATAGCGGGCGCGGGGGCGTTTACTGCTGTGTATATTTTGGCAAGAGCGGTCGGTAAGGTCGGGTTCTCCTTTTTGGGCGGAAAGATCACAAAAGCCGATCCCATGGTTACAAAATGGCTGGGTTTTACTCTGTTGCCGCATTCAGGCGTGTCGTTGGTGTTTGCGAGTATAGCGGTAAATACTTTCTCGACTATAGATACGGCGTTGGCAGCCGTTGTTTCGGGTACGATAGTCGCCGCAGCGATAATCAATGAGATCATATCCGTTATATTGGCAAAAATAGCATTTAAAAAAGCGGGGGAGCTTGGTACCGCAACTCAGTTCGACGCGCTTTTACCGTAACGTAAACCGCATGTGTTTTTATCAAAAAAGTAAATTAAGCATGGAATCAATAAACTGTTGCAAGGCGCGTTGAAGTGTGGTATCATATATTTGCTCGATGAGAGCGGAAATAAAGTTATTTGGAGAATTTATGAATACCGACGAATTTCTCGAAGAAACTCTCGAAGATTATCTTTTGGAGTGCGTTTGCGACAAAGTGGAAGAAGTATCCGAACTTAAAGCGATGTTGGAAGATATAGAATATCTCGATGACAAAGATAAATTGATCGCGGATACCACGCATTGCGAAATATTGGACGTCGATGATAGTTATGTGGAGGATTACGAAGTAAAAGACGGCAAAATCCACGTCAGATATCTTATTGATTTTATTATGCAAACGTTTATCGACGACGAGTTTATTTGGCGCGTTCAGGGCACCGCAGTTGCAGAGCTCAATATACCGGAAGAAAACGCAAAAGAATGGGACGGCTTCGACAGCAAAAAGTTTACCGTCGACAGCGAATATAAGAAACTAGCCGAAATCACTAAGATGAGTTATCGTTTTATCGAATGCGATACGATAGATAACTGATAAACATATTTAACTGAGAAAGCAGTATCATGTACGAATATAAAGTCGAAAAGTACAGGGTCAAAAATGCCGAGAAAGGAATGAACGAACTCGCCAAACTCGGTTGGAGAGTAGTCGCCGTTTTACCGAATACGGCGATGTACGGGGTCGTCGTGACTTATGAACGGGAAGTAGACAGCGAACACTCAATCTGCGCCGAGTGCGGAAGCAAGTTTTTGTTGGCAAGCTCGAAAATGGAATCCCTGTGCCCGGAATGTGCGCACTTTTTGTACGGTTATCCTAATTGCGAGCACGTTTTTGAAAACGGCAAATGCATTAAGTGCGGTTGGAACGGCAATCACAGCGAATATATCAAATCCCTGTTGAGCGACGATTAAGCGTAATCAAATATATATCTTAACAAAAAAATTTGACAATAGATACGGGGTGGCGACCCTAGTAAAACACGCCCTAAGCGGCTCTTTTGCTCTTTGTCTGCGTTAAGCTCGCTTGTAGTAGCGCCGAGGCTACGACTTCGCTCGCTTGCCTTGACAAAAGCAACAAAATAGCTCGCTTAGGGTACATAGTATTTTTACGAGCAAAATCACGAGGATAGACGCGCGAAACGCCGCGAAGTCGTACTCGGTAGTACGGCGAGCGACGGTTTGCGCGTATAGTCCGCGATTTTGCCGTATAAACGTGTTCTACAGGGGTCGCCACCTCGTAACCCGTATGAGATAAAACTCTAACGGGCTTTCGGCTTGAATAGTTACATCGTTTTCATCAAGTTCAAGATCGATTTTTTCTTTTCGGCAGACAGTGTGTTCCATAAACGTATCACTTCTTTCTGTTCTTCGGTAAGAGCCATGAGTTCATCTTCGTTCAACAGAAAATCAATTACGCTTATCTCGAAAGCGGAACATATAGCTTCCAGCAAATATAAGGAAGGTGAGGATTCTCTGTCGCGCCAATTATAAATGGTTGTGGGAGCTATACTCGCTTTTTTCGCAAGTTCGTAAATAGTCCACCCCTTTTCCGATCGCAGAGCGTCGACTTTATCGTAAATTTCTTTTCCGCTTAATAAGTCCAACATAGTATTACCTTTGATTTACATTATAATATATCAATTGGGTAAAATTATTCCCTATGATCTATATTGATATTACCCAATCTATTGATATAAGCACTGTTATAATCCTACATTGTTTTCATAAGATTTATTATTGACTTCTTTTTCTCCGAGGATAACGTATTCCATATGCGTATTACTTCTTTTTGTTCTTCAGTAAGAGCGATAAGCTCATCTTCATCTAATAAAAAATCTATGACTGAAATTTCAAACGCAGAACACACGGATTCTAGTAAATATAAAGTAGGAGAGGATAGTCTATCTCGCCAATTGTAAATGGTAGTTGGAGCTACGCCTGCTTGCTTTGCGAGTTCGTAGATCGTCCAACCTTTTTCTATCCGCAAAGTATCTACTTTATCGTAAATATCTTTCCCACTTAATAAATCTAACATAATATTACCCTTAATTTATATTGTAATATATCAGTAGGGTAAAAATATTACCTTTAATCTATATAAACATTACTCATTTGGTTGATATTTGTTTTTGCTTTGACTATAATATTATTAAGGATTCATTTGATGGAGGAATATATGAAAACGGCATTTATAGGACATAGACAAGTATTTGCAAGAAATATCGAATCAAAACTTGCGGATGCAATTCAGACCGAGATAAACAACGGGTGTATTGCTTTTACTATGGGAACGCACGGGGAGTTTGACGACCTTGCGCTGAATGCTTGTAGGCGGTTAAAAAAGACTTATTCCCAATTGCAGATAGAAGTTGTAATTACGAGTTTGAATAGTATCAGGAAAGTAGACGAGCGCGATATCGTTCCTTACAGCGACGTAAAAACCGTCATGTATGAGATCGAGGATGCGCACTACAAACAGCAGATTATGTTAAGCAATCGGCAGATGATAGATAGTTGCGACACACTTATTTGCTACGTTGATAATACCGCATACCGAAGCGGCGCGAAAGCGACTTTGCGTTATGCTGAGAAGAAAGGGCTGAAAGTAGTCAATCTTTACAGTGAAGACGATCAACCGTTTTACGGTGTTTCAAACGAAAAGGTAAAAGAGTTTTGGAGAAACCTATATGATGAGATCATAGGAAAAAAAGTATAAGTCAATAAAAATTCGGTATTATGGCTCGCTATTGCGATAGCAGTAGCGACAGCAAAAAAGCAATAGAAAAACACCGCAGCGCGTTATGGTCTACGGTGTTTTATTGACAGTCTTTTCGTACTGTTTATTGGTGCGAGCGACAGGACTTGAACCTGCACGGTTACCCACCGGATCCTAAGTCCGGCGCGTCTGCCAATTTCGCCACGCTCGCAAAACTTTTACGAGTATATCATATCCGTGCGGGAAAAGCAAGTGTTTATTAACTCGGAGAATTCCTTGATATTTTATTTTATATGTTGTATAATTGCGGTATGAAAAAAATAGTTTTGGCAAGCGGAAACGCGGGCAAGCTCGCGGAGTTCAAGAGCATACTCGACGACTACGAGATAATTTCTCCGTCCGATCTGGGGATCAAATTCGACGTAGATGAGACGGGCAGTACGTTTTACGACAATGCACTCATCAAGGCGCGCGCGCTGTTTGAGATTTGCAAGCTTCCTACGCTCGCGGACGACAGCGGTATTTGCGTCGATGCGCTCGGCGGCGCGCCGGGCGTGTTTTCGGCGCGGTACAGCGGCGGTACGGACAAAGACAATAACGCTAAACTGCTCGCGGAGCTTAAAGGCAAGGCATCTCGCGCCGCGCACTTTTCTTGCTGTATCGTATATTACGACGGAACGCGGATAGTTTCGGCGACGGGCGATACATACGGGCGTATCATAGAGTCGGAAGACGGCGAGGGCGGGTTCGGTTACGATCCTATATTTTTGAGCGACGATCTCGGCGTCACGTTCGGGCGCGCGTCTGCGGAAGAAAAGAACAAGGTAAGCCATCGCGCGCGTGCGCTCGCCGCACTGCGTGAAAAACTCGGCGCGCTCGCTAAGTCGTGAAAAAACATACTGCCGTTATAGTATCGGATGTTCATTACGACGCCGAACGCCTGCGAGCATTGATGCCCGTTATAAACTCTTCCGAGCTTTTCGTGTTTTGTGGCGACGGGTTGAATGCGGTGATGAATGAGCGCGGCGCGATCCTTGTGCCTATGGTGTGCGTTCGCGGCAACAATGATTTTTATACCGATATCACAGATACGGCTATTGCCATGCTCGGCGATATGCGTTTTATGGTCACGCACGGGCACAGACAGGGCGTAAAGAACGGTATTTCGGGCGTGCTTGCCGCGGCTGAAAACAATGACTGCCGTCTGGCATTTTTCGGGCATACCCATATGTTTTGCGACCGTATAGAGGACGGCGTGCGGCTCATAAACCCCGGCGCGCTGTGCGCGGGCGCATATGCTTTTGTCACGTATGACGGCGCTCGGGTGGTTTGCGAGCGGCGGTCGGTATAGAGTGCGTCGGGACGGCGGGGCAGTCGATATAAAATATGACGGGGCGCTATTTTTTTAAAACGCGCAAAACCGATAAAAAACCGTTGACAAAACGGTATTGATTATGTTATTCTAATATTCGCACAATGCAGGTGTAGCTCAATGGTAGAGTTTCGGCCTTCCAAGCCGACCACGTGGGTTCGATTCCCATCACCTGCTCCAGACGCGCGCCCGTAGCTCAGCTGGATAGAGCAGCGCCCTTCTAAGGCGTTGGTCGAAGGTTCAAATCCCTCCGGGCGTGCCAGTATGGTGGATATAGCTCAGTTGGTTAGAGCGCCAGGTTGTGGCCCTGGAGGTCAAGAGTTCGACTCTCTTTATCCACACCATTCTAGGGGTATCGCCAAGCGGTAAGGCACGAGACTTTGACTTTCGCACTCGCAGGTTCGAATCCTGCTACCCCTGCCATTACCTTTCTATCCGATATTGGGGTATCGCCAAGCGGTAAGGCAACGGACTCTGACTCCGTCATTACGAAAGTTCGAATCTTTCTACCCCAGCCACAGCAAAACCCCCGTCAAAAGGCGGGGGTTTTGTGTTGACGAATTTATAGAGATTAGATAAACGCCGCGCTGTGAAATAACTCTCACAAAAGCTTTTTCGTTATGTATTTGAGCGTCTTTTCGGGCGTTTTCTTTTCGAAAGCGTCAAGCCTCGCGAACGTGCTGAACGTCCCGCCTTGGTCGCCCGCCCAACCGACGAGCCATACGTTTTGAAGGTCTTCGGTCAGGTTGTCGCTGTCCGTCATGTATTTGAATACGTGATAGTTTTCGCCGCCTTTTGCTACGCGACCTATAAGCTCGATCTTATCAGGACGCTTGCCGAGCTCGGTAGGGTATTCGAGCCATCTCACCATATCGCTTTTCGCAAGATAATCGGGGTCTAGACAGTCTTTGGGGAACCTGTCGAGTTTGCTGCATTTTTCGAGCAGAAAGTGCGTTATTCCCGCATAGGAAAGATCGCGGGCGAGCTTGTCGATATCTTTTGCCGCAACGTCGCGGTCGTGGTTCAAAAGCGTTTCCACTGCGTAATACCTGACGTTATTGCCGCAGTTTTCGAGGATAGCCTCGAGCGCATCGCCTATCGCCTCGGTGTAGTAGTGCTTGCACACGTCAACGGCAAACTCCAAATACTCGCTTTCGTCTTTGATGAGTTCGCTCTTTTTCGCGAGCGCTTTGAACTCTTTGACGGTGAACTCGGTGAGCGCGGACTTGGCGGCGTCGGTCAGATCGTCAAGTCTGTCGGAATAGTGGTGAAGCCCGAAAAAGAACAAACCGTGTCGGTACGGCTCTTTTATACCGTCGGCAAGTTCGATAGCGGGGCGAATGTCGGGCTCGTCTATGCGCGACTTCTCGAAAGCGTCGGAAACGGCATTTTCGAGCGTACGCTCATTGTTGTTTATCTCCAATATCTTTTGTATCGTCGCGATGTGCTCGTCGGTTATATTCGACTTATCGGGCGACGCCAGCGTCAAAAGCGTGAGAAGCGCGTCGCAGTACCCGAACATCTCGTCTTTTTTGCGATACTCGGTAGTCGACGGGATCTCGCGTATGAGTGTGTTTAGTTCGGCTATCGCAAACCCGATAAGCTCGACTGCAACGTTTTGCGTCGGCGGGCGTTTCGAGTCGGCGAGCATTCGGCAAATGACCGTAGTTATCCGTGCCTTGGTTTCGTAGCCAATGTCTTGGGCTTTTGCGTCGTTAAGGACCTGTAAAATATCGTTCATGTTTCCCTCCGCTAAAGAGTTTATCACTGCCGCATAAAAATGTCAATAGGCGTTCGTAAATAAACATATACAGCGCAATGTTGTCTTGACACCGTTTGCGATTTTATGTATAATCCTTTTGGATCGGACGAGACGAATGAAAGTAATCAAAAAAATATTCGGCGTACCGTACGAGAAAAGACTTATCGTAAGCTCGTCGGTCACGCTTGTTATAAGCCTGTTGATCGCGGTCGGTAAAATACTTATCGGCGCGTTTTCGGACGTTACAATGTGCGCTGTGGGCGTATTTAACGTGCTTTTAATGTCTGCTAAATCGAATTGCATTCTGGGAGCTATTAAAAATGACGGAAAATTCAAGCGCCACAATACTTTTACGGCTGTGTTTTTGTTCCTGTCCGGCGCGGTGTATCTAACGTATATGGCGGTGGTGCTGTCACTAAGCTTGCCCGATAAAAGATACGACATGTGGCAAGCAGTGACGATCGCGGCTATCGCGTTTACCGAACTCGGCGTTGCGATCTACGGATTGATAAAAACACGCCGACGCGGACACTATTACCGCAATATCAAGATAATCAGTTTGGTGTCTGCGCTCGTCGCATTGATGACGGCGCAAACGGCTATACTGTCGTTTACGTCGACGGTAAATTACACCGTGCCCAACTGCGCGTCGGGCATAGCGCTCGGCGGTGTGACCATGCTTCTTGCTGTGTTCGTTTACTTTGCGCCGCAGTGCAGTATAATCGACAGAGAGCATAACGTATTTACCTTGGTGAATCCGATGGATAACGGGTTGGTTGATATGTGCGGAAACACCGCGGAAGTATCTCTTTGCAAGAGCTTTGTGTACGGCGGGTACGTGTATAAAGCTATGATAAGCGGGAATACGGTAGACGGGCATATAACTCGCGAAAAGTCGTGCTGGAATAGACTGCCGCTCGCAGTCAAGATTTTATGCGTGATACTTTCCGAGATCTTGGTGTTCGGTTGGGTTATAGGGTACGTCGTGTTTTTCGTGCGATCGGTAGATATTCCTTCCGGACTTGAAAAGTCGATGAAGAAAAACGGTTTTGAAAAAATCGCGACGGAAGAGAATATCGAGCCGACGGATGAAAGATCATAATACCGATAAGACCGTTAAAACAAAAATTATATTAGTACGCGTAGTTTATTAAAATCGCTTGACATGTCGTAATTTTAATGATAAAATAATCAAGCTGTCTAAATATGACGCATGGTCCATTAGCTCAGTTGGTAGAGCACTTGACTTTTAATCAAGTTGTCCCGCGTTCGAATCGCGGATGGATCACCAATAAGGACGGGTTCCCGAGTGGCCAAAGGGAACAGACTGTAAATCTGTCAGCTTCGCTTTCGGTGGTTCGAATCCACCCCCGTCCACCACCTAAAACCTAAAACGAACCACAAATCAAATGTTCGGGTTAGGTTTTTTTCTTTTGCCTTTATTCGTTCGTTACTATGCCGTGTAACGTCGTAGAATAGCCGTAAACGGCTCGTACTCGGTTTTGTCGGGTATTTTTCTCAATATCACTCTCAACGGCGGTTTATGCCGCGAAAGCCGCTTGACGCGAGAAAGGAGCGTGTTAGGCTATTACAGCCAAAGGCAAACCCAAGCGCAGCGCGGTGGTTCGCCCTTATTTGCCTTACAACACGCTCCTGCGAGGCTCACGTCAAGCGGAACGTGGAATAAATAGCCGTTGTATGTATCTCATACATACAACTCAATTTCAAATTCGAGTTTTGTTATCTCGGCTCTATGCGGCACTTTGTAAGCGAGCTTAACGGATTTCTCGCATAATAAAAAGCCCCGATTGTCGGGACTTTCCATTATAGGGCTATTGAATTGTATTTCAATTCTATCGTCGAATAACACTATTTGCTTTACAACGTAGTTGATGAGCAGTTTCGGCTCTAACGCTAACGCTTGCAAGTAAAACTCGCGTATTTGCGTTTCGGTAAGCTGTACAGCTGTTTTGCTTTTCTCGATGAGTATTTGCCGTTCTAATTCGGCTTGGCGAGTTTCAAGCTCTCTAATACGCTTCATAGCCGTATTGGTCGTACCGCCGTTTTCAATAGCGGTCATAATGTTGTTTATCGAATTTTCGGTAGTATGCTGTTCTTTAAGCAACAAATTCAATACTACATTCGCTTGCGACTGTCTTTGTTGTTCTTGCATTAAGCAATTTACAATATAGTCAAGGTTATTCGTCTTTTGGATTTGCTCTATTACGCAATCGAGTACGATTTTTTCCAATACTTCTTTGCGTACTGCTTGTTTATTACAATCGGTAGTTTTCTTTTTGCGACCGCAACACTTGTAATAATACTTCCGCTCGCCGTTGCGCGCTGTGCCGTTTTCGCCGATTATGCTTTTACCGCAATAACCGCACACGATTTTGTCTTTGAGTAAATACGTTATTTCTTCACTGCGTTTGCCGAACTTATTGGCGTTTACTTTTTCACGGACTTTGTTAAACGTTTCGGTATCTACGATTTGCGGATAGATATTGTCGAACACTTCACCGTTAAATCTATATATACCCGAATAACGTTCGTTCTTTAATATGTTGTATATCGTATTTTGAGCGAAAGGCTTGCCGTTATACATAATGCCTTTGCTTGTAAGCTCGGCTATTATGTCTTTGACAAATACGCCGATTGAATAGCGGTCATAGATATACCGTATTACTTCGGCGTGTTCGGGTATAATTACGGCTTTCTTGTCAACGTTCTTGTAACCGTACGGCAGTTTGCCGCCCGTCAAGTTGCCTTTGCGGCGGCTCTCGTTATTACCGCGACGTATCTTTTGCGAAAGCTCTACGCTGTAATATTCGGCATAGCCTTCTAACAAGCCAAATGGACATAAAGCCTATTTTGGGGGTGTTTTGGTATTACGGGGATAAAACCGAATCGATGTCAATCTTGTAGTAGATATGTATCTCTTGCGGTTTGCCCGTAACCGTTTCT
>CATLHE010000011.1 GCA_949948895.1 uncultured Christensenella sp.
CCTCCGATTGTGTTTTCTTGTTGGCTGCCAGACCAACTTCACTATATCACAATCGGAGTTTTTTTGTCTATTTCATCGGTGAACCTCTACTGAACCCCGCGACTATCGCGGGGTTTTCGGCATACAAAAAGCCCGCGTTGCCGCGAGCCCGAACTTTATTATTGCTATATCCTCAATCGCCTCGGATATAGATTTTTCATGACGGTGTCGCCTGCGCCGTTGCCCGCGACCTTGACAAGCCCGAGCGCATAGCCGTCTATCGTTGCTATTTTGACTCCCGCCGACAGATTTTCCGCGCTCAGCTGTTCGCCGCGAATATACATCTCCGCTTGGGTCTTAGTAAGTTCCGCCGTGCCGAACTCGTTTAATTGATCGCGGTCAAGCGCATGAACGAGCGCATGGCTCGCTTCGCCGCGCTTATGCGGATCTTTGCGAACCGCATCGAAAACGGCTACGCCCGCGCGAACGACGTTAAGCCCGTCGAGCTCGGGCAATTCCATTGGCAATATTCCCAAGTCGGTAAACCGCGCCGTTTTATAGCCGCCTACGCTTACCTCGTCAGTCTTATGTTTGGCAATCCGCTTGTCGCACGCCGTCTCGACGACCTTTTTGAGCACGCAATAAAAATGCCCCTCGCCGTCGAAGTTGTGCGGGTATATGCGCCGCGCTTCGGGTACGCCTATGCCGCGCGCCTCGCCGCGCCGCAGCGGAAGATCTACGGCTACAAAACCCTTATCCAAAAGATACTCCACGTTCGCCTCGTCCTCTTCGCGCGAAAACGTGCAAGTGCTGTAAAGCATATATCCGCCGTGAGCGACGAGTTCCGCCGCGTCGTCAAGAATGGCGCGCTGACGCTCGGCGCAGCCCGTGACTATTTCTTCCGAGTACGGCACCGATTCGTATCGCATCATCCCGCCGCCGCTGCACGGCGCGTCCACTATGAGCGTGTCGAAAAATCCGTCGAATCCCGCGCGCCTATAATCCTTTGCTTCGCCTACCGTGACTACCGCGTTTTTTATGCCGAGCCGCTCGACGTTTTCCACCAATGCGCCCGCCCGCTTATAATCTGTATCGTTGCAAAATATAACGCCGCCGCGCATAGCCGCCGCGGCTTGCGTCGCCTTACCGCCCGGCGCGGCGCAAAGATCGAGCACGCGACTGCCTATATACGGCATGAACGCGGCGACCGCGCTCTGCGCCGACGGCTCTTGCATATAGTAAAGCCCCGCATGGTACAGCGGATCGAGCGACGGCTTCACGCTCGTATAAAACCCATTCTCGCAAAGCGGGTTAGCGCGCAAGTCGTACCCGCCCGTTTTATGAGCGAGTGCGGCAAACTCTTCCGCGCTTATTTTCAAAGTATTGACGCGGAGCGCTTTATGCCGCGGCTTACCGTCGTACGCGCGTTTAAAATCATCGTACTCCGAGCCGAGCAGGCTTTGCATTTGTTTGAAAAAATAATCGTTCATTCTTTATATTAAACCACGGAAAGATACCGCTCCAACGAGTCGGGGAATACCGTGACTATGTTTTTGTCTTTGTGCTTTTTTGCGAGCTCGACGCACGCGCAAAGCGCCGCGCCCGACGATATTCCCGCAAGCAGTCCTTCCTTTTTCGCGAGCAGTCTCGACGCGTTCAGCGCGTCCTCGTCGCTTACCGTGATCACACCGTCGCATAAGCTCCCGTCGAAGTTTTCGGGCACGAACCCCGCCCCGATACCCGGTATGCGGTGAACGCCCGCGGCGCCGCCGGAGAGCACCGCAGAACGCGACGGCTCCACCGCATACGCCTTTACGCGCGGGTTTTCGGCTTTTAACGCACGCGCTATGCCGCTGAACGTTCCGCCCGTACCCACCGCGGACACGAAAATATCGATATTACCGTTCATGTCATCCATGATCTCGCGCGCCGTTTTTATGTGCGCTTTGGGGTTGTCGGGGTTGTCGAACTGCGAACACATTACGGCGTTTTCAATTGAATTTTTTATTTCTTCCGCGCGCCTGTTCGCTCCCGCCATGCCCTCTCTTTTATCGGTCAAAACGACCGTCGCGCCCAATAGCGTCATTATCTTTTTGCGCTCTTCCGTTACGTTTTCGGGCATTACGATAGTAATGGGTATGCCGCGCGCGGCGCACGCCATGCAAAGCCCTATGCCCGTATTGCCGCTCGTTGACTCGACGACCGCGCCGACCTCGCCGCGCGATATCGCGCCGTCGAGCATGGAAAGCGCCGCTCGGTCCTTAACCGAATACGGATTGAACATTTCGAGTTTGGCATATATGTTTGCCGAGACGCCCGAGGCTTTGCAATATCGGCTCAGTCTCAGTATGGGCGTGTTGCCCACGGCTTCGGCTATGCTGTCTATTTTCATATTTCTCTCCTACTCGATCCGCGTATTTTATTCCCTATCCGTTTTTATTGCCCGACATTATTTTATTGCTCGACATTCTTCTTCATGAGCGTGGCGAGTTTGAGATATTTTTTTACCACTTCGGAACCGCTGCTTTCGGCATAGTCGGTAAGATCGCGGACGAGCTCCGTGAGTGCGGTCGCATCGCGGTCTTTTACTATGCACTCGGTGCGCGACGCCGCGTTCCAATTCATTAGCCCGACGTTTTCGGGATAGTATCTGATAAGCTCGCTCGAGTACTCGGCGACAAACGCCGCGTCACCCTCCGCCATGCGTTTTTCGAACAGATCGAATATGTGCGCTCTTCGGTACTCGATAAACGGGAGATAGAACTTGCCGAGCTTGCCCTCGCCCAGCTCGCTCTCGTCGCCTATCAGCATGGAACCGCGCACGCGCATCGCGCCGTCGTACACCGTATTATTATGCAGCATATCCCAAAGCTTTGCGTCGTATTCCTCGTCGACTGGCTCGTTTGTCGCGTCGAGATAAAAATAGTACGTGTACCACAGCGGGCGCAGTTCTTTTTTGAGACTGCACGCAAGATACGCCGCCGCGTACAGCGACACTGACGGGATGGGCTCTCTGTCCTGCGGCGGGATAACGTCGGACAGCACGAGCTTATTGTACAGCTCCGAGCCGTAATCGTACTTGATGAACTTTTTGCCGCGACGCGAATACCACCGTCCGCCGACAGCGAGCGCGTCGTTAGATGCGTTTGTCGCGTCGAAGATCGGGTTTGTCCTGTCGTAGTCGGGATGACGCTCGGGCTCGATCAAAAAGCAGCAGCCGTACTCGAACAGCGTGCTGTGCGGCGCGCCCACGTACTCGGGGTACACAGCGCACGCAAAACAGTATAGATTATACAAAAGCGCGCGCTTGCGCCCGTATTCGAGTTCGCTGTCGCCTATCGCTTCAAACGTCGGCTCGAACAGTTCTTTTACGGTCTCTGTTATATTCATGCGCTCTTTTCTCCCGAACGATAATTATTTACCGTATTATACCACGCACCGCGCGTTTTTGCAAACGCTTTATGTAAACGCTCAAACTATCGCATACGGTTTACTTTTGCCATGAATTACGGTATACTAACAGTAATGTCAAGCGCGCAGAAGTTTTTGGATTTTTTCAAACGCCCCAACCGCATATTCACAGCCGTGCTGTGGGTGTCCGGTTTATCGCTGTTGGGATACTGCATCGCCGCGGTTGTGCTGGAACTGATGCTCGTTCAAGTGCGGATCACGCTCATTATCGTGATGACGCTTATACTTTTGTATGCCGCTTACGCTACCGCGCTTCTACTCAAGCTGCCCGAAAAAGCATTGGCGCATGCCGAAAAAAACAAGCATTTGGCTAAGTTCTTGAGCAACTACAACGCGCGCACCGTGGTATATGCGTGCGGCACTGTGCTTACCGACGTTTGCTTTGCGGTGTTCGAGATATCGATAGGATATGCGCACGGCTCGCATTGGTTCAGGATAAACGGGTTTTACTATTTGTTTTTATGCGCAGTCCGCGTGTCGGTAATACTGTTTGCCGCGCGTCCGTTTTCCAAGGCCGAGCTTACCTCCGAAGAAAAGCGAAGCCGCGAGGTCCGAGCTTACGCGGGCGTGGGGATAGCCATGCTGTTTCTCAACAGTTTGCTTTACGCGCTGTTCGATATCATGCTCGCGGCGGGCGGGGATTTCGTCAAGCACACCGTTCTCATATACGGCACCGGCGTTTTCACATTTTATAAAATAGTGTTTGCCATCGGCGGGTTTATCAAGTCGAGGCTGTCGGACAATCTCGTTACCAAAAACATCCGCAATATCGGCATAGTCACCGCGCTCGTGTCCGTACTCACTTTCCAGACCTCGCTTCTGGCCACATTCCCCGACACCGCGGGCTTTAATATCGCCAACGGCACGACCGCGTCGCTGGTCGCGCTGATAAACATTGCGCTTGCATTATCCATGATAATAAAAGCGTATCGGGAAACACGAAAAGCCGAAAAGGCGCAAGCCGCCGCGCCCGAGACTCTGCCGCTGTTAAACGGCGATACCGAGTTTACGGTCACCGACATGACCGTCGCGACGGACGCGGAAGCCGCCGAGGATGAAGACTTGACGCCCGCAACCGCCGACGTTACCGAAATAGAAAACCCCGACGGGAAATAGCGATCTTGACGTCGGGGTTTTTGTGTTCTGTAATTTATATTCTGTTCTTTATATTTTGCCCTGTGTGATAAGTTCGTCTAACAAACTCATGCAGCACGCTTTTATATCGGCATAGGATTTTTCAAAGTCGCGGGTATACCACGGGTCGACAATGTCGCGGTCTTTGCATAGCGGCTTTACTCTGTCCGCGTACTCGCCGCGGGTCATGCAGAGTATCGTGCCGCGATGCCTAAGCTCCATTACCATTACGTAATCGAACTCCGCCATGTCGGTTGCGGTTATTTTCTTTGCGGTATGCTTTGCGGTTATGCCGTGGTTTTCGAGCGTTTTCAGCGCGAGCGGGTATATGCCGTTGCCTTCCTCCTCGTCCGATACGCCGAAGCTGTCGACAATTACGCGGTCGGAAAGTCCGCGCTCATCGAGCAGGTGTTTAAACACCGCTTCCGCCATCGGCGAGCGGCAGATGTTGCCCAGGCATACAAAAGCTATCTTCAGCATGGTTTTTCCTTTATACTTCGCGCTTGTATATATCGATTTTTTGGATATAGTTTTCGAGATAATCAATCACTGCGTCAACAGTGTCGACGCATTTATACATACCGTCAAGCTCGAAAGTGATGAATTTTTTATCAACGACGGACCTCAAAAATACCTGCATTTCTTTATAGAATCCGTCTATGTCGTATATGACCATGGCTTTGCCGTGCCGACCCAGTTGTTTGAGCGTGAGCACTTCGAAAAACTCTTCAAACGTGCCTACACCGCCGGGCAGGATCACGAACGCGTCGGCACTGTCTTCCATGAGCATTTTGCGCTCGGACATGGTTTTGGTGTACACGAGCTCATCGCATCCTGTATAGATCTGTTCTATGCTCTCGTCGCGGAAAAACTCGGGTATGACGCCTTTTATCTTTCCGCCGCCGCGCTTGAACCCGCGCGCCGCCGCGCC
The DNA here is from genome assembly GCA_949948895.1 of uncultured Christensenella sp. Classification (GTDB taxonomy): domain Bacteria; phylum Bacillota; class Clostridia; order Christensenellales; family Pumilibacteraceae; genus Anaerocaecibacter. Next base: position 5,516 of record CATLHE010000011.1, read on the forward strand.
CATGAGCCCCGTAGCGCCCGCGCCGTAAACGAGCGAGTGCCCGCGCTTAGCAAGCTTTTCGCCCAGTTCTTCCGTTGTCTTGACGTACTTATCGTCTATGTGCGCGCTCGCCGCGCCGAATACGCAAATTTTCATACTTTCTTATTATATGCAATTTTAGTGCTTTTGTCAATACTTACTTCTTTTAAACTTACTTCTTTTGACTTACTTCTTTTGGAAAAGAAGTAAGCAAGAAAACTTTAAGCGTGGGGTAATATTTTTGTTTGAGTTATACTTTTTGTTTTGCTTTTTTTCTTACATGTACTTTTGAAAAAGAAGTGAGTAAGAAATCTTTACACGTGGGAGAAATAGTTTGTTTGGATTGTTACGCTGTGCGGCTACGCCAAAGATTCCTCGCGAGCTCAGAATGACAAAATAAAATATGCACCACTCCTATTCGGGTGTTACGTAAAACAAATTACCCACGTAAACACACGATATACGTCAAACATTTGGTTTGGCGGAGCGCAGTGGTCTGCGCTCCCTACGATTGGGTGACAAGTGGTTTAGCATTGTCGTTCTGCGGCGGTTCGCCTGGATTCTTCGCTGACGCTCAGGATGACAAGAAAAAATTGGGGACAATTTTATTCGGGTGTAACCTTGAATTATCACTCATGCAAACACACGACAAAATCAATCTGTGATTGCAAGCTGTGCTTGGCGTCAAACATTTGGTTTGAGGCTTGCGGCGAGCGCGACGGCGGCTTTGACCGCGTCTATATCCGCGCGGTCCGCCGTATCGTGGTTATCGAGTATGTAGTTCGGCTCCCATTCTTCGCCCGACAGACTGTCTGCGGTAATAAAAAACTGATACAGGTTCTTACCGCGGTAATCGCACACCGTTTGGAGCGCCGAACACTCCATATCGACAGCGACGCAGCCGCGCGCTTTCATGTGCTCCGCGCGCGTTCTTGTCTCGCGATAGAACGCGTCGGTCGTCCACACTCCGCCCTTTGTATAGCTCGCGCCGAGCCCCGACAAAAACCTAGCGACCTTATCGCTATTGACAATCTCGACGTACTCGCCCTGCTCCGCATAATGCCGACTGGTACCCTCGTCTATGTACGCTCTGTCGGGCACTACAAGATCGCGCGTCGGGATATCGGTAAGCGCGCCGCATATCCCGAACGCAACGATATTCTTAACGCCGCTCGCCAAGACCTCCTCGACCGCGCCGACCGTCGCGGGCGCGCCGACCGAACTTTTAAAAGCGAGCAGGCGCTTCCCGCCGTGATAGAACTCGTACACGGTAAGCGTCGAACATCCCGGTAGCTCGCATAGCTCCTTTGCTCCGTATATCGCGATAAGCTCTCTGAACAAATGATCGCTCCAAGTAACTACCGCCGTTTCCGCGTCGCTAAGCGCGGCGCCTACGGGATCGATTATTGCGCGTTCGTCATAAAACCTTCTCATATAATGCTCCTCATTTGCGCGCAGTTTATATAAAGCAACTAGCCGCGCGCAGTCGTAATATTTGAAAAAGTCCGACAAAAGTCGGACTTTCATTACTGTACAATACGTTTATTATTTAACCGAGCAGTTTGGCAAGTTCGCCGAGCGTCGCATACGCGTTGGTCGTATCGGCTCTGACGTTGATGCCCGTTACCTTGTACGTTTTGGAAGAAACCTCGTCGAGATCGGACTGGTTATCGAGCCTCGCATATACGTACGGGTACAGCGATATCGTACCGACCGAGCCCGCCGTATCGCCTATCAAGACCTTGACGCGGTCGAAGTAAACGGTCTCGCCGTCAACCTTGATACTCTGCGCATTGGAATAATCGAGCGATTCGCTTTCTCTGTCGTACCGTATCGTAGGATAAACAAGCTCGATCATGTACTCGGTAGAAGTCGCCTTGATATCTTTAAGCTCGCTCGCCGTAATCGATATCTTTTTGCCCGACGAATTGCGCTTAAAGTTCAATGAATAATCCCAATGTCCTTGAAGGATAGCGCCCATTATGGTAAAGTCCATATCGTCAAGCGCCGTGCGTATCTTGCTCTGCGACGTAGCGTCCGCCGCGCCCGCAGGCGCGCTCGCGCCGAGATCGTAAAACTCGTAGCGTTCGGGGCGCTCGAAATGCTTTACGGGGTCTATGCGCACCAAGCTCAACACGGCTATCGCTATCAGTATGAGCGCCGCGACGCTCGAAACTACTATTACCGCTATGTTTGCCGCGCGGTGCGATTTGACTACCTTTACGTTTTTGGATTTTTTGACTGCCATGATTTTATCCGTCCGAATAATGATTTACTTTACTTTTTGTCCTCGCCGTTCCCGTCAAACGGGTCGCCGTCCTTTTGCGCGTCGGGCTTGGCGGTCTTGCGCTTTATAGGCTTCTTGGTTATCTTGGGCGCTTCCGCTTCGTCGGGCTTTTCGGGAACTTCCGCGGCGCTCGGCGCGTCCGTTTTATCGCTCTCGCCCGTGACTTCGGCGTTGGGCTTATCCTTGCCGTCGCTCTCGGGTTTTATCACGGGATCGAAGTCGGACAGCTTTTTGATCGGGGCTTTTTCCATATCCGCGCGGTGCGCTTCCTTGTAGCTCAGCCGTTCTTTAAGCTCCGCTTTGACTTCTTCCGCCGATGCGCCTTTCATGAGCATATCGACTTCTTCGGCATAAATGGTCTCGCACTCCAAGAGCACGCGCGCCATATTCTCCATGACCTTGCGATTGGCGTTTAGTATCTGCACGGCTTTGGCGTGAGCCTCGTCGAGAAGCTTTTTGACCTCCGCGTCTATCTCCGCCGCGACAGCCTCCGAATACGAGTGCTGCGTCTGGTAGTCTCTGCCGAGGAACACTTCCTGACTGCCGCCGTAGTACACCGGACCGATCTTGCCCGACATGCCCCACTCGGTGACCATTTTGCGCGCGATATTGGTGGCTTGTTGAAGATCGCCTACCGCGCCCGCGGTGAAGTCTTCTATTATAAGCTCTTCCGCCGCGCGTCCGCCCATGGCTTGCGCAAGCATGCCCAAGACCTTGCTCTGCGAAATATGGTTATTGTCGTTGTCGGGACGGTACATAGTGTAGCCCGCCGCCTGACCGCGGGGAATGATCGACACTTCCTGAACGGGATCGCACGCCTTGATGTTGCGCGCCACTATTGCGTGTCCCGCTTCGTGATAAGCGGTTATGCGCTGATCGACGGGCGTCACGAGCCGCGACTTCTTTTGCGGTCCCATGACCACTTTGTCTATGCCCTCGAACAAGTCTTCCATCGTGATACGCGTGCGGTTGTCGCGCGCAGTGAGGATAGCCGCCTCGTTCAAAAGGTTTTCTATATCCGCGCCCGAAAACCCGCCGGTAATGCGCGCGAGCGTCTGGAAATCGACGTCGGACGCGAGCGGTTTATTTCTAGCGTGCACTTTGAGTATCGCCTCTCTGCCGCGAACGTCGGGAAGATTGACATATATCTGACGGTCGAACCGTCCGGGACGCATGAGCGCGGGATCGAGGATATCCGAACGGTTTGTCGCCGCCATGACGATAATATGCTCGTCCGACTCGAAGCCGTCCATAGCTACCAAGAGCTGGTTGAGCGTTTGCTCGCGCTCGTCGTTGCCGCCGCCCATGCCTGCGCCGCGCTGACGTCCTACCGCGTCTATCTCGTCGATAAAGACGATGCACGGCGAATTCTTTTTGGCTTGATCGAACAAATCGCGAACGCGCGACGCGCCCACGCCTACGAACATCTCGACAAAGTCCGAACCCGACTTACTGAAAAACGGCACGTTCGCCTCGCCCGCTACGGCTTTGGCAAACAGAGTTTTACCCGTTCCGGGCGGGCCTACGAGCAGCACGCCGTGCGGCACGCGCGCGCCGACCGAAGTAAACTTTTGCGGGTTCTTGAGGAATTCGACTATCTCTTTGAGCTCTTCTTTTTCCTCTTCAGCGCCGGCGACGTCGGAAAATCTGACTTTGAGCTGGTTTTGCATATTGGCTTTGGTCTTGCCAAAGTCCATAGTCTGACGATTGGAATTGCTCATGGCTTTAAACATCATCACCATAAGCACTACCAAGAGTATGAGCCCGAGCGCGGGGATTATATAATCGGTAAAGTTGGTAGCGTAGCGGTTGTTATACGACAGCGCTATTTTATTTTCCGCATTCTCGGGATCGGCGTTGAATGCGAGTACATATTCTTCCACGCCGTCGCGCACGAACACGCGATAGTCGTAGTTCTTTTTGTTTTTGTTGGTTACGAGCCTGACGTACGCAGTGTCATTTTCGATATGGATGGCAGATACGTTACCGGCGTCTATATCCTCGTACATGTATGTGTACGACTTTTCTTCCAGTCTTGTCGTAGAATAGACGATAACGCCGACGATGACGGCGGCGAGAATAACGCAGATTACCGCTATTAAAACTTTGGTACTTGTCTTCAATAGGAAGTCCTCCGATTGAAATAGTATATCACCTTTCGGGCAATTGTACAAGTGTTTTTAATCGTATGCCCGTATTTTAATCTTATTCTAATAGAAGGAAAAAGCTAAAATTCCGACGCGGCAAGCTTTTCTTCCACCTCTCGCTCGGTCGGGAAACCCGCATAAGACGCGTTATTTTTGAGCTTAAGCGCGGCAAACGCCTCGGCGCGCTTCAACGCTTCCGTAGCGTCGTGCTTGCCGTAATAATGCAAAAACCCCGAGAACAGCGCCGCGCCTGCGCCCGCAGTTATCACATTGGGCTCGATCACGGCTTTGAGCGTCCGTATCTCGTTGCCGCGTTCCCAATACATAACTCCGTCCTCTCCAAGCCCGATCACTATTATTTTCGCCTGCGTTTTTGCGGCGAGTTTTTCCAGAAAGCTCTTGGGCGAAGTCGATATGCCCTCGTCGGACAGAAACAGTATGTCCGAGTTTTCCATAAACTCGGCGTTAAAGGTGTCGTTGGCGTCGCTTATCGCCTGCACGTCGGTAGCTATCGGTTTATTCAGTTCGCGCGCTATCGGAATGAGCCGACGGCTGAAATTCACGTTTAAGAGGACGCACATATCGCTGTCTGCGATAGCGGCGCGGTGCGCTTCCGCGTCTATCGTTTGTTCCTGCGCGTCTTTAAGATCGCAGTACACCTGACGCCTGCCGAACGGTACTTCCTGCAATACGACCGATTCCACGGTATTCTTGAGTTTTTTGTAAACGAACCTATCGGACAGTCCCGCTTTGCCGACGGCAGACAGCACGCGCGCGCCGTTTACGTCGTCGCCTATGAGCGTTAAAAATTCCACCGAGTCGCCGAGCGCAAGAGACCCGCACGCCGTTCTGAATCCGGAGCCTGCGACCTCTGCGTTTATGCCGAAAAACGGATAATCTACGGGATAATACGTTACGGGAAATCCCCGAACCGCGAGCGTAGTTTCCACTCCCGTGAGTCCTGATACAAATAGTTTCACTTTAACCTCTTGCAAAAGCAATTTCAGTTGAGCTCTATGCGTTGATGCCGTTGTTTTTATTATACCCTTTTTAATGATAAAAGTAAAGCGATTAAAAAGCACGGCGACGCCGATATATTTTTATTCTTCGACTATGCTTATCACGCGCTTTGCCGACCGCAGCGGTATGGGCGTTACCTGCCCGCTAACGCCTCGTTCTACACGCACTACCGTGCCGACCGTAGGCGTACCCGCCGCGCCGCGCGGGACTTTTACCCTGTCGCCTTCCGATACTTCCGTTTCGGAAATATACCAATACGATACGGACTCGCCATCGAACGCGACTTTGACAAACGTGTACGATCCCGCGTCCTTTATAACGCCGCCGCTCATCGAATGTATCATTTTTAATTCTCCTTTCGATAGTTAGCGTTTTACATAGTTCCGCAACCGAACTACGCGCACCGCCGCATTTTAAATAATGCTGTACTGACTGTTGAACATGTCGGCATAAAAACCGTTTTTGTCCATGAGCTCGCCGTGCGTTCCGCACTCGATTATCTCGCCGTCTTTTACCACCAATATCTCGTCGGCATTGATTATAGTGCTCAGTCTGTGCGCTATTACGAAACACGTTCTGCCCGTCATGAGCTTGTCCATGGCGCGCTGTAACAGCGTTTCGGTGCGCGTGTCTACGTTGCTCGTCGCCTCGTCGAGAATGAGTATAGGGCGGTTTGCCATAAACGCGCGCGCTATAGTGAGCAGCTGTTTCTGTCCCTGAGATATGTTTGCCGCGCCCTGCGTGATAATCGTATCGTAACCGTTGGGCATTGTCGCTATGAACCCGTCGCAAAACGCCGCTTTGCACGCGGACTCGATCTGCTCGCGCGTCGCGTTCTCCACGCCGTACGCCACATTGTCGGCTATCGTTCCGCCAAACAGCCAAGTGTCCTGCAAGACCATATCGAAACAGTCGCGCACGCAATCGCGGTCTAGCGTTTTCGTATCCGTGCCGTCTATTAGTATGCGTCCCGAATCGGGATCGTAAAAGCGCATGAGAAGATTTACTATCGTGGTCTTGCCACCGCCTGTAGGTCCGACTATAGCTATCTTCTGCCCGCGCTTGACGCGAAGATCGAGGTCTTTTATGACGGGCGTGTCGGGCACATACCCGAAACGCACGTGTTGGAATTCCACGGCGTCGCACTCTAGTTTTGCCGTTTGAGTTTGTTCTTCTATTTCGGGAAGAGCAAGCATGCCGTATATTCTTTTGGAGGCTATCTTGGCGCGCTGAAACATTCCCATGGAGTTTGCAAGCGAGCCGAGCGGCGACGAAAGCTGCTGCGCGTACAGCACGACGGCTATGACCGCACCAACCGTTATGCCCACGCCGCCGATTATCATATACCCGCCTATCAAGCAAATAAGCGCAAACGCGACGGTCGTTATAAACGTCATGAGCGGTCCCATGGAATTGACTATAAAATATCCGCGCTTGCCCGACTTTAAAATCCTGCCGTTTATATCGGCGTGACGTCGGCGCATAAAGCCTTCCATGCCGTATGAGCGCACGGTTTTCATGCCCGAGTACGTTTCTTCTATCACCGAATACAGCTTTCCGTTTTGGCTCATATAGCTCGTAAAATACTTGGACGAGCGTCCCGACATTATCGCCGCGACAGCCACGCATACCAAGCCGATCCCGACGATAACGAGCGCCATGTGCCAATCCTGCATAAACGCAAAAACGAGTATGAGCACGAGCTGAAAAAATCCCGTCACGATAAGGTTGATCATATCGTGCACCGTTCCGCCTATAACCGACACGTCGTCAGTCATGCGCTCTATGAGCTCGCCCTTACTTGTTTTGTCTATGTACGACACGGGAAGCCGCATGATCTTCTCGCTCATCTTTATGCGCAGTTTGTTGTTAAAGTGCCGCGACATGACGTTGTTCATCAGAAAAATATTAAGCACGGAAAACACGGCGTACCCGCCGTAGCACGCCGCCAAAACGACTATCTGTTTGATGAACGCATCGTTATCGAACGCTTTGCCGCCCACGTAGTCGTTTATGATATTGACTACGTTTCCCACGTACGTGGGCGCGAGCGAAACAAGCACTACCGCAACGAGCGAGACTAGCACGCACAGCGCTATCCAGCCCGAAATGGGCTTGATGTCGCGCGCCAGAGCCTTTAACGTTTGCTTGCCGCTGAGCTCCACCACCTCGAACTTGGACGACGAAAACGATTCTTTCTCATCATTCTCGACGCCTTCGATATTTTGGGCGCGGCTGTCGTTGTCCATCTTTTTTTCGGGACGCTTTTTCATCGTTCGCCTCCCGTTTGCGATACGTATATCTCTTTATAGACGGCGTTTTGCATGAGCTCGTCGTGCGTGCCCGACGCTATCAGTCTGCCGCCGTCAAAGAGCAGGATCTTGTCGCAGTTGTACGCTGTGGAAACGCGTTGCGTCGCGATGATACAAGTCTTGCCGGAAAGAGCGGCGTTCATATTTTTGCGCACGCGCTTTTCCGTCAAATAGTCGAGCGCCGAAAAACTGTCGTCGAACAAATATATAGGCGTATCGCGCAAAAACGCTCTCGCGAGCGCAAGCCGTTGTTTTTGCCCGCCCGAGAGATTGCTTCCGCCTTGGTCTATCTTATAGTCAAGTCCGACCTTGCGCGCAAACTCGCCAAACTCGGCGCAGTCGAGCGCGGCAAACACCTGCTCGTCGGTATACCTGCCGAGCGGATCGATATTTTCGCGCAGCGTCGCCGTAAAGAAGTCGCTCTTTTGAAACACCGTAGTCACGTTGCGGCTTATCTCGTCCACGGTGAGCGAACCTATCGACTTGCCGCCCAAAACAAGCTCGCCGCCCGTCGGCTTGGTCATGCCCGTGAACAGCATCATGAGCGTGCTCTTGCCGCTGCCCGTGCCGCCGATGAGCGCGATCTTGTCTCCGCTCTTTACGGTAAACGTGACGGGCTCCAGCGCGTCGACGGAAGAATCGGGGTATCGGTACGACACGTCGAGCGCGATAGCCGATCCGTCCATTACGCAGTCGGCGCTGCCGCGCTCGATACGCGGGCAATCGAACACCTCGTTCATGCGCCCGACCGACACGCGCACGCGCGGGAACTGCACTATCGCCCATGCCGACGTGAAAATGGCGCTCATTATCATGGAAAGATATTGCAACAGCTGAACTATCCCGCCCGTATTTACCGCTATGCCCGCAGTGATACGCTTAGCGCCGATAAACAGCACGAGCACCGTCACTATGTTCATTATAAACACGGCGATGGGCGACATGACCGACATAGTCACGTTTGTTTTGACAAAGTTGGTCGCCATCACGTTGGTGGCGTCCGCCATGCGCGCATGCTCGTACGGCTCGCGATTGAAAGCGCGTATCACGCGTATACCCGAAAGCCGTTCGTGAACTATCGCGTTTTGCTTGTCCAAATACAGGTTGGAACGTTTTTGAAGCGGTTTTACAAGACGCGTCACGCACACTATCATTACGATTATAAGCGGTATAAACACTATCATCACGGACGCAAGAACGCCGTCGATACGTATCGCCATAACGCACCCGACTATGATATACACGGGCACTGTGACCGCCGCGTTCAGCGCGAGCGCCAAAAAATCCATGATGCCGAGTATGTCGTAAGTGGATCTGTCGAGCATCGCCGCTACGCCTATCCGCCCGATATCGGCAACGGAAATATTGCTCGCGTGCTCGAATATAGCCGACCGCATGGCCGCCGTCAGTTCGTTGGATAGCACGGCGGACAGTTTTGTTGCGCCGAGTATGAACCCGAGCGACAGGAGCGCCGCGCCCAACATGACGGCGCAAGTGATCATGAGATCGGTGGGCGCAGAGTTAGCGCCGAGCGCATTTATCTGCTCTACCGCAACGTCCATTAAAAGCGGTTGAATAAGATTGCACGCGCAACAACAGCACAGCAAAAACAAGTACCCGAATACGTGCCGCCTGAACGGTTTTAAAAGTGTTATATATCTACTTAGTTTACTCATAAGTTTTCCGTCGCGTCGTCGGCATTTTTTACTGCGTCTCACTCGTCCTTCGCGACGCTCGCCGTGATACTGTCCTCTTTAAACTGTTTCATGTACAGATTGAAGTACGCGCCGCGCCGACGCAAAAGCTCGTCGTGCGTTCCGCGCTCCACTATTTTTCCGTCGTCGACAACGAGTATGATATCGGCGGAACGAATGGTGGAAAGCCTGTGCGCTATGACAAAACTCGTTCTGCCCGTCATCAGTTTTTCTATCGCGCCCTGTATGAGTTTTTCGGTGAGCGTGTCGATAGACGAAGTAGCTTCGTCCAGAATGAATATAGCGGGGTCCACGAGTATGGCGCGGGCAAACGACAAAAGCTGTTTCTCTCCCGTCGAGAGCGTATTACCGCCTTCGCCGACTACCGTGTCGTAACCCTTTTCCATGCGCGCCATTACGCCTTCGGCATTGACGCTTTTTATGGCGGCGTCGAGTTCTTCGTCGGTGGCGTCGGCGCGCCCGTACGTGAGATTTTCCCTTACGGTGCCCGAGAACAAGTGCGGCGTTTGCAATACGTAGCCTATGTTGCTATGCAGCCATTGCACCGACCGCGCGCGCGCGTCTTTGCCGTCAATGAGTATTCTTCCTTCCGTCGGCTCGAAAAACCTGCACACGAGATTGACGAGAGTGGACTTACCCGCGCCCGTCTCGCCCACGATGGCGACGTTGGTGCCCTGCGGCACTTTGAGATCGAAGTGTTCGAGCACGTACTCCTCGCCGTCCGGATATTTAAACGTGACGTCGTCAAACTCTATATCGCCGTGAAGCGCTTCCCAATTCTCGCGTTTCTCGTTGAAACTGTCGCCGTACTTTTCTATTACTTCGGGCGTATCTTTAACGTCGCTCACGCTCGTGGTAAGCGCAGTAAACCGCTCGATATTGACCTTTATGGATATGAGGTCGGCAATGACTTCCACCAACCACGATATGGGATCGACAATGCCCTGCGCATACGTCATGAACACCGACAGCGTGCCTATCATGATAACGCCGTCCATAGTGATGACTCCGCCGTACCACAGCACCAACGCGAGCGCGACGGACGCGGCAAACGCTATCACCGACGAGAACAGCGCGCGGTGATGTCCCAACCTCGTGCCCTTTTTCTTCATTGCGTCGGTGCGCGCGAAAAACCCTGCGTCCAGCTTATCCTCGACGGCAAGCGTTTTGGACGCCGCCGCGCCGGTAATGCCCTCGTTGAACCCGCCCGTTATCTCCGAGTTGATCTCGCGCACTTCGCGGTTGAGTTTTGTCAACCTGCGCTGAAAGTATATCGACACCAATACGACGAGCGGCACTATCACCAAAACGCACAGCGCGAGTATCGCATTGAGCGAAAACATGACGATAGCCGCGCCTATGGCGTACGTGAGCGTCCATGCGCCCTGATACGTATCCCAAGCGACGGTGCCGCCTATGACCGCAGTATCGCTCATGACGCGCGCGTGCAGCTTGCCTACGGCGTTTTGGTTGTAGTACGACACCGACAGCGTTTGCAAGTGATTGAACGCCGTCCTTCGCATATCGCGGAGCAAGAACATCTCGCACTTACACGCGCCGTACGCGCCGAAATAATCGATGACCGCCGACACGACAAGAAGCGCCGCGTAAAGCACTGTAAACACGGGAAGCCCCGCTACAGTTTGGTTTTTGATGAAGTTGTCTATCGCGTACTTTTGGAACAACGGCAAAATTATGTTGATCACGCCTACGGCGATATTGGCGAATATCATGATAAAGAATATCGCTTTATACCGTCCGACGTACGGTCTGAGCTTGCCCAATCCGAAAAACCTGAGTTTTTTGGCGGGCTCGTTTTTTTCCGCGGTCTTGATATCAGCCATGCCTCGCCTCCTCTTTAAGTTCGTCGGGAAGATCCATTTGCAGATCGTATATGCGCTTATAAATGCCGTCCTTTGCCATGAGCTCGGCGTGCGTTCCGCTCTCCGCTATCTCGCCGTTATCGAGCACGATTATATTGTCCGCGTGCATGACCGTAGTCAGTCTGTGCGCGATTATGACCGTCGTAGTGCCCTCGCATTCCGTTTTGAGGTGCGCGCGGATCTTGGCGTCGGTATCGCTGTCCACGGCGGAAAGCGAATCGTCGAATATCATGTACGGCAGATCGCGAATGATGGTCCGAGCGATAGCGACGCGCTGTTTCTGTCCGCCCGAAAGCGTCACGCCGCGCTCGCCGACCACAGTGTCGTAGCCGTTTGCAAAACTCTCTATTGCTTCGTCCACGCACGCGACGGACGCGGCACGCTTGACGTTTTCCATCGAGCCGTCCGCTGCCGCAAGCGCGATATTCTCGCCCACGGTGCGCGAGTAAACGTATCCTTCCTGTAACACGAGTCCGATATTGTTGCGTAGCGTCGCCGGCGAAATGTCGTTTATATCGCGCCCGCCTATCGTTATTTTACCACCCGTCGGCGCGTACAGCCCGTCCATGAGCGCGGCTACGGTCGACTTGCCGCTGCCCGTGCCGCCTATGATACCGAGCGTTGTGCCCTGCGGAACGGTAAAGCTCACGCCGCGCAAAACGGGCTTATCGGCAAGGTACTCGAACGACACGTTATCAAAAACTATATCGCCCGATATCTTCCCCTCGTTGATTCCGTAAACTTCTTCCTCGGCGTTCATCACCTGCCCGATACGCGTGAGCGCAACGTTGGCTTTGCTGAGGTTGGATATTATCCTGCCCAGCTCGCGCACGGGACCTATCATCATCGTATTGTACGAAATAAACGCCACGAGATCGCCCGCCGTCATGCCGCCGTTCACGCAAAAAACGGTGCCTATCACTATGATAAACAGTAACTGAATGCCTGCGATAAAATCGCTCGACACCCAAAACAGCGCCATCTTTTTGAGCAGTTTCACCCACAGCGAGGTGTAGTATGTATTTTGTTTTTCAAACTTATCGCGCTCGTAACGCTCCTTGCCGAAAGCGCGTACTACGCGCACGCCCGTCAGGTTTTCCTGCGCTATCGTGGACAGCACGCCTTCCTGCTCGTCGCATTCTTTAAACCTTTTGCTGACGCGCACAAAATACACGAGCGAGTACCCTATTATAACGGGTATAAACGCCGTGGCGATAGCGGCGAGCTTGACGTCCGTCAAAAACATGAATACGAGCGACAGCGTCAAAAGCATGGTTATGCGCACAAGCGTAAAGAGCTGCTGCGAAACAAAGTTGGATATGTTGTCCGCATCGGAAGTACAGCGCTGTATTATGTCGCCCGTATTGTTTTCGAGCTGCCAGGACAAAGGCAAACGCTGTATATGCGAAAACAGCTCGTTGCGCATTCTCCGCATGAGCGTCTCGTTGGCGCGACGGTTAAAATACAGACTGCAATAGCGGCAGATAAGCATTGCCGCGGCGATCGTCATTATGGCGAGTGCTATGAGCCAGATATCGTCTCTTATCCGCTCGACGCCGCCGAACGCGCCCGCTATCGTGCCGACAAGCCCAGAAACGGGCTGATCGTCTATAACGTTGTCGATGGTGAACTTGATTATCTGCGGAATGACGGTGGTAAGAAAGGTCATTATCATGCTCGCCGTTATGCAAAGCACAAACAAATGAACGCTTCCCTTCAAAAAATACCCAAGCATTCCCGCATTGGTCAATTTTTTATTTTCCGTTTTATTTCTCATTATTTACTCATTCTGAAAAACGCACAAATACGCGTTTAAACCGTAACAGTATACAACGCTATATATGTGCGGTCAAGCGAATACTATACTATGCAACGTAAATATCGGACGCTTATACGGCGCCCGATATATTTTACACATTGTTATAAGCTATCAAAAGCGCAACGGCAACGACAAGAAACCCGATCCCCACGATAAGCATGAATCCGAAGCTGCGCTTCTTTTCTTTTTTGGATTCCGCATACTCGTAGAAATCTTTGTACTTGCCTTTTGCTCCGCGTCTGAACAGATCGATCAGCTTTATTATGCCGTACGAGAGCATATAAAACGCTCCGCCGTTACTGCAAAATACGAGCAAACCGACGCCGAATATCAAGACGCCCGCGACGAAAAACGCGTCGCAAAGCGTCCCTAAAACCACTTGGGTGCTCGAAGCCGACCATATTTGCAGTCCGCAAATCACGGTCACTACGACCAATGCCCCGATAACGGCGGTAATGATATACGGCAAAACTCGCTTCATTACTTATCGAGCTCCGCCTTATATTTATCAAATTCGGCTTGGTTACAATATATAAAATGTCCGGGCGATACTTCCCGCATGGTGGGAAGATCTGTAGAGTAATCGTGTTCCGCAAGCGGATTGTACACGAACCGCTTTCTGTTCTTTTCGTACTCGGGATCGGGAAGAGGTATAGCCGACAGCAACGACCGCGTATACGGATGCAACGGGTGCTCGAAAAGCTCGTCGCTCGGCGCAAGCTCGACCATTTTACCAAAGTACATAACGCCGATACGGTCGGAGAAATACTTAACGACCGAAAGATCGTGCGCTATGAACAGTATGGTAAGACCCAAGCGCTCTTTGAGCTCGTTCAAAAGGTTTATGACCTGCGCCTGAACGGACACGTCGAGCGCGGATACGGGCTCGTCGGCTATGATGAGCTCGGGCTCCATGATAACGGAGCGCGCAATGCCTATACGCTGACGCTGACCGCCCGAAAACTCGTGCGGATAGCGGTCGGCATGCTCTCTTACCAAACCGACTTTTTCGAGTATGGCGTACACCTTTTCGTCGATATACTTTTTGTCGCGAATGCCTTTTATCACGAGCCCTTCCGATATGATGTCCCTTACCGTCATGCGCGGATTGAGCGACGCTATGGGGTCTTGGAAGATCATTTGAATGCTGTTGACTATTCGCTCGTTTTTGGCAATGCGTATCTTGGACTTGTACTCGCGCGCTATCTTTTCGCGCTCTTCCTCGTCGTCGCAATCGGCAAGCTCGGCGTCGCGCTCGGCTATGAGCTGAGCCACCACGCCGGAAGCATAGTCCTTATCGCAGTATTTATGGTCGTGCTTGGCGGACGCCATAGCCGCGGTATTTTCGGCTACTATCCTCGCGCACTTATCGCGCGATTCGGCAATGAGCGCGTCATACTTGGTCTTGACTTCCGCTTCGTCCGCGCCGCCATCTATCTCGGCACGGCTGTTCTTTTTGAGCTCCGCGACCGTGGCTTTGCACTCTTCGCGCGCCGCCTTGATCGCCGACTTATACGAGCGCACGCCCGCGCAAATACGCTGACCTTTAAAGTAAACGTTGCCCGATGTAATGTCGTAAAGCTTGATTATGGACCGTCCGGTCGTCGTCTTACCGCAACCCGACTCGCCGACGAGCCCGAAAACTTCACCCTTTTTGATCTCGAAGTTTACGTCGTCGACCGCCTTGAGATCGTAGCCCGGTCCCATCGGAAAGTACTGGCAGAGGTGTTCTACCTTCAACAAAGTTTCATCGTTGTTTTCCATTCGTCACACCTCTCACTCGTTGCCGCCGTCGGTCTTGCCGTCCGCGGGCTCGGTCGCCTTGGCGGTCGTCTTTTTCGCGGTCGGTTTCTTTGCCGCAGTCGCCGCAGGCTTTTTCGCCGCGGCGGGTTTATCCGCCGCAGTCTTGGCTGTCGTCGTCTTTTTTGCGGTAGTTGTTTTTGCCGTCGAACCCGCGGGCTTTTTCGCCGCAGACGACTTCGCCGTTGTTGTCTTAGTCGCAGTAGTCTTAGTCGTTGTCGACTTTGCCGCAGTTGTCTTAGCCGCAGTTGTCTTAGTCGATTTTGTCGCAGAGGCGCTCTTTGCGGGAGCTTTGCGCGCGGTCGACTTTTTGGTATCTTTCGCTGTTTCGTCGGTAGTCGCAAGTGTCTCGTCCGTGGAAACGGTATCGCCGTTTACGGTGTCGTCCACTATGCCGCGTTTAAGATCTTCCAAAATTACGTTGGGTTCTTCGACCGTCTCACCGCTCGCGGACTTCACTGCTTCCGCGTGCTTTTCCACCGCTTCCGCCGCTTCGACGCTTGCTTCGGAGTTCACCGATTCGGCATTTTTCGCGAGTTCCGTCGCACGCGTCATACGCGCAATGCGGTCGGTGATTATCTTGGGCGGATCGATCTTGGGCGCGTTGGGGTGCAACAGCCAGGTTGCCGCCGAGTGCGTGTCGGATATCTTGAACATGGGCGGCTGACGCTCGAAATCTATCTGCATGGCGTACTTATTGCGCTCCGCAAACGCGTCGCCCTTGGGCGGGTAGATCATGTTGGGCGGAGTGCCCGGTATCGCCTCGAGTTTTTCTTTGGTATCGAGGTCGGGCATGGAAGACAAAAGCGCCCAAGTGTACGGGTGCGCGGGAGAATAGAAAATATCGTGAGCCGTGCCTATCTCCACTATCTTGCCCGCGTACATGACCGCGACTCTGTCCGCCATGTTCGCGACGACGCCGAGGTCGTGCGTAATGAATATGACGGAGAGCTGACGCTCTTCCTTGACCTTGTTAATAAGCTCGAGTATCTGCGACTGTATGGTAACGTCGAGCGCCGTCGTGGGCTCGTCGCAAATAAGGATATCGGGGTTTACGGCGAGCGCTATCGCTATGACTATGCGCTGACGCATACCGCCCGAAAACTCAAACGGGTATTGTCTGTAGCGCTTGCGCGGTTCGGGTATACCCACCTCTTCCAAAAGCTTGAGCGCTCTGGCTTTTGCCATTGCTCGCGTCATCTTGTGCGCGACGCCCGACGCTTTGAGCTTGAGGTAATCGATCATGTCCACGGCGCGCGCGTCGAAGTCGGTGTCCGCAAACTTTTCTATATCGCGCTCGTACTTGGCTTTTATGCGCTCGATAAGATTGACTATACCGCCTCTTGCGCCCTCGACGTCCACAAGGTCTTTATCGATGACCTTCCATTCGGGCGTCTTGCCGCTTTCGACTTTTTTATTGTAGCTCGCCGTCTGTTTGGCGTAGCGTTTTTCTTCCTTGGCGTTACGGGCGATACCGTCGTAATAACCGTGGATAGCCGAGCGCAGGCTCGTGCGGAACGTATAAGCGATATTGTCTTTTACTGTCTCCAGCCTGTCGATACCGTCTTCTACCGCGGCTATGAGCGCGCGCGCGGCGGCTTTGGCGTCCGCCCTTTCAAACTCCGACTTAAACACGCCTATCTCGCGCTCGATCACGGCAAGCGCCGCTTTTTTGCGCTCCGTGGCGTTCTTGGCGGAATAAATGATACCTTCTTTCGCCACTTTGATAAACTCGAGCATAAAGTTATCGTCGAGGTACTTATGCAAGTACTCGTTGAGTTCTTTTACGGGCATGTCGGGCAAAGGCTGACCGGAAAAAGTCAGATAATACCCTATCGAGAAGAAGTTGGGCTCGTCGAAGCTTGCCGCTTCGTCCAAGATCGCCTTGACGCTCGCAAGCGTCTTTGCGACTTCCGCATAATCGGTATTGTCGACTATCTTGGAATTGCGACGCAAAAGAAGCTTTGCGGTATTGGTTATCTTGGTGACGACAGGCGTCTGAACGAGCTTTTTAAGCGTAAACAAAAGCCCCGCGAGCTCTTCCGCTCTGTCCTTTACCACAAAATCGTTACGGCTCTTTTCGGCGCGCTTGATCGCCGTTTTGACGTCGCGGACCACTCCGTCAAACGCGTTCTTTTCTATACGGAACAAAATATCTTCGATATCGGATATGGCTTCCGTGCAGTTTTCACGCGCGTCGAGATATGCTATTTCAAGCTCCAAGTGCTTGCGCTCGAACGTATCGAAATTTTTGCATAACTCTTTGTTCTTGGCGCAAGCCTCGGGCGTTTTTCCGCGCGCAGAATCCATACAGCCGTTAAGGCGCGAGAGCATGGAGTTAAAGTCCTTGCGGCTGCGTCTTTGGCTGAGTCTGCCCTTTATTAGCATGGCTTCGGTCATTTGCTTACCGACGCGCATGATGGGGTTAAGGCTTGAAAGCGGGTCTTGGAAGATCATGGCGATCTTGTCGCCGCGGATCTTACAAAACTCCTCTTCCGATATTTTCATCAGGTCCTGCCCGTCGTAAAGTATCTCGCCACCCTCTTTGAGCGCGTTGTTCGCGAGTATGCCGAGTATGGCGCGCGACGTGACCGATTTGCCGGAACCCGACTCGCCGACAATAGCGAGCGTTTCGCCCTTTTTCAGATCGAAATTGATCTCGCGAACCGCCTGGACTTTACCGCTGTCCGTGCGGAACGATATTTTAAGATTGCGCACTGCGAGCTTTGTTTCTTTTGTTTCCACTTTAACCCTCCGATCCGCGTAAGCTGGGGTTGAACGCATCGCGCAAGCCGTTACCGAACAAGTTGAAGCTTAGCATAAGGAGCATCAGGAACAACGACGGGAACAGCGCTACGTGCGGGAAAGTCGACATGACCGCCTGACCGGAACTTATCAAAGTTCCCACCGACGTGATGTTGCCGGTAGACAAATTGATTATGCCGAGATACGTAAGACTGACCTCGGAATAGATCATGGACGGTATGACTAGCGCACAGCTTGTGACGAGCGTGCCTATCGCGTTGGGGAATATATGCTTGAACATAAGCCGTCTATCCTTCGCGCCGAGCGTCCGCGCCGCCAAAACGTATTCTTGATTTTTAAACCGATAGAACTGCATACGTGTGGTGCTAGCCATGCCTATCCACCCCGTTAGGAAGAACGATAGGAACAGCACCAAAATATGGCTCGCACCGCCCATGTGATATTTGAGTAGAGTTATGACTATCATCATCGGTATAGCCGACAGGATATCGGAAATACGCTCCATTATAAGGTCGCGCTTTCCCCCGTAATACCCTTCTATCGATCCGTATATCGCGCCGACGAGCATATTGACCACGGCAACGACAATGGCGAATATAAACGAGAACCGAGCGCCCGACGATAAGCACGTCAAAATATCGTGTCCGAGCGAATCGCAACCCAAAAGGAACTTGGGCTCTTTTATCCCGTCGCGCGCTATCTCCGCATGGTAGTATTTGTAGTATTCGTAATAGTTTACGCGAACTTCGTAGCCCGCGCCCGCGATGCGCGAATAGGTGTAATAGTATTTCTCACCGTCAATGGTAACGCCTTCGTCGCCCTCGATACGCATTTTGGAGGTATATCCGTCGTTGGTGGTCTCGCCGACAAGGTACTTACCGTAGGCGGGCGTTATCGACCAGCCGTCGTCGCCGTATACTATCTCCGTCTTGCCGCCCTTGCTTCGGGTGACAAAGTAATAGTTGGCGTCCAGCTTATCCGTCGCGTCCGTCGGTCTGTTTGCCGTGGGCACCATGGGATATATTATCTGCACGTCGTGCTTATCCTGATACTCTTGGATAGCTTCGTACTCGGAAGGTGTAAGCGTCTTGTATATAACGCCGACTTTGTGTATACTGTTCAGCCTGTACGTATAATTGCCGTCGTCGACCGTGTACTCTTGATTTTTTATAGCGTTATGACCGGACTCCTCGCCCATAGCGTAAAAAACGCGCGTGGTCTTTTTGCCTTGGGTAACTTCCTTACATCCGTCCCAAAACGACGTATTCTCGAACGCCTTGTTATACGGCATCGCGCAGTAATACATCTGATCGGTATAGGATACGCTGTACTGCGTGCAGAACGGCACTATTATCGCAAAAAGCACGAGCAATAAAATGATGACCGCGGCGACAACCGAGCCTTTGTTGCGGCGGAACCTTCTGAACGCGTCTCTGAGGTAACCGACGTGCTTTGTCTCCAGCGGTTTGTCGTGCATTATATCTCTGTCCGCGACAAACTCGAACTTCTCTTGCGGGATAGAATTTATATCGAAAGCTTCCATTCTACTTAGCCCCCATTCTTATTCTGGGATCGATAAAGCCGTAGCTTATATCGACGATGATACCCGCCAAAAGCCCTACCAAACAGTAGAAGCCCGACAAAAACATGAAAAAGTCGTAATCCTTCGAGTTTATGGCGTCGAGATACAATCCGCCGACGCCGGGTATAGAGAACATGCGCTCTATTATGAGCGAGCCCGAAAGCACCGCGATAAACTCGGAAAGTATGGACGGAAAAATAACTACCATGGAGTTGCGCATGGCGTGGCGCAAAGTCGCCTGCCCGCGAGTAAGCCCCTTGGTACGCGCAAGCAGCATGTAGTCGTTGGTGAGGACTTCGGAAAGCTCCGCGCGCGTAAACCTTGCATAGCCGGCGATAGACCCGAGGCACAGCGAGAACACCGCGGGGAACATACTTTTGAACATGGCCAGACTGAAATAATCCGTGCCCGATTCCATGAGAAGCGGGAACCAATCCAGTTTAAAGCAAAAAACATACTGTATCACCAATGCGAAAACTATACTGGGCACGGATACCAACAGTATGATTATAACGTTTATCACCTGGTCTTGCCACTTATTCTTTTTGAGCGCCGCGAATATGCCGAGTCCCAAACCGATGGGAACGCCTATAAGCGTGGAATAAATGTTTATAAGTATGGTGGGCGGGAGTTTTTCAATGAACACGTCCCACACCCCTGCGTTTTTATACTCCGAAATCGTGATACCCACGCCGAAATCGCCGGAAGTAAAGATACGCACAAGATAATTCCAAAGCTGGGTCAAGATGGGCACGCGGTCGTAGCCCACGACGTTGCCGTTTTTCCAAACGAGATTCGTTATGTACCCTCTGCCCTCCAACCGCAGGTACGAAAGGTTGGGATCTTCGCCCAAAGCCCTGGGTACCGAAAGCGGCAAAAGCTTGATAAGTACGAAACAGATCAACATGATAATGGAAAAAGTCATTATCATGAGACCCAAGCGTTTCAGCACATATTTAAACATGTACATTGGCAATTTCTCCTTTTATCAAAATTGCGTGCGATATATTATAACATTAAAAAGCAAAAGTCAATGACTTTTACCGCTGTCGCGGATATTGCTTCGCAATACGCTTTTTTGTTGAAATACGGCGCGAAAATGCCATTGCAAGCAAGCGTTTCGCTTGTATTATAACATATTTAAAAGCCGCGGTCAAACATTTATACGACGATAAACATATCGCGCTATCCCGTACAATACGACCGAACCGTGCTCCGACGCGACAAAAAATCGCCGCGTCAAACTCGCGTCATTTCACACGCAAACGTATGTACATTAGTAAAATACAATGAGGGGCGGATCGCATGTATCCGCCCCCACCGCACATTACTTTAGACCCGTAAATTACTCAGTCTTCTTGTATTCGGAAGAAAGGTCGTTTTTATGGTCGCTGACGTACTGTTTCCACTCGTCATAGCTGTAATTTACTCTCAAGTACTGCATACCGCCGTAGCTCATGAAAGTGTTGTATACGTCTGCGACGTAGCTGTACTTAGCGCTCAAAAGGCTGGCGCTGTTCTGCGAGGTCGTAGGCATGCAGTAGTATTGAGTAAGCGCATACTCTTCGAGTTTGGCGAGAAGCTCGAGCTTATACTCGATGGGCGCGCCGGAAAAATCCTTATTGACGGGCTGACTGTTGGTAGCGGCTTTGCCGCAAAGGCAGTTCCACCAGTTGAGAACGGACATTGTGGCGGACTCGCCGTCGAGATAGTTCTGATCGGGATCGGTGCCGAGAAGGTTGAAGGTCATAAACTCTTTGGAAGTATCCCACCAAGGCGTGAACGATTTTTCGGGATTGATATAAGCTTCCATCAAGCCGAACGGGTCGAAGACCATGCCGCCCCAGCCGCCGCCGCACCAATCGTAGTTGCCCATTACAAACTCATCATACCAGGCATCTCCGAACGACGCGTCGAACACGAATTCGATCTTGCCCTCGAGCTTGGTGCCCTTTACGATGTTGTCGAGCATGTCGGAAAGGTAGTTAAAGTCGAGGCGCGCGCCTTCGTTATCTGCGCCAGTGCCGTATTTGATCTGGATCTTTTTGGAAGAATCGTAGCCGTACTTTTCTTTATCTGCGACCATGATGTCGTACGCTTCGTCCACAAGCTGTCTCGCCTGCTCGATATCATAGCCCTTAAGGGTGTCGTAAGCTTCGTCGAGATCGAGATCACGTATCTGAGCGTTGGACTCGAGCGACCATTTGCCGTTGTTTTCCACGTAGCCGTAAGCGCGAAGCAACGCTTTCTTGCCCTGATCGGTATAACGGTAAACGCCCTTATTTTCTATATCGTGATAGTACAGGTCGTTGAGGTAGCCGTACGCCGACTGATGAGCGGTGGTCGTTCTGCTGTTGTAGTCGTCGCGGTTCATGCCCAAAGAGAGCGCTTTGCGGAATTCCTTTATGGCAAGAATGGTGTTGTTTCTGTCGCCGTTTTTAAGCACTTCGAGGTCGCTGAAAACATTGACGGAGAACGTAGTAGAGCCGGGGGCGGATATCGCATACTTCGAGTTGCGGTAATCGTCCTTATGCTCGACGTCTATGCCTATCTCGTCGATACGACCGGAGAGGAAGCTCATCCATTGCGTTGATTTTTCCGCGATCTTCTCGCAGTTGATCTTTGTTACAAGGTACTGGTCTTTATACTGCTCCATATTGTAGCCGTACCAGTACTCGTTTCTTTCGAGGGTGTAGCTCTTGCCCGATTGGAAACTGGTCAGTTTGTACGGACCCCAGCTCGCCGTGGTTGCAAGCGAGCTGTTGTAGTTGGTCGTCCACAGCGTCTCGCCTTGACCGGGCTCTTTTTTGGTGGTCTCGTAAAGCGATCTCTTGACGAGCGGAAAGCTCGAAAGCTCGTAAGCGAGATGATAGGAATATCCGTCGGCGGGATCGTCGTTATTGTAGATGTGATACGCGTCGGTAAAGCACGCTACAAACTTGTAGTCGCCCGTAACAAAGAATCCGACGTTCTTGAAATCCATCTCGGGGAAAGTGTAATTGGTGAGCGTGAAGTAAAGCGCAAGCTCGGGCGCTTCGTCCAAACCTACTCCGTACCAACTCTTCGCCCACGCATTGAAGTTTGCGGTGAGCGTCGCGTCTTCTTTGATCTGCTTCATGGTCTTGCCTTCGAGCGACATAACTTGCTCTACGGTAACCCCACTAAACTCGTAAACGGATATAGCTTTCGAAACGATCTGTTCCGCAGTCAGATCTTTTGTAAAGTAGGATGCGTGTTGACCGGTCTCCAAATCGTTTCTTATAAAGTTTACCGCTCCGCCGCGTTCGCTGTTTTGGTCAGAGCTGCCCATGGTGAATATAAGCGCCTCGTCGAGAGTTGCGGTGTAAGCGCTGTCGTCATACGGGGTCTTGGCGGCGAACCAACCGGACTTGCCTTGGTTAAAGTAGTTCTTGGCGCCGACGAGAGCGACGTTTTGATAATACGAATTCGCGCGGTAGTGAGCGAATTTGGGGTCGAGCTGTTCTTTCATCGTGTAAACGAAATCTTCCGCTTTGATAGCGGTGCCGTCGTCCCATTTAAGGTCGGTACGAAGCTCTATCTCGAAGCAGTGGTTTGCCGTGGCAAACTCGTTTTCATCGGTCGCTTCGTTATACTCGGTAATGCCCCACTTCTCGGCGTATTGATCGGTCACGTCTTTAATGCCTTTCGCCGCCGAAAGCTGAATGGAATATCCGCCGTCGACTATGGCGTCGGGGTTGATCTTGCCGTCTACGAACTTGCCGCCTTTGGCTTCGTCCCATTCATAATCGAACTCAAACAACGGGCTGGACAAATAGTTCATTATTTGCGTGTCGTTATTATCTTGGTAAGTAAGCTCGTTCCAGTTGGACGGCATTACTATCGTATACGAGTTATATCCGTCCTTTATTGCCGCGAGTTTATTGCCGTCGTCGCCGTTGCCGCACGCAACGAGCGCGCCCGCCGTGCTGCCGAGCATCGTGACGGCGCACGCCGCCGCAATGAGTTTTTTCAAGGTCTTTTTCATATCTACCTCCAAATGGTTGAATACTTTGTCGGGAAGCGCGCCTCGCGCGTTCGCTTGGTTGCGAGGATCGTCGGTTTTCGCAGTTAAGCGACGGATCCGTTTAAAATTTTTTAAATAAAAATAAAGCGTAGCCCGACCTCGCTGTCGCGTTCTACGCCGAATCCTTATGTGGTATTATACACATATCAACCGTGTTTGTCAAATAAAGTCGCCTGCATTTTTCGATTTTTTTTATTAATTATCGATTTTTTTATATTGCACATATCTTATTTATATTATTCGTGCGGGCTTACGCCCTAGATCCTTCGGCTTCGCCTCAGGATGACAGAATAATATCGTGGGATATTCGGTTCAATGTCTGTCTTTGTTCAATTCGTTACATATTATCCTATTGTCATTCTGAGCCATAGGCGAAGAATCCAGGCGACCCGCCGCAGAACGACGACGCTAAACCACTTGTCACCCAATCGTAGGGAGGGCAGACCACTGCGCTCCGCAAACCAAATGTTTGACGATTGTCGTGTGTTTACGTGGGTAATTTGTTTTACGTAACACCCGAAATAGGAGTGGTGCATATTTTCTTTTGTCATTCCGAACTCGCGAGGAATCTTTGGCGTAGCCGCAGAACGACAACGCCAAACCACTTGTCACCCAATCGTAGGGAGCGCAGACCACTGCGCCCCGCTTATGCCGCGCCGAATGAACCATAAGCGGCGGGCACGGGTCTTTCCGCCATACGAAACGGTATCTTACGTTACTGCAATTATTCGGTTGAAACAATAAATTAACACAAAAGTCGACACACGACATTCGTCCAACATTTGGTTGGCGGGCTTACGCCCTAGATCCTTCGGCTTCGCCTCAGGATGACAAGCCGAAGGCTTGGCGTCTGTCGTGTATGTACGTGGATGGGGATTGTATGGTACACCCGAAAAAGAACGGACATGATTTTAACTTGTCATTCCGAGCTTGCGAGGAATCTTTGGCGTAGCCGCAGAACGACAACGCCGAACCAATCGCAACCTATAAACGTTACCGCACTTATTCGGGTGTAACAATAAACAAACCAATTATGCAAACACACGGCAGACGCCAAGCCTTTGGCTTGCGTTCCCTACGGTCATTTAAATGCTTACCGTTCGCTATTCCTTTTATATATCTCGTACAGCCCCTCGACGGCAAGGTTTTTGTCGACGGTATCGAACATCGGGTCTACTGCCTGCACGAGCGCGGCGAGCCCGCCCGTCGCCAGCATTTTCGCGTTTTTCAGTCCGAGCTCGGTCTTAATGCGTTCGGCGATATACCGTATCTGCCCCGCCGCGCCGAGTATCACGCCGCTCTTGATCGCGTCGGCAGTGGACTTGCCTATCGCAGAGCTCGGCACGTCCGGCTCGACGCACGGGAGTTTTGCCGTGCACTTGACGAGGCACGCCATAGTCGATTTTATACCGAGCGTGATAGCGCCGCCCGCGAACGCGCCGTCGGCGTTCACTACGTTTACGGTAGTCGCCGTACCGAAATCGACGAGTATGAACGGCGCGCCGTACTTTTTGACCGCCGCGACGCATGTGACGATGCGATCGCTGCCGAGGCTCGACGGATCGGCATAATCTATCTCGATGCCGATATCCGTTTCTGCGGTGACCGTTATGGGGCGAACGCCGAAAACGCATTCCGCGGCATCGGCTACCGCCGCGCTCGCTCGCGGAATGACGGACGACATCGCGGAACCTGTGACTTCAAAGCCCTGCGGGAGCTCGGCGGCACAGCGCATAAACAGCCGCGCCGTTTCTTCCGCCGTGCGGTCCTCGTCGCTCGGAATGGCGAAAAAGCGGTCGAGCGTGCCGCTCGTTCCGAAAAAACCGAGCTTGGTATTGGTGTTTCCGACGTCTATGGCGAGTATCATTTTTTATCCTCTATTGTTTTAACGCAGGTTTTGCGCCGCATAGTTGCGTATATGTTAAACCGCAAGCTTGCGCTCACGGTCCAACTGTGATATATGGAGATTTTAAGGGGTAGCATTGTTGTGTCGGACGGCGGCTATTTGCGATCGAACGTTTCCGCGTAGTGGTCTATCGCTTTCTGCACGATCTTGAGCGCGGCAAACGCGCCCTGCACCTCGTTTACCACCGTCGTTTTGTCTTCCAGCTGTTTGTACACCTCGAAGAAGTGCTTGATCTCGCTGAAAAGGTGTTTGGGAAGCTGACTTATATCCTTGTTGCCGTTGTATATGGGATCGGCAAACGGAATGGCTATGATCTTGTCGTCGTGCTTTCCGCCGTCCTGCATGGACATCACGCCTATCGGATAGCATCTGACGAGCGTGAGCGGCACGAGCACTTCCGTGCAAATGATGAGCACGTCAAGCGGATCGTCGTCGTCGGCGTACGTTCTCGGTATAAACCCGTAATTGAGCGGGTACTGCGTCGAGGAGAACAGCACGCGGTCGAGCTTGATAAGTCCCGTCGATTTGTCCAGCTCGTACTTGCACTTGCTGCCCTTGGGGACTTCCACCACCGCCATGAAGTCGTCGGCTTTTATTCTTGTTTTTTCAATGTCATGCCAAATATTCATTTTTTAATGCACTGTTGCGGTACGTAGCGAGAGCTCACGTTTGTCCGCCGTGCCGCTTCCCGTTTGCACGGGTCACGGGTTTTATTGTTTTACGGTTATCGCTTTACGACGTTAAATAACGTATTCCGTGTCTTTGACGTTGACGAAGCCGAGTATGAGCGACGCAAACAGCAACGGCTTTTCGTACATGCTCGCGTGTCCGCAGTCGGGCAACACAACGTACTGCGCGCCCTTTATTTGCGAAGCGATAAAGTCCTGTTCGGGTCTCGGCAACAGCACGTCGTCCTCGCAAGCGACCACGAGCGTCGGGCAGGTTATCTTTTTGATATCCGCCGAACAGTCGTGGTAGTCGGAACTTATGACGAGCCGTTTCATTCGCGCTTGAAAACCCCTATCGCCAAACAGCGGCGCAAGCTTTTTTTCGCGGGCGCGCATCCATTCCAAACGCTCGGAATAGAACTTCGCGCTATATATAACGGGTATCGTCGCGTCGTAGTACGCCGCGCCGTCGCCGCTCTCGCCTATGCGGTTCCAGCCCCTGCCTACGTCGCGCAAGCGGTCGCACGTTTTTGCCGTGGTGTTAAAGAGGAGCAGGCGGTCCACCCGCGACGGGTACTTGACGGCAAGCTTGAGCGCGACCTCGCCGCCGTACGATATGCCCATGACGCTCGCGCTTTTAAGCTTTAACTCGTCCATAAGCTTTGCCACGAGCTCGACTTGAAGCGCTTGGTCGTAGTTTTCCGTCATGTCCGCGCTCTTGCCCTGATCCAAAAAATCGACGAGCACAAGCATGTTTTGCTCCGACAGCGACGGTATAAACGCTTTCCAGCTCGCCGTGCTCATCATTATGCCGTTGAGCAGTATTATCGGCTTGCCTTTGCCGTGCGTTTCGTAATATATTTGTTTGTCGTTGAATGAAAAATACATCAGTATACTATACCAAGATCGTGCGCTTCCTTGGTCAGTTGGTCTCTGAACTTGGGATGCGCTACGGAGATTATGCGCTCGACGCGCTCTTTTATTGACGTGCCGCGAAGATTGACTACGCCGTACTCGGTAACGAGATAGTGAAGGTCGTTTCGCGAAAGCGTGACTGCCGCGCCGGGCTTGAGCTGAGTGACTATCTTGCTCGTCTCTTCCTTCTCGCCCGTCTTGGGGTTTCTTACCATTGCGGTTGAGTACAGCGCGATAAACGATCTGCCGTTCTTGCTCTTTTGCGCGCCGCACGCCGTATCCGACTGACCGCCGCTTCCCGAGAACTGCATGGAACCTATGCTCTCGCTGCAGCACTGACCGGTAACGTCCACTTCAATCGTGGTGTTTATGGATACCTGATTATCGTTTTGCGCTATGACCATCGGGTCGTTGACGTACCCGCCGTCCATGATCTCGCACGCGGGGTTGTCGTCGAGATAGTCGTATAGTTCGCGCGTGCCCATTGCAAACGCCGCGACCATTTTTCCTACGTTGCGCTGCTTTTTACTGCCGTTTATCACGCCCGCTTTAGCTAGCTGCGCCATGCCCGTCGTAAGCATTTCCGTATGCACGCCGAGGTTCTTTTTACCGAAGAGCGACGCCGCGACGGCATTGGGTATGCCGCCGATACCGAGCTGCAAGCAGTCGCCGTCGTTGATATACTCGGCTATGTACTTGCCGATGATAAGGTCTTTCTCGGAAGGCGGAACGTCGGGTATCTCGGGGATATCGTAATCGGTCTCGATAAAGTAGTCCACCTCGCTCTCGTGCATTTGCACGTCGCCGAACGTTCTGGGCAGTTTGGGATTTATCTCCAATATGATATAGTCGCAGTCCGCCATGACGCGCTTTTCGTAGGTATTGGACAGCGACAGCGACACGTATCCGTGCTTATCGGGCGGCGTGCAGTTGCCTATATAAATGTTGGTCCTGCGATGGTCGAGCCGCTTGATCGCCGCCAAGTGCAAATGATTGGGGATAAACGAAACGTTGCCGTTTTTATGCGCTTTGCGCATTGCGGGCGAATAGAACCACCCGTCAAGCGAAAAGCTCTCTTTGTACGCGGGGTTTTGGAAAAATTCGTAATCGCCCATGGGCAGGCAGTTTGTGACGTTTACGTTTTTGACTTTTTTGGCTATTTCGTGCAAGTGCGTCAAAAACTCGCGTCCCTCGGCGCAACCGAGTCCCGTCACGATATTGCAATCGGACTTGACGAGTTCCAACGCCTTTTTGACCGATATTACTTTTTTGCGGTAGTCCATATTATCCCTCTTTATTATCGTTTTGTGTGTTGTCCGCCGAGTGCGCCTTGCTCGGCGTTTGCGGCGCTACGGGGCGGCGACCCTGGTAGAACACGCCCTAAGCGGCTCTTTTGCGCCCTGTCTGCGTTAAGCTCGCTAGTAGTAGCACCGAGGCTACGACGTCGCTCGCTTGCCTTGACATAGCTACAAAATAGCTCGCTTAGGGTACATGGTATTTTTACGAGCAAAATCGCGAGGCTAGATGTGCAGAGCGGCGCGAAGGCGTACTCGGTAGTACATCGAGCGACGCTCCGCGCGTATAGACCGCGATTTTGCCGTAAAAACGTGTTATACAGGGGTCGCAGCCCCGTCCGTCGGGGTCTCCCCCGACGGTGTGTGCTTGAATAATGATTACAGTTTAGTCAAACGTCGTAAGCGTGTGAATTACTTTGCTCTGCGTCGCCCCAACGTATGATCCTTCGTATTCTGTTGCGTAGAGCTGATTGAGCGAGAACGCCTGAACGCCGAGACGCTGTCCGTTCTGATACGAAATGGTGTCCGCAAGCGCAATGTCTATAACCGCGCTTTCCATAGCGTCCACGTAATTGGTGCGCGTGAGCGCTTTGTCGCCGAGCATTTCCAGACCTTGGCAGAACAGATCGCCCGCGATATAGCCTGCAAGTGCAAACGCGTCGTAGCTGAGCGTAAACGGCGTGAACCCGAGCGACGCGGAAGGCAAACCGTCGGGCACTTCCGTGCCGTAATTGAACAGGTCTTCCGCTACGCCCCAATATTCTTCGTTGAATCCGGGAACGCCGTTATCGTAAAGATTGGGCGCGCCGAGCATAGCCGCCAAAGCTTTGTAGCTATCGTACAGTCCGCCGGCGTTGCTGTATTTATAACCCGCAAGAGGGTCGTCGGTTATATCGATCCAGCCTTGCGTATGGATAGCGTTGATGATGTTCGCATACGTGTCGTCAAAGACTGCCGCGCCGTTGACATTCTTATCGAAATACGCCGTCGCCGCATTGTTGTACGACGTAAGGATCTTTACGTTGTCCTTGGTGTAGCCCGCGTCCATGAGCGCGCTGACCGTTTTTACGTAGTCGGCGACGACTGCGATTATAACGACGTCGCAACCCTCGTTTTTGAGCGCAGCAGCCGCTGTGCCGTAACCCGTTTCCGTATCGCTGACCTTTTGATATTTGATATTGTTCTTTTGCTCAGCGGGAAGCGTGCTCGCGCCTTTTTGAATACCTTTGAGGATATTCGCGCTCGCGTCCTCGTTATTGGAGATAACGCCGACTTTGGTAGCCGCAAGACCGCCGTCGGCGGTCGCCGCAAACGCGCGCTTGATAAGTACTCTGCCCTCGGTACTGCTTATAGGCTGTACGGGGAATATGAATCTGTCGTTGCCCGTGGCTTTGTCTTTTGCCATTACCTCGTTGCCCGCCGCCGCGTATACCATGGGAACGCCCGCGTCTTTTATTATGTCGTTATTTACGTTTACCGCGTACGTGCCGTAGTTGCCGACTATGGCGAACACTTCGTCCTCTTCTATAAGGCGTTGAGTATACGTGACCACGTCACCGACGTTGCCGCCGTCGTCGTAGTGCTTTAACGCAACCTTGAGCCCGCTCACGTCTTTGCCGTCGTACTTGCCGCTGAATCCGCCGCCCTTGTTGTATTTATGGAACGCCGCTTCTATTCCGTAGTTGAACGGCACGCCTATAGACGCTTGCGCGCCGGTAGTGGCCGCAGTGTTGCCGACGTAGATCGTGGTGGAAGTTACGCCTTTATACTTCATGGGATCGGTGGCTTCGTCGTCGCCGTTGCCGCACGCCGCAAGGCAGGGCGTAATAGCCGCACAGACTGCAAGAGCCGCGATAGCGACGGTTTTGGTCTTTGTAGTTTTTTTCATGATTTACTCCTTTTGCCCTGTCGGGCTTTTGTTTGCGGTTTACGCCCGCGTGCGTTGTTTGACTTTTTTAGTTAGACGCGGTCATCGGTCTGCCGCATCAATCGACGAGAAACTTTTTGATATCTTCCGTCAGCTTATCGGGACAGTCTATCAATGGCGAGTGTCCGCAGTTCGTGTACGCAATCAGCTTGCTGTTTTTTATACCGTTTACGTTTTCCATGACCATCCAATCGGGAACGGTGAGGTCTTTGTCCGCCATGGTCACGGCCACGGGGCACTCTATGTCTTTTACGCTCCCGTCGCCGCGCGTATATGCGGTGTTGGTATCCGACATGTTCAGCGTGGCAAGCGCCCAATCGAGATCGATAAGACACCGCTCTTTAAGCGTTTCCGCCATGTATACTTCGTTGTCTTCCGTCGTCGGCTTGTTCACCGTATAAATAACGGTGTTCCAGATATTGGTCATTGCCGCCGCGTTTTTCGTTTCGAAAATATCGAGCATGGGCTTGACCTGAACGGGGTCTGTCGCGAGTTCTTCTTTATTGGCGTAGGCTTTGCCGTAATCGCTCGTGAAATCCTTTTTCTTTTTGAATATCGGATAACCGCGATAGCTCGCGCCCTCGACCAAAAACAGCTTTTTCACTTTGTCTTTGTGATGCGCCGCAAGCATAAGCGCTACCGCGCCGCCCGCCGACCACGCGACTATATGAGTCGCGGTTTTGAGCCCTATCTTTTCCATGAACTCCGCTACGTCGTCGGCGAGATCTTTCATGCCGTCGAAACGCTCGTTATAACTGCTGTCCCCGAACCCGCGAAGATCGAGCGCGATACAGCGGAAATCGTCTTTTAACCGCTCTATCGCGGGAAGCCAATGCACGCCGCTGCTCATATTGCCGTGGATGAACAAGACGGGCTCGCCCTTGCCCTCGTCCAAGTATGCGTACGTTTCCGATTTGAGTTTGACGGTCTTTTTGGTAAATTCCATCATGTGCTCCTTTACGACTTGTTGCCGCCGAGGTACGCGTCTATAAGACGCTCGTTAGTGATAAGCTCCGACGCAGGACCTTGCATGCTTATCTTGCCGAGTTCCAATACGTATGCGTAATCCGCGATCTTGAGCGTTGCGAGCGCGTTTTGCTCGACTATGAGTATGGTCGTGCCTTCCGCGCGGATCTTGACCAATGCGTCGAATATATCTTTGATCAGAAGGGGCGCAAGTCCGAGCGACGGTTCGTCCAAAAGCAACACTTTGGGGCTTGCCATTAGCGCGCGACCTATCGCGAGCATTTGCTGTTCTCCGCCCGAAAGCGTATTGGACTGCTGTTTTGCGCGTTCACGCAGTCTCGGGAAAAGGTCGTAGACCATTTCGAAGTTGGCGCGCATTCTCGCTCTCGCGCTTTGCTTTATGCCGTTTTCGGTCTTGGATTTCAGCGAGTACGCGCCCGCGCGCAGGTTTTCTTCTACGGTAAGCCCGTTGAACACGAATCTGCCCTCGGGCGACTGCGTCAGCCCTTTCTTGACTATCGCGTACGCGCGCTTGTTGATTATGTTTTCGCCGTCGAGGAGTATCTCGCCCTTGCCCTTGATAAGCCCGCTTATCGTTTTGAGCGTTGTCGTTTTACCCGCGCCGTTCGCGCCGAGCAGCGCGACAATGGTGCCCTTTTGTACGTCTACGTCTATGCCCGAAAGCGCCTGTATGGGTCCGTAATTGACTCGGAGATTTTTTATTTGAAGTATGCCGTCCATCACTCGCCCTCCTTAGTCTTTTTCGCGCGTTTTGCCGCCGCGGGCTTTTTAGGCGCGACAGTTTTCTTCGGGCTTTCCGCATTTTTATCGGCTTTCTCGGTCGGCTCTTCTACGCTCGCCGCGTCCGCTTTTTCTTCCGTCGCATCGTGTTCTTCGCCACTCGTCGCGTCGGGCTGTTCTTCCGCCGCGTCCGTTTTTTCTTCCGCCGCGGGCTCGTCTTGATCGTCGCTCACGCCGAGGTACGCTTCCTGCACCGCTTTATCGCTCTGCACTTCGCGCGGCGTACCGATAGCGAGCGTCTTGCCGAACGAGATGGCGAGGATTCTGTCGCATATGGACATTACGAGCGACATGTCGTGTTCTACGAGGAAGACCGCGCAACCGAACTCGTCGCGGATCTTTACTATGGTGTCGGCGAGCGCCGCGGTCTCGGTATTGTTGAGACCCGCCGCCGGCTCGTCCAAGATTATGAGTTTGGGGTTTGCCATGAGCGCGCGGGCTATTTCCACTTTTTTGAGTATTCCGTACGGAAGCCCCATAGCCGGCCACGCCGCGTAGTTTTCCAAACCCATGAATTTGAGAATACCCATCGCCTTGGACTTTAATATATCGTCCTCGCGACGCACCGTCGGAATGCCGAGCGCCTGCACGAACATGCCCGATCTGTAATTTCTGGTGCATGCGACCAACAGGTTTTCGAGTACCGATATCTCTCTCACGAGCTCCACGTTTTGGAACGTTCTGGAAATGCCTTCGAGTATTACGTCGTGGACTTTGAACCGCCTGAGATCGATCGCTTCGCCGTCCTTGTTGCGGAAATACATGTTTCCGCCCGTCGCGTTGTAAAAGCGCGTTATGCAGTTGAATACCGTCGTTTTGCCCGCGCCGTTCGGTCCGATGAGCCCGAATATCTCGCCCGCTTTTACGTCGAACGTGAGGTCGTCTACGGCTTTGAGCCCGCCGAAGTACATTTTGAGATTTTCCACGCGCAAGAGCACGTCGTCGGGAAGCTCTATATCCGATTTGACTTTCGCCCTCAGTTCTTTTTCTTTGGCTTCGTACTTTTCGCGCTTACTGCGCAATTTTGCGGTGCGACGCTCGACGTATTCCGCGCCGCGTTTTTCGGTCTCCGCTTTGTACTCGTCAAACTCTTTCTCGCACGCTTCCTTTAACGCCTGGTATTCGGCGTCGTCGGAAGCGGGGTTCTGCTCCAAAAACTTTTTCTTTTGTTCTTCGAGCTTGGCTATATATTCGACGCGTTTGCCGTCGAGCGCCGCCGTCTTTTGCGCGAGCGCGTCGAGCGCGGCGTCATGATCCTCGCCGTTCTTTTGCGCTTTGAACACCGCTTTTGCCGCCGAATGATACGCCGCGCGGTACGACATGAAATGCCGCACGTCATAGCGACGCAGTTTGTCGCTTAAAAGTTCGTCTATATATTCTTCTTTGTCGCACGCCTTGAACGCCGAGGCTTTCAGGCGGTTGTTCAAGCTTTTTTGCTTGGCGGAAAGACGCGACGCCGTTTTGCGCTCCTGCATGACGGGCAGTTCCGATAGCTCGGTATCCGTCCACTCGCGGGACTGCCGCGCTTTCAGCAATCGTGTCTCTATAAGGCGTGCGGTCAGTTTATCAAATATCTTTGCCATACCTGCACTCCTTGATCTTTCGTATCAGTTTTTTGATACCGTTTTTAGCCTCGCGAACGAGCTGCGCCGCGCCGCCGGGATAGAACATGACAACGAGTATCACGAGTATTCCCGAGATAAACGTTATCACTACCGGATTGTCCACAAAGAATTGGACGCGGCTCAATAGCACCGTCTGCAAGCCGTACATTATAAACGTTCCGAACACCGCGCCCCATACCGATCGGTACCCGCCGATAATGACGGCGGCGAGGATATTGAGCGACGTTATGAGCGCATAGAACCCTGCGCTGTTGGACGCTTGCGCCGCGCGAATGACTATCATCAGCATTATGCCGGTAAGCGACGCGTAGACCGTGCAAATTATAAACGCGGTCAAACGGTATTTCATGAGGCTCACGCCCATTGCCTGCGCCGCGGACGTGCTGTTTTTCATGGCGAGCATCGCCCGTCCCGTCGGACTGTTTATTATGTTTTGCGTTATTATCATGACGATGACGAGCGCCACCGTTACGATGAATATGCCCGAGCTGCGCTGTACGGAGTTACCGAACAGGTAGAACTTGGAACTGATTATAGTGTCCTGCAAAACCACGAACAGGTTGCGCAGTATCTCGGACAGTCCGAGCGTGAGTATGCAAAGGTATATGCCCTCTATGCGGAGCGATATAAACCCGACTATCGCGCCTATTACCACCGCTATTCCCACGGCGGCGACGAGCGCGAATATGAACGGGAGATTTGCCACCGTCATTACGTAATAAATGGAATACGTACCTATGCCTATGAACCCGCCCGTGCCGAGCGAAGCAAGCCCCGAGTAGCCCATGAGCAGGCAGAACCCGACGGACGCTATCGAATAGGCGAACGTGGTCGCGAGCCCCGTCGAAAGCGAGTACGGCAAGACCTTTTTTACGGACAGGTTGCCGATGATGAGCATGATTATCCCGAAGATGATAAAGTAGTACATCGGGTTTTTGATCACGCGTTTCAAGCCGAGCGTCAGTCGGCTTGGCGCGAGCGGGCTTTTGTTCAAGCCGTAATTTTTAAGCAAATACCCTTTCATGCTACACCTTCTTGACCGTGCGCTTGCCAAACAAGCCTTGCGGCTTGAAGAATATGGCTATAAGCGACAGTGCGTAAACGATGACCATTGCCCAGCCCGACAGCGACGGTATGCCTACCGTATTGCCGAACCAGGTAATTAGACTGCTTGCGAGCGGAATAAGTATAGCCGCGACGACGGGACCGTAAAAAGTTGCGAACCCACCGAGTATTCCAGCAAGAAAGGCGTTGACTTGGTAATTGGTCATTATATATACATGGCTTATCTCGGTGGAGTTGGAAGCCGCCATTGCCGCGGCAAACGCGCCGAGCGCGCCCGCAAGCCCCCACGAGATCGCAGTCACGATGTGGGTGTTTATGCCTACCATTTCCGCGACGTATTCGTTGGACGCCGTCGCGCGGACGGAAAGTCCCCACTTACTGTACCTTAACAATACGAATATCAAAACGACTATCGCGATCGTTATGCCGAGACATACGAGCGCATTGTTGGTAACGGTGACTTGCTCGCCGCCCACCGTAAACGACTGATTGCCCTCGACAAACTTGCCGAACTTGGGCGTTTGCGCGCCGAATATGAGCGGCGTCGCGCCGACGATTATGGATATCAATCCCATCGTTATTATCTGTTTTCCCAAGCCGTTCACGTACCTGCCGCGGCGGAATATCACCACGTCCACGAATATCGCTATCGCCATGGCGGCGACCGCGCCTATGGGCACGGCGAGCCAAATAGACAGCCCCGCGGAGTTGAGACACTTTGCCGCAACGTACGCGCCGAATGCCGAAATAACGCCCTGCGCGAAGTTGGTCGTGTAAGACGTTTTGAATATCACGGTGATGGCAAGCGTTACTATCACCGTGATACATATCGGCAATATGACGATAAATAAATTGTTAAGGAAATACGCCATATACTTTTATCCCCATTTGATAATGTTAGCCGACCATACGTATCCGATACCGGCAGCTACCATGCTGACGACCGAACCGTCTTTTACCTTGCCGGACTTTAACGCAAGCTCCAACGAAAGTATTTGGTCGCACTGACCGACGTGACCGTAATCCTCCAAATATATAGACTGTTCTTCCGTAAGTCCGAGATCTTTCAACATTCCCAAGTGTCCGCTGCGCTTCATGTGCAGTATGGACAGATAATCGATGTCCGCGCGCGTCATTTTCGCCTGAGCGAGACTGTCGTCTATGCACTTGTACCAATTGGGAACGCTGACCTCGTTGAGGCGGTTCTTCATTTTGACGGGATCGAGAAGACGAAGGCTCTTGTACCCTTCCTGTATATTGTCGGGCGTAAACGGATGCGCTATACCGCCGATCTCGACGCCCGCAGTCCTAGCAATGGAGCCGTCGCTTATTATCTTGCTGCCGAGAAGCAGGTTTTTGCCGTAGTTCTTTTTGAGTATGATAGCCGCGCCGCCCGCCGAAAGGTTGTACATCATGGACATATTTTTATCGGTATAGTCCACGAAATCGCCGTTTCGGTAGCCGCCGCAGATCATGACGGTGTCTATGCTGTCGTCGGCTACGAGCATGTCGCGCGCGATCTTCATTGCCGATACGCACGTGCAGCAGCGGTTTTGAACGTCTATGCCCCAAGCGTTGACCGCGCCTATGGCGTCCTGTATGTAGCACGCGGAAGTGGTGAGCGGATACTCCTTCCACTCCTCGCCCATGCACAGTATAACGTCTATATCCTTGGGATCGACGCCCGTATTTTTGAGACAGTTCTTAGCGGCTTTGACGCCCATTTCCTGAGTGCCGTCGCCGTCGCCGGGCAAGAATTTCTTTTTTATGCCGAGTTTTTGAACGACGGCGTCTTCAGTCCATACGCCCTTGGTCGCGTCGCTTATTTCCTTTGCGGTCATGATGCGCTCGGGAAGATACGTGCCTACGCCTACGATACCTACATTGATTTTCGACATAACGGTCTCCTTATTTATCAGAGTCTCATTCCGCCGTTGACGGCTATGGTCTGACCTGTCACGTAACTGGCGTCGTCACTCGCAAGGAACAGCGCGGCTTTGGCTATCTCTTCGGGCTGACCGAGCCTGCCGAGCATCGTCTGCTTGGCGAACTTCTCGAGAAGCTCGGGCGGAACGGTCTTCATCATGTCGGTCATGATGTATCCCGGCGCTATCGCGTTGACGCGAACGGGCACGCCCTTTCTCGCAAACTCTTTCGCCCAGGTCATTGTAAGTCCGATAACGCCCGCTTTGGTAGCGGCGTAGTTGGCTTGACCTATATTTCCGAACTGACCCACGACCGACGAGATATTGATTATACTGCCGCCGCCGATCTCTTCCATGTGCGGACCGATATGGCGCGTAAGATTGAACACGCCCGTGAGGTTGACGGAAATGACCGCGTTCCACATATCGTCGGTCATCTTGCGCGTCATAGCGTCGCGCGTGATACCCGCGTTGTTTACGAGGATATCGATCTTTCCGTACTTTTCGATCACTTTATCGCAAAACGCCTTGCACGCCGCGCTGTCCGACACGTTGAGCTGGAAATACTCTACGTTGGGATTTTCGTACGTGAGCGGCATCATGTCCACCGCTATCACCTTTGCGCCGTTTGCGGCAAACAGCATAGCCATTTCTCCGCCCAAGCCTTTTGCTCCGCCCGTGACTACCGCCACTTTGTTTTTAAGTCTCATCATTGCTCCTTATTTTGTCGGCATCGGTTTCTATTCCGCCCGAGGCGTTACGATGCCGTTATGTTATTGTTTATCGTTTTGCCGATCTTCTTTTCGGCATAGCGTATTTACGCTCTTTTGAGCACCACAGCCGTGCCCATACCGCCGCCTATGCAGAGCGACGCGAGCCCGAGTTTTTTATCGCTTCTTATCATCTCGTGAACGAGACTGACTATAATGCGGTTGCCGCT
Source organism: uncultured Christensenella sp. (assembly GCA_949948895.1). Lineage (GTDB taxonomy): Bacteria > Bacillota > Clostridia > Christensenellales > Pumilibacteraceae > Anaerocaecibacter. The sequence goes on from CATLHE010000011.1 coordinate 42,943, forward strand.
CGCCCCGACGGGATGACCGAGCGCTATCGCGCCGCCGTTTACGTTGGTCTTGTCCAAAATGGCTTTTTTATCGACCTTGTAAAATTCGGAAAGCTCGCGCACAACGCCGAGCGACTGCGCGGCGAACGCCTCGTTGAGCTCCAATACGTCCATATCGGAAAGCGTGACGCCCGCGTTTTTGAGCGCATTTTTAATGGCGGGAACGGGACCGAGACCCATGACTTGCGGATCGACGCCGCCCTGCCCCACTCCGACGAGTTCCGCCAAGGGTTTGAGTTTGTACTTTTTGACCGCCGCTTCGCTGACGATCATCACAAAGCTCGCGCCGTCGTTTATGCCCGACGCATTGCCCGCCGTGACCGTGCCCTCTTTCTTGAACGCCGTCCTAAGTCCCGCGAGTTTTTCGGGATTGGTCGCGCGATTGGGGTACTCGTCGCGAGAGAATACCGTATCGCCCTTTTTACCTTTTATAGTAATTGGAACTATCTCATCGTCGAACACTCCGCCGTCGACCGCTTTTATCGCTTTGTTCTGCGATTCCATCGCAAAAGCGTCCTGCTCTTCGCGGGTGATGCCGTACTTTTCGGATATGTTTTCGGCGGTGATGCCCATATGCACTCCGCTGTACGCGTCGGTGAGCGAGTCGTAGATCATGTGATCCAAAACGTTCATATTACCCATCTTGTGTCCAGACCTACTGGTAGCAGGTATGAGCATGGGCGCGCGCGACATGGATTCTATACCGCCAGCTATTATGACGTCCGCCATGCCCGCTTTGACGGAAGCGTACGCATTGATAACGCTCTTCATGCCGCTTCCGCAAACCATGTTGAGAGAATACGCGGGAACGCTGTCGGGTATCCCCGCTTTAATAGCCACCTGCCGTCCGGGTCCCTGACCGAGGGACGCCGACAAAACGTTACCGACAACGACCTCGTCTATATCTTGGGGCGGTACCGCCGTATCGGCAAGCAAACTCTTGACGACCTCCGCTCCGAACTCGGTCGCGGGAACGTCTTTAAGCGCCCCGAGCATACTCGCGATCGCAGTGCGCTTGGCAGCCGCAATGTAAACTCTCATATCTTCCTCCGCTATTGATTTTTCAAAAATATGAATGGTCATTCATATTTTTTGCCATTATAACACCGACAGAGGGCAATGTCAATACCTATTTCAAAAGTTTTTTATTAAATTTTAAATTTATTACGGCGTTAGGTTGACAACCGCGGCGGTTTGGTATTAATATTGACGTGCATGTTTTTATAATAGATCGCCTCTTCTTACTGGTCGAAGGCAACATCGCGGAGAAAAAATGGATGAGCTTGTAAAAAAACCGAAATCGAGAACGGCGCTGAAGAGCTTTAATAAGCTTGTATCGGCGGCGGAGAAAGTCATATACGAAAAAGGATACTTTAACAGCACGGTAAACGATATCGTAGCGGAAGCCGAGCTCGGCACCGGTACTTTTTACATATACTTCGACAGCAAATACGCGATGTACGTGTACCTTTTGAGAAAATACGCGAGCGAACTCAAAATGACGCTTACTTTAAATATAAAGGATTGCAAGACTCGCCTCGATAAAGAGACGATAGGCATACGCACGTTCATACGCCATGCGATCGACAATCCGCGTTGCTATAACCTTATATGGGAATCGCTGTACGTCGACCGCAACCTGTTCTTCGATTATTACAGATCTTTCGCAGACGGTTACGTTCGCGGACTCGCCCGCGCTCAGGACGAGATCGACCCCGCGCTCGATCTCGAGACCGTGGCGTACTGCTTGATAGGCATATCCAACTTTGTCGGTCTGCAAGCCATAACAAGCGAAAACATATCCAACGACCGCGTCGAGCAAATGGTGGAAACCATCAGGTGCATGCTTCAAAACGGCGTATTTAAAAAACTCGACAGTCAAACCGAAACGGCAAAAGACGCCGCGCAGTAATGGCGCATCAAAAAGCGCGTAGTAGCATGCGAGTAGGTATTCCAGCCACTGCTCATTGAAGCTGTCGCGGTATATGTACGTGTACACCGTTTGCGATACTTTGCGCAGAACGCGCGCGGCGAGCGTAGTCGGGTCTGCGTCGCCCGACGAGTTGAGCGTGAGCTCTAAGTTCTCGCCAAGCTCGTTTAACACGCCGCGCTCGGTCAGTACGTAGCGGTGCGCATTGTAGTCGTAGGTCATGATCTCGTCGTCTTGCGGTAAGACAAACGGCGAGTTTACGGGTTTATCCATAAGGAAATCTCCTTTAATTTTTTGATAATGTGTTGACATTGGGTATTAAATGGCGTATAATATAAGAAATAAAAGTGTGACAGCAGAAATTTACCGCTTAGCTGCTAAGGAATGGAAGGGATGCGGGCTTCCCACACTTTACAAAAAGCACTGTCATATTGACGGTGCTTTTTTTCGTGTTTTATAAGCAGTTAGCAAATATGTAATTTTATTTCCGTGGTATTCAGGAGCAATAACAGCCATTTTTCCATTGTACCAATATTCATAGTTTCCTTTATCATTTACTTTAACGAATACACCTTTCTCAATAGTATCTGAAATTTCTTTTACATAGTTTTCGCCGTCAATTCCTTGAGCGTCTCTCTGCATAATTATGTGTTGTATTCCTAAAGAATTATCGCCACACAATAAATCTATATCGCCTATATCATCACGATGGAATGCGCCTTTAACATGCCCGCGCCGTTCTTTCAAAAGCTTATTGACAGCGTCTTGCCCAGTGTAGCCTTTAAACTCATCGCCGAGTAGCTCGTCAAGCTCAGCGCGACTGCCGTATGCCTCTGTCTGCTTTCCCCATGCCTTTTGCGGAATAGTCGCCGCTACTTTCCTTGCGCTCGGCAGACTGCTTACCTCGCCGTTGCCGTCGGTGAATTTCCCGTCGTCGTCGCGCGGGTGGTCTTCTTCTTTAAATGCCATGATAACTCCTTTAATGGTACGGGGTTTGCTATCGCGCAAGCCCCGATAAAAGCGGTGTTTGAATACTATTCGGTTTTGCCGTCGGTCGAAGCCGTAGACTTCGGCGCTTTTGCCGCCGTTCTTGCCGCGGGCGCGGTAAGTGCTTGGGTAAGCGTCTTGGTCGCAAGCGCAGTGTCTGCCGCCGTTATGTTCAGCGTCGCCGCGGTATAGTCGGGCGCGGTTGTTTGCACCGTTGCAGCTTCCGATTCATGCATACGATGTGAGAAGATATATAGCAAATCGACAAATAAAGCGATGAGAAGATAGGAAAACAGTTGACAAATACGATAATCGATAGTATAATATTAAAGAATGATGCGGGGTGGAGCAGCTAGGTAGCTCGTCGGGCTCATAACCCGAAGGTCGCGAGGTTCAAGTCCCGCCCCCGCTACCAAAAGCCCCTCGAAGCGAAAGCTTCGGGGGGTATTTTTATTTGGGCGGGACGCAGAACCGTAGGCGCAAGCGAAAAGCAAACAGTCCTGTGGACTGTTTGCCGCGAGCGCGCAAGCGGCTATGCCGCGAAGCGTGCGGGTTGTGCAACAACACGCGCAAGTCCCGCCCCCGCTACCAAAAGCCCCTCGAAGCGAAAGCTTCGGAGGGCTTATTATGTTATAATATGCTTTAACCGACAACGTAAATTCGCATAACATTTTGAATCATAGAAAATGCCATCAATAAACGGTAACTATGTAAAAAAATAATACGAAACATATCCTATTTATATTTTAATATTTGACAATATCGTGTTAATTATCAAAAAATATCTGCGTTCGACATGATCCGCCATATGTAGCGTGCCCTATCATTTTATTTCCATATATGGTATTTGCCTGTATTTTATTAAAACATATAAAGACCGCCCCGCCGCCGTGCGCATGCTCGAAAAGTACCCGAAATATCGAATTTTTATACAATATTTCGCTAAAATGTATGAATTATATTGACATTGAAAACCTAAAATGTTAAAATAGAGACGTATTTCATATACACATTCCGATTTTCGGTGAAATTATGGCATCAAGACCTTTAATAAAAGGCAGACCGCGTTATACGCGGCGTCGCCTTATAACTATATTCATACTATGTACAATACTTGCAGTCACGGTTTTGACCGGATTTTCGTCCGGACTGAACAGCGACAGCACGATTTACACTCCCGACGGCGAGCGCATTGTCATGTGGCAGGAGTTGCCGAGTTCGGGCACGCCCGAGGACTTCGATCTTTTAACCGATCTTCGGTATTCGGCGCAAAAATTGTACACGTCCAAATATTTCAAGGGCGAATCGCAGGGCGATGTTATAGCAAACGTCGGTATGGGCATTAAATACACTCAGCACGTGCACAACACGCGTATCGTCAAAGACGGAGTGATTTTTTCGGAAGCCATATCGTCTTCGTCGCTCAAAAGCGTAGCGGATCAGCGTTATATAGACGGCGACAACGTTCTCATACGCCCCGCTTCGTCCATCAATGGCGGCAACGCGACTTTCGGAAACACAGTAAACAAGATACCGCTCGAAACGTACTACGCTCGCTACGGCGCGCGCGCGAACGAGCTTTCCAAATACGTAATCAACAACTCGACGATAAAATCGGTCAAGGACGAGAACGCGGGCAAAGCGCAAAAAAACGCCGAGCGCGACGGCAGCGACGAGGGGCAAGACACAGACGGCGAGATAACGTTTGACGTGCCGCAAAAGCTTGTCGCGGACGAAGACGGCAACTACAAGTTCACGCTCACGCTCGATCCGACGGAATCGACAAAATACTACCGCAACGAAGTAAGGACTCTCGCCTCCGCGGACGAGAACCCCGTTTTTTATTCCGTATCGATCACTATTACCATCGACGGTAAGTTCAATCCAATAAAAGTCACCTCGCGCGAAAACTACGACATAGCGATACCCGTTCTCGGCGCGATGAACTGCACTTCCACGCTTACCGAAGTATTTACCGATATCGGCGACGAGACCAAGGACATACCCGACAGAGAATTTTTCGAATCGCATATAGACGACGCGGGCTCGGGCGACGGACCGATACAGCAGCTCTCGCCCGCCGACTATCTCGCCGCGGCGTTCGGAGATTATCTCGACGGCAGTAAAGCGCTCGATCTCACCGCCGACCTCGATATAGCGGGCGTCAAACTAGACAAGCTCAAGCTGTCCGTGGATATGGCTACCATGAATATCCGCGCCAAGCTCGGCAAGCTAAACATTCAGTACATAAACGACAAAGTATATCTTACGCTCAACGGCATAAAGGGCTTTATGTCCGTATCGGCGTTTGCCGATATTATCGACGACCCTGCGGTCGGCGCGCTCTTGGGCGGGCTCAACCTTCCCGACTTTGACGAACTGCTCGGCGGCGACCTTCTTTCCACCGTTTTCGCAGACTGCGAAATGACGACGGCGGACGGCATTACTTGCATACGCCTGCCGTTCGACCTTACCGAAGACATATCGGTCGACGCGTCGTTATACATAGCCGACGACGGAATGGAACTCCGCAAGATAACGGGCACGGTCAAAGCGTTCGGGATCGAAGTAACGGTAGACGCCGCGCCCGCGAAAAACCTTTCGTTCCCCGCGATAGACGGAAGCTACAAAGACCTTTCCGCCGTAGCGGACTTTATCCCCGCCGCCATGCACACGGCAATGGGCTCGACCTACGGCATTACGGGAAGCATAAACGTAAACGGACTGACCGTCGGTATCGACGCTTACCTAGACCGCGAAGACGGCATAAAAGCGGACGCGTCGCTGTCCGTTCTCGGTCAGAATCTCGATATCAAATACATAAACGACACGCTCTACGCCAAACTCGGCAACCTCGGCGTGAAAGCGACCGCGGAGCAGATCCCCACGCTCATCGACGCTCTCTCGGAGCTTATCACGCTCGATACGAGCAAGCTCGATATGCTGTTGAAGCTTCTGCCCGATACTGTCGATGAATGGCTCGGCACGGTACAATCGCTTGACGTGACGGACTCCTCGCTGTCCGTCGGGATCAACATAATCGGCATACCCGTAAATATCGAACTCAAAAAGAACGCCGACGCACTCATAGGGCTTTACGCGTCGATAAACGTGAACATGTTCGGCGTCAAACTCGACGCGACCGTCGATCTTGCCGTGACCTCGCCCGAAAAACGCGAAGTGACGGCTGAGGGCGAATACATAGACGCGGTCGACTTACTGCCCGCGCTCGACACCGTTTTGAGCATAATCGAAGAAGGCGGCGTGACCGTCGACGCGAGCTTGAATTACGGCGAGCTCAAGACCGACGCTACCGTCAAAATAAACGCAAGCGGTATGGCGCTGTCCGTACCCGCTATCGAGATCGGCGGCGCAAGCATATCGCTCGACGCGGCAGTAATAGACGGCACGGCGTATATAGCCGTCGGCGGCTCGGTCGAGCTGGCGTTCCGTTCCGATATAAACGAGTTAAAAGAAACGCTCGCCGCTCTAAAAGGCATACTGCCAGAAGAAATAAGCGGTTTCATAAATACGCTGATTGACGCGCTTTCTTCGTCCGACATCGGCTCGATAACGGATATATTGCAGACAAGCAACTTGGATATACAAGCGGTTTTCGATACTCTGTTATCGTCGATCGGTCCCGCTAAAGCGACCGACGGTGTGCTAACTGCTGTAGTTTCCTTCAACGGTGTTTCGCTCGCCGTTTCCGCGGCGACCGATCTCTCGCGTATTACGGTGGACACGGTAGTAAACGGAACTTTCCTTTCCGCCGCCATGAAAATTACGGCAGGGGCGGAGTTTAACCTTGCCGCGGCTGACTATATCCCGCTCGAAAATCTCGTACCTGTTATAAACGCGGTGCTACCGTATGCTACGGAAGACGGCATAACGGCAAGTTTCACGGTAAACGCGCTCGGCACTACGATAGACGGCGCGCTCATATTCATAATGCCTACGACGACGACCGAGCTATGCATATCGGCGCGCGTCGATATCGGAGACGTATACATCTCGCTTGCGCTAACGGGCGGCAATATCTACGTCGATCTTAACAACGGCATAAAACTTACCTGCGGCACGAGCGCGAGCGAGCTCGACAGACTCGCAAACGATCTCAAGCCCGTGCTCGACGCGCTTGGCGCACAGAACACGCCCAACGCCGTGATTTCCGCGCTTAAAAGCATAATCGACGACCCCATGAAACTCTTGAACGCCAAGATCGCGCTCGGCAACGCCGAAAACAACGGCTTGCGCCTGACGCTCGATCTGACCGAAGCGGGGCTCGATATTACGGCGGAAGCAGAGCTTTCGGTACAAAACGGCAAGCTCGACGCTATAATTCTTAACGCGACGGCGTTTGAAAACGATATAAATATCAAACTCGACGCGGAGACCGACGAATACGGTAAACTCATATCGCTAGCTACGGAGATAGACGAAAAAACTCCCGCCGCCATAACACTCGGCGCGGCGCAAAGCGCCGATATCGCGATAAGCGGCGATTACGTATCTATTCTCGACCTCACACGCTACGTAGCTCCCCTGCTCGAGCTCATCTCGCCCATGCAGTCGGCAAAAGCGATAACGCTCAGCCTTGACGCTTTGCTCCGCGTGGACGACGGCGACGCCGCCGAGTTCGGCGGAAGCGTCACGATCGCGCTCTCGCCCGAGCTCGCCGTGGAAGCGGACGTATTTATGTTTAAGAACACCGCAGACGCGGAGCATCTGTACGTCAAATACGTAGGCGGCGTTCTGTACTTGCGCTCGGGCAATATCAAACTCAAGTTCGACACGGCGACGGACACCGACAGGATATACGATATGATAGCGTCCAAGCTGCCCAAGTATCTCGCCGACGAGCTCGCAAAGCTATTCGGCAAAATGGACGGCGCGAGCGCGTTCAGCGATATCGGACTTTTGATAGAACGCATAAAAGCGATAGCCGCCGCGACTTCGCCCGAAGAGATAGTAAATCTTTTGCTTACCGACCTCGGCGGGCTCAAGACTGACAGCGCGCTCAAAACAATGCTCGACATGATCTCCGTCAAAAAGCGCGCGGGCTCGGATAACGTAACGTTTACCGTCGACCTTATGGGAATTGGCATAAACATAACGCCCGCGCTCGTTAGCTCGGACGGCAACGCGTCCGCCGCGCTCGGCTCAGTCGATATAGACGCATCGATAAGCATCGGCAAAAACGTTTACCTTGCCGCAAGCGTATACGGCATAACGCCCAAGGCGGACGAAGTCTCGGTGATTTCGCCCGAAGACGCCAGCGAATACGTATCGATAGCCGAGTTCACCGATACTATCGACAGCGTACTCGGCACGTTCACGGCACGCGACAAAGACGGCAATATTACGTTTGAGATAACCGACCTCGACTTTGCCTACAACGAAAAGGACGGTAAAGACAGCGAGGGCAACGCCGTCAAAGGCTCTTCCGTTACAGTTAAAAATATCGAGGGCAAAAAAGCGCTCAGAGGCAGGTTCGCGCCCGTTTACAAACTCGGCGAAGACGGTATGCCCGTAACTGACGCCGACGGCGAAAAAATCGTAATGCGTTACGAGTTCTCGCTCGAAGCGCATATAACGCTCACCATAGGCGACGGCGGCGACACCGGTCCAATCGATCTGGAACTGTACTTGACGCGCGACGGCAAAGCCTGTCTCGATTACTTCGAAACGAAAACGCAGCACGGCGAGCGCGTGACTATCGATTACGAATCGGTCATGCAGATAGTGGCGGCGGTTCTCGACATTATCGCGGTAGACAACGAAACGGTGGAAAAACTCGTAGGCGATTACCGTCAACCCATAGACACTACGGTATTTAAGTCTATGGACATTGTCGGACTCGACTCGCTCAAAACCACGCTGACCAACCTTGTCGTGGCGGCGGACGATTTGAAAGCGGTAGTAAACGACTTTAACGCCATGCTCGACACGATAAACACCGCGGGCAGCATCGAAAACCTCAAAACGCTCATGCCGCAGTTAAAAACCGACTTTGACGGAGCGATAGCAAAACTCAAATCGATATTGGCTATGTTCGGCGGCGGCGATTCCCCGAAAAACTCCGATGGTAAGAGCGCGGCGGAACTGTACAAACAAATAGTAAACGGCGTAACGTTCCGTAAGACGGTAGACCCCGACACGCAGGAGACCGTAGTAGGCGCGGACGTGGAAAACTCCGTAACTGTAGGCACGGAAGGTCAAGCGTCTATAGACGTTTCGAGAAAGAACAACGCACTCACCCGCTTGCAGATCAAAGGTCTGGACGTCGATACCGCGCTTGTCGCGGGCGATATAAGATTTACCGCAGGCGAAACTTTCGACACGCCGATAGCCCTGCCCGACGCGATAGACGCTCCGACTACGCCAAATACGAGCTACTCCAACTTCTCCGATATCAAGCATTTGCTGTTTGACGTCATGAACACAGCCAACCTTATGGAGTATGAAATAGGCGATTCAAACAGCTATGCTTCCGACAGGATCGAGCTTGGCATCAAGCTTTTGGGCGTGGAATCCATCAATATAAAATTCTCGTACAATATACGCGTCAAGCTCGTCGATCAAGGCGAAGGCGCAGAGCCTCGGTTCAAGACCATGGCTATAGTCGAGTTCGTATTCAGAGACTGCACCGCGGCGGGCGCGACGGTTGTGCCCAACTGCACGACAAGGCTTTATTTCTACGACAATACGTTCTATATCCAAGGCATTGAGTCATGGTCGAAAAAACTCGTTTGGTTCCATTACGAATACACGTTCAACACCGTATTCGTCAAGTACGGGCTCGACGAATTCACGCAAATGATGAGCTCGGATATGTCGAGATTCCTTAATGAATTCGTATTCTATCTCATGCCTTTGTCCACAGACTTTTCGATAGCGGGCGTAGATCTCAAAGCGCAGATAGCGGATTCGGTAAGCGCCCCGCCGACTTCTGTCGGCACGCCTACGATAGCAACGGTATATAAGGGCTATACGTACAACGAGGGCAAGCACGAGCTCAAGCTAGGTCTCACCGAGCTCACGGGCAACAGCATGCTCGGCGACGTGAACGTATCTCTGACTGGCGCAAACGACGGCGACGACAACATTCTCGACAATTATATCTCAAACCTGTCGGTAACGCTGTCGCTCGTAAACAACGCCGCTTGCACAATCAACCTCAGAGTGTACGCGTCGCTACGCAACGTAGAAGGATACGAACTCGACGGAGTAAACCGCATAAGAAGCAGAGGCCTTTCCAATGTGAAAGCGCAAAGTTACGACAGCACGGGTTGCGACCCGCTAGCGAGCGACGCCGTCGCAAGCGGTAACGGCTACACGATAGACGCCGTGCTCTCGTCGCTCATTCCCTCTACGAATTGGGATCCGATCTGGACGTAATCGAAAATGGATTACATAAAACAGCCTCCCGACATGAGAGGCTGTTTTTGATTTGCTTATATATAATAGTTTACAGTCTGTCCACGATCTCGCCGCACGCGTTTTTGAGCACGAACGCGGAAAGATCCTTTACTTTGTTCTTAAGCCCGATTAGCACTTTTATGTACAGCGCGGTCTGCGTTATGCCGTGGCACTGCACGACATTATCCACGAAAAACTGTCCGTCGTACTTTTTGCGCCCCGCCGTCATGAACATGGGTATATCCGAATGCGCTTTGGCAAACCGATTGAAGTCGTCGGCATTGACCGTGCCCGAATGATAGGCACAGTGCACTACCGCCGAATATCCGTCTATATTAAACGATGAATAGTCGAGCCCGACGTACGGAGATATCATAAGCACGTTATGCCCTTCCAGATCGAAATTCATGCCGCGCATAAGACCGGTGTCGCGAAAGTCCCAATCGCCGAGGGAATGGTATGTATGTTCGTGCAAGTGCGCGGGCAAAAGCCTCGCGCCGTGATGGACCTGCGGCGCGAACCCCGCGTTTTTATAAACGACGAACACGCCGGGCTTGCGGCTGTTGAGGAACGTTTTTGCCGAATGCAAAACGTCGAACCCGTTGCTGTCGGGCTCGGTAAGAGGCAGATCCGCAGAACAGATAACGATGGGTATTTTGGTATCGGCAAAAGCATACGAAAGATACGCCGAAGAAAATGCAAGTGTATCCGTCCCGTGCGTGACTATTATACCGTCGGGCGAAGTTTCGAGCGCGCGCTCGGTAATACGCCTAAACTTATTGAGATCGGCGTAACCCATGCGCTCGCTATGTATCGACAAAGAATCGAACACCGACTCCGCGCCCACAATGGACGCTATTTGGTCGGTGGCTTGGTTCGACAGCTTGATTATGCCGTCAGCATTTTTTCGGCTGCCTATCGTGCCGCCCGTTGCAACAAGAGCAATCTTCATTTTTCGCCTCGCATTTTTTCCGTAAGAAAGCAGATTATTTTGGCATGGTCAAAAGCCAGTGCGCCGCGCTCGATCACTTCGGACTTGTTTATATCGACAAGCCCGCACTTATCGAACGCGAGTTTAACCTTAACTGAAAACTCGTCTACGCCGTCGGCAAAGAACCGCATTACGGCGAGATCGTCTCGCCTCTCGTAGGTAAAGTCAAAAACTTTGGCGTCGCTCGCATCGTCGCCGCCCGCAGCGTTCACGCCGTCCTTTATGCGCGCCGCAAACACGACGGTGATATTGCGCCAACGCGGATCGCGCCCCGGAGTAGATACCGTAACGAGCTGAGAAAGCGCCATATCTTTAACGCCCGTTTCTTCAAACAGCTCGCGAGCCACCGCCGTCTCGCAGTCCTCGTTTTCCTCGACAAACCCGCCCGGGAAAGCCCAATCCCCTATAAACGGATGACCGCCGCGCTTAATCAAAAGGATCTTTCCGCCGCTTTTTGCTACGTCGTGCAAAATTGCGTCAACGGTAACAGACGGGCGAAAATACTTCGTCACGTCATAGAGCCGCAAAAACTGCTCTTCCGTCAATCCGTTCCTGTCCTTAGCCGTTGCCACTCCGCATTTGCCCCTGTCGATCTCTTGCCTACGCCGATTGGAAACCCATCGACGTCGATTACGAATATTTTAGCATTTACGCATTAAAATATCAAGTTTTTTTACGCACTTATCGGAGTTATTCTATCGCCTATTTTACGGCAAAACAAAAACGAGACGTAACGTCCCGTTTCTTTTTGTCGGCATATAAGCGTTAAGTCAGTTTTTCTATCAGCGATAAAAACGTTCCCACCTTGCTCTCGTCGAGCGCAGCTATATATTCTGTAAGCCGCACGAAATTATCCGCTTGGTTTTCGCGCACGTACGGGTTTACGTAAGCGACGCCGCGCGCGTCAAGCTCGCGCATGACCGCCTCCACGTCCTTACGATGCGAGCGCAGGACGGAGCGGTATTTGTTTTGGAGCCGAAGCGCCTTTTTCCCGTCGCCGCCCGCAAGCTCGAATATCGTCGCGCGAACGGATTTTCCGCCCGCCTTGTTTACGAGCACCGTCTCTATGAGCGTGCGTATCTCATTGTCGGTAAACGGCACGAACGCGTCGCGCTTGACGCCCACCGTCTTAATACCGAGCTTTGTCGCTATCTCGGGCACAAGCTCGAAAGTGCGAGCCTGTCCGTAATAATAATTGCGCACGGAATTGACCGACCGCCCCGTTTTTTTAGCCATAGCCAAAAACGCTTCGGACAGGCTTTTACCGCCGTCGCGCGCCGTACCGCACAGCATAAACAGCTCGCGCGTTTCTTTTATCGTCCATTCGGAATTTTTCTTCATAATGACCTCCTCGAACGATAATTGACGTTTACGCCCATTCGTATACATATAAACCGCAAAAACGGCATATATTTTCGCATATGGAACTTCATATAAAAAGCGAATTCGATTGCGTATATCTCATAAACGGCGTGTTTTCCGAACGCGCGGAATGCCTGACTATGTCGGAATACGACGTAGTGTACATAACGGCGTTGCCGCTCAAACACACGCTCTTGCCGTACACCGTCAAACTGTGCGGCGCGGAGCCGTACACGAGCGAGCTTGCGAGCGGCGTGCGGCTCGATAACGATCATTACGTTTTGTCGCTCGCGCCGAGATACGTTATAGTATACGGCAACGCGCAAGCCCTGCCGCCGCCGTCCACGCCGATAGCACGGTTTTTCTCGCTAGTCAAAAACGGCGACCTTACCGCCGCTTACGCCATGCTCTCGGAAACGTTGCGGGCGTCCGTACAAAAGAGCGCTCTACCCGCATTTTTCGAGGGCTACGACCGCATAGTCGAATGTACATGGGACGACGGAAATAAGTTTTATCTCATAGATAAAAACGGCGCAGCAAAACTCCACTCGTACACGTTGAGAGACGAATTTATAGACGACATCATAGAACCCGATTGAAAGAAAAATCCCGCGCCGCGGGATTTTTTGTTTGATACGCAACTACGACTTCGTATCGAGCATATCGGATTTATAAAAGTCCGACAATATAGACCGCGCGCTATCGGCTGTTTCTTCTGCTGCTGAGGAGCAGTCTCGCGATAAAGTACACGAACTGCAAGGACGTCATCATAAACGACGCAACGTAAGTCATAGCCGCCGCTTTGAGCACTTTTTTGACGCCCACGAGTTCGTCGGGCAAAAGACACGTCTTAAGGTATTTGTACGCGCGCCTGCTCGCGTCGAACTCCGTGGGGAGCGTGACTAGCGAGAACAAGAGCGAGAGCCCCATGACCGACGCGCCCGCGATAACGAGTATGCGCCCCACAAGCGTATAAGTCGACGCAAACCCGAGAATGTAACCGACTATGAATATAGGCCACATAAGTCCGCTTGCAAAGTTGATTATAGGAACGAGCTTGAGCCGCGCCGACGAAAAGAAGTATTTTTTTGCGTGCTGTACGGCATGTCCCGCTTCATGGCATGCAACGCCGATAGCGCCCACTGCGGCGGAGTCGCGCACCGTTTCGGATAGCGCTATCGTGTGCGTTTTGGGATTGAAGTGATCGGTAAGCGAACCGCGTACGGCGGTAAACTTGACCGACACACCGTTATCGGCAAGAAAGCTTTTGGCATAGCCTTGCGCGGAAATCCCCGACGAGCACGGCACGCGGGTATACTTATTAAATACCGAGCTGACCCGTACTTGCACTATCACGCCTATTATCAAAAACGGAATGAATAGGCACGCGCATATCATGTACGCGGCATACGTAGGGTCTGAAAAAAGTTCCGGTAATGTCATGGCTAATAGCCTCCTTTTGACAATTTACTTGTAAGTAAATACTGAGTGCGCGCAAGCACGTAGCTCGCTCTATGTCGATGCATATATAATCGGGGCTTGGCGGCGTAGGCGCGGCACAGACGGGCAACAGGCGCGGCGCGCATGCAGGAGTGTAGACCCACCTACATGACTGCATGCGCGCAAGCACGTAGCTCGTTCTGCGTCCGATGCATACGCCGCCAAGTTATTCGACGCTCTTTAACGCCTCCACCATCGATATCCTTTTCATGCGCGTATTCAACAGCAGAGTCGCTATAAGGCTGAATATAAATGTAAGCGCTATACAGCCGAGCGCTACATACCACGTAAGCATTCCAGAGATAAACACGTTAAACGACTTGGTAAGATCGACCAGCCATACGAGTAGACCGTAGCCGAGCGGAAGACCCAAGATACAGCCGAGCCCCGTGATGACCATATTTTCGGCTATAAGCATGTTTGCCGTTTCGCCGCGTTTATAACCGAGCACCATGAGCGTCGCTATCTCGCGCGTTCTCTCTTTGAGGTTTGTCGCCGTAATATTGTAAATAACTGCGATAGCGAGCGCCGCCGCGCCTACCACGAAAATTATGACCGCGTAGTCCAAGAGCGACATTTTCTTGACCAAAGCGTCGTAATTGGATCTGAACGTCGAAACGTCTCTTACCGCCTCGTTGGCATGGAGCGCGGAGATCGCCTCTTCCGCGTTTGCCCACGGCAAGAGCTTGGCGTACGAAGTGTCCGCGAGCAAACCCACTCCGTTGTTTTCAAACACGCTGTACGCGCAGTACGCTTTTTGGTCGAAATACTCGCGCGCCACAGCCGTCACTTTTATCTCGAAGTCTATGGGGCGGTTATCCAAAGAATACCCCGTAACGCGCACGGTGTCGCCCGCTTTTACGCCAAGCTCCGCTGCGGTCATCTCGGGCAGAACGAATGTATCGTCACGGAACACTATTCGCTTTTTACCTTTTATATCGGTATAAAGGCGTATGCAATCGGCGTCGGCATAACGGTAATATTTTTCGTCGGCATACGTAGGTATCGCCATCACGGTTAGGTCGGCGGTCTTGCCATTGTATTCGAAACGCCCCGAAAAATCGGGCACAAACGTGAGGTTGCGCATGTACTCGTGTCCGTCGCCCGACGCGATATCGTCATAAATCTCGTCCATTGTGAGATCGACTGCGATATCGGTTGTTATCGTCATATCGTACCCCGTCGAAGCGTCGTAACTGTCGAACGACTGCGCCATATTGTCTTTAAGCCCGACGAGCGCTATGAGGAGCGCCAAGCACCCCACTATGCCCACCGACGAGAGCAGCATTTTTGTCTTGTGCAAAAACATGTTGCGAAGATTCATTTTCGCGCCGAACCCCAGCCGTTTCCAAAGCCCCGTCCAACGCTCCGCGAGGATTCGGCGCGTCTTTTTGGGCGGCTTCGGACGCATGGTCTGCGCGGGCGCGGTGCGTAGCGTTTTGTAACAGGATAAAAACGCCGATAGGCATGCAAGCGACGCACTTATTATCACACCCAAAAACAAGTATAAAACGCCTATATGCTGAGGAGTGGGCGGCATGGCAAACTGCCGCGCGTATATCATATTCAATAGCCACGGGATAAACAGTATACCCACAGTACCGCCTACGAATCCGCCTATGAGGCAGGCGAACAGCGCATAGAAAATATACGAAAAATACACGGCGCCCTTGCCTATGCCGAGAGCCTGTATAATGCCTATCTGCATGCGCTGGTTGTCAACCGTTTTGGATAGCGATATAACGGTTATCGCCGCGGCAACGGCAAAGAATATCATGGGAAGTACCGCCGCTATCGCCGCTATCGTGTCGTTCACGGCGTCGAACGCAGTCACCGACGGAAAGCTGTCGCGCTCGAGCGAATACTTATAAAGCCCCGCCGCCGCGGTAGGGTCTAAAAATATCATGTCGAAGTTATCAGGCGTAAGAGTATACTTTCCGAAAAGTTTTTCGTAATCGACGTTCTTACCTATGACGGCGACGCTCGTAAACACGTCGACGCCATCCGCATGCGGGAGCGGTATGGTCTGAGTGCCCATAGGAGTCACCATATCGATAACGGCGTCATCCGTAAACTGCGCTATCTCGCCATAGTTGACTTTTGCCATGATAAACGAATCTGTCGCCGCCGACGTGTTCATCATATTGACTTTGAATATCGTATCGGCGGAATGATAAAGCCCGCACACCGTGAACGCATAAGTCACTCTCTCGTATTCGGGTACGTATTGCACGGAAGGCGAAACGCTGAGCGTCATCTTTTTAAGCGCATTGATCTCGAATTCTATTATATCGCCCGCTTTCACGCCGTGCTTATCGGCAAACACGTCATCGATGATTATCTCGCGCGCGCCGTCCTTGGGCAGTCTGCCGCTTGTCATATACGGCTCGTCTATGCCGTCCGTGAGCGTAGTGACGGTAATATCGAGCATGATGCCGTCTATACTTTGGGTACGTGTATAATACGTATCGTAGCCCGCCGCCTTTTTTACGCCGTCCGCTGCCGCTATCTCGTTTACCGCGGTCGAGTTGACATACATGTACTCTGCTCGCGCGGAAGCCAAGTTTTGCGAAGCGTAATAGTCCTTTACCTGATCGGTGACCGCCGCAGACGCTGCCGCAATGCCCGCAAAAAACAAGCACCCGATAAATATTATAACGAGTATGGATATAAAGCTTCCTATGGTCTCGCGAATATCGCGGAACGTTTTTAAAAACAGGTACTTAATGGCTTTCTCCTACCACTCGATGGTATCGACCGAAACGCGATGCTCGTTGAGCTCTACGCTGTCGACTTTGCCGCTCTTTACGCGTATGACTTTATCCGCCATGGGCGCAATCGCGCTGTTGTGCGTAATGAGTATGACCGTCTTTTTATATTCCTCGTTGACCGTTTCCAACAACTTTAACACCATTTTGCCTGTCTTGTAATCGAGCGCGCCCGTCGGCTCGTCGCAAAGCAACAACAACGGATTTTTGGCTACCGCGCGCGCTATCGCCACGCGTTGCTGTTCGCCGCCTGAAAGCTGGCTGGGAAAGTTTTGCGCGCGATCGGATAAACCCACGTCCTCGAGCGTCTTTTTCGCGTCCAAATGATTGGGCGAAACGGATGTGGCGAACTCGACGTTTTCAAGCGCGTTGAGGTTGGTGATAAGATTGTAAAACTGAAACACAAACCCTACTTTCTCGCGCCTGTAAGTCGTCAGCTTTTTGGCGTTGTATTTTGTTATATCCTCTCCCGATACTATCACTTCGCCGTCCGTCGCGCTGTCCATACCGCCGAGTATATTGAGTATAGTGGACTTGCCCGCGCCGCTCGCGCCGAGAACGACGACAAACTCGCCCTCGTCAATCGTGAAATCGACGCCCGAGAGCGCGGGGATCTCCACCTCCCCGAGCCGATAAATTTTTGTTACGTTCTTAAATTCGATAAGGCTCATACGTCATTCTCCGTCGAACACGCCCAAACTTTTAAGAGCGGACTCGGTTTTTATTTTGCCGTAAAACGCGTACCACTTGGACGCAAGCTCGTCTGTCGGCAACAGCGCGGTAAGATCGGTAAATATACCTTTGATAAGCTCTTTCAGCTCGTCCGCGCCTTTTACGCCCCGAATAGCGAAAACTCTTGACGAAACAAAGTCGAAGTACACGCCGTCCTCTGTGGCAAACTCTTTTAAAACGCTTTCTATCTCCTTGAACTTTTCGGGCTCGGACACGTCGCTCTTGACGACGAGCGCCAATTCGCCGCGCAACAGCTTGAGCCGTTCTGCGGCAAGCGCGCACACTATCTCGTCTTTGCTCTCGAAATACACGTACACGGTAGCTTTGGAATATCCCGCCTCTTTGGACAGAAGATTCATATTCATGCCGTCGTACCCGAGCTCTACGAGCAGTCTGTCAGCCGCCGACATAAGCGTGCGCCTATGATATTTGGCGACTGCGGCTTTTTTCTCTTCCGACATTTCGTCCGCCTCGTTATAAGTATCGTATAGCGTATTGTACACCATTTTCTCTCATAAGTCAATATGCTCTTGCGTTTTGTTACAACATAAAACGGGCGCAGGTAATACTCCCGCGCCCGTATATAATAACGCACCGATAAAGCGTATCCGCTATTCGATTTTTCAGGTCTCCAACAACCCCGCCGCACGAAGAGACGCCAATAACGCATTAAGAGTATCCCCTACCTGAGCGGGCGTGGGCGTGCTCGGAGCATCAGCTACCGCTTCCGCAGGCGTCACGGTTCCCGCAGGTCCGGTAGCGCCCGTCGCACCTGTTGCACCTGTGGCACCTGTGGCACCTGTGGCACCTGTGGCACCCGTAACGCCTTGTATACCCTGTATGCCTTGAGGTCCCGTCGCGCCCGTGGCTCCCGTCGCACCTACTGCGCCGTCTGCACCGGTAGCACCCGTAACGCCTTGTATGCCCTGTATACCTTGAGGTCCGGTCGCACCTGTCGCTCCCGTCGCACCTACTGCGCCGTCTGCGCCAGTGGCACCCGTAACGCCTTGTATACCCTGTATGCCTTGAGGTCCCGTAGCGCCCGTGGCTCCCGTCGCGCCTACTGCGCCATCTGCGCCGGTGGCACCCGTAACGCCTTGTATACCCTGTATGCCTTGAGGTCCCGTTGCGCCCGTTGCACCCGTTGCGCCTGTCGCTCCCGTGGCACCTACTGCGCCCACGGCGCCGGTGGCACCCGTAACGC
>CATLHE010000012.1 GCA_949948895.1 uncultured Christensenella sp.
AAGAAAAGCGTCATAATGCACGAAAAGGGTAAATAACGAAAAAACACCCTAAAAACGGCATTTGAGCATAGAAAAAGACACACGCAGCGGAGATTTTAACGCTCCTTTTGCGTGTGTCTTGGTGGTGGAGATAGTGGGACTCGAAGCCGTGCGAGACGGTTAAAACGGGTAGAAATGGGTTATTTTCGGCCTAAAATTGGTAATTTCGGCCATTGGATGGCCGATTTTGGAATAGTTTATTTACCAATTTTGGGGGCAAATTGGGGGCAAACAGGCTAATAGTCAAGTTTTTGCCCTTCTTTAATCAGATATTCGTCGGGTAAATCGGTATAAGTATTAGCTAGTTCGCCCGAACTGTGCCCTATAAATTCATCTCGCGCTACCGGTGCGACGCCACACATTTGGCACCGGGTGTAGAATGTAGTTCGTAAATCGTAAAGTTTGTGTGCATCCTGTTCCAATGGTAACGGCAATTTCTGCTGTGTGTGGTCGAGCGGTGGCGCGAACGGTTGCATTACATACTTTTCGCGGGCGGTGGCGCCGGCTTTCGCCGTCTAATCTCAGGATCCAAGCAATCACGCCCGCGGAAGCGGGCGCAAAGGGATGAAAAGCCCCCGCGCCTTCCGCCCGCGAAGCGGGCGAAAATTTTCAGGAAAAATTATGTCAGTATTAAAATCGAACCGATCGGAAAGCAAAGCGGAATTTATCAACACTGCGAACGAGATCTACACACGGACGATCACGTTTTTGACGCGATTATCGGCAAGATATTCGCGTCTGCTGGCGGCGGACGTTGCAAGGCTCGCTTCCGAAGTGGTTGACAACGCCGAAAAGGCAAATAGTATATTCCCATCGGATTCCGTTCGGCGGGAACTGCGCGAGCGGCATCTGCTCGAAGCCCGTGCTTCGCTTATGGCTCTCGACGTTAAGCTGTCGCTGTGCTATCAGATTATGATCCTGAACCCCGCAGGGTGTTTTGAAACTTCGTCGGGGAAGGCAGTCGAAAAGTCCGATGCGCTTAAACGCCTCGATAAGATGGCGCAGGCACTCGGGGATCTTATCGACAAAGAGAACACGCTCCTGACAGGCGTGTTAAAATCGGACAAAAAAGAGTAAGCTCTTTTCTGTGGGTGCATCTCTGTATATTCGCTGCTCGGCTGTGTGGTGGTCGCGCTCCCCCTATTACAATAATAACAACAATTTCTGCTGTGTGTGGTCGAGCGGTGGCGCGAACAATAACAATACAAACAATTCGCGGGCGGTGGCGCCGGATTTCGCATTCTCCCTGAGAAGGTAGAAAGTCGAAAAAAGTAACTTTATGTGAACCGACTGATGCGAAAGGAGAGATGATTTCCCGGAAGAAATTCCAAAACTGTTCTTTGACGATCGTGCACGGACGCTTCTTGCATGGCGGGCTATGTGCGTAACCCGTTTCATGTGCACGATCAAAGCGGCTTAGAACGCACCCTACACCACAGCCGCGCGAGGTAACGAAAATTATGACAAGCGACGAACGGCACGAAGCAAGGTACCAACGACGCAAAGCAAAACGTGAGCAACGCCGAAAAGACCGCGCCCGAGCGGTCGGCGGTTTAGCTCGCGTTTTTACCTACAACGCGATGTTTAAGGCAGGGCGAAAATGTTGCAACGGTGTGCGCTGGAAGAATAGCGTCCAACGCTTCGAGATGCACCTATTTTCGCAAACTGCAAAATGCCGCAGACTGCTGTTCGAGAAAAAATGGAAGCCCGGGAAGTACGTTGTTTTCCCGTTGAATGAGCGAGGCAAAAAGCGCATTATAAGCGCGCCGAGAATACAGGATCGTCAAGTACATAAAACCCTGAATCAGCGCGCTTTGATGCCGTTATATACGCCCGACATGATTAGCCACAACGGCGCCAATCTTCCCGGCAAAGGCTTCCACTTTTCACTTCACGCGCTCGCAGACGAACTTAGGTGGCACTTCCGCCACTATGGAAGAGAAGGCTGGATCATTTTGACCGACTTTGAAAAATTCTTCCCCTCTGCACCGCATTCGGCGATCTATCAACGACACGAACGAATCCTACTGCATCCCAACATTCGGGATCTTGCCGACCGTTTTCTTGAACCCGGCGGCAAGGGACTGCCGCTCGGCGTTGAGATCAGTCAAATGGAGATGGTTGCGCTTCCGTCCCCGGTTGATAATTTTCTGAAATGTCAACTTCATTTGAAAGGCGCCGGGCATCACATGGACGACTATGCGATACTCGTTCCGCCAGACGTTGATCCGAAAGACGTGCTCGCGCAATTCGTTAAAAAGGCGGAGAGCATCGGGCTGAAGGTCAGTCTCGCGAAAACGCGTATCCAGCCACTCACGAAGCCCTTCAAGTTCTGCAAGGCAAAGTTCCAGCTTACCGAAACCGGTCGCGTTGTCATTCACGGCAATCGTCAAAGCGTTTACAGGTTCCGCAGAAAGCTGAAGGCGTTCAAAAGAAAAATCGAGAACAAAGAGAAAACACTCGAAGATCTATACACGCTCACACAGAGCTCTCTGGCATACTTCGAGAACTACGATGACCACAACCGCGTCTTGTCGTTGCGGCGGTTATTCTACAAGCTGTTCGGCTTTTCAGCCGAGAAAATCGAAAATTTTAAGGAGGACATCCAGCCATGCAATATGTGGTTCACAGACGACTACGTTGTAAGAGCTTAAGCGGCGACGTCAATCTTCCGTTCGGAACGCTCTGCACCCTGAACGGCGAGATCCTCGAAAAAGACGGCAAACCGCTCTTTTTCGTAATGAGCGAAAACGCCCACCAATACTTGGCGCGAAACGACGACGGGCACGGAATCGAGCGCGGGCGACTTACACAGGAGATCCAGAGCCGACTCCGACCGAAACCCAATCCGAAAGACGAAGCGAAACGCCTCGAAGCGTGGAACCGAATCTGGGACGACGAAAAATTGAAGCCTTACAAAATGCGTGAGCATCCCGACCACTGGTTATGGAATCACGCATTTTTTAATGCGGACATTGCGACGTTGCAATATATTCTCAAAGTCATCGAAGGAGGTGCATGATGTTCAAAATCATTACGACCGGCGGGACGGAGCTCGGAATGACCGACTCCGTCCGTTTTATTAAAGTGAGTTCCGAAGGCTCTTTTATCGAATCGACGAAAGACGAAGCCGTCGGCATAGCTTTCAAAGGCTCCCCCTACAATCTGGCAGGGCAGAACGCTATCGACGGCGCCGAGACGGTTCTCATTGTCGAAACGGACGGCGGCGGGGAAGTCGCGGAGCTGCGCGTGAAAACCGCACAGCAAGCCGAAGAACTCGCGCAATCGGATGAGACGGCGATCGCCCTTTATGAGCGTTTAGCGCAGCAGGACGAAGCCCTGATCGAGATCTACGAACAAATTATAGGAGGTTAAAAGATGGCAGTCAAAACTATCGCCTACAGTTACTGGCGAAGCATTCAGCGCGGCGCCCGCACTTTTGCGAGCATACCCGCCGAACTGAAGCCCGACGTTAAGACGATCGCCCGCGACGACGTTGCCGCTGGCATACTTACCGCCGAGCAATACGAGACGTTCATCGGCGAGCCGTTTACGGTTGAATAAATCGGAGGCTCAATGAATACGGAACTCATCGCAAAGCTCTGCGCTCTGGTGGATCTCCAGAACGCAATTATCAGGGACATGGCAATCAGGCTTAACGAGCGCGACGACGTGGATCTTTACGAGCGGATCGCTGCCGCTCAAACGACCTATAACGCAACGCTCGGAACCGAATTGCCGCCCGCAGTTCAAATACTCAAAAAAGGAGAAGTAAACACATGACGCTAACAGTCTGGCAGTTCGCTCTCGCAATCGGACTGCCGTCAGCATTCACGGGCGGGCTTGTCGGCCTGTTCTTTTGGAGACTACAACGCAAGATCGAAAAGCGCGACGCGGAGGCGGCTGCAGAAGCAGCACGCCGCGAAGAACGCGAAGCCCAGCGCGAAGAAGCCCGCGAAAAAAACGAACTCAACACGATCCGCGCCATCGGCGCATCTATCGCGCTCGGGGAAGCGACAGCCCGCGCCGTTCAGCGCATTCCAGACGCGCATTGTAACGGCGATATGCACGCCGCGCTCGATTATGCCCAGCGCGTAAAGCACGAGTTGAAGGACTTCCTGACGGAGCAGGGCGTTCAGGCTATCTATGCCGATCCGCCTGTTGCTCGGAAGAAAAGCAAAAAATAAGGAGACAATCACATGGACGAATTGATCATCAACTTCATCAAAACCTACGGCTTGCCGCTCGGGCTCATCGCTCTGGGCGGCGTCGTTTTACTCTGCATCCTCAAATACGGGAATGTGTTCAGGAAGCTCGCCGAAAAATGGCGCCACTTCTTATATCTCACGATCACGATCGGCTTCTCGCTGATCGCGTCGGCGATCTATCTGGCGGCATCGGGGCAGTTCTCCGCGGAATACTTCTTCGCGGTCGGACTTGCTATTTTTACGCTTGATCAAGCCATTTACGCAATTATTAAGGCAACGCCCGCGGGCGACCTTGTAAGCGGCTTATTTGATAAACTCAAGGCGGCGATCAAGAAAAAGACCAGCGCAACGGCGGCGGAACTGCCTGTCGTCGAACAAAATGACGAAAATGCCGAAACGACCGCCCAGAACGGCGCCACACCGCCTACGGACGGCGGCAACGCACAAACACCCAATAAATAAACAAAGCCCGCAGACGGAAATACACGCCGTCCTGCGGGCTTTTTCTTTTTGCAAAAAAATTAAAAAAATCGCAATTTTCTTGCGAAAAAGTGTTGACTTTCGGTCAACAAAGTAGTATAATAAGAATGTAAACAGGAGGTGGTAACAGATGCCAATGACACCGAAAGAAATGGTCAAATACTTAAAGGCGAACGGCTTCGAAGAAGTTCGACAACCGGGAACCTCGCACCTGAGACTGCGAAACCCACAAACGGGAAAACAGACAACGGTGCCAATGCACAGCAAGGAGCTGAAAAAAGGAACCGAACAAGCGATACTCAAGCAGGCAGGGCTGAAATAAGCCCTACCTGCACAAAATAAAAATAAGGAGATAAAAACATGAAAAATATAATTTACCCTGCAGTCTTTCACAAAGCCGAAGAAGGTGGTTACTGGGTGGAATTTCCTGATCTGCCCGGCTGTGTAACCGAAGCCGATACACTCGAGGAAGCTGTTGTTATGGCGGGCGATGCGCTGTTTGTATGGTTTGACGATGAACAGCAAGAGCAACCCGCCCCGAGCGCAGTCTCCGATATTAAAGTCGAAGGCGACGATTTTGTGACTCTCGTAAAAGCTGAACCCTACGAAAGCGAGGACGCGGTAAAGTTCCGCGCGGCCGTGGAAGTCGAGAACGGGCTCGCGCAGCGCAACCTTAACAAAAATCAGGCGGCGCTCATCTTAGGCGTTGACCGCTCATACTTCACTTATATCATCAGCGGGAAGAAAACCCCTTCACCTGATATGGCGAAGCGCATCGGGCTCTTGCTCGGCTTCGACTGGCGTGTGTTCTATGCAGACGGCGCCACCGCTTACTAAATCAACACAAAAGAAAAAGCCCTGCCGCTTCCGCGGTGGGGCTTTTCTTTTTGGCGCCTTACGGCGTCGGTAATGGTATGGATGCAACGAACCCGGTACTGTACACAAACAGCCCCCAGTGTTCGACTGCGCCCCCAATGGTGGAGATAGTGGGACTCGAACCCATGACCTATGCGTTGCGAACGCATCGCTCTACCAACTGAGCTATATCCCCGAAGTTGTTATGCCGTTATCCTCACGGCAAGACATAGTGTAACATATAAAAATTTATTTGTAAAGTAAATTCTGCGGATATTTTTGCCAATGTGTAATTTTTCGCAGCCGTATTTATCGCGGCGGCTGAGGTTTTGCGCCCTGCTGTTTTATTTTCCGCTATTGACATGCGCGCGAAAAAGCGGTATACTATTCGTATGTAACGATTATATCGGGGCGGCGGAATTGAAAAACATAGCCATAGTCGAAGACGAAGACTCGGCGGCGGAAAAGCTCGTCGAGAGTATCAAGCGGTATCAGTCGGAATTCGACTGCGAGTTTAATATCGTGCGTTTTCGCGACGCGGCGGATTTTCTCGACGGCTATAAAGCGGTTTACGCCGTCGTGTTCATGGATATTCAGATGCCAAGGTCAAACGGCATGGACGCGGCGTTCGAGCTCCGAAAGATGGATAAGTCCGTATCGCTCATATTTATCACCAACCTCATGCAGTACGCGCAAAAGGGCTACGAAGTGGATGCGGTGGGGTATATACTCAAACCCTTTACGTACTACGATTTTTCGTTGAAGTTTCGCAAGGCGCTCGATAGATACGTGATGTCCGAGGACCGCGACATAGCGCTCGACATTGCGGGCGGCATGGTCAGGATATCGTGCGACAGGCTCATGTATGTGGAGATACTCAAGCATAGACTTTACTATCATTTGGTGGACGACGTTATACAAACTACGGGCGTGCTTTCCGCGGTGGAAAAGCAGTTGGAGAGTCGCGGGTTTTTGCGTTGCAATAACTGCTATCTCGTCAACCCGCAGTTTGTCGTGAGCGTTAAGGGTTCGACGGTGACCGTCGGCAACGACGAGCTTGCCATAAGTCGACCGCGACGGGCGGCGTTTCTGACCAACTTAGCGCAGTGGTTTGCATCGGGGCGTTCGGACGGAGCGGGCAAAAAATGACGGCGGGCGAACTGTTTACAAACTACGGCATGGTAATGATCGAATTTCTGTTCGAGCTTTACGTGTTTTTGTTTATGCTTGCGTCAAAGCTCAATCGCAAGCGCAGGTTTTGGCTGAGAACGGTCGGGTCTACGGCGGCGGTGCTCGCGGCGTCCATCGGCGTCGCCGCGTTTTATACCGCTTTCGGCGAAACGACTTGGGGCAGAGTGCTTGTGTATATCGTGCTTTTCGGCATGGTGTTCGCGCAAGGTCTTTTTATGTTCGGAGAAAACAAACAGACCGTATTGTTCTGTTCGGCAGCGGCGTACGCCGTACAAAACCTCGTTTACAACGTTTATCTTTTACAGTATTTTTTGGGTAAGCTCATAGGCATATACGACTTCGGCTCAGGCGCTTTGGGCGTATTCTTATTCCGACTCATGTACTATGCGGTGTTCGGTGCGCTGGCGACGGCGGCATGGTTTATCGGGCTTAAAAGAATGAGCCGCAAGCTCCCGATAGAACGGCTCGACTACGGCATATTCATTGTCGCCGTGTTCATACTCGTCGTGTCGGTCGTGCTGTGTTCCGTAGAAGACATTTATTTTACGCGCGCGGGCATCGACATCAATCAGCCGCGCGTCGAGGCTGACGCGCTTTTTGCGCTGAGAACGGCGAGCATAGTCATGAACGCAGTTTGTTGCATAGCGATACTGCTTATAATGTATAAAACGCTCGAACAGCGCGGATTGCAGCGCGACGTCGAACAGCTCCGCCACGCGATACGCCAGAGCGAGCAGCAGTACCGCATAAGCAAAGACACCATCGACATGATCAATATCAAATGTCACGACATAAAATACAAACTCGACGCGGCGATAAAGGACGGCGCGTCGCCGGGTTCCGTCGCCGACCTCAGAAAATCGATAGCGATATACGACAGTAATATCGAAACGGGCAACAAGCTGTTGAACGTTCTGTTTACCGAAAAGAGCTTGTACTGCGAACAGCACGGCATTACGCTGTCGTGCATGATAGACGGTGCGCGGCTGTCGTTCATGGACGACGGCGATCTGTACTGTCTGTTCGGCAACATCGCGGACAACGCGCTCGAAGCCGTGACCAAACTTACCGAGCGCGAGCGCCGAGTCATAGACATAGTAGTAAGAGCCAAGGACGACATGGTCATCGTCTCCGCCGAAAACTTTTATATAGGCAATGCCGAACTGTCTGACGGCTTGCCCGTCACCACAAAGACGGACAAAAGCAACCACGGCTTCGGCATGGCGAGCATGCGCATGATAGTTCGCAAGTACGGTGGCGAAATGATAATCGACACCGACGGCGATATTTTCAAACTGACTATACTGTTTCCCGCGGCAAATCCGCGTTAAAACAGCAAAATAAGTAAAATTTTTGCAATTAAAGAAAAGGGTATTGACAACCGTCGCGAGCTATTTTAAAATGTCAGAACCATACGGAAGTACATTATGGGAGTATGCGCTCTATGAAAAAGTTCGGGAAAATTGCGATATCACTCGCGTCGCTCATTGCGGCGAGCGCGTGTTTTTCCGCTTGCGGAACGCCCGACGGCGACGGTAAGGACGAAATCCCCGAAAATCTCGGTTCTTATACCGGAATCAACAACAAGATAGCCGACTTTACAAAAGGCTTGCCGCACGACGTTTTTTACGTGCCGAACGGGTATAGCAACGGCGGCATGTTCGACTGCGATTGGAGCAGGGATAACGCCGTGTACGACGCGGACAGTCAATCGCTGCGCCTTAAACTGACGAGCGGCGACAATAAAATATACGGCGCGGAATGTCAGACGCATGAGTCTTACGGCTACGGCTATTATTCCGTGCGCATGAAAGCGATAAAGCGCGAAGGCGTTGTTTCGTCGTTTTTTACATACACCAACCGTCCGCAGTGGGACGAGATAGATATAGAGTTCTTAGGCAAAGACACGACGAAAGTGCAGTTCAATTATTTTACTAACGGCGTCGGCAAGCATGAAAAAGTCGTCGACCTCGGCTTTGACGCGTCCAAGGGCTTTCACGAGTACGGCTTTAAGTGGGAAGAGGACCAAATAACTTGGTACGTAGACGGCAAGGGCGTTTACCGCGCGACCGCAAACATCCCGTCGCACGACTCGAAAATAATGATGAACGTTTGGAACGGCAAGTCGGAAGGCGAAGGCAACGTAAAAAATTGGCTTGGCGTTTTTGACAAATCGGATTTTCCCGTTCCCGACGCAGAGTATAAATGGGTAAGCTATAAACCGCTGGAAGCTCAGGGCGGCGAAGATCCGGACCCGAATCCTACGCCCGATCCCGAACCGAAACCCGACCCGACACCGGACCCCGACCCCGATCCCGATCCCGAACCGAAACCCGACCCGACGCCGGACCCCGACCCGACGCCGGACCCCGATCCCGATCCGGAACCCGAACCGAAACCCGATTACGGCAATTATACCGGCGTAAACGACAAACTGGCGGATTTTACATACGGAAAGCGCGACGATCTGTTCGAGTACGCGCACGATTGGACTAACGGCGGCATGTTCGACTGCGTTTGGAGCAGAGACAACGTGGTGTACGACAGCGGCTCGCAGTCGCTTAGGTTGAAGATAACCGACGACAACGGCGTAAACAGGGCGGGCGAGTACCGCACTCAGCAAAAGTACGGTTACGGATATTTTTCGGTGAACATGAAAGCGATAAAGCGCGACGGCGTTATAACTTCGCTGTTTACCTACACCGGTCCGAGCGACGGCACCGAGTGGCACGAGATAGATATAGAGATACTCGGCAACGATACCACCAAAGTGCAGTTCAACTATTTTACGAACGGCGTAGGCGGGCACGAGCATTTGTACGACTTGGGCTTTGACGCGTCCGAGGGCTTCCATGAGTACGGTTTCAAGTGGGAGCAAGACAAGATAACCTGGTACGTGGACGGAGTGGGCGTGTATTCCGCAACCACGGATATCCCGTCGGTACCCGGCAAAATAATGATAAACGCCTGGCCCGGCAAGTCCGAAGGCGACGATAATGTCGTCGATTGGTCCGGTCGGTTCGACAGGGTATTCCCCGTGCCCGACGCCGAATACAAATGGATAGGGTATAAAGCTATCTAGTTTTTTCGGCGCGATAGTTTTGCGCCGAGAACGGAACGCATAAAAACGGTTTAAACTCGCAAAAAGCGAGAAAACAATAAAATTCATATGGGAGAAAATGATATGAAAAACAAGAAAGTTGTGGGCGCGGTAGTCGCCTCGGCATTGGCTTTTGCGCTTTGCGGCGGCGCGCTCGCGGGTTGCGGCAACGGCAAAGGCGACGGTAAGGAAAATCTTACCGACGAAACATTGAAAGCGACCAAAATAGCCGATTACACGACGGGTTCGGCGGCGGATCGTTCGGCTGTTTTTCCGTCCACCGGTTTTGAAAACGGCGACGTTTTCAATACTTTCTGGAACGAAGAGAACGTATCGTTCGACAATAACATGGCGGAGCTTTCGCTTTCGCCCATGGAAGAGAAAGAGCAGGTATGGAATCCCGAGTACGATGCGGACGAGGCGGAGAGCAATCCTGACTACGACGTTCCCGAGATGAAGGACTGCCAAGCGAATTACTACGGCGGCGAGCTCCGCACGTCCAAATATTACGGTTACGGCGATTACGAAGTAAAAATGAAACCGTCAAGCGTTAAGGGTACTGCGAGCACGTTCTTCGTATGCACAGGTCCTTACGACGTCGATTACGAGACGGGCGAACCCAATAAGCACGACGAGATCGATATAGAGTTCCTCGGCTATGACACGACGTTCGTTCAGTTCAACTATTTCGTAGACGGAAAGGGCGAGCACGAATACAAATACAACCTCGGCTTTGACGCATCCAAAGATTTCCATACGTACGGCTTCCGTTGGACGAGCGAGTACATAGTATGGTTCGTAGACGGCAAACCCGTGCACAAAGTAAAAGCTTCGGCAAAAAATCCCATGCCCTCCACGGCAGGCAGGATACTCACCAACTACTGGACGGGTACCGAGCGTTCGGAAGCGTGGATGGGAAAATTCGAAGACGATTTCTCGGGCAAAGCGCAGTACGAGTATATAGCGACTTCGGCGGCGGCTCAGGACGATCCCACCGTCGCTCCGCCCGCCCCCCCCGTCGAGGCTCCCGAAGAAGGCTGGACGGGTATCGACGCATCGGGATTCAGCAAATACACCGAGCCTTATACCGTTTCGGCAACGGAGACCGAGATCAATATGTCTCATACCGTTAAAGCGAGCGGATATTCTTGCAGCGGCATGGGGCTTGCGTCCAACTATTCCTGGATCAAGTTCAAAGTCAAAAACAATTCCGAAACGGACGAAGCGTATGTTCGCGTAGATATCAAAAGAGAGAATCCTTCCGCTTCGGGCATCATCGGTATCGATTCCGATTACGAAGGCGCGGAATATCTCAACGCGGACGGAGCGGCGCTTGTCAAGCTTGCGGCGGGCGATACCGCCGAAGTCGCTTGCAAGATAAGGTGCGAAAAGATCACGGTCGATCAATTGGTCGTATTCCTTAACTCCACCAACGGCGCGACGGCTACCGCGGGCGATATAACCATTTCCGATATACAAGGCATTACCGCCGAAGACGGCGAAGCTCCCGCACCCGTGGAAGAATCGAAAGTTCTTATCGGAACTGACGAAGTATCGTTTACCGGCGACGGATATACGGTTACGTCCTCGGACGACAAAAAGACCATGACGATTGCTTACGAAGATATGACCGGTAACGCTTATAAAAACGTTTCGACTAACGTAGCCGACATTATCGGAGAAAATAACGTATTCAAATTCAAGATCGTCAATAACGGTTCGGCGACCGCAAAGATCCGTATAGACATCGGTTGTCCCGTCGACGCGGTATATACGGGCGGCAATTACAGCAACCTTTCCGCCAAATACGAAGGCGACGTCGAGAGCTCGGGCAACGATTATCCGTACGGCGGCGGGGACTGGTTGCGCATTTCCGCAGGCGGTACCGTGACGGGTAAGATAGTGTTTAAGACGGGCGTCGGTTCGGATAATATCAAGATCTACGTGGATTCCGCTCAGTATGACGACGATACCACGCATACTGGCAGCGTTGATATATCCGATATGAGCTTCGACACCGAAGAAATAGAGACCGTAGACCCCGTTCTTCCCGAGGGCGAGGGCTGGACGGCGATTGATCTTGCCGGACTCAGCGCGTACGTTCCCGATGGCGGTGCAAACAAATTTAAGCACGAATCGGCGGCAAACGGCGTAAATATCAAGCACGATGAAAAACCCGTCGTAAGCTCCAACCTTAATCTTGCGCCCACATACGGCGAAAACAACGTCGTGCACATGAAGATCAAAAACAATCTCGACATAGCGGGGAAACTGCGCATCAACGTGCAAAGCGCGGCGGCGGGATATAAATGTGTGATCACGGGCGTGACCGTCGACGGAGCTCCGCTCGAGTTGTCCGATATCAGCGAGGACGAGTACAACGGCGTGACTATCGAGCTCGCCGCAAACGCCGAGATAGTGGTCGAGATCACGATTAACGGCGGCGACAATCTCGCTTTCGGACTTAACAACATGGAAAGCGGCGCGGAAACGGGCGACGTTACCATAAGCGAAGTCGCTATGAAAGTTAAGGCGGCGGAATAACTTCGGAGAAAATATTTTGACAGGCTCGGCAGAAACAGGAAAGAAAAAGATGACCAAAAAGCTCAAAACGCTCATACTCTCGTTGGGTATCGCGCTTGTAGTCGTTATCACGGTCATACTCGATGCGCTCACGCTCGGCGTCTTTGACGCCGAGCTGACCGCGCGTTTGGGCAGAACGGCGTCAAAGACGAGCGGCGATACTTACGGCGCCGATCTCGAATACGTCAAGAGCGATTTCGACAGCGCGAAAGACCTTTACGAGTACGAAACAAAACTGTGCGCGGAAGTCGCCCAAGACGGAACGACGCTGCTCAAAAACGACGGGCTTTTGCCGCTTGCAAAAGGCACGCAGTTCGATCTTTACAGCGTTTCGTCCGTCAATCTCGTGAGCGGCGGTTCGGGTTCGGGCTCGGGTAGTTTCGAGCTGACCGTCGATCTCAAAACGGGACTCGAGCACACGGGCTTTAAGGTCAATCAAAAGCTGTGGGATTTTTACAAGACGGGTAAAGGCAAAAATTACGGCAGGGGCGTCGGCGTCGTCAATTACGGCAGAGGCTGCGATTGGAAAATTGACGAGTGTCCCGTTTCCGTATTGGAGTCGGACGCCGCCGTCATGAACAGCATAGACAGAAGCAACGTCGCCATGTTCGTTATTTCGCGCACGGGCGGCGAGGGCGGCGACGAGCCTCGCGATATGTACGAGTTCGGCGGCGCGCGCGGCGAGCATTATCTCGAGCTCGATAAAAACGAGCGCGATACGGTCAAATTCCTCGGCGAGCATTACGACAGCGTAATTATTCTCGTCAACTCCAATAACGCGTTCGAGCTCGGGTTTGTTTTCGATACCCAAGAATACAAAAACATCAAAGCCGTTATCAACTTCCCCGGCGCGGGACGGTTCGGCGTATACGGACTCGGATACGTTCTTCGCGGCTATGACGCGGATGGCAACGAGATATCTCCGTCCGGGCATTTGGTGGATACGCTCGTATACGATAACTTCTCTTCGCCCGCGGCGCAAAACTTCGGTGACGCGGTGTTTACCGACGAGCA
Organism: uncultured Christensenella sp.; assembly: GCA_949948895.1. Classification (GTDB taxonomy): domain Bacteria; phylum Bacillota; class Clostridia; order Christensenellales; family Pumilibacteraceae; genus Anaerocaecibacter. The sequence goes on from CATLHE010000012.1 coordinate 13,471, forward strand.
GGGCCGAGTTATCATGTACAGCGGCGGCGCGGTCACTTACGGCACCGGCATATACGGCAACGGCAAAGACCAGATAAACGAGGACGCGGGGCGTTGCCCGTTCTACTTTGTCACCTACAACGAGGGTATCTACGTAGGCTACAAGTATTACGAGACGCGCTACGAAGACGTCGTTTTGGGCAGGACCAATGTAGGCGAGTACGATTACGCTTCCACCGTGACTTATCCGTTCGGGTTCGGCGCGTCGTATACCTCGTTTAGTTGGAGCGATTTTTCGGTCACTGCGCCCGACGCGGACGGAAACGCTACAGCGTCCGTCACCGTCACTAACACGGGCTCGCGCAGCGGCAAAGACGTTGTGCAGCTCTATTACCAAGCGCCGTACACCGATTACGACATAGCCAACCACGTGGAAAAAGCGGCGGTCAATCTCGGCGGTTTCAAAAAGACGGGCATTATAGCGCCTCAAAAAAACGAGCGCGTCGAGATAGACTTTAATATCAACGATTTCAAGTCGTACGATGACAGCGGCGACGGCGGATACATTCTCGAGGCGGGCGACTATTACGTGACGCTCGCGCCCGACGCACATACCGCGGTAAACAACGTGCTCAAAAAGAAATGCGCGGGCGACGCGGCTGTTCTCGATCGTATATGCGAAACGTCCGAAGTCACGGGCGTAGAGCAATCGGAAAGCTCGGTGGAGTTTGCGTATAAGTTCACGCTTTCGGACGACGAGGCGATAGGCAACGTTAAGAACAGGTTTTCGTATGCTACGCTCATCGAGCGCTCTTCGTATCTTTCGCGCAATAATTGGGCGGCAATGGACAACAACGGACTGCGTTACGCCACACAGCAGTCGGAAGTGGGCTGCGACGGCAAAAACCCGTGGGGCAACTACCATCTTGCGGCGTGCGCCGAGATAGACGGAAAGCAGTTCCGCGCGGTCATGCCCGACGGCTTGCTCGAAAAACTTACGTCGAGAGACTCGCTCAGACCCGAATCGGAAAAAGCCGATAACGGCGTAAAGCCTAAGCTCGGAGTCGATCACGGCATCGACCTAGTCGATATGCGCGGACTCGATTACGACGATCCGCTTTGGGAAATGTTTATGGAGCAGGTCACGGCGGAAGAGCTTTCTAAGCTCATCGCGGGCAGCGGACACAAGACGGTAGCCATGCCGTCGGTCAATAAGCCCGAGACCGTCGATCTCGACGGACCCGCGGGGCTCAATGTGGCGGGCGTTCACGGTTCCATTCCCATAGGCGACGGCTTGAAAGCGATGACTTGGGTGACCGAGTACATGCTTGCGAGCACGTGGGATATAGATCTCGCAGAGAAAGTGGGCGAGGCTATCGGCGAGGACGGTTTGCACGGCGGCGCTCAGGGCTGGTACGGTCCGGGGCTCAACCTGCACCGCACGCCGTTTTCGGGACGCAACTTCGAATACTATTCCGAGGACGCGTATTTGAGCGGCATCATGGGCAAAGTGCAAGTGCGCGGCGCGGCTAAAAAAGGCATGTATGCGTTTGTCAAGCACTTCGCGCTCAACGATCAGGAAACGCACCGCGACCAGAACGGGCTTTTGACTTTCTCCAACGAGCAGGCTATGCGCGAACTGTATTTCAGACCGTTCGAGCTGACCATACGCGACAATACGGTGACGGTCAATTATAACTCCGCTGTCAAGGACGAAAGCGGTAAGACCGTCGGCTACGAAATGAAACAGACCGAAATGCCCGCATGCACCGCAGTCATGTCGTCGTTTAACAGGCTCGGCGCGACTTGGGCGGGCGGCAACTACGATCTTATCACGGGCGTGCTTCGCAACGAGTTCGGGTTTAAAGGCATGGTCCTTACCGATTACGATACCGGCAACTACATGAAGAGCAACAATAAGCAGATGGTGGAAGCCGGCGGCGACATAAAGCTCAATATCAACGATCCCGAATGGTCGGGCGTGCTGTCGGGCAAGGACGTAAACGAGAATATCGCGTATGCGAAAAGCGCCGCGAAAAACGTTCTGTTTACGGTAGCCAATTCGTCGGCTATGAACGGACACATCCACGGCTATCGCGTCATTCCGGGCTTTGCGTACTACAAGATAATCCCCATTGTGTGCAGCGTGCTTGCGGCAGCGGGATTAGGTGTGCTCGTTTGGCGGCTCGTAGTCGTGCTGCGTGCGCGTGAAAACGCCGCGACCGCAGAGGCGGTGAGCGCCGATAGCGATACCGAAATATCCAAAGAAGCCGCGGCGGTAAAGGAGCAAGGCGCGGACGGCGACGAGTAAACGGCGCGGGCGAGGTCGCTTTTGCGGCGGTAAAAAACGCATTATTGTACGGCGGATTTGATTGACATTCCATACGTAGCGCGGTATACTGTAGATACAAGTTTTAAATCGGCTTACTTATAAAGTTTGGTTACTCTCTTCGTTAGTGGCGGTTTTAAAAATTGAATCTTTAAAGGAGATAACCGACTACTATGACCGATAAGGTTTTGACTTGCAGAGACTGCGGCAAGGAATTCACGTTTACCGCCGGCGAGCAGGAGTTTTACGCGGAAAAGGGTTTCGAGCATGAGCCCACGCGTTGCCCCGAGTGCCGTAAGGCTTACAAAGCGCAGCGCGCCGCGGCGAGAAATCGTCACAACGACAACAAATAATCATTAACAAAACGCCCCGACTTACCGTCGGGGCGTTTTCAAACCAAATGTTTGACGAATGTCGTGTGTGGACGTAGTTGATGATCGTGCGTTACACCCGAATAATAGCAGTGTGTATTTATGGGTTGTCGTTTGTTTAGCGTTGTCGTTCTGCGGCGGTTCGCCTAGATCCTTCGGCTTCGCCTCAGGATGACAGGTATCGATATCGGTATATTCTGTATGAAGGTAAGAAAGTTAACTCTCGTTTCTTGTCATTCTGAACGCAGTGAAGAATCTAGGCGAACCGCCGCATGGTTGCCACTCCAAACCAATCGTAACCAAACCGTAGGGCGGGCAGACTCTTGCCCGCCGCTATGGTTTATTTGACGCGTCATGAGCGGAGCGCAGGGGGCTGCGCTCCCTACGAAAGGTAGGCGAAATGTAACGCTATTATTCGGGTGTGACGCAAAACCAACAATGCAAGCAAACACACGACAGTCGTCTGACATTTGGTTGGGGGGGGGAATAATTTGTATATAAAACGGAAAAAACCTATTAAAACGTTTGATTTTCTCGGCGCGGTTTAGTATAATGATAAACGGAATTATGTCCATAAGTCTAAGTGCCCGCTATCGGCGGGCGCGAGCGAGTGGGGATAAGTACGGCAGGTGCCGACCGAACGGCGCGGGAGCCGATCAAACGATAAATCTCTTTATAGGTGTTATAGATGTTTAAACGTTTAGTAATAAGCATACTTACGATAGTGATGGCGGCGACCATGCTCACGGGCTGCTCGTTTTTCAAGCACAATAACGAACGCGACTACCGTCAGGTAGCGGCGGAGATAAAGTCGTACGAGATAACCAATACCGTACGCAATGATGACGACGAGCCCGAGACCAAGGTCTACAAAACGCAAAAGCGCACCATTTACAAGTACGACCTCGTGGAGTACGTAAACAACAACTATTCCTCGCTTTCGCAGTCCGCGTCCACGGCAAAAGGCATAATAGAAGCCGCAATGGAAATGCTCGTAGACACCGAGCTCGTAATTAACGAGGCGGACGCGCTTATCGACGCGGGACTCGTAAAATGGGGTATCACCGAGCGTAACAACGTCAAAAAGCAGATATATTCGGTTATCGACAGCACCATACTGTCTATCGAGAACGAAATACTCGACGAGCGCGACAAACCGCATATCGAAACCGATTCCGACTCGAGCGATGCCGAAACGACCTATCCCGTCAAGCCCGTGGAAACGGACGAGGACTACACGCCCGAGGACACCGTGGAATGGGAGCCCGAGCTTATCAACTATCCCGGACTTTCGGGCGACAGCGAGAAACGCTCGCTCGAGAGCGAAGCGCTCCGTCGGTTCATATCGCTGTTATACGACAGAGTAAAAGACGACTTCCGCGTTACCGACGAGGACCGCAAAAAGTTCGACGCCGATAAAAAACTCATCGAGAACACGATCAACACGAAAGGCATATCTTACGTGTATCCCATACTTGGCGACACGCACTATATGTATTATATCAGCGGCAAGAACATTGAGCGCTCGTTCAAGATAAACGCGCTCAAAGACTATCTTACGGACAGCGTTACAGTAAGCGACGAGGAAGTGTACGCGTCGTACCGCTCGATGCTCAACATGCAAACGAGTTCGTTCTCGCAGAGCGCGGCGGCGTTTGACTCGGCAATGTCTGCGGGCAATACCGTACTGTTCTATCCCAACGACGATTATTTCTACGTCAAGCACATTCTGCTCCCGTTCTCCGACGCGCAAACGGCTGAGCTCAAAGCCTATAAAGAGCGTGCAGGAGTGACCGAAGCGCAGATAGAAGGCTTCCGTCGGCAGCTCGCCGCGGGCATCGTGTGCTATCCGCACGTGAACGGCGAGGATGATCTTTCGCATCCCATGACGGTCGACGAAGTAATGGGCGAGATACGCGCAAAAATGCTCCCGTTGCAGGACGAGGACGATACTCGGCTCGCCAACCTCGCGTTCGACGATCTTATTTACAAATACAACACCGACCCCGGCGCGTTCGACAACAACAAGGGCTACGTCGTCAAAAACTCCAAGGACGGCAACAGCTATATGGAAGAGTTTACCGACGCGGCGCTGTACATGCGCAAAAACCTCAAAGTAGGCGACGTGTACTACGAGAAAGTAATAACCGATTACGGCGTTCACATCATGTACTTTGCAGACACGACCAAGGTCGGCGCGGTCGATCTTTACGACTACACCACGCCCGGCAAGGTCGAACAGTATTACGATCTTATCGCCGAGCCCATTCGCACGACACGCGAGAACGCGCGTTACAGCACGTGGGAAGCGGAGATACTCAACTACAATTACAAAAAGCAAGCAACGCTATACAAGGACCGTTATTCCGATCTTTGGGAAGACTGATAAGTAAAAGATCGACAGGGTATAGCAAATATAATTTAAGGATAGGTGAATTTTATGGGTAAGTTCGGCGGCTACGGCGGCGGTGGCGGCGGCATGAATATGCAGCAAATGATGAAGCAGGCGCAAAAACTGCAAGAGCAAATGGCGAAAGCGCGCGAGGACTTGGAAGAAGCGCGCGTTATGGGTTCTGCGGGCGGCGGTGCGGTTACTGTTACGCTGTCGGGCAGCAAGCGGTTCATTTCCATATCGATCAAACCCGAAGTGGTCGATCCCGATGACGTGGAAATGCTGGAAGACCTTATCACGGCGGCGACTAACGAGGCGTATGCGGAAGCGGACGAGCTCGTTAAGAACAGCCCGCTCTCTCAGCTCGGCGGCGCGTTTTAATGAAAGAGATAAAAAGCATTGCCGCGCTCGCGGCGCGTTTTTCGACGCTGCCGGGCGTAGGCCAGAAAACGGCGTTGCGCTATGCGTACGCCGTTATTGATATGACGGAAGACCAGGTCGACGCGTTTTGCGCCGCGCTCAAAGAAGTAAAAAGCAGCGTCAAGCTGTGCTCGGTGTGCGGCAACTTTACCGACTCGGACGTTTGCGATATCTGCGCGTCGCGCTCGGCAAAAAAGATCTGCGTGGTGTCGTACCCCAAAGATATAGCGGCTATCGAAAAGTCGGGCGCGTTCGACGGCGTTTATCACGTGCTTCACGGAACGCTTTCGCCCATGGATAACCGCACTCCCGACGACCTTAATATAAAATCGCTGTTGTCGCGACTGAGCGGCGTGGACGAAGTAATAGTCGCGACCAATCCCGACGTAGAAGGCGAAGCCACAGCGGTGTATCTCGCGCGGCTTATTAAACCCTTGGGCGTGCCGGTATCGCGTATCGCGCAGGGCATTTCCATGGGCTCGGAATTGGAATACGCCGACGCAGTGACGCTATCGCAGGCGCTGTACCGCAGAACGTCGCTGTAACGGGTTTTTTGAGCGCGACGGCAGTCGGCTTAAAAACACGACAAAATGCCGCAAAAGCGTTTGACAAAACCATATCCTCGTGATATAATTAAAACCGCAACTGCGAATGATATTCGTTCGGCACCATGTCGAGAATACAGGCAGTAATGCTACTGTGGCTCAGTTGGATCGGCTGATTCGTAATACTCGCTCCGCTCGTGCTACGTAGCAGCAGGTTTCGTCGCTGGCGCGACGACGTCCCTAACGGGACGCGGCGGTTCTTCTCCCCGCCGAACCCACAATTAAATATCTTGCGTTTATGCTACTGTGGCTCAGTTGGTAGAGCAGCTGATTCGTAATCAGCAGGTCGGCGGTTCGAGTCCGCCCAGTAGCTCCAAAGCCCTCAAGCTATGCTTGGGGGCTATAACGTTGCGGATAAAATGTCGAGTTCTTATAACCATACCGATAAGAATATTCTTGACATAGGTATGCGAGAGTGTTATAGTATTCATGCCGTTTGACGACAGACAGTTCGTGACCATCCTATCTTGCGCAACGCCCGTACCGAAATAATAGGGCGATCGCGCTAAACCAAAACTAGGGAAGGATGGGCGCAGTGCGCCCTTTTTTATTGAAGTGCGGTGGGTATACATCGTATTGGGCGCGCCTTGTACATGTCGACTTCATTCGGCCGAAGGAGTTGCATTATGTTAAAACAAAGGATCAAAAACGAGTTCTGCGAGTTTCGCGCGCTGATGAAAAGCGTTCCGACGCTTATAGTCGTGATATTTATAATGTCGGTGTTTGCCATGAACCTTTTGGCGAACAAGAGCATCGATATTCCCGTAGAGTGGCTCGCGCTCGATTGCGGCATAATCGTGTCGTGGTTCGCGTTTTTCACGATGGACGTCGTGACCAAGCACTTCGGACCAAAAGCGGCGACCGAACTGACAGTGCTCGCGATAGTCGTCAATCTGCTGTTTTGTCTTTTGCTGTACATCGGCAGCGTCATTCCCGGCATGTGGGGCGAGGCGTTCGTCGAGGGAAGCGAGGGGCTTTTAAACGGAGCGCTGGACAGCACTTTCGGCGGGACTTGGTACGTTGTGTTCGGGAGCACGGCGGCGTTTCTCGTCGCGGCGGTCATAAATAATATTACCAATTTCGCTATCGGTAAGGCGTTTAAAAAGAACCCCGACGGACTGCCCGCGTATATCCTTCGCGCATACGTTTCGACGGCGATAGGGCAATTCATAGACAATCTCATCTTCGCGCTCATAGTCAGTCACTTCTTTTTCGGCTGGACGCTCGTGCAGTGTGTGACTTGCGCCGTTACGGGAATGCTTGTAGAGCTGTTATGCGAGGCTGTGTTCTTTTATCCCGGATACGCCGTGACCAAGCGTTGGAAAGAACGCGGCGTGGGCGCAGAATACTTCGAGCTTAAAAAGGAGAAGCAAAGTGAAAATACTGATAACGGGAACGAGTAGCGGCATAGGTAAGGCGATAGCCGAAAAGTTTTTGGCATGCGGGCACGCTGTCATAGGCATGGATGTAGCCGCCGCAACGGTAGCGCACGGCGCGTATTCGCATATAGTTACCGACGTATTTTCGGGCGAACTGCCCGAGATAGACGGCGTTGAAATACTGATAAACAATGCGGGCGTTCAGGATTCGGGTCGGGATATCGACGTCAATCTGAAAGGCAGTATGCGCATCACCGAGAAGTACGCGTTTCAAAAAGATATCAAGAGCGTGCTGTTTATCGCGTCTGCGAGCGCGTCCACGGGCGCGGAGTTTCCCGAGTACGCCGCGAGCAAGGGCGGAATGGTCGCGTATATGAAAAACGTCGCGCTTCGCGCGGCGAAATTCGGCGCGACGGTCAACAGCCTTTCGCCGGGCGGAGTGCGGACGGCGCTCAACGCGCACGTCATGAACGATCCCGAGCTTTGGGCGCAAATAATGAACGAAACGCTACTCCCTAAGTGGGCGGAGCCCGAAGAGATAGCGGAGTGGGCGTATTTCATGACGGTCGTCAACCGCTCGGCAACGGCGCAGGATATCCTTATAGATAACGGCGAAGCGGCAAAATCGAATTTCGTGTGGTAAGTCGGGCGCTTCGCGTTGCGCGCGTATATAATATGTACCGACGGTAAATGATCCAAATTATTATTAGAGAAAATGAGGCGAGAAATGCTTAACGGCTTTTACGAATCGACGGACGGGTACGGCAGGATATCCGTCAAGAGCAATTACCATACGCATAATTATTTGTGCGGGCATGCGGGCGGCACGGTGTGCGACTATGTGAAAAAAGCGGTCGAGTTCGGATTGGAGACTTTGGGCGTATCCGATCATTGCGCGTCGCCGCTCGGCACGGTCGAGCCTTATATCACGCCAAAAACGATGGACAGACTGTATCTGCCGCAGTTTGACGAGGCGAGAAAGATTTACGGCGAGCGTATACGCATACTGTCGGCGGTGGAGATAGAGTATTTCTCGGGGCATGACGAGTATTACTCGGAACTTTTGAAAAAGCTAGATTATCTTGTGCTCGGTCAGCACGAGTATATTTTAAAAGGCGCGCGGCGTAATTCTTTTTGCGACGGACTGAGCGAAGCCGACGTAGTCGCATATTTCTACTGCGCGATCGAAGGACTGCGTTCGGGTAAGTTCGCATTGTTCGCACACCCCGATCTTATTTTCTATCGCAAACCGAAGATAACGCTCGGCATGGCAGAGGCGTTCGATCGCGCGATACGCGCCGCTGTCGAGAACAATGTTGCGGTAGAGCTCAACGCCAACGGTATTCGCAATCACGGGTTCAGGTACCCGACGGATATGCTAATAGAACTGTGCAAAAAATACGACGCGAAAGTTGTCGTCTCTTCCGATTGCCACAGCCCCGACGAGTTTATCGACGAAAACTTGCTCAGACTGTACGCTTATGCACAGAACAATAAGCTAAATATAACAGACGAACTGAACTTAAAGAATTAAAAAATCCCCGTCGACATATCGTCGTCGGGGAAACATGTGCCGAATGATCGGCGTATTTGCAAAGCTATTTGAGATTTCAAAGAAAAATCATTTGCTTTACACTAGTATAGTGTGCGATCCGCCCGCGCATTATTCATTTTTTTAAATTTTTATTTAAAATCGGTTGACAAATAAAAATGTAAGGCATATAATAATGCTATCGGTTGCCTATTGCTAACCAAAGTTTGCCAAGGCTAACCGATATTATTTCACGGAGGTTATCATGCCGCTTATACTTGCGCCGCAGGGCGAGACAATGACCGTAGTGCGCGTAGCCGCGGAATCCAAGATCAAAAGACATTTGAGCGATATGGGCGTGACGCTCGGCGCGGATATAACATTGCTCACAGGCTCCGCGGGCAACACTGTGGTCAACGTAGGCGGAATGCGTATCGCGCTTGACGTCAACATAGCGCGTTCTATAATAGTTTGTAAAAAATCGGCGGCGTAGATAAAAGGGACGAATGTTTTCAAGCCCCGTCTTAATGCCGCTTATTTTTCGGATATCGGTTAGCTGTTGCTAACTATAAACAAGGAGTAAAAATGATCAAATTGTTATCGGAATTCAAACCGACGGAAGCGGGTAAGGTAGTACGCGTCGGTGGCGAGGGACGCATGCGTCGGCGGCTGTTGGATATGGGCATAACGCCGGGAGCGGAAGTCGTTATGCGCAAAGTCGCGCCGCTCGGTGACCCGATAGAGGTCACGCTCAGGGGCTACGAACTGACGCTCCGCAAAGCGGAAGCGGCGTGCGTAGAGGTTGAGATCGGCGATAGGTAAGAGCTATTCGTCGCTATAAATAAAGAATATTACGGAGGTAATAAATGAGGATCTTTGCCTTAGCGGGAAACCCCAACTGCGGCAAGACTACGCTGTTCAATGCGCTGACCGGCGCGACTGCGCACGTCGGGAATTGGCCGGGCGTTACCGTGGACAAGCGCGAGGGCGTTTACAAAAAGTGCAGCGAAAAGATCGGCATCGTAGATCTGCCGGGGATATATTCGCTTTCGCCGTATACGCCCGAGGAAGTGATATCGCGCAACTACATACTCGGCGGCGAGCCGTCGGGCATAATCAATATCATAGACGCGACCAATCTCGAACGCAACCTGTATCTCACGATGCAGTTGTTGGAGACCGACGTTCCCGTTATCGTCGCGCTCAACATGATGGACGAGGTGGATAAGTCGGGCGATAAAGTCGACGTCGCCGCGCTCGAAGAAAAGTTGGGCGTGCCCGTAATGCCTATATCGGCGCTCACGGGCGCAGGCATAAAAGAGCTTATGACCCGCGCGGTAGCGCTGTCCGAAAAGCGCGAGGGCACGACCGTGCTTCCGTCGTCGCTTCGCGAGATAGTCGAGCTGAAAGCGTTTTACGAAAAAGAGGGCGTGTCTTCGCCGTTATTCCACGCGGTCAAACTGCTCGAGAACGACGAGCTCGAACTCGAGTTCCGCGGCGCAAAAGCGGCGCGCGAAAAGGTGTGCGGCATTGCCTCAGCCGGAGAGGAGACTGCGGCGGCAAGCGACGATTGCGTCGATTATGAGGCGGTCGTTGCCGACGAGCGGTATAAATACATATCCGAAAAACTCGCGCCCGCCAAGACGCGTAAAACGACGAAGCCGACGCTTACAAAGTCGGATAAGATCGATCGCTTGCTTACGCACCGCGTATGGGCGATACCTATTTTTATAGTGATGATGTTTTTCGTGTTCCACTTTACGTTTTCGGAAAATCTGTTCTTCCTTAACGGGTTTACCGAAAGCCAAGCCTGGATGCCGTCGCTCGTCGATCTCGGACTTGCCGTCGAAGAAAACGGCGAGACTGTCTATAATAATTTCGGCGTGCAGCTTTTATCGGTGATCTACGACGGCGCGGTATTCTCGCCGGGCGTGATACTTACCAACTTGCTCAACCTTATACTCGATTCTATTTCCGGCGGAATAGTCGGCGGCATGGAATCGGCGGGCGCGGCGGCGTGGGCTACGGGGCTTGTCGGGGACGGCATACTCGGCGGAATATTCGCGGTGCTCGGTTTCCTGCCTCAGATACTCGTGCTGTTCCTGTTCTTTTCCATACTCGAAGACTCCGGCTATATGGCGCGTATCGCGTTCGTTTTGGACAGAGTATTCAGAAAGTTCGGCGTTTCGGGCAGGGCGTTCATGCCCATGATAATGGGTTTCGGGTGTTCGGTGCCCGCCGCTATAAACACGCGCACGCTCGCGGACGAAAAAGAGCGTACGGCTACCATTCGCGTGATACCCTTTTTCTCGTGCGGCGCTAAGCTTCCCATACTTACCGCCGTCGCGGGCGGAATAGTGGCGGCGTTCGGTATAGGCAATGCCGACGTGATAACCTTTGCAATGTACGCTCTCGGCGTAGTCGCGGCTATCGTGTGCCTGATGCTCATGCGCAACACGTCGCTCAAAGGCGAGACCCCGCCGTTTATCATGGAGCTGCCCGCATACCACCGCCCGAGATTCAAAAACCTCATGCTTCATCTGTGGGACAAGACAAAGCACTTTGTCAAAAAGGCGTTTACCATCATATTTGCCTCCACTGTGATCATCTGGCTGTTCTCGCACCTTTCTTGGAATTGGCACTATCTTTCCGACGAGCAGATGAACGAATCCATACTCGCGTCGATAGGCATGTTTATTCAGCCCCTGTTCACTCCGCTCGGGTTCGGGTCGCAGCTCGGTCGCTTCGGCTGGGTGTTTGCTGTAGCGGCAATCACGGGACTTATCGCCAAAGAAAACGTTATAGCTACTTTCACCACGCTCGCCATTTGCATAGGCGCATATATGGGCGAGGGCACGGAAGAAGGAATAGAGGAGCTTGCGGGACTCATATCGGTGATCCAAGCCGATACCGGCATAAGCATGCAAGCGTTTACCGCCGCGCTCATATCGTTCATCGCGTTCAACATGACTACGATACCTTGCTTTGCCGCATGCGCGACGGCAAAGGGCGAACTCCAAAAAGGCAAGTTCAAATGGACGGTCGCGTTTTGGCTGGCGTCGAGTTATATCGTAGGCTCTATGGTGTATACCGTCGGAGCATGGGTATGGCCGCTCGCTATCTGGCTCGCAGTGATCGCCGCGGTGATCGCGCTCATCGTGCTACGCAATAAAGGCAAGTTCGATATAACCAAAATATTCAAAAGAAAGAAAAAAGTCAAAAATACGGAGGCGGAATCATGAGCGGCGTGGATATAGCCGTAATAGCCATCGTGTCGGCGCTGTTCGCCGTCGCACTCGGGTTTATAGTATACCGCAAGCTAAAAGGCAAGAGCGGATGCGATTGCTCGGACTGCGGCGCATGTAAGAGCTGCTCGCACTGCCGGGCGCGCATGCAAAAAAACAAGGATAAAAAACAGTGATACACTGAGAGGACGGTATATGCCGTCCTTTTGTCGTTTTTGTGCTTGGCGAAGCGTAGCCCGCAAGCCTTACGCTTGGCGATTGACGTGTGTAAGCATGGGGAGACTTATTTTGGGGAGCACCCGAATAATTGCGTGGGATGGTGAGGGGGTGACAGGTGGTTTGGCTTTGTCGTTCTGCGGCGGATCGCCTAGATTCTTCGCCTGCGGCTCAGAATGACAAGAGAATATATGAACCGCTCTTATTCGGGTGTAACATAAAATTAACATGTACGCCAACACACGACAGGCGTCAAACATTTGGTTTGAGGGTTTGAAATCCTTGACTTATACAGCCGCAACCATTATAATAATAATGTGGAAAAAACGGGCGCGGAAAGAATGACGCCTACTGCGCTTGCGTTTGTAGGCGACGCCGTGTACGCGCTGTACGTGCGCACTCGGCTGGTAAAAGAAACCGACCTTGCGGGCGGATCGTTGCACTTAGCGTCGTCAAAGTACGTGAACGCCGCGGCGCAGGCGTCGGCGTTTGAAATGCTCGGCGCAAGCGGCGCGCTCACAGCGGACGAGGCCGAGATAGCCCACCGCGCGCGAAACGCGCACGTCCACACCCGTACCAAAGCCGCGTCGGTAGCGGACTACCACCGCGCCACGGGACTCGAAGCGCTCATCGGGTACTTGCATCTGACCGGCAATATAGAAAGATGCGAAAATATCCTGACGCTGTGCTTCGAGCACACGAAACAAGCGCTCGAAAAAACAAATAAACCCACGCTCGGCACATAACCCCGCGCAAGCGGATACCCATACAAAACATAAAGGAAAAACCATGAAAGTCACACCCAAAGTCAAACTCATTCGCTATACCGCCGATCCCGAAGCCACCGTTGCGCTCGCCGCAAAACTGTGCTATTCCGACCGCGAGCTCGACGATCTCACGGACAACATCATGGCAAAGGATAACTCGACGTTTATAGCGCGGTTGACCGACATGGGACACCTGTCGCCCATAGAACACGCATCGTTCACATTTTCGGTCGAGGGCGTATCGCGGGCGTTTTTGGCGCAGATCACAAGGCATAGGATCGCGTCATTCTCGGTGCGGTCGCAACGCTACGTCTCGGAAGACTCGTTCAACTACGTAGTCCCGCCCGCCATCGAAGCGCTCGGTGCGGCGGCAGTAGCGCGGTACGTCGGACAAATGGACACAATCATGGACTGGTACCGCGACTGGCAGAGCGCGCTCGGCAGAGGCGAAAAATCCAACGAGGATGCGCGTTTCATCCTGCCCAACGCATGCGAAACGAAAATGATATTCACAATGAACGCGCGCGAGCTCATGCACTTTTTCGAACTGCGCTGCTGCAACCGCGCGCAGTGGGAGATACGTAACGTGGCGTGGCAAATGCTCGGCGAAGTACTCAAGGTCGCGCCCAACCTGTTCCGCGACTGCGGACCCGGGTGCCTGCGCGGCGAATGCCCCGAGGGCGCAAAATCCTGCGGCAAGCGCGCGGAAGTCAAAGCGCGCCGCGACGAGATATTAAAAGCTTCGGCAGATAAAAAATCCCAAAAATCCGACAAATAACCGGCGAGGCGAGTATCAAGATCTATGGCAAAAACGCCGTTCTCGAACGGCTGAAATCTGGCGGCGGCATGAACAGGATAGACCTGTTATGCGGCGCAAAGCACGACGACCGCGTGAGCGAAATAATAGCAAAAGCCAAGCGCGCGGGCGTAGCGATTAGGTTTTGCGAGCGCGCGGCGCTCGACAAAGCGTCGGAAGGCGCGGCGCATCAGGGCTGTATCGGCTACGCGGTCGACTTTACATACTCGGACGTAGACGAAGTCTTCGCGGTAGCGGAAGCGCGCGGCGAAAAACCATTTATAGTAGTGCTCGACGGGATAGAAGACCCGCACAACTTCGGCAGCATACTGAGAACGTGCGAGTGCGGCGGCGTGCACGGCGTTATAATCGGCAAGAACCGCCAAGTCCCCGTAAACGACACCGTGATCAAAGTCGCGGAAGGCGCGGCGGAATACATAAAGATCGTCCGCGCAGTGAACATTAACGAAAGCATACGGTACCTGAAATCGCAAGGCGTGTGGGTGTACGCGCTCGCCGCCGACGGCACGGATATTTACCGCGAAGACCTGACCGGCGCAGTCGCACTGGTCGTAGGCGCGGAAGGCAAGGGCGTGTCGCGGCTAACCCGCGAACTGTGCGACGGCACGCTCGCGCTCCCTATGCGCGGCAAGATAAACTCCCTCAACGCATCGGTCGCCGCGGCGCTCGGCATATACGCCAAAGTCGAGTGCGACAGGCGCAAAACCGAATAACCCGCGGAATAGAGCATACATATTTAATCGATACTAGTTACGTATAATTCCGCATAAATCAATTCGACGTCGCCGAGCCGCGCTTGGCGATATGATACGAAAAGGTATGACGAGTTCCGATTTTATTCGGGTGTTACCTACAACAAACTACAAAAGCCAATACACGACAAACATCCAAGCTGTGCTTGGTCGGGAGTAACAATAATCAAATCCCCAATGTAAATACACGAGAGGTAAAAAAATGAGGAAAGCAATAATAGCAGGCAACTGGAAAATGAACAAGACCGCCGCGGAAGCTAAAGAGCTCGTAACGGCGCTCCTGCCCAAAGTAAAGAACGCGAAGTGCGACGTAGTCGTATGCGTTCCGTTCACGGACATCGCGCTCGTCGCGGAGCTCTGCCGCGGCAGCAATATAAAGGTCGGCGCGCAGAACATAGCATGGGCGGACAACGGCGCGTTCACGGGCGAGATAAGCGCGGCAATGCTCAAGGAAGCGGGCGCGGAATACGTTATCATAGGCCACAGCGAACGCAGACAGTACTTCGGCGAGACCGACAAAAGCGTCAACGCGCGGCTTAAACAGGCGCTTATTAACGGGCTCAAACCCATCGTGTGCGTAGGCGAAAAACTCGAGGACCGCGAGGGCGGCAATACCGAAAAAGTCTGCAAGACCCAGGTCGTGGGCGCGTTCGAGACCGTATCGGCGGACGACGCGGCAAAAACGGTCATCGCGTACGAACCCGTTTGGGCGATCGGCACGGGCAAGACCGCTACAGACGAGCAGGCTAACGAGACCATCGGGTATATCCGCTCGGTAGTAAAAGAGCTTTACGGCGCGAAGATAGCGGACGCAATGCGCATACAGTACGGCGGCAGCATGAACGCTAAGAACGTGGACTCGCTCATGGCTCAGCCCGAAGTGGACGGCGGACTCATCGGCGGCGCAAGTCTAAAAGCCGACGACTTTGCATATATTGTAAACGCCGCAAAATAAACGCGTACAAATAATCGCGCCGCGCGGCGCAAAAGCATATGAAATATCGGAGATTTTATCATGAACGCACTTATCATTCTCGACGGATTCGGTTATAACGAAGGCGAGTACGGCAACGCCGTAAAATCGGCAAGCACGCCGTTCATCGACTCGCTCATGGCTAAGTACCCGCACACGCTCATCAACGCGTCGGGCTATGCCGTCGGGCTTCCCGAAGGTCAAATGGGCAACAGCGAGGTCGGGCATCTCAACCTCGGCGCAGGTCGGGTAGTATACCAAGACATAACCACCATAGACGACGCGATAAAGAACGGCTCGTTCGATCAAAACCCCGCGTTCGGTAAAGCGATAGACGCCGCGATCGAGAACAACTCGGCAATGCACCTCGTGGGGTTGCTCAGCAACGGCGGCGTGCACAGCATGAACACGCACCTTTACGCCCTGCTCGCGCTGTGCAAAAAACGCGGCCTCAAAAAAGTGTACGTGCATGCCATCACCGACGGCAGAGACGTTCCGCCCGACTCGGGCAGAAGCTTTATCGCTGAGCTTTCGGACAAGATCAAAGCGCTCGGCGTGGGCAAGATAGCCACGGTCGTAGGCAGGTATTACTATATGGACCGCGACAACCGCTGGGAGCGCGTGGAGCGCGGCTACAACGCGGTGTTCGCGGCGAGCGGCAAGCATTTCTCGTCAGCCGACTCGGCGGTCGCGTCAAGCTATGCCGCAGGCACAATGGACGAGTTCATCGAGCCCGTCGTCATCGGCGACTATACCGGCGTCAATGCGGGCGACTCCATGATATTCTATAACTTCCGCGCCGACCGCGCGCGTCAGATCTCTCGCGCCATAACCGAACCGGAGTTCGACAACTTCGCGCGCAAGGGCGGGTACAAAAAGATCACGTACGTCGGCATGACGCAGTACGACGTCACGCTCAACAACATAGAAACGGCGTTCCCGCCGCGCCATCTCAAAAACACGCTCGGCGAATACCTTGCCGATAAAGGCTTGACCCAAGCCCGCGTTGCCGAGACCGAAAAGTACGCGCACGTAACGTTCTTCTTTAACGGCGGCGTGGAAAAACCCAACGACGGCGAAACGCGCGTTCTCGTCGCCAGCCCCAAGGTCGCGACTTACGACCTACAGCCCGAAATGAGCGCTTTCGAAGTAGCCGACAAAGCAGTGGAACAGATCGAAAGCGGCAAGGACGTACTCATACTCAACTTTGCCAACTGCGACATGGTCGGGCATACGGGCGTTTTGTACGCGGCGGTCAAAGCAGTAGAAGCGGTCGACGCATGCCTGAAACGCGTAGTCGAAGCTGTGTGGAGATCGGGCGGCACCGCGATCGTGACGGCGGACCACGGCAATGCCGAAGTCATGATGTTCGACAGCGGCTCGCCCTGCACTTCGCACACGACCAACCTCGTGCCGTTCGTTGTCGCGGGCGATAAGTATGTAGGCAAAACGCTCAAAGCGGGCAAAGCGCTCTGCGACGTAGCGCCTACGCTACTCGATATCATGGGCGTGGAAAAACCCGCCGAAATGACGGGCGAGAGCATAATAGAAAAATAATCGAATTTAAAAGCATCAAACAAAGCTCACTGTCTGATAGGCAGTGAGCTTTGTTCGACTTGGTGTAATATACAAATACAAATAAGCGAGGCAAGAAATGAACGATACGACATTGCTTGATAACTTGGATAAAATGCACACAACTCAAATGGGTACGGAAAGAATCAAGCGAAACTTGAATATAGCCGTAGAAGACGTAGTGGCGTACTGTATAGAAAAAATAAAAGCCCGCGGATGTAAAATAACGCGTAACGGCAAGAATTGGTATGCGGAGTCAGATGATTGCATAATTACCGTAAACGCTTACAGTTACACGATAATAACGGCGCACAAAAAATAATGCAAGTGTGCTCGCAATCACAGATTGTCTCTGTCGTGTGTGGGCGAGATCGGTAATTGTGCATTACACCCGATTAAAGTGAAACATGTTATTGGTTGTCGTTAATCTGACAAGACAACCATGCGGCGGTTCGCCTGGATCCTTCGCTGACGCTCAGGATGACAAGTGAGCGATAATGACTTTAACATCGTAGTGCATGACGACTCGTCACGCCGCTGTTTTTCGCAACGCATTTATTCGGGTGTAACGTAAAATGAATGAAAATGTAAGCACACGACAAAAATCCAAACTGCGTTTGGTCGGGTGTAACAATAAACAAACAATCAAAGTAAACACACGACATACGTCCAACATTTGGTTGGCACACGACAAGCGTCCAACATTTGGCTTGCGGCGCGCCGAGGTCGTCGCGCCCTACGAACGTATGACGATAAGCCACGTTTTTATTCGGGTGTTTAGTCATTTAATTGTTTACGTAAACACACGACAGACGTCAAACATTTGGTTTGGCGGATATGTATTCGCAGATCTGAGAATAGAACAGTTCGGGATCGACGCGCTCTGCGTGAATGGTTATTATATCGCCGGGCATAAGCACCGTCTCGCCGTCGGGAACGAGCTCCTCGCCGTTTCTTAAAAGCTCGGTGACGAGCGAGTTGTACGGCCATAAAATATTGCGCACGCGCTTAAACGCTATCGGCGAATCGTCGAACACGCGTCCTACCGTCACGATATTCTTTGCCGACGGCGGTATGGGCGTTTGGCGTTGCAGTTTTTCGAGCATGTGCTCGTACAGCGGCGCGGTCTTTGTAAAATCGGTTATGACCGTTGCGATAGTCACGGCTATCACGCACGGCAATAGGTTGGTGAAGCTCCCCGTCAGCTCGACCGATAGCGCAATGGCCGTTATCGGCGCGCGCACCGACGCCGCGAAAAACGCACACACGCACAGCATTGTCACATTGGGCATGAACGCGGGATCGAGCCCGCATTTTTCCATGAGCTCGGTAAACAGTATGCCGAACAGCCCGCCTATGGCGATCATCGGCAGGAACAGTCCGCCCGTCGCGCCCGACCCGCTTGCTAGCGTCGTGGTGATAAACCGCAATGCGAGTACGGCAAAAACAAGCCACATTGCAATGCCGTTATAGGAATGTTCGAGCGACGCTTCGCCGCTACCCACCGATAAATGTAATAACAGTCCGCATACCGCGGTCAGGAGAAAGGCGGGCAACAGCCGCAGTACGGAGTTATGTATCTTGTCGAACAGCTTACCGAATATCGCTATCAGGCGATTGAACGCAGTGCCGAGCGCGGCGCAGCAAAGCCCCGCGCCGAGCGCGACGGCACAGAGCGTAAACAGTTCGGTGCCGTCGGGCGTAGTCGGTTTTAAAAACGGCAGTACGCAAAACCCCGAGGCTATGCCGAGCGAGTTGAGATAGGGTATGTGCGCAAAGCCGTAAAACATGCCTTGAGACACCGTAACGGCGAGTATCACCGCCGACAGCGACGAGGCGAGAATGTACGGCGAAAACCGCCTGTGCGTTTCCTCGAACGCGAAGCATATTCCCGTAAGCGGCGCATTGAACGCCGCGGCAAGCCCCGCGCTCGCGCCGCCCGTTATGAGGTAACGCCGAAACTCGACGGGCTTTTTGGCGGCTTTGCCCAAGCCTTCGCCTATCATACTGCCCATACCGACGGACGGCCCCTCGCTGCCGAGCGGCAATCCCGAAAGAAACGCGAGCAGGCTGCCCGCGATAAGCGCGGCGAGCGTTCTCAGCCATTTGATGCGCAGTACGCCTCTGGCGCAGCCCTCCGCCATCGGTATGCCGCTGCCTTTTGCCGATGGACACAGTGTTTGAACGACGGCTGTGAGCATGCAGCACAAAAGCGCGAGCGTGACGAGACACACGGCGGTGAGCGCGACGCTGCCGTTTTCGTACAGCCCGAAAGTAAAGCCCAAGACTATTTTGGCGCATACCGTAAACAGCGCGACTGCCGCTCCGCAGATCGCGCCGGTTATGCAGCCGTACAGCAACGGGTGCAATAACGATCGTATGAATTTTTGTCTGAGCCGTGTCACGTTGTTATGTTTCCGAAAAGCGCAAAAAAGCGCATAAGTATTATTTATCGTTTAGTTGTCTGAGTCTCTCGTAGTAGGTGTCGGCGTTTCCGCCGCCGAAGTAATTGCCCGCGAACAGTCTGTTCACGTGCGATATCTTGTCGAGGAGCGTCAGGCATTTTTGCTCGACTTCCGCAACGTATTCTTCGTCCGCGTCGGCGGCTCTGTACGTTATGCGGCTGAGCGAGTTGAAATACAGTTTATCGGTTATAAATCTGTCGTAAGCGCGCGAGTACAGCACAGAGCTCTCGTCGTTGAACGCGCTCACGCCGTACATGAGATTCTTAAAGCCTTTTATTCCGAGCAGGTCGAGTATGGTGGGGTAAATATCGGCAACGCACGTAAACTTTTGTATGTGCGGGTTGCCTATATTTTGCTCGCCGACCTTGATCATCACAGGCACTCTGTAAAGCTCGGTGTAGTTATCCGCTTTGTACGAATAAATGTTCTTTACGTAATTGCTTATGCCTTGGTAGTAAGTATTGTGATCGCCGAAAAGCGTTATTATCGTTTTGTCTGCGAGCCCGTGCTCTTCAAGATAGTCAAGCATGATCCCGATAGCTTTATCGAAGTCCATGCCCGCGGCGCAGTAGTATCTGAGCGCGTTGCCGTCGTCGTCCGCTTTGTAGGGCAGGATGTTAAGCTCGTCCATCTTGTCGTAATACGGTTTGAGGTTTTGGCGGTACGCATACTGTCCGTGCTGTGTTATCGTGGTGATATACGTATTGAACCGTCTGTCGGTGGGGAACATATCCGCGGCGCATGCCTGCATCATTTCCGAATCGAGATTGCGTTCGCCGAGCCCCGTATCGTCGTCGGCTATGTCCATATCCTCCATCGCGGTGTAGCTCTCGAACCCGAGCGCGTGCGTATGGTGAACGTTGCGGTTGTAAAACGTCTTGTAACCGTCGTGGAACGAGTTGCTCTCAATGCCGTACAGCGCTTTTAAGGTATTGGGCAGGCTGTACGGGAGAGTATTGGTGGGGTACTCGTAGTTGATGTATTCGTAGAGCGGGTAATTGCCGATGATAGATTTGTTTTCGGAAATGTCCGTTTTTTCGAGCGAGTGCGCATTGTCGAGAACGACCGTCGAATTGCTCTCGTACAGGCGGTACAGATTGGGATAAAGCTCGTGAAGATCGGCTATCACTTCGGCGGTCGAACGGTGTTCGCCGACGAGCTTATAAAAGCCGTTGGGATAACGCTCGGCGTCTAATAGGAACGTGAACCACTCGAAGCTCTCGCAGAGTATGGTGACTACGTTATAGCCCTCGGCTATTCCGCCGTAAGTTTCGTCGAGTTCCGTCGTTTCGGCATAGACGAATTCGCCCAATTCGTTGCGGTCGCCCACGTCGATATCCGAAAACCAAAACCCGCGGGCGAGCTCGCTCGCAAAGTTGGCTATCATGCCCTTATTGGAATAAGTGCCGCGCTCGGTCTGGTAGAGACGGTATGTCAGGTCATTGGCGTTGTTTTTGTAATTGGCAAAATACAAAAGCAAGCTGTCCGCGCCGATAGCTACGGCGAGCAGTACAGAAGTCACGATATACACCGTCCTGCCGCGCGCGGGCTTGGGCATGCGACGGCGCAATAATTGCCCGAGCGTGCAGTACAGCGAGATTATTATAGCCGAAACAAAAACATACGCAAAGCTTATAGGCACGCTCTCGACAATAGCCATTGCATCCGAGCGCAGGTTGAGCATTGCGAAATCGAACACGGTGTTGGTGCTGTCGTATATGATTATGAAGATCATATCGAGTATAAAGTTTATGCCGAGCGCTGTGACGAATATCGAGTATCGGCTTTTATGATTGGGCAAATACAGCGAAACGAGACAGGGCAGGGCGATAAACACAAGATAGATCCACGGCTCGGTCATGTAAAACCTGCCGCTCGTTACCGCTATTCCAGTAAGCTCCATCAAGACCGCGGCGAGAATATAGCCCAGCATGAGGTAGTTTCGTCCCGCAAACAGCTTGAGTGCCGCGCCTGTTTGTTTGAGTCTGAGCTTGGTCGTATCTTTCATTTACAGCACCATCGTCACTATAGACGCCCAATAACTCACGTGAAAACCGCGTTGCGTGAGCATGAATATCGCGGCGTAAGCAAACGTCAAAGCGAAATAACACTCGGTGTATAAATGCGTCGTCGTAAACGTTTCGAATATATATTCCAAAAGCCCGTACACGGCGACCAGAAAGATCGCGCCGTACGGCACGGTGTATTTTGCGGGAAACAGCATGGACATGCCGTACTGAACGAGCGCGGCGGCGGCAAAGCCGAGCCACAAATGAAAGGCGTAGTAGAAATAAACGGAAATATTGGTAAGCGCGGTCGCGAGCGTGACGCCCATGCCCATTTCTTTTTGCATTTTGAGATTGAATCCGAAGACCGCGCTCACAATGAAGACTGCGACGGCGCACACCGCGATGACGGACAGCGCGCGCGTAAGCCGCACGGGACGCTTTTTCGCGCGGAACAGCCGCACTTCGCATTTGTGTTTTATAAATTCGTTAAGCGCTACTATAAACGCCGTGCACAGTATGCCGAGGATAATATAGTAAACAACTTCGGACAGCGTGCCGTAATATATTTTATCGAGCAGCGGCTCAAACAGCCACAAAAGCCTTGTCAAAAGCAAGAAAGCAAGCGTAACTCCCGCCGCGCCGAGCATAGTAAAAGCGCGCCGCTTTATTCCCTTGGGAACGCTTGCGTATGCCGCTCTGTAATCGCCGTGCAGATTTTTACCGGTGCCGCCGTCGCGACCTATATAGATAAAGCGATCGTCGGAATGTGTTTGTTCGGGAGTTTCCATTTGTTTTATTCGTTTTGTAGCGCGCACGTCACGTCGTGCATCGATTTGATAAACTCGGCTTCCGAAGAGTTGTAAAACAACAGCAGGTCGACTTCGGGATCGTCATTCGGCGGCGCGGGAACGGAAAAGTCGATGGTTTTGACGTAGTCGTTCCAATGCGATATTTTATATCCGTCGCGGTCGGAATGTCGTTTCATCATGCGCTCTCTGCATACGTCTTCGTTTGTCACGACCCAAATAACTGTAAGCCGCGCGCCGCGGTCGGATATGCGTTTTTTCAGTTCGGACAGCAGTTCTGGGTTTCGGAGCTCGCGCGTAAACGGCGCGTTGATTATTACGGTGTCGGCATAGCCGAGCGCTTCGAGCCCGAGCGCAAGTATCGTCTCGTATTCGTAGTCGCGGACGTTTTCTTCAAAAAAGTCGGAACTGCGGTTATACGGTTTTTTGGCTACTCTGAAAATCTGTTTGGACAACGGTATAAGCGTGTCCTTATCCAAGTACACCACGTTTCCGAGCGCTTTCGCGAGCTTTCGGGATACGTATGTTTTGCCGCAAGCAGGCGGTGAAGAAACCAAGATCAGCTTTTTCATTACGCAACCTTTAATAATAGGTATTTTATCAAACGCCGCTCGTTTTTGTCAAGCGTCTTAACCCACGCTTTGAAATTTGTGACGAACTGCGCGGTTTTGTTTGACAACGGTGCGCTCATGTTGTATACTCTAAAAGAACTAAATAAATCGTCAGGGGCGCAACCAAAGTTGCTGAGACGTCGATGTATTCGCGGCGGTACCCTATGAACCTGTGAGTTAGTACTCGCGTAGGGAGTAACCGTGTTTTGGAGCTTAATGCGCTTGTGTATAACGACAAGCGCATTTTTGTTTTTCGGCGGCGTATGCATCGAACGTAGGCGAACTACGTGCTTGCGCGCACGCTGCGCCTGTTGTCCGCCTACGTCGTGCCTCCGCCGCCGAGTCGTGGCGATCATGCGTCTCGCGATAGCGCGTCAGCCGTCGTACCGCCGTAGTCGCCCAATACCTTTTATACTTCCGTTTTACGGGATCCATTATAAAACCCAAGGAGGACATTATGCTCGATCAGATCAAAAACTATTTCGTCAATTTCGACGGACTCACCGACACGTGCCGAACGATCGCGCTGTGGATAACGATCGCGCTCGTTGTCGCGTTTGTCACGACCAAGGTATTCCTGATCGTGCTTAAAAAACGCTCGAAAAAGTACGGCGAGGAAACGCTTGTAGGCGCGAACTCTATAGTCAATTCGGCATGGATAATAGTCGCTCTCGTCGTTGCGGCAATTATTATCGTCACGTTTTTTTCGTGTTATCTCGTAGAGGTGTCGCGCGGCGACGATACGCTCGTACCCATACTGTTTTATCCGCTTATAGTTCTCGCCGCCGTCGCTGTGGGGTGCGCCGCGGCGCTGTTTTTCAAGCCCGTCAAACTCACGCGCATAATCTGCGCATGCGTCGCGGGTTGCGCGCTTATCGCCGCCGTCGTGTGCATGATAGTCTATTCGCTCGGCGACGAAGCGGGAGAAGCCTTGAGCGACGTCGGGCTTTACATAAGCGCTATCGCGCTTGTCGCGGCGATAATCGTGTTTGCCGTGTTTGCCGACAGAAAATCCAAGCCGTTCGATACGCGGTCGATAACGTTTGCCGCCGTGTGCGTCGCGCTCAGCTTTGCTCTGTCGTATGTGCGACTTTTCAAAATGCCGATGGGCGGAAGCATAACGTTTGCGTCCATGCTGCCGCTCATGCTGTTCGCGTTTATGTTCGGTTGTCGAAAGGGCATACTCGTAGGGCTCGTATACGGCGTTCTTCAAGCGATACAGGATCCGTGGATAATCCATCCCGCGCAGTTCGCGCTCGATTATGCGGTCGCGTTTATGGCGATAGGGCTCACGGGCTGTTTCAAGAACCTCGGGCTGTTTAAAGGCAATATGCGAGCACAGTTCGCGCTCGGCGCGATAACGGCATGCCTCTTGCGGCTTTTGAGCCATTATTTTGCGGGTGTGTTCGCGTTCGGCACGTACGGCGAGTTTTATGCGGCAGAGTATAATATGCCCGCGCTCGCCAACCCGTATCTGTATTCGTTCGTCTATCAATGCATGTATCTCATACCCGAGCTTGCGATAGTGCTTGCCGTGAGCATGATAGTGTTTGCGTCGTCCAATTTCCGTAAGCAGATAGAAAAATATTCGGAGCGCGCCGAAAAATCGGGCGCGTCGGTCGTGCATGCGCAGGAAACGGGCGAGGCGACCGAGCCGCTTGAAGTAAGCACGGAGACCGCGGCGCGAGCGAATATCGAGAACGAAGAAGCGCCCAACGCTTAAAAGCGCAAAACGAGACGGAATTCGATCGAGTAAACCGTAAACGCAGTCGCTTTACTCATTCGATCAAAGCCGTTTATATGCGACCGCTATTCTTCCGGACGGCGAGTCGACGATCTTTTCGGTCTCAAAGCCGTTCTTTTTCCAAAAGTAGCTCGATTGAGGATTGCTTATCTCGAACCCGAGTCCTATGCGCTTTATGCCCAAAGTAACAACATAATTTATAAATTCGTTTATAATACTTGTGCCTATACCTGTTCGGGACTGATTGCCGTCGACCATGAAAAAACCTATCCACGCGGATTCGCTATCGGGATATCTCATCAAAAAGTCCATTACGGCGATCAAATTGCCGCCGTCAAAAAAGCCGAGATAGTGTTTGTCGTTTTTATTCAGTTTTTTCGGGCGTTTTGCGATATCTTCCGCGATCATGTCGCGGTCGACCGAAGCTCCGCAATATTCCGAGTACTGCGGGTTTGTCGTAAATAGATTGTATACCGTTTCGATATAGCTCGTGTCCAGCTCTCGCGCGTCGTAACGAGAAGATACTTTTTGAGTGTCGCATGATTTCATGATTCGTGCTCTTTTTATCGATTTTTTCTTGAATACATTATACAAAAAAACAATAATAAAGTAAATTAAATAAGCGCGCCGCATTTACTGTTCATGAATGCGGCGCGCTTTTCAATGGATTTATTTAAGAAACATTTTGACGAGCGAGTCTCTTTTTTTGCTGTACGGCTGATATCGTATCGGCAGGTCTATCCAAGTGCGTTTATCGACTATGCTCTTGTAATGGCTGAACGTGTCGAAGCCCGATTTTCCGTGGTACGAGCCCAGCCCGCTCGCGCCGAACCCGCCGAACGCCATGTGCGGCGTGGCGAGATGAATGACGGTATCGTTCACGCACCCGCCGCCGAACCCGAGCGAAGAGGTGAGTCTTTTTATGCGTTTGCGGTCGGACGAGAATATATAAAAGGCGAGCGGCGCGTCGTGGTTTGACACATGATCGACTATTTCCGATTCGTCGTCGTAGGTCAGTATCGGAAGCACCGGTCCGAATATCTCTTCCTGCATTACGGGGTCGCTCGGCGTTACGTCTATCATGACGGTGGGCTCGATCTTGAGCGAAGCTTCGTCGCCCTTGCCGCCGCATACAGTTTTTTGCGGGTCGATAAGCCCCATGACGCGCTCGTAGTGGCGCTTAGAGATCATCTTGCCGTACGCGTCGTTTTCGAGCGGCGATCTGCCATACTGTTTTTCTATTTGCTTTTTGAGCTCTTCGACAAGCTTGTCGCGCACGCGCCGCGCGCACAGAACGTAATCGGGCGCGACGCACGTTTGCCCTACGTTCAAAAATTTGCCCCAGGCTATGCGTCTTGCCGCAAGCGCTATCTTTGCCGTTTCGTCTACTATGCACGGGCTTTTGCCGCCGAGTTCCAGCGTGACGGGCGTGAGCGTCTTTGCCGCGTTTTCGTATATCTTGGTCCCGACGGCTTTGCTGCCCGTAAAGAAAATATAGTCGAACTTCTGCGCAGAGAGCGCGTCGTTGGTTTCGCCGCCGCCGAGTATGACCGCTACATATTCGGGCGGGAACACTTTTTCTATCAAGGCTTTTATCGCTTCGCCTACGTTGGGCGACGACGAGCTCGTTTTAAGAACTACGGTGTTTCCCGCCGCTACCGCGTCTATTATCGGATCGATCGAAAGCAGGAAAGGATAGTTCCACGGACTGAGCACGAGCACCGTGCCGAACGGCGAGGGAAGACGATAGCTTTTTGCTACGGCGTGCGCCAACGGCGTTTTGACGCGCTTGGGCTTGGCGTAGCTTTTGAGGTGTTTTATCATGAACGAAAGCTCGCTCATCGCAAGTCCCGTTTCGCACATATAACTCTCGCTCGCGCTTTTGCCGAGATCTTTTTCGAGCGCGGCGTGGAGCGCGTCGAGATTGGCTTTTATCGCTTCGCGGAGCGCTTTGAGCATGCGCAACCGCGTTTTTACGTTGAGCGTCGCGCCGCTCTTGAAGTAGGCTTTTTGACTTTCCACAATGGTCTGTATTTGTTCGACTGTCATGTTATACTTCTCCGTTTTTTAGTTTGAGGTACATTTGCTTGAGCTTCTTTTTGCTCCACAGCACGGGAACGGGGTACAGCGGATTCGCTTCCTTGTCGGCGTGCGCGGCGAGCTCGTCTATATCGCGCTCGTCGATGCAATCGAAAGTCTTGCCTATGCCGAATCGCGCGTTCATCTCTTCTATCTTGGATATGACGCGTTCGGCGGCTTCCGCTTTGGGCGTGGACTTGTCCGCAAGCCCGCAGTACACGGCGATCTTTTTGAGTTTGCCTTGCGCCGCTTTGCCGTACTCGCGGAGCACTATAGGCAGGATCACGGCGTTGGCAAGCCCGTGCGGAACGTTGTATTTTCCGCCGAGCCCGTGCGCCAAGGCGTGAACGTAACCTACGTACGCTTTGGAAAAAGCGCGCCCCGCTTTGTGTGCCGCTATTAGCATGTTGCGCCTCGCTTCGCGCGTGCCGTCCTCGACCGACGCCGTCAGGTTGTCGAATACGAGCTTGACAGCTTCGAGCGCGTCGCGCCGCGTGGACTTGTTTCCGCTCTTGCCTATAAACGCTTCTATGGCGTGCGTGAGCGCGTCCATGCCCGTGGTGGATACGACGGACGCCGGCAAAGTCATGGTCACGCTCTCGTCGAGCACCGCGTAGCGCGGAATGAGCGGAAAGTCGTTTATGGCGTACTTGTGCCGCGTCTTGCTGTCCACGACGACGCAGGCAAGCGTTGTCTCGCTGCCCGTGCCGGCGGTTGTCGGTATGGCGGTAAGAAGGGGTATCTTCTTTCTTACTTTGAGTATGCCTTTAAGCTTGCCGAGAGTTTTTTTGGGGCGGGCGACGAGCGCGCCTACGCCTTTGGCGCAGTCCATGGGCGAGCCGCCGCCAAACGCTATAAGACAGTCGCAGCCGTCGGAATTGTAAAGCTCGAGCGCCGCCGCGACGTTGTCCGTCGTGGGGTTTGCGACCACCCTGTCGTATACGGAATAATCCAAACCGTTTGCGGTAAGGCTGTCCGTGAGCCCGTCCGTGAGCCGAAGCTCCGCTATGGTCTTGTCGGTTACGATGAGCGGTTTGCGCTTATAGTTGTTTTTTAGTACGCCCGCCACGTCGTCGATCTTGACTATAAGCTCGGGATCGCGGTAGGGCAACAGCGGTAATGCGACTTTGAAAACGAATTGAAATACGCGGCAGTACGCCGCTTTGAAAATATTCATCGGTCTACCTCGCGTTTTTATTTTTGCGCTCTTCGAGCAGTTTGTTGTAGTACTCTTCGAGGTTGCCGCAAATGCAGTCGAGCGTCGCGTAAAACTCGCGGCGGCGCTCGGGTGTGAGCGAGTCGTCCATACCGGCATTTACGGCGCGCGCCGCTTTCTCGTCGATAAAGCGGGCGACGCGCTTGCCCTCTTCGGTCAGGCGTATCGTCGCTTTGCGCTTACCGCCGTCGGCTACGACGTATTGCTTTTCGATAAGGAGTGCGAGCGCGCGCGATATAGCCGCTTTGTCTTCCAAAGTCAGCTTTGCAAGCTCCACCGAAGTCAGCCCGTCCTTGCTGTTGGACAAGCAGTAAATACACATCACGTGTATGGCTTGAAGATCAAAGTTCTTCATCTCGTAAAGCTTGATCTTGTGTACAAGCTTGTTGAGTCTCAGAATAGACATTGTAAAGTTTTCGAATAGTTCGTCCATACCGTCCCCGCGTAACGATTATTTATTGTTGATAAATCAACAACGAGCATATTATAGCGTCCTCGGCGGGATTTGTCAAACGATTGGTTGATGAATCATCATAGGAGATAAATTTTGTACAAAAAACGCGCACGAATGCGCGTCGAAGTTTTGAGGATAAATTTATTCGTCGTAGCTGTACGAGGGGAGTTTGAGAGTGTCGGGTAAGCGCGGATCGCCGTAGAACTCGACGGGGTCGCCGAGCCGATGGCGTTTTTTGCACTTAAACGTAAGTTCGGGAACGCTATCGTCGACGAAGAGTTTGATAACGTAACCGAGCTCGTCGGAATCGGAGTCGGTGTCAACGCGAACGTCTACGACTTTGCCAATGCCTCCTGTCGGAGTGAGGCGAGGCCGCGCAGCTTTTTTCTCTGCGTGACGAGACATGAGACTGACGATTATTATCGAGCCGACGATAATAAGAGCAAATCCGCCGAGCCCGACGCCTAAAAGAATGTAACCGAGCGGAACTATTTCCGCACTTGCAAGCCCCCCGCCGACAAAACCCATGGTAAGAGTAATAGCGAGAGCGGATATCAAAATCACTGTCTTGTGCATGCCGTCGCGCGCCATAAAAAATCCTCGAATAAATAAACTTCGATCATTATAAAACGGAATGGCAAAAAACGCAAGCGAAAGCAGGGGGACTATGATGGGCTCGGGTACCTACGATCCAATCGGTTGCGGGGCGTCGCCGCGTAGAGACGGAGTAAAGAAAAAAATCGGCAAAACACTTGACAAAGAACCGAATATAACATATAATTATTAAGCTTGACATGGAGAAGTACCCAAGTGGCTCAAGGGGCTCCCCTGCTAAGGGAGTAGTTCGGTAACACGGAGCGCGGGTTCAAATCCCGCCTTCTCCGCCAATCGCCGTCGAAAAAGTTCCCGTCAATTATTCATATCGAATATATTGACGGGGATGCGATGATAACCGTCCTAATTGACGAAATAACGATGTCATATATGATGTAAAATGCAGTGAGCATGATAAGCCTGAATAGTAAATTACAAGAAAGACGGTCTGAATGGACTGTCTTTGTTATTTAATCAGTTTTGATGTTTAACGATTTTCAGATGAGTTTTCCAAACAGAAATGTTTTGCGCGGTTATTAGGAAATAAATTTTAACAGGGGGAGCAATATGAAAAAAAGTCGGGCAACGCTTTGCGTGGTATTATTAAGTTTATTAATAATCGTAATTATTTTAGCATTGGTGGTTGTTGGCGTCGCATCGATAAGATTTGCCGTGATATTACTTGAGTTTTTATCTGTAGTGGTTAAAAATGCAGTGAGAATTACAATTGAAGTAATGACGGCTTTGGTATTGCTTACTTTACTTTTGATGTTTATCTATCATACTTTCTTAGATAAATTCATACATGCCTCGTCAAAAGCCGATTTATGTACGGCGCCTGTTCGAATGAGGAAATTATTTTATGATCGCAAATTTACAGATAGAAAAATAAATGTTTTGCGTGACAAAGTTACCTTACTGTTAGACAAAAAAGATGAGACTTGTAATGCTTATGCATATAAAAATAATAGTATAGTTATAACAAACGGATTTAACAATTCTCCAATAAATGACTCGGAAAAGAAAGCCGTTTTATTTCATGAGTTCGCTCATCTTATAAATAAGGATAATCATAAGAAATATATTCGATCCGGTATTAATAGATTTATTATATTGTTTTTTATGCTAAGCACTGCATTTTTTTACGTCATATCAATTTGCGCCATGCTTTATTCGGCGCCTTACGCAGAAAAATCATTTTTATATATGCTTTCATTGTTTAACGGGATGATAGAGTTTTTTATATTTACATTATGTCATTTGATAGATTTTGCAATCGAATTGCTTGATTCGTGGAAATCTCGTAAAGCCGAATATGAAGCAGATAGATTTGCGGCATATCTTGGATTGAAAGATCCTTTAATTAGCTTTTTTAATAAATTTGAAAAAGCTAAGGGGAGCCGATATGACTTTTTCGATACTCATCCGAGTATTGCCAAAAGAATAAATGCATTAGAAAATTTTACACAATGCGACTTAATAATAAAGTATGGGGGGTTTATGAAGTTTGCCGATTATAAACTCGATGAGATACAGCCGTCGCAGTTTTATATTTCTTCGCAAAAAATAAGTCGGGTAGAAGAATGGTTTGATAAAAACGATATGAGCAAATTCGAGCCGATACCCATTAAAATCTTGGACGGCGTACCCGTCATGACTGACGGGCATATGCGGGCGGTCGTCGCCATACGCGCGGGATTGGACAAAGTGCCCGTCGTATACGATGAGGACGAATTGGATTGGGAAATGTATCGCGAGTATGTCAAGGCATGTCGAAAAAGGAATATCGCGTCGCCTTACGATTTATTGAACCGTGTAATCCCGCACGACGCATACGTAACGGAATGGATAGGCTGGTGCGAAGCGTTGCAAAGAAGTTCGACAGAAAAAAACCGAATCGGATCGTAACCGAAAAATGTTTTTATAAATTTCGTTGTTTGTCAAGGCTATCGGCGAGATAAAAAATGAAACATAAAACACAGAAAAACGCGCCTTAAATCGCGTTTTTTTATTTGCTTTATCGATATTTTATGTCGATTATGCGACAAACCGTAATGATAAAAATCGACAGGTATTGACAAGCGAATCGGTATATGTTACACTCAATTTGCAGTAATGCATAATAATATTCACAAGGGGGACAGACTTATGAAATAGAAACGGATAGTTCCGCTTCTTATTGGCGTAACTGCTTTTACGGGGCTTGCGGCCTGCGGAGGCAAAAACGATGGAGGAGGTAATAATCCCGCTCCTTCCATAGATGCCGACGTTATCTTTAACGTCACTATTCCCGAGGCGTTAAAGAGCGGGGAAAAAATTACGATAGGGTCTAACATAAACAGTTGGACGCCGTCCGACTTGGACTATGCTTTTACGAAAGTAGACGATCTTCATTATACGCTTTCTATCGATTTGGACACTTCGTCAGAGGTGAAGATAGAATACAAGTATACGAAACAAGTAGAGGGAATGACCGTCGCCGATCAATGGAGAGCTACCGAAAAAGACGCGCAGGGCGGAGAACTCGGTAACAGACTGTTGACGGTGCCGGCAAATAATTCCGAACCCATAATAGTCAACGACACAGTAGCGCAGTTTGCCGATCCGACTGCGCCCATAGAGCATACCGTCGTCGGCAATCTCGATATAATCGAAGACTTTGCGATGCCGCAGTTTGCCGACGGCAGAAAGAGAAACATAAGAGTGTGGACGCCCGAGGATTACGACAAGGACGACACCGCAAAAAGATATCCCGTCGTGTATATGCACGACGCTCAAAACCTGTTCGACAGCGCGACGTCTTTTGCGGGCGAGTGGAAGGTTGACGAGACGATTACCGACTTAATGAAAGACAGTACGTTGAGCGGCGGCGCCATAGTGGTCGGTATCGACAATTCCGAGTATCGCATGAGAGAGTATACTCCCAATTGGGGCGATACGAAAACGCCGAGGGCGATAAATACGGCGAGTTTATCGTCGAGACGTTAAAACCGTATATAGACGAGCATTACAATACTCTTACCGATAAAGAGAATACGATGATTGCGGGTTCGTCCATGGGCGGGCTCATATCGTTCGCCACGGGCTTGGCTCATCCCGACGTATTCGGAATGGTGGGCGCGTTCTCGTCTTCGTTCCAAATTCCGACCCAAGAAAACAGGCAGGCGTTTATAAACGGTCTCGATTACAGTAAAGATCTTCCGAGACTGTATTTGGATGCCGGCAAGCAAGAAACGCTGTACACCTATATTTCGCCGGTAAGCAACGAGCTTCATAAAGCCGGTTATCCCCAAGAAAAGATTTTCACCTTGATCGATGAAAACGGCACGCATTCGGAGACGTCTTGGTGCAAGCGTTTCCCCGACGCGCTCACGTGGCTTATGTCAAATAAGGACGGCAATTTCAAACCTGCCGAAGCAACATTGACGGCGAACCTGAAACTGTCGTCCAAAGCCGCATCGTACTTGGACAGCCTCGCCGTAGACGGCGCGGAGCTCAGGCTGTACACGGGAAGCCTTGCGGCGTCGCCCGTCTTTGAAAAGATAGACGCAACTACTTACAAGGCGACGATGGAAGTCGACGAGGACGCGCAAATTCAATACCGTGTTTTGTTCTATAAAGCGAACACCATCGAGATATTCGGTTTGGACGCAAGCGGCGAAACGCTTTCTTCTTCGGTCGTTTGCGACGGATTGGAGACTTCGATCGATATCAACGTAGACGACTTTGACAAGGTTTCCAAACTCGATTTGGATATACGCGTGCCCGAAAAGACAGACGAATACTTTGCAACGTATGAAGACGCGGATGCCGAGCTTATCCTTTACACGGGGTCTTTGGCGGGCTCGTACTATCCCGCCAAGATAGACGCTACGACCTATAATCTGACGGTATTTGTGGAACCCGGTACGACCATAAGATTCCAAACGTTATACTACGGTCCGAAGGTCGAGCTGTTTGAAACTTTGGAGGACGGGTCCGACCTGACTGCCTGGAATACCGTTACCGCCGATAGCGAAGGCCTTGTGGAAAAGACGTATACCGTCAAAGGCTGGCAGGTCCCGATCAATGTAAATATCGAAGTCACCGTTCCGGAAATAACCGTGCCCGAGGGCGAGCGTTTGGAGATACAGTTGTACGGCGGAAGTTTCGGAAGCAGTTGGAGAAACGCTTTGACTTTGACTCATAAAGAGGGCAACACCTACTCGGCGACCGTAAAAGTCATGTCGGGAACGGTATCTTTCAACGTCGGTTATATACTGTTTAAAGCCGACGCGACGGCTCCGTACGCTCAAGTGATCGATAAAAATACGCAGAGCAAAGTGGTCAAGATCGCATTTGCCGACTTCGATCCGAATAACCTTACGACTGTCGATTTTATTCACAGTATGACCGAGTTCGAACCGAGATAGATCGAATATGATCGAGTTTAAAGCGGAAGGAGGGTAATATATCTTCCTTCCGTTTTTATTTAGTCAATTATCGCGTAAGCGCCGAAAAAACCTCGCGCGTCAAGCGACTTATAATATCGTCCGCGACGCAAAAATCGATGCGAAAATATCAAAAAGCGGAACTTTTATCGTTTGCTATGTTTTAGTCAAAAGTGATATAATGGCTCTAAACCGAAACAAAAGGCGGGTCGCGAATTGAAAAGAATATTGATTGTAGACGATGATATTTACATCGGCGATATGATGGAAGAAGTTTTAAAAAGAGAGGGCTACGCCGTATCGCGCGCTTATTCGGGCACGGAAGCGGTACTCGTTCTTTCGGGGAGTAAGCCCGACTTGATAGTTCTCGATCTCATGCTTCCGGGGCTGAGCGGCGAAGAGGTCTTGTCTAAAATAAAAGGCATACCCGTTATCGTCGTAAGCGCCAAGCTCGGCGTTGACGATAAGGTGAGCGTGCTTCTCGGCGGCGCGGCGGATTATATCACCAAGCCGTTCGACATAAAAGAGTTTGTCGCGCGCGTCGCCGTGCAACTGCGAGGAGACGCAGCCAAGGCGCAAGAAACGCTGAGCTTTTCAGATATCGAGCTATGCGCCGACACGCGCTCGGTCACGGTCGCAAATAAAGAGCTCAGGCTGACAAGGACGGAATACGCCATACTCAAAACACTGCTGCTTAACCGCGCGCAAGTGGTCACAAAGTCCGCGTTGCTCGACCGTATCGGCTCTGAAACGCCCGATTGCACGGAGAGCTCGCTCAAGATCCACATAAGCAATCTTCGCAAGAAGCTGAGAGACGCGGGCGGCAAAGACTATATCGAGGCAGTGTGGGGCATAGGGTTCAAGCTCAAAACCGAATGATCTTTACCGTTTCTTTATGATTTCCTTTACCGCTTTCTTTACTATCGTGGTCTAGAATGAGGGAGACAAGAGTAAAGGAGGTTTCAATATGGAGTATGTGCTTCAAACAAGCGACTTGAAAAAAACGTACGGACACTACACGGCGCTCAACGGTCTGTCCATGAACGTGCCCAAAGGCAGTATTTACGGCTTTGTCGGAAAGAACGGATCGGGCAAAACAACGCTCATTCGGCTCGTGTGCGGGTTGCAACAGCCGACGGAAGGCGAACTGCAAATTTACGGCGTGGGGCACAACGACAGGGCTATATCCAAGGTGCGGCGCAAACTCGGCGCGGTCGTCGAGACTCCGTCCATCTATCTGAGCATGACGGCGGAGGAAAACCTTAAAGAGCAGTACCGCATTTTGGGCATGCCGTCGTTTGAGGATATTGCCGAGCTTTTAAAGCTTGTCGGGCTGGAAAACACCGGCAAAAAGACAGCCAAGAATTTTTCGCTCGGTATGCGGCAACGCCTCGGCATAGCCATCGCGCTTGCGGGACAGCCCGATTTTCTGATACTTGACGAACCGGTGAACGGGCTCGATCCGCAGGGTATCGTGGAGATACGTGAGCTTATACTAAAGCTCAATCGCGAGCGTGGAATAACCGTGCTCATATCTAGTCATATACTCGACGAATTGGCTAAGCTCGCGACGCATTTCGGGTTTATCGACCGCGGCAGAGTGGTCAGGGAATTGAGCGCCGCGGAGTTGGAATCCGCATGTCGCAAGCGCGTCGAGATCGCGGTCACGGATATCAAAGCGCTTTGCAAGGCGCTCGACGGTTTCGGCTTGGAGTATGCCGTTACGTCGGATGCGCGGGCGGAGATATACGGCGAGCTCGATATTACCGAGCTCACGCTCAAACTGTACGAGTCGGGCTGTCGCGTGCTGGCTTTAAACGAACGCAACGAGGATCTCGAATCCTTTTATATCAATCTTGTGGGAGGCGATCGAAATGAACAGACTATTGATCGCTAACTTGATGCGTTTAAAGCACAGTAAACTGTTTTGGGCGGCGCTTGCCGTAATGGCAGCCGTGCCCACCGTGGCAATATTCAGCAAACTGATATACGGCACCAACAGAGCGGTAGACGACGCGATGTTTTTGTATCCGATACTCATAGGCGTGGCGGTCGCCATATTCATAGGCATATTTATGGGCACCGAATACAGCGAAGGCACTATACGCAACAAGCTGATGATAGGTCACACCCGACCGATGATATATCTCGCCAATCTGATAACTGCGTTTGGGGCGGCATTGGCAATGCTTGTCGCATATATGTTACCGCTATTGGTCTTGGGATTTTCCATTTTCGGCACGCCTTTCATGAGCGGCGCGACGTTCGCAAAAATATTTTTCGTCTCTTTGACTGCGATCCTGTCGTTTTGTGCGTTGCATATGATGGTCAGCATGATCTATGCCAATAAAGCGGGCGCGTCCGTCGTCAACCTTCTTACTGCGTTTTTGATGCTGTTTATAGCGTCATGGCTGCTGTCAAAGCTCAGCGAGCCCGAGTTCATCACGGCATACGGCACGGGAAGCGGGACGGAACTTATACGTAATTCGGCTTATTTGGAGGGTGGACTCAGGATTTTTTGTCAGATGCTTGTCGATCTGCTCCCCATGGGACAGGCGATGCAGATAGCGCTCGGCGTGTGCGACAAATTATGGGTGCTGCCGATATATTCCGTAGCGCTCACCGCGGTGTGCACCGTCGTCGGTATCGCGGTATTCAATAAAAAGAACATAAAGTAAAAGGAGCTATAAAGTAAGGTGATCTGGCTATGCGTCGCATGCGCGTGTTTGGCTTTGACCGTGATAGCGCTTGTAATAAAGATAGCGGTGATGAAAAGCGATATAAAGTCTATAGGCGCCGATTTCAAGGATAAAACGGAGAGCGATACCAATACGCCCGTAACGGTCTCAGGTATCGATAGGTCTGTCAAGCGCCTCGCCGCGGACATTAACGTCGCGCTCAAAAAACTGCGAAAACAGCGCTTGCGTTACGAGCGAGGCGACGCGGAACTGAAAAACGCGATCACGGGCATTTCCCACGATCTCAGAACCCCGCTTACGGCGATAGAAGGGTACTTGGAACTTTTGGAGCGCGAGAAAAAGAGCAAGACCGTCGAGAAGTACCTCGGTATCATCAAGAACCGCACAGACGCATTGAAACAGCTCTCCGACGAATTGTTCCGCTACTCGGTCATAGTGTCGCCCGACCACGGCGGTCAAAAAGAACGCGTAAGCGTGAACGCCGTATTGGAAGAAAGCGTGGTGGGGTATTATGCCGCGCTTAGTCAAAAGAATATAGTTCCGAAGATAACCATGCCTTCGGAGTCGGTAAGCCGCACGGTCGAGCGTGCGGCTTTGTCGCGTGTTTTTTCCAATCTGATAGGCAATGCGATAAAATACAGCGACGGCGATCTTTGTATCGAACTGAACGAGAACGGCACGCTGACTTTTTCCAATGCGGCGTCGGAGTTGACGGAGGTGCAGGTGAATAAGCTGTTCGACCGTTTTTATACGGTGGAAAACGCGAGAAGATCCACGGGGCTCGGACTGTCGATAACAAAAGTGCTTGTCGAACAGATGAAAGGAACTATCTCGGCAAGCTATGCCGACGGCAGGCTGACAATAAAAGTCGAGCTTCCCGCAGGCGACGGAGCCGAAAGCTTGAGTGCGCTGGCTAAGGCGTGATATTTGTGCGCGGCGCGATCGATCGGTATTTATAAGGAGCATGAGAAACGTTTGACTTCTTTTTAAATAACGCATATAATATGTCATAGTAAATTCCGAAGCGGCGAGAGCGGCGAGGTTTCAGTCGCGCGGAAACAAAAGGCGGGCAGTAATTGCTCGTTTTTTTCGGAGGTGTTATGAAAAAGGTTTTGACACGCAAAGCGTTTGTCACCGTAGTCGTGGTCTTGGCATGCCTTTTGGGTTTTGCCTTGTTTGCGGCGACGCTTCGGTACGGGCAGGGATCTGCGCTCGCCGAAGACAAAAACGAGGGCAAAACGTTTTACTACAACGAGCTCAAAAACAGCGAGCTCGCGCAAAGGTTTTACAAAGTCATGTCCGATATGGAAGCGGACGGTTCTTTTGCTAACGGCACGACGGAGTACGATCTGACAAAAGTGCTTTCGCAAAAAGAGCTTACCGACTACATAATCAACGATTCGCCCAAGATCCCCGTAGCGTTCGGCGCGGCTCGCGACGCGTTCTATATGGATCATCCCGATCTGTTCTATCTTGACGTTTACAAACTGTATCTGTCGGCGGGGCAAAAGTCCGACGGCTCGTACGTTGCGTATATCGATTCGGGTATGGCGGATAACTACTATGCCGATCATACGGTGAGTTCTGCCGCCGAAGTGCAGGAGAACGTCGCTAAGTACGAGACGGCGTTAAACGCATTGGTCGCCGCCGCCCGCGCAAAAAGCACGAACGCAGTCGAGCAAATTCGTTTTGTCAATGCCGAGCTCGCGGCAAACGTAGAATACGACTACGGCGCCCGCGACGATTCGCTTAACGGCAACGTTGTGTACGACGGATATGTGCATACCGCTTACGGCGCGCTCCAAAACGGCAAGGCGCTGTGCGACGGTTATGCCCGCGCTTTTAAAGCGGTAATGGACAGACTCGATATCCCGTGCGTGCTTATCCAAGGCTCGGCGTTTACCGAAAGCGTGCCCGCGGGCATGCAGGCGGGTTATATCTCGCATATGTGGAACGCTGTCAAGGTCGACGGTCTGTGGTACGGCGTGGACGTCACATGGAACAGCTCGGCAGTCAATCCCGAAAAGTATCTTTTAGTCGGCGACGACGTAATGTCCGTCAAGCACGTAGAGGACGGCGTCATCTCCTCGTCGGGCTTCGAGCTCAAATATCCCGCGATACGCCCGCTCGATTACGGCGTGAACAGCGACAACAGCGGCTTTGTGTTCAAGGACAGCGGTGCGATAGGCGACGTTAAGTTCGGATATATCCAAAGCGTTACCAATCCCGAAGCTTACGGCTTGGTTCTGGGCGTGAGCTACGACGGCAAGAACGCAGAGACACTGTTGGAAGAGGGTAAGTATCTTGCCTTCCGTTACAGCGACGACACCCCGTGGATAGGTTTTCAGGCATGGGTGGAAATGATGGAGCTCAACGCCGATATGTCCAACGCCAACGTAGACGATTATGCGTGTTTGGACGTTGCGGGCGAGCAAGTCAGGTTTGCGGTTTTCACGCACGAGCCCGATGACGAATATGATTTCTTCGGAGATAAGTTTACCATATTATACGACGCCGCGAACATTACCGCGGGCAACACCGTCGCGATAAGCACGGCGTATAAAAACACCAAGTACGGCGCATACATTCCCTCGCCGTACGTAAAAAAGATGACGCCCGACGAAAAGGGATATATCAAGTCGTTCGAGCCGCTTACCGTGACGCTCGAGTATAGCGAAGATCTTGTGCCCGTTGACGAAAGTCTGCCTGTCGGCGTCCAATTGACGGGTACCAGCTCCGATCTCGCCGATTATGCCAAGATAACCGATATTACGTGGAATGCGGCGGAGAATAAGCTTTCGTTTACGCTTGCGCCCAGTAAGCAGTATATCCACAACTGCGAAGTCTACCGTTTTGTTCCTACCAATCTCGTGAGCAAGCGCAGCGGCAAAGTGCCCGACGAAGCGCGGCTGTCGTTCAAGATGAAACAGGTGGTCTGCTCCAAAGTGTTCAACGATGGCAGACTGTACATGAAAGTGTTCGGTGCGCCGCAGTTTGTGAGCGCGAGCGACGAGTCACTCAACAGTTTTGCCGACGCTTCGGGTAAACCGATAGTGGGCGATCAAAGAAGTCCGCTCATGCTCGTCGTAAACGACACGACCAAAAAAGAAGCCGACGACATGAAAGACGCGCTCCTTGCCGATCCCGATATCGGGCTCGAAGCGGGAGATATCTCCGCGAGCTCGACATATCAGATAGACCTTCAAATGTGCGGACTTGTACAAAAGGTGCCTTCCGGCAGCTTCATGCAAGTCGGTTTCGGATTCCCCGACGGATACGGTCCCGAAGACGCGGGCGTAACGTTTACCGTATACCACTACACGAGAAAGCCCAACGGCGATATCGACACCGTCACGGAAGTGCCGTGCGTCATAACCGAGTACGGTATCATAGCCACCGTAAACAGCTTTTCTCCGTTCATGGTCTGCGCCATTCCCGCAAGCAAAGCTTCGACCGATAAAAACTTATTGGCGTACGTAAACGGCGTCGGCGGTTCCGTCGACGAGCTCGATATAGTCACTCTTGCGAGCGGAGACAGCATAACATATAATATCGCCGCGGACGACGGTTACGCTATTTCGCGCGTGCTCCTCAACGGCAACGATATAAAGTCGAAGGTAGGCGCGGACGGCAAGCTCACGCTCACTTATGCAGATCTTAATTCGAGCAATACCTTGGCGGTGTCGTTTGTTTCCGAGCGCGCGGCGGCGTTTTATGCCGATAACGGCGTAACGCTCATACATAAAGAGCTCGTAGTCGACAGCAAAGATATGATACAAGCGGCATACTCGACGCCCAAAGCTCCCGGCAAAAAGAGCAACGTCGGCATGATCGTAGGTATCGTTATAGGCGTTGTGCTCGTTCTCGCGGGAGTCGCCGTAGCGCTGTTCTTTGTTCTTCGCAAAAAACAACCCCAAAAAGCAACGGCTACCGCGACGCGTTCGTCGAAAAATGCTTCTACGACCGCGGCGGATAAAAAAACTGCGACTGCTCAAAAGACCGCAGTCAACAAAAATACGGCGACCGTAGCCCCGACGCGCAATACGCCGCCTGCGGCGCCGACGAGACCCGCTCCCACGAAGAGCGCGTCGTCGACATCGACGAGACCCGCTCCTACGAAGAGCGCTACGACGAGACCTACTCAGTCGAGACCGACGGACGGCAATCGTAAGAAATAAGCGATGACTCTGTAAACAAAAAGGACGGTTATCCGTCCTTTTTTGTTGTATGCCGAAAACCCCGCGATAGTCGCGGGGTTCAGTAGAGGTTCACCGATGAAATAGACAAAAAAACTCCGATTGTGATATAGTGAAGTTGGTCTGGCAGCCAACAAGAAAACACAATCGGAGG
>CATLHE010000013.1 GCA_949948895.1 uncultured Christensenella sp.
TTTTAAGGGTGGCAAGTAATAACCACGCATGCTGCCAGGCTTCCAATGCGCATTTTATGCGCTGCTTGTATTATTAGGGCTATGCCCGAAACTGAAATACCCCACGTTCCACGTGGGGATATTTATTGTGCTTTGCGTTTACCGTCGAGTCGGCTAGTGTTTGGCTTTGAGTTAGCAATAGCGAACTTTTGTTGTAAAAAGGCGGTAACGCTTGAAATTCGCACCGATATATGTTAAAATTATTCGGTACTCGATGCCAAAATAATAGGAGAGATATCCCGTGTGCTTGCGGTATAAACAGCGCTTTGCGGTTTGAAAACGTAAGTTCACAATCATGGGATGATGAGACGGCAAGCGTGCGAATAAATATCATTCGTTTGTTTTTCGTCGGGCTTGAAAACGCGATACGACCGATTTTATTGAGATTGGTTTTGACCGAGAAAGCGGTTTATATCGCGTGAGGATGTCGGCACGGGTAATAAGAAGTCGTAAATTGCAAAAGCGCGTCGCTTTATGCGTAGGGTTTTTGCAGGCGGTATAATTATAAGGAGTACATAATATGACCGAAGAAAAGGACAAAGAGTTTGGCGAGGTTTTGGAAAGTCTCAAAGACGTTCCCGGACCCGTCATGATGGCTATGCAAAAGGCGCAGGATATTTACGGGTATTTGCCCATGGAGGTACAGCTTCGTATCGCCGAATATTTCAACGTGCCTCTTGCCACGGTTTACGGTATTGCGACGTTCTATTCGCAGTTCAGGCTCGAACAGCCCGGTCAGATCAAGATCGCGGTCTGCTTGGGTACGGCGTGCTACGTAAAGGGCAGCGGCGGCGTTATAGACAAGTTCGGACGCATGCTTAACGTCGAGCCCGGTCATACCACGCCCGACGGCAGATTCACTTTGGAAGCGACGCGTTGCATAGGCTGCTGCGGTCTTGCGCCCGTTCTTACCGTCAACGGCGAAGTTTACGGTAAAGTGACGGAAGACAGCGTGGACGAGATACTCGCCAAGTACAACAACGCATAAGTTTGAAACGCGATAAGCGCGCCGCTTTCCGTATAAGCGGCAAAGCGTCGCGGACGATAAGCTATCCATGCTTATCTGTGCCGACGGCGTCGGCGCGCGAGCTTGCTTTCAAACCCACTTTGTGACAAGGAGACAAGGATACATTTATGAAAACTTTAAGTGAACTTCAACAGATCCGCGACCGCGAGCGTAACGGGATAGAGGAGCGCAGGGAAGGCGCGTCCGTTACCGAAGGCGCGCCCAGAGCGCACGTCTTGGTCTGCGGCGGTACGGGCTGTACTTCCGGTAACAGCGAGACCATTTATGCCAATTTCAAAAATAAGCTCAAAGAGCGCAACATAACCGACGTCAACGTTATTATGACGGGTTGCTTCGGGCTATGCTCCAAAGGACCTATCGTGGTCGTTTATCCCGACGGCGCGTTCTATACGCACGTCAAGCCCGACGACGTGGAAGAGATAGTAGCCGAGCACCTCGTAGGCGGCAAGCCCGTAGAGCGGCTTCTGCACGCCGAAAAGGACAGCGACGGACAAATGAAGTCCATAAACGATACCGATTTCTATCGCAGTCAGCACCGTATCGTTTTGCGTAACTGCGGCGTTATCGATCCCGAAAACATAGACGAGTATCTCGCCAAAGACGGATACAAGGCGTACGAAAAAGCCGTATCGTCCATGACTCAGCAACAGGTCATAGACGAGCTCAAAAAGAGCGGGCTCAGAGGCCGCGGCGGCGCGGGCTTCCCGACGGGCATGAAGTGGCAGTTTACGCACGACGCGCCCGGAGCGGATAAGTACGTGGCGTGCAACGCCGACGAGGGCGACCCCGGCGCGTTCATGGACAGATCGCTTCTCGAGGGCGATCCTCACGCCGTTATCGAGGCTATGATGATAGCAGGTTATGCGGTCGGCGCGGAGCACGGCGTTATTTACGTGCGTGCGGAGTACCCGATAGCCGTACACCGTTTGGAAGTGGCTATGAAGCAGGCTCGCGAGTACGGCATACTCGGCGACAATGCTATGGGGCTCGGACACAAGTTCGATCTCGAGCTTCGTCTCGGCGCGGGCGCGTTCGTCTGCGGAGAGGAGACGGCGCTTCTCAATTCTTCGGAAGGCAAGCGCGGCGAGCCGCGTCAGCGTCCGCCGTTCCCCGCGGTCAAGGGCTTGTTCGGCAAGCCGACGCTTATAAACAACGTAGAGACCTACGGCAATATCACTCAGATCATACTCAACGGCGCGGAATGGTTCGCCAGCCTCGGCACCGAAAAGAGCAAGGGCACCAAAGTGTTTGCGCTCGGCGGCAAGCTCGAAAACGTCGGTCTTGTAGAAATACCCATGGGCACGACGCTCAGGACGATAGTGGAAGACATAGGCGGCGGTTGCCCCAACGGTAAAAAGTTCAAAGCCGCGCAAACGGGCGGACCGTCGGGCGGT
This sequence comes from uncultured Christensenella sp., assembly GCA_949948895.1. GTDB lineage: Bacteria > Bacillota > Clostridia > Christensenellales > Pumilibacteraceae > Anaerocaecibacter. The sequence goes on from CATLHE010000013.1 coordinate 2,461, forward strand.
TGCATACCCGCGTCGCTTATCGACACGCCCATCGATTACGACAGCCTCATGGCTATCGGCTCGATGATGGGCAGCGGCGGTCTTATAGTCATGGACGAGGATAACTGCATGGTCGATATCGCCAAGTTCTTCCTCGAGTTTACGGTAGACGAGTCGTGCGGAAAATGCACGCCTTGCCGCATAGGCAATAAGCGCCTTCTCGAAATGCTCGACAAGGTGACAAAGGGCGAGGCGACGCTCGAAGACCTCGACAAGATGGAAGAGCTTTGCTATTACATAAAAGAGAACTCGTTGTGCGGGCTCGGTCAGACTGCGCCCAACCCCGTTCTTTCCACGCTCAGATATTTCCGCGACGAGTACGAAGCGCACTGCAACGGCAAGTGCCCCGCGGGCGTATGTAAAGCGCTTGTCAGCTATAAAGTCGATCCCGAAAAATGTATCGGCTGCACGATCTGCGCGCGTAACTGCCCGGTTGGAGCTATCAGCGGCGCGGTCAAACAGACGCACGAGATCGATCCCAAAAAGTGTATCAAGTGCGGCGTTTGCGCATCCAAGTGTCCTAAGGGCGCGATTAGCAAGTAACGCCGCATGCATCTCGCGATAGTTCGTCAGCCGTCGCTTCGCCCTCGGTCGTTTGCCCGAAGCAAACTCCCGTCGGTCGGCGCTCGGATTTCCTGCTCTCGCGAGCGCCTGCGCCGTTACTACTATACATTTGATCGGCACATAATAATAAATAGGAGAAATCATTTGGTATTATGAAAAACATAAATCTTACTGTAAACGGCGTTCCCGTAACCGTTCCCGAGGGCACGCGTATACTCGACGCCGCTATAAAAGCGGGGTTCAAAGTTCCTACGCTCTGCTATATGAAAGATCTTTGCAACGAATCGAGCTGCCGCGTTTGCGTGGTCGAGATCAAGGGCAATCGTAAGCTCATGACGGCGTGCTCGACGGTCGTTTCCGAGGGGATGGAGGTATTGACTAACACGCCCAAGGTGAGAGCGGCGCGTAAGATAACGTTGGAGCTTTTGCTCAGCAATCATCATAAAGAATGTCTCAGTTGCGTCAGGAGCGGGAACTGCGAGCTTCAGGCGCTTGCTACCGAGTATGGCTGCGACGCGGAAAAGTACGGCGGCGCGATGAATTCGTACGACGTAGACGACGCGACGGAGTTTTTGGTTCGCGATAATAATAAGTGCATACTTTGCCGCAGGTGCGTTGCGGCATGCAATAATGTTCAGACGGTAGGCGTTATCGATGCGAGCAATCGCGGGTTTGCGACCAAGATCGCAAGTCCGTTCGGGCGCAGTCTCGGAGACGTGCCGTGCGTGGCTTGCGGACAGTGTATCAATGTTTGCCCGACGGGCGCGCTCAAAGAAAAGGACAGCGTTTCGGAAGTCGAGAAGCTTTTGGCGGACCCCGAAAAGACTGTTATTGTCGGTACCGCGCCCAGTGTTCGCGCGGCGCTCGGCGAGGAGTTCGGATATCCCGTCGGTACGGATACGGAAGGCAAAATGGTTGCGGCGCTCAAAGCGATCGGCTTTGACAGAGTATTCGACGTCGATATGGCGGCGGACATGACGATCATGGAAGAGGGCACGGAGTTCCTTGCGAGGCTCAACGATAAGAATGCGGTGCTGCCCATGATAACCTCGTGCAGTGCGGGCTGGATCAGGTTTATCGAGTTCAATTTCCCCGAGCTTTTGCCTAATCTGTCGTCGTGCAAATCGCCTCAGCAGATGTTCGGCGCTATCATGAAAACGTACTATGCCAAAAAGACGGGTATCGATCCCAAGAATCTCGCGGTCGTTACGGTCATGCCGTGCATTGCCAAAAAGTTCGAGGTCACGCGCCCCGACGAGTGCGCGGCGGGCGAAGGCATACCCGACGTGGACGCGTCCATTACGACGCGTGAGCTCGCTAGAATGATCAAGAATTACGGTATCGATTTCAAAGCGCTCGATTCCAAAACGCAGTTCGACGATCCTATCGGTAAGGGCAGTTCTGCGGGGCTTATATTCGGCGCGACGGGCGGCGTTATGGAAGCCGCGCTCCGTACGGTTGCGGAAGTCGCGACGGGCAAGACGCTCGACAATATCGATTTTAAAGCCGTGCGCGGCACTAAGGGCATAAAGGAAGCGACTATAGTTCTCGGTGGCAAAACGCTTAATATCTGCGTGGCGAGCGGGCTCGGCAATGCGCGAAAGATAATGGACGAGGTCAAAGCGGGAAAGAGCAAGTATCACTTTATCGAGATAATGGCTTGCCCCGGCGGGTGTGTGAACGGCGGCGGTCAGCCGATAGTCAGTTCGTCCGACCGCAATGTCATCGACGTCGCCAAAAAGCGCGCGGGCGTGCTTTACAAAAAGGACAAGAAAGATGTGCTCAGGAAGTCGCACGTGAACCCCGTGGTCAAGACGCTGTACGACGAGTACTTCGGTCAGCCTGGCAGCGACACGGCGCACCACGTTCTCCATACGAGCTACGTCAAACGTAAAAAATACTGATAATGTTAAAAGCCGTACGCAATCGCGTGCGGCTTTTTCCAAGCCTTACGCTTGAGCGACTGTCGTGTATTGGCTTTGGTAATTGTTTTACGCGTCACCCGAATAAGTTCATCACATATAGTCATGTATTCGTAGGGAGCGCAGACCACTGCGCTCCGCCAAGCACAGCTTGGATTTTTGTCGTGTGCAAACCAAATGTTTGACGATTGTCGTGTGTCGGCTTTTTTGTTTATTTTAAGTGACGCCCGAAAAATAGCGGAGTATATTGACCGTTGTCCGTAGGGAGCGCAGACCCCTGCGCTCCGCCAAGCACAATTTCAAACATTTGGTTTGCGGCGTGCCGAGTCGTCACGCCCTACGAAAGTTTTACAAGCGTTACCGTTTTTATTCGGGTGTTACTCATTTTATCGATATAATGTTTATACACGACATTCGTCCAACATTTGGTTGGTGCGGGCTAACGCCCTAGATCCTTCGGCGTTGCCTCAGGATGACAAGTGTCAATAGTGGGATATTTTGCTCATTATCCGTCGTTGTTTTATGGCTTGCACCCAGTTCTTGTCATTCTGAACGCAGTGAAGAATCTAGGCGAACCGCCGCATGCGAGGCACGTAAAACAAACGGCAACCAATAACATGTGCCGCACTTATTCGGGTGCAATGCACAATTACCCACAACGCCCACACACGACAGTCGCTAAGCCTTTGGCTTGCGGGTTTGCGCCCTAGATCCTTCGGCTTCGCCTCAGGATGACAGGTATCAATAGCCGGATATGCTGTTTTGATATTTGTCGGGTGAAACGCAAAACAACCAATCAAGTAAACACACGACAGACGTCCAACATTTGGTTGGAAAACAGTTGATTTAATAAGCGGTTTATGGTAAAATATTAAACGGAGACATTTGCATGGTTTCGGACGAGTTACAACGCAATCTCGAAGCGGCGCTTAAGCGTATCGATCGTGCGGCGCGCGGCAGGCGCGTCAGCGTTGTCGCCGCAACGAAAACAGTGTCTTCGGAAGTGATAAACGCAGCAGTTGACCTGGGCATAACCGACGTCGGAGAGAACCGCGTTCAGGAGTACTTGGAAAAACGCGACGCCGTAAAAGCCGTAAAATGGCATTTTATAGGCACGTTACAGCGGAACAAGGTCAAGTACCTAGTCGGCGACGTCGCGCTCATTCAGTCGGTATCGGGTGTCGAGCTCGCGCAAGAGATCGACAGGCTCGCGGCAAAGCGCGGCGTTATACAGTCGGTGCTTGCGGAAGTCAACGCCGCCGACGAACCGAGTAAGACGGGCGCCAAAACCGACGAGATCGACGCGTTGATCGAGTGCATAAGGGGCTTGCCCAACCTCAGGCTGAAAGGCTTGATGGCTATCCCGCCTATCGCGGCGGGGGACGAAGTGTACAAAAGACTCCGCGGCATTTACGAGACCTATGCGGGCGGCGAGTTCGATACGCTGTCGGTGGGAATGTCGGGTGACTACGAGCGCGCGATAGAATACGGCAGTAATATGGTGCGGCTCGGCACGGCGCTCTTCGGCGCGAGAAACTTACTTAAAGGAGGAACGCTTTATGACAAACGATGAATTCGAATCGTTCTTGTGGCGTGGCAGTAATTATCAAGGCGGCGCGCCCGAGGTGTACGAGGATACGCACGACGAGTACGGCAGATATATCGGCGGGCAAAAGAACAAAAGCGTTTTCGGTACGCCTCCTTCGTATACCGCGCCTTCGTATCCGCCCGCGCAGTACGGCACGGCGCCCAAGCCCGACGCAACGGCAAAGACCGAGCGGCATCTCGGCAATCCGCCGCAGTTCCAATACTACGACGTGCCCGCGCAAGAAAAGCACAAGCCGTCGCCTTTGCCCAAGATAGAACAGTTCATTTCGCCGCGCCTGTATCAAAACATCGTTTTGTACGCGCCGAGAAACGCGGTAGACGTGGAGCGACTCATTGACTATATGCGTAGACGCGAGCCTGCGATAGTCGATCTCGACCCGATCGCGGACACGGAGGACGCGCAGCGCGTGCTCGACTTTACTTCCGGCGCGGTGTATGCGCTAAACGGCAGGATAATAGAGATCAAATCCAATATGTTTTTGGTCGTTCCCGAGGGTATAGACGTAGCCAAACCCGAGGCGTAAGCACGGATAAAACTTCAAAAGAGCTATAAGGACGGTATAAGGAAACAACAAAGATGCAGGGCGACGACAAGACGTTCAGATCCAAGCTTAAAGGCGCATGGCAGTTTATCAAAAAGATAGCCGCGCGCGTTTGGGCATATTTGAAAGTCGCGAAAATGGAATATATCGTTATGATCTCGCTTTTTGCACTCGACCTTATAACAAAAGCGGTCGTCAACGCATGCGTCGGTTATGACGAAACGGTCGTTCTTATTCCCAAGTTCTTAAACATACACAACTATCACAACTACGACGCGGCGTTCGGTTCGGCGTTTATAACCAACGCTTTGGGGCCGGTGGGATCGCGAATTTTGTTCTGCGTGTTTGCCGTCGCCGCCTCGGTAGTGTTTATAATCATATTGATAAAGCAAAAGGGCAAGCACAAGCTGTTCCGCCTCGCGCTTGCAATGCTCACTGCGGGCGCAATGGGAAACTGCATAGACCGATGGGCGCTCGGGTTTGTACGCGACTTTATCGAGTTCGAGTATTTCGGGCTGACTATAAACGGCAGTAAAACGTTTTATATTTTTAATATAGCCGATGCCGAGCTGGTCATAGCCGTCGTTCTTGTCGTTATTTATTTCATATTCGTTTATAAAGACAAGAGCGACGAGGCTAAAACGTTAAAGGCTAGCGATACGGCGGAGCTTTCTGAATCGGGCGCGGTAAACGGCGATGCGCCTGGCGGCGAGCTTCCCGAAAATGCGGAGGACGGCGTCGATACCGATGCGGAGCAGGCATTGCCGAGCGGCGGCGAGGAGCACGAGGCGCTTACGAAAGAGGAACTTGCCGAACTCTATTCGGCGGACGGTTCGCCGACCGAACTGTCCGAGGAATCGGAAAGCCCCGATACGGGCGAGGCGGAAAACTCAACTGAAAATACCGAAACGGAAACGGACAACGGACGCGTGGCGGGAGGTGCAAAGTGACGACTGTTATTTGCACCGAGGACGGCGTCAGGTTGGACGTTTTTTTATCCGACGAAACCGAGCTTACTCGGTCGCATATAAAAAAGCTCATCGATACGGGCAACGTGCTCGTCGGCGGCGTTGCGGCCGTCAAGGCGGGACAAACTGTCAAGACGGGCGACGAGGTAGCGTTTATCGACGAGGTAGAGAGCGACGAGATCATCGCCGAGGATATTCCGCTCGACGTCGTGTACGAGGACGGGGATATCGCGGTCATAAACAAACAGCGCGGACTGGTCGTTCACCCGGGCGCGGGCAATAGGAGCGGCACGCTCGTAAACGCGCTTATGTATAGATACGGCGGAGCGCTTTCGACGGGGTTCGGCGCGGTGCGCGCGGGGATCGTGCATAGGCTTGACAAAGACACGACGGGGCTTATCATCGTCGCGAGAAACGATACGGCGCACGCGCGGCTTGCCGAGCAGTTCAAGGACCGAACGGTGAAAAAGCTATACCGCGCGGTGCTTGACGGAAACCTCAAAAGCGATAGCGGGATCATCGAGAACAATATCGGTCGGGACAGGCGCGACCGATTGAAAATGGCGGTATGTTCGGATGGGCGGCATGCGGTGACTAAGTATCGGGTATTGGAAAGATACAAAAACAACTGTTACGCCGAGTTCGAGCTTTTAACGGGGCGCACACATCAGATACGCGTGCATGCGGCGTCGCTGTCTCACCCCGTTTCATGCGATCCGCTGTACGGCGGGAGCACGAGATTCAAGGCGAAAGGACAGCTTTTACATTCGCGCCACGTGGAGTTTGTGCATCCGATCAGCGGCAAGGCAATGAGTTTTACGGCGCAGGAACCCGAGGATTTTACAGCCGTGCTTACATTTTTGCGAGAAAAGGAGAGCGTATGAAGAGAAAGGACATTCTGGCTATCAAGGACTTGTCCAAAGCCGAGCTAAACGAGATACTGACTGAAGCCGAATATATGCGCGAGCATATCGACCGTCGCGAGCGATTGACCGCGCTTACGGGCAGGAACGTAGCGACGCTGTTTTACGAGAACTCGACGCGAACGCGCAATTCGTTCGAGCTTGCCGCAAAGCGGCTGGGCGCGGCTACGACGAGCATATCCGTCGCAACTTCGTCCGTGCAGAAAGGCGAGTCGCTTATAGACACGGGCAAGACGCTCGACGCGCTCGGAACTGACGTTATCATCATACGCCACTCGATAGCCGGCGCGCCTAGGCTTTTGGCGGAAAACGTGAGCGCATCCGTTATAAACGCGGGCGACGGGCTTGACGAGCATCCGTCTCAGGCGCTTTTGGACGTTTTGACGGCGAAACGGCATTTCGGCGCGCTCGACGGGCTCAAGGTCGTTATAGTCGGGGATATCAGACATTCGAGAGTAGCGAGGAGCGACGTTCTGGCGTTTACCAAGCTCGGCGCGAGCGTAACGCTTTGCGCGCCGTATACGCTCTTGCCTGCGGCAATAGAGCGAATGGGAGCAAAGGTCGAGCCCGATCTCGATAAGGCGATAACCGACGCGGATATAGTCATGCCGCTGCGCGTGCAGAAAGAGCGCATGACGCAGGCGTATTTTTCCACGGTGTCCGAATACAACGAGTATTACGGCATTACCGAAAAACGACTGGAGCGCACGGCGTCGGATTCCATAGTCATGCATCCCGCGCCAATTAATCGCGGTGCGGAGATAGACGGCGAAGTCGCCGACGGGCTCAAAAGCGTTATCGAAGAACAGGTCACAAACGGGGTAGCCGTGCGCATGGCTATGCTTAAACTTTTAACGGAGAGTAGAGCGTAATGATACTATTGAAAAACGCCACGGCGGTCAATGCCGACGGCATGACGGAAACGGATATACTCGTAAACAACGGAGTGATTGAGCGCTTGGAAAAGAATATCGACGCGCCCGAAGCTGAGGTAGTCGATTGCGAAGGCAAGCTCGTGTTTCCGGGGTTTATAGATATGCACTGTCATTTGCGCGATCCCGGTCAAACGCACAAGGAAGACATTGCTACGGGCGCGCGCGCTGCGCTACGCGGCGGGTATACCGCGGTATGCTGTATGCCCAATACCGTGCCGCCCGTCGATAATCCCGCGATTGTTACGTACATTTGCGATAAGGCAAGAGCGGCTGACGCCGCCGCGGTGTACCCGATAGGCGCTATCACGCGCGGTCAGGCGGGCAAGGAACTGTGCGAGTTCGGTAAAATGAAAGCGGCGGGCGCGATAGCCGTGTCCGACGACGGCAAGCCCGTCGAGAAAGGCGCGGTCATGCTCAACGCGCTCAAGTACGCCAAGACGTTCGGTATACCGCTCATATCGCACAGCGAGGACAAGACGATAAGCGCCGACGGCGTGGTCAATGAGGGTGAGAATGCGACGGTCGCGGGGCTCAAAGCCATACCCAAGGCGGCGGAGAGCGCGGCGGTGGCGCGCGACGTGCTTTTAGCCGAGGAAGCGGACGCGCGCATACACATAGCGCACGTGTCCACGGCGCGCTCGGTAGAGATCATACGCGGTGCGAAAGCTATAGGCGTCAAGGTCACTTGCGAGACCTGCCCGCACTATTTCGCGGCGACTGACGACGAGATATTATCGTACAATACAAACGCCAAGATCAATCCGCCGCTCAGAGACGAGAGCGACGTTGCGGCGGTAATAGCGGGCATAGCGGACGGCACTATCGACGTTATCGCGACTGATCACGCGCCGCACGCGCGCGACGAAAAGAACGTCGAGTTCGATTATGCACCGTTCGGTTCGGTCGGGTTGGAAACGGCGTTCGCCGTTGCGTATACGCATTTAGTGCTCACCGATACGATCAAGCTTACCGATCTTTGTCGGCTTATGAGCACGCGCCCCGCGGAGATATTAGGGCTGGACGGCGGGATAATCGCGGTCGGCGCGCGCGCCGATCTTGCGGTCATCGATCCCGACGACGAATACACGGTAGACGCCAACTCGTTTGCGTCCAAGAGCAAGAATTGCGTTTTCGACGGGTGGCGGCTTAAAGGACGGGTGGTAAGGGTGTTCGTCGGCGGCGAAGAAAAATCCTTTTGAAGGCTTATCCACTCCGCAATAGTTCGTCAGCCGTCGCGCCGCCAAGCACAGCTTGGATTCCTGTCGTGTGTGTACGTTAGCGAATTGTTTTGCGTTACACCCGAATAATAGCGGAGCATATTGACTGTTGTCCGTATGGCGCGACGACCTCGGTGCTCCGCCAAGCATAGCTTGGATATCTGTCGTGTATGTGCTTTGGTTGTTGGTATTACGTTCCACCCGAACAAGATCGTTACATATTTTCTTTTGTCATCCTGAGGCGAAGCCGAAGGATCTAGGCGAACCGCCGCAAAGCGTAAAAGTTAAACCTACTGCAATCTTTCTGTAGGGCGCGACGACCTCGGCGCGCCGCCAGCCAAATGTTTGACGAATGTCGTGTGTTTGCGTTGGTTGATGGTCGAGGTTCCACACGAATAAGAATAATCGCGCGCACGTTTGTAAGTACGGCTATACTGTTTAAAAAATTCAAAAAATATCATCATGGAGTAATAATGAAAAATATAACCGATAAGCTCATAGAAAAGATTGACGCCATAGGCAATCCCACCGTTGCGGGGCTCGACACCCGTATAGAGTTTTTGCCCGAGCGGCTGAGAAAGCTCGCCACAGACGGCGAGAGCGCGGCGCAAGCCATTACCGAGTATAACTGCATACTTATAGACGCGCTCAAAGGTTTGGTGCCTGCGGTCAAGATACAGTCCGCGTATTACGAGATGTACGCGCATTACGGCATAAAAGCCATGTACACGACTGCGGCGTATGCCATGAGCAACGGGCTTATCGTTATGGCGGATGTCAAGCGTAACGACATAGGCTCTACTGCGGAAGCGTACGCGGCGGCGTACCTCGGCAAGACCGGTTACGATTATATCACCGTCAACCCGTATCTCGGTAGCGACGGTATCAAGCCGTTTACCGACGCGTGCGCGTCAAACGGCAAAGGCATATTCGTGCTTGCGAGAAATTCCAATCCGTCGGCGGCGGAGCTTCAAGACCTCGACGTAGGCGGAGAAAAACTGTATATGCGCGTCGGGCGGCTCATAGCCGAATGGGGCAACACGCTCATTGGCGAGCACGGTTACAGCGCAGTCGGCGCGGTAGTCGGCGCGACGCATCCCGACGAGGCGCGACGGTTGAGAGAGCTTTTGCCGACTGTGTTTTTCCTCGTGCCCGGGTACGGTGCGCAGGGCGGCAAGGGCAGGGACGCGGCGGCGGCGTTCGATGCGCGCGGCGGCGGCGCGATAGTAAACAATTCGCGCGGAATAATCGCGGCGCACTTATCCGAACGTTATAAGGGCATGACGCCTGCGGCGGCGGCAGCGGCGGCGGCTACCGATATGCGAGAGGATCTGGCGGCGGCGCTTAAACGCTGACGGTACGGGAGTTAATACTATAAACGGGACAGAGAAAAACATGAAAGCTGAAAAATGCGATCTTACGCTTAAATCGATAGAAAAGTTCGGCAACGTGTACCGCGTTGTATGCGAGTCGAAGAAAAAGTTGCCGCATATGGCGGCGGGGCAGTTCGCGCACATAAAAGTTCCCAACCGCGAGCTCAGAAGACCCATTTGCATTTATGACAATACCGATACGACGGTATCGTTTATAATAGCGAGCGTCGGCGCGGGCACCGAGGCGTTTACCGCGCAAAAACCGGGCGCGGAGTTCGACGCGTTGCTTCCGCTCGGCAACGGGTTTCCCATACTGCCCGACGTAACCAACGTCGCGCTGTTGGGCGGCGGCACGGGCTGCGCGCCGCTACTTAAAATAGCCAAGGACAATCCGTCGCTCAACTGCACCGCGCTATTGGGCTTTCCCAACGCCGCGGCGCGCGAGGTGTATAAAGACGATTTCGATAAGGTGTGCGATCGCGTGTGCTATTGCACCGATGACGGAAGCTTCGGGTATCACGGTTATCCGACCGAGCTGCTTACCGAGATCGCGCCCGACGTGCTTTACGTATGCGGCGCGCCGGGAATGATGAAGACCGCGCAAAAGTTCTGCGCCGATCGCGGTACGGTCGGGTTTGCGAGTACCGAACAGCGCATGGGTTGCGGCGTGGGCGCTTGCCTCGTATGCTCTGTGCGTATCAATCGTGACGGCAAAGAAAAGCTTTTGAGAGCGTGCGCCGACGGACCCGTATTCGCCTTGGAGGAGCTTGTACTATGAGCGTTGATATGAGAACGACGGTGGCGGGCGTCGAGTTTAAAAACCCCGTTATCGCGGCGTCGGGGACTTTCGGGTTTGGCAGAGAATACAATAATTTTTACGACGTGGGCAAACTCGGCGGTATCAGTTCAAAAGGTCTGACTTTAAAGCCGAGGCTGGGCAATCCGCCCGTCAGGATAGCGGAAACGCCGTCGGGCATGCTCAACAGCGTGGGCTTGCAAAACCCCGGGGTCGAGGCGTTTATAGAGACGGAACTGCCGTTTATGAAGTCGCTCGGAACGGTCGTTATAGCCAACGTCGCGGGCGCGACTGAGTCCGATTACGTCAGTATAGTCGATATTCTGAGCAAGACCGACGTGGACATGATAGAGCTTAACATTTCCTGTCCAAACGTCAAAAACGGCGGAATGGCGTTCGGCGTGAGTCCGGATAGCGTGGAGAGCATTACCCGCGCGGTGCGTAAGGCGTGCAAAAAACCGCTTATTGTCAAGCTCACGCCCAATGTGTCGTGTATAGCGGATAATGCGCGCGCGGCGGAACGCGGCGGCGCGGACGCGATTAGTCTTATCAATACCGTGGCGGGAATGGCGGTCGATTACAAAACGCGTAAGCCCGTGCTTGCCGTGGGCGGCGGCGGACTGAGCGGAGCGTGCGTCAAGCCCATTGCGCTACGCATGGTGCACGAATGTTTTAAAACGGTCGGTACTCCCATAATGGGGCTGGGCGGCATAATGACGGGCGAGGACGCGGCGGAATTTATGCTCTGCGGCGCGTCGGCAGTGCAGGTAGGAACAGCCAATATTTTAGACCCGTTTGCGTCATTACGAATAGTAAATGAGTTGACAAACCTTGCCGAAAGTGATAATATAGCAAAGATAACGTCGATCATCGGAGGACTTATCGTTGAATAAGGTCATGGAACTGTTTGAAAAGTCGGGCGCCGTGTTGCACGGGCATTTTGTGCTTACGTCGGGATTGCATTCCGATACGTACATGCAATGCGCCAAGCTTTTCGAATTCGGCGACGTGTCGCAAGAACTTTGCGCCATGGCGGCGGAAAAAGTCAAAAAGTACGGCGCGGACGCGGTGGTTTCACCCGCTACGGGCGCTATCATATTCGGCTACGAACTCGGTAAACAACTCGGTATTCCCAATATGTTCGCAGAGCGCGAGAAGGACGGCAATTTTGCGCTTCGCCGCGGCTTTGAGCTTAAAGCGGGAAGTAAGGTAGTAGTTGCCGAAAACGTCGTTACTACTGGCGGTTCCGTCAAAGAAGTCATCGAGCTTCTGAACAAGCTCGGCGTTACGGTAGCGGCGGTCGTGGAAGTAGTGGACAGGAGCGGCGGCAAAGTCGACTTCGGCGTACCCAACGAGAGCTTGCTCCAAATAGACGTCAAAACGTACGAGCCCGACGCTTGTCCCATGTGTAAGGCAGGGACGCCCGCAGTCAAGCCGGGATCGAAGGGACTCAAATAACCAAGTTTCAAAAGATTGAATATAAAATAATTCGGAGGTAATAATTATGGCAACAAAAAATACCAAGCGCACGACCACTACGCGCCATACTTACACGTATTCGAATGCCGTCCCGAACTGGATGATACAGCTCAGTTTTTGGCTCGTAGTCTTTATCGGCGCGGCTATGGCGATAGTCGGCATTCTGCACGTAGTCGGAATAACGGCTTTGGACACCGCTGCTAACTGGATCAAGAGCGTATGTATGGCGATCGCGCTTATCATTCCCGTAATACTGTCTTACAGGATAGCGCGCCATAAAGGAACCGTTTGGTTTGTGCTTTGGGTCGTATTTGTCGTATTGATCGTAGTCGGCATCATACTCGCCGCGATTTAATAAAAGATTGGGATTCGATTATGCCTCGCAATAAGAAAAAGAAAAACATATTCGTTCGGTATTTTACGCCGTTTGGACTCAGACAGGTTTGCGACTTTATCATGCTCGCGGGCTTCGTCTTGCTTATCGTCGGGCTTTGCACCAACGATAACGTCTTGCTGGCGGGTTTTATATGCTACGCCGTGGGCGCTTTGGTTTCGGTCGTTAGATGCGTGATCACGCTTATCAAGATAGAAAACCGCCGCGACCCCGCGTTCAAGTCGGCTATAATAAACGTATCGATCATGGGAGTGCTTTTCTTGCTTGCGCTTTTCGGTCTCATCTGGACGATAGTAAGCTGATAGATAGAAAGCGCCGCGCGATAACCCGCGCGGCTTTTTTCTTGGCGAAGTGAAGCGTTTATAATGTTGTCTCACGATAAATGCAGTCGAGTATTTGGATAGTTATGGTTAAAAAATACAAAAAGGAAAGCGAAGTCTCGTACGCGCTCGGCGCGACGGTGACGATGGAACTACTTAATAAGCGTGCCGAACTTGCGCGCGCGGTCTATGTTTCGCCGAGGTCGGATATCGCCGCGGTCAACGCGCGCGCGGCGGAGCTGGGCGTGCCCGTAGTCGTGGGCGATAAAGCGTTTAATATTCTCGCGGACAAGGATAACTGTTTTGTGATAGGCGAGTTCGACAAGTTTACATACGAAATAGCTTCGGGCAATAACCATATCGTGCTAGTCAACCCGTCCAACAGCGGCAATCTCGGCACTATCATGCGCGCGGTGGCGGCGTTCGATTGTTGTGATCTTGCGATAATAACGCCGTCGTCCGATCCGTTCGATCCAAAGACAGTGCGTGCGAGCATGGGCGCGGTGTTCGATATTCGGTTCGAGATGTTTGATGGGTTCGACGCTTATATGAATAAGTACGGTCGAAACAGAGAGATAGTGCCGTTCATGCTAAACGGTACGCCATTGGCGCAAAAGACATTTAGCGGCGATAAAAAGTACGCGCTCGTGTTCGGCAACGAAGCGACGGGGCTTCCCGACGAGTTTATTCGCTACGGCGGAGTGAGGATAGAACAGTCCGATAAAGTGGACAGTCTCAATCTTTCGGTCGCCGCTTCGATAGCGCTTTATAAACTGAAAACTTCATGCTGAAAAAAACAGGAAACGGAATAAAAACGCTGTACGCCACCGATCTCGACGGCACGCTTTTGCGTTCCGACGCGACGGTGTCGGAGTATACGCGCCGCATAATTAAAGAACTTGCGAGCCGCGGCGTACTGTTTACATATGCCACGGCAAGAAGCGCCGAGACCGCCGCAATAGTGACAGCGGGGGTGATAGTTACCGCGCCGCCCGTGCTGTATAACGGCGCGATGACAGGCGGCGAGCATAGCGGATTACAGAACGTTAAACATTTAGGCGAGAGCGGGAAACGCATGATAGAAGAGCTTATCGGATCGGGGATATATCCGATAGTGTATTCGGTTATAAACGGTATGGAAAAGTTCTCTTTTTTGCCCGACAAACTCACTGCGGGCGGTAAAGATTTTATGCAAACGCGGCTTCACTGCGTGCGTTATAACCCCGTACATAATGTGCAAGATATTTTTAACGGCGACGTGTTTTATATATTATGTATAGACGCCGCCGATAAACTTTTGCCGTTTTATGCACGATATAAAGAAGAGTACAACTGTGTCTATGATAAGCATTATTACACGGGCTCGCAATGGCTGGAAATAATGTCACCCAAAGCAAATAAAGCCGTCGCGCTCACGGAACTGAAAAATGCGCTCGGCGCGGAACGGCTTGTGGTGTTCGGGGACGGGAAAAACGATATCGGCATGTTTAGTATAGCCGACGAGCGTTATGCCGTAGAAAACGCCAACGCCGAGCTTAAAGCGATAGCGACGGGTGTCATCGGTTCAAACGACGCCGACGGCGTGGCGAAGTGGCTTGAAGAAAACGCGCTGTGAGCGATAAGTATATTATGCCGTTTATTTTGTGTGATTTAAATAGAGCGTTAACGTTGTTTGTTTTTTTCAGGCATAACATATAACAAATCGATAAAGTAAACACACCACATAAATTCAAGCTGTGCTTGGTGCGGGCTTACGCCCTAGATCCTTCGGCTTCGCCTCAGGATGACAGAGGAAAAGGCGTTGGATATATTGTATCAACCGTTGCGGTTTGTTTACCGTCACCCAATCGTAGGGAGCGCAGACCCCTGCGCTCCGCAAACCAAATGTTTGACGGATGTCGTGTGTTTGCATGGGTGGTTTGTTTGTTGTTGCGCCCGAATAATTCCGTTTCAAAATACAACGGCGTGCCGAGTCGTCACGCCTACGATTGGGTAACAATATTATTCGGGTGTGTCGTTCTTATTCCGACAGCGCCGATAAGCGACAGAAGTCAAGCCTTTGGCTTGTCATTCCGAGCTTGCGAGGAATCTAGGCGAACCGCCGCATGGTTGTTACGCATAACAAGCGATATATCGCACGCTATTATTCGGGTGTGCCGTAATTTTATCGTTCATGCCCACACACGACAGACGCCAAGCGTAAGGCTTGCGGGCTTACGCCCTAGATCCTTCGGCTTCGCCTCAGGATGACAGGTAAAATTACGTGGTATATTCTTTATCAACAGTCGCAGTTTGTTTATCATATGCCACACGAAAAACGGACGATATGTTCCATTATTTTTCGGGTGTAACATAAAATAAATCGATCAAGTCAACACACGACATAAATCGAAGCTGTGCTTGGCAGCGTGCCGAGTCGTCACGCCCTACGGACATAAATCAATATGTACCGTTATTATTCGAGTGTGTCGCCAATTTTTTTCGATAACGCCAACACACGACAAATTCAATCTGTGATTGTGGGGGAGACTATAATCGTTTTGTATTCTTTATACTCGGCTTTACCGCCGCCGCGAAGATAAACGTGCTTGATGTGCGTATAATCGACGGCTACCTTATCCGCGCCGCGCGCTTGCGAATAGAACGCGGCGAGCTGCGCCGCGCGCAAAACCTGCGCGTCGGTGGGCGAGGCGGTCTTTAAAACGGCATGACTGCCGTGCGCATCCTTTACGTGGAACCACATGTCCGTCTTAGCCGCGCCGCGCGTTATCCTGTCGTTTTGCGCATTGTTTTTCCCGACCGTAAGCACCGCGCCGTCAATATTGAACACGAGCGGCTCGGACGGCGGATCCTTGCGCTTTATACGTCTGTTCTGCGGTTTGATCAGCCCGAGACCGACAAGCTCCTCGCGCACCTCGTCAAGCTCGCGTTTCTCGGTGCATAGTAATAGCTCCGTCGAGATCCCGTCGAGCTTATCGAGAGCGGCTATTGCCGCGTCCTTGGCGGCGACGGCATACACGACCGCCTTTTTCTTTTTGTTGTATGCTTTGAAATGCGCGGCGGCGTTTTGCGACGGCGATTTGGACGTATCGAGCCCGATAGTCACGGGCTTGTTATCGTCGTACCAATTCTCCACAGTGACCGACGTGTCGCCGCGGTTTATGCGGTAAATATTAGACGTTATGAGCTCCCCGAGCTGTCTGTCCGTGTCGGCGTTTTCGCCTTCGGTTATCTTGGCTTCCGCTTCGGCAAGCCGTTTCTTGTTCTTGGCGATAGCGGTCTTGACTGCGGCGCGCAGCGGCTTGGAGTATGCCGCAAGCTCCGCCGAATCGAACAGCGCGGAATAGTATGCGTCCATAGCCGCATTGAGCGTGTCGTACCGCGTCACGCGTTCGCCGTCGCAGGTCGCGTACTGCTCGGTAAAATAATCGAGCGGCTTGCCGTCGCCGTCAAACGTGACGACGGGCGACAGCGGTGCGGCGTACAGCTTTTCCGCTTCCGTTAAGAACCTTTCGACGACGGTTTTATCATTGGGCGCGTCCTGCGCATTCATTCTGAAAAACAGCTCGGCAACCGACGTTTGCGACAGCCCCAATACGACCTTATCGACTGCGGCTTGCGCTTTAAGCCCCGTAAACGCGGCTACGGCGGACAAAAACGCGTCGCGGTCGAATATGCCTATCCTTCCGGTAGCGGTGGGCGGCGAGTACTTCAATCCGACTAGAACGGCGCGCTTGCCCGGCGCTTCGGCAGTAATGCGGCGCAAGCAATTGCCTATTATCCCGTTTTCGGTAAACACGATATTGGCGCATTTTCCGGTGAGCTCGGTTATGAGTGTGTACGAAACTGGTCGCAAAAGCTCGTCGCGCGCGGCGAGCTCGAAGCTGACTACTCGCTCGCATTTATCCTTGTCGATCTTGGTTATTATCGCGCCCGATAAGCGTTTTCTAAAAAACATGAGCGTGCCCGACGCGGCGTCAGGATTGGCATATTTGCGTTCTGTTATATGCACGCGCGGCAGCGACGGATTGCACGACAAAAGCAAGCGACGGTTGCCGCTTTTTGTATGAACGAGCAGTATGAGCGTGTCGCGGTCGGGCATGTTCACTTTGTCTATCTTGCCGCCCGTCAAGAATTCGAGTTCCTCGGCGGCGCGGTATATTGTAAGCGCGTCCTTGGGCATAAAGATATTATACAGTGTTATAAATAAATTGTAAACTTATTGGCGCGTCTTTTTGTTGCAAAGAGAGTATAAAAAGATTGACAATGTTTTGCCTTAGTGCTAAAATAATACGGTTAATATCAGTTTGGAGGATCCAATGAAATCTACTTTCGAGAAAAAAGAAACCGAAGCGGTTTTTAAGATCGCGCTCAACAACGAAGAGTGGGAAAAAGAACTCAACGTAGCATACGAACGCAATAAAAAACGTTATAAAGTGCCCGGCTTCCGTCCGGGGCATGCGCCGAGACGCTTTATCGAGCGGCATTACGGCGCGGGCGTATTTTTCGACGCCGCCGTCGATAATTGCATCAACAACGCGTATATCGAAAAATTGGCGGAGCACCCCGAGCTCGAAACGTTCGGTTCGCCCGACGTCTCGTTCGACAAGCCCGAGGAAGGCGACGCTTTCGCGTTTACCATGACCGTTACGCTTTATCCCGAAGTAAAACTCGGCGCGTACAAAGGTATTAAACTGCCCAAGATTGAGTATAATGTAAGCGACGCCGATTTGACCGCGCGTATCGACGCCGATCTTCATCACGCGTCGAGGCTCGTCAAAGTCGAGCGCGAAGCGAAAGACGGCGACGTCACGGTCATCGACTACGTAGGAACGGTGGACGGCGTGGAGTTCGAGGGCGGTAAAGCCGAGGGCTACGAACTCAAGCTCGGCAGCAACACGTTCATACCCGGATTCGAAGCGGGTCTTGTCGGCGTTAAGGAAGGCGAAGATCGCGATGTAAAAGTCAAGTTCCCCGACGAGTACCATGCCGAAGAACTCAAAGGCAAGGATGCGGTGTTCCACGTGACCGTTAAGGAAGTCAAGGCGGAAGAAGTCCCCGAGCTCAACGACGAGTTCGTTAAGGACCACACCAAGTACGAGACGGTGGACGAATACAAAGCGGGGCTCAAAGCCGATCTCGAAAAAGCCGCGGCAGAGCGTCAGCGCAGCGAGCGTATCGACGCCGCGATGAAAGAGATCTGCGACGCTTCCGAGTGCAACGTTCCCGATAAGATAACCCGCGCCGAGGTGGACAGAATGTACCGCGAAATGGAGCACAACCTTTCGCATTACGGCATAAGCGCCGAGGACTACCTCAAGTACAACAATTCGTCGCCTGCGCAGTTCAGAGCGGAGCGCAAGGACGCGGCGGCGCGCAACGTTAAAATGCGTCAGATCATGCGCGCTATAATCGACGCGGAAAAGATAGAAGTTTCCGATGCCGAGATAAGCGCGAAGCTTGCCGACGAGAACGTTCGTCATTCGCTCGAGCACGAAGCGCATGCGCACGGCGGCAGTGTTGAAGAGTTTGCAAAGAGCGATATACTCACCGAAAAGTTCTTTGACTTTATCGTCGCCAACAACGAGTACACGCTCGACGTAAAACCCGAAGAAGAAAAAGCGGCGGACAAACCCGCAGAGAAAAAGACGACAGCCAAAAAGACGACTGCGGCTAAGACTTCTACCGCACAAAAAACTGCGGCTAAGCCCGCGGCGGCGAAGAAACCCGCGACAAAAAAGACGTCGACAGAAAAAGACGCCGAATAATTCAGAAAGTAAGAGGAATACGGTATGAAAAGATTGGATATTATTAGAAACGAGCTCGTGCCCATGGTCGTCGAGCAGACGAACCGCGGCGAGCGTTCGTACGACATATTTTCGCGGTTGTTGGAAGACCGCGTCGTGTTCCTTACCGGCGAGGTCACGGACGTTACCGCCGATCTCGTAGTGGCGCAGCTCATGTATCTCGAAAGCAAGGGCGACGACAAAGACATCTCGCTGTATATCAACAGCCCCGGCGGTTCTGTAACCGCGGGCATGGCTATCTACGACACTATGAACTATATCAAGTGCGACGTGGAGACCATTTGCGTAGGTATGGCGGCGAGCATGGGCGCGTTCCTTTTGTCGAGCGGCGCCAAGGGCAAGCGTTTCGCGCTTCCCAACAGCGAGATAATGATACACCAGCCTTCGGGCGGCGCTCAGGGGCAGGCGAGCGATATCGCGATAACCGCGGAGCACATACTCAAAGTCAAAAAACGCATGAATATGATACTCGCCAAAAACTGCAATCAGCCTTTGGAGCGTATCGAACGCGACGTTGATCGCGATCACTATATGTTTGCCGAAGAAGCTAAAGCGTACGGCATAATCGACGGAATAGTCGAAAAGCGCGCTTAAAGTACGGCAAAGGAGAGCTTTCTCATAAATGGCAAAAAAGTCGGATATGTTTGAAGAACCGCGTTGCTCGTTTTGCGGTAAGACCGAGGACAAGGTAGAGCATCTTATTGCCGCGCCGGTCGGCGGGGTGTATATCTGCAATGACTGCGTCGATATTTGCCGCGGTCAGCTCACCAAGCAGGACGAGGTCTCGCACGACGAAGTCGCGCTCATGCCGCCCGAACAGCTCAAAGCGGAACTCGATAAGTATATTATCGGTCAGGACGAGGCTAAGCGCGTGCTTTCCGTCGCGGTCTACAATCATTATAAACGCGTCAATTACAATCTCAGAAACGCGCCCAAGGACGCGCGCGGAAGAGACGACGAGCGCACCGTAGCCGAGCGCAATGCGGCGAGCGACGTTGAACTCAATAAAAGCAATATCTTGATGTTCGGTCCGTCGGGTTGCGGCAAAACCCTGCTCGCGCAGACCCTGTCCAAAATCCTCAAAGTCCCGTTCGCTATGGTGGACGCGACCACGCTTACGGAAGCGGGGTACGTCGGCGAGGACGTGGAGAACATTCTTTTGCGTCTTATAAAGAACGCCGATTACGATATAGCCGCGGCGGAGCGCGGAATAATTTATATCGACGAGGTCGATAAGATAGCGAGAAAGAGCGAAAACGTCTCGATAACGCGCGACGTTTCGGGCGAGGGCGTTCAGCAATCCCTGCTCAAGATAATAGAGAGCACGGTGTCCAATATCCCGCCCAACGGCGGACGCAAGCACCCTCAACAGGAGTTTGTGCACATGGACACGACCAACGTGCTGTTCATATTGGGCGGCGCGTTCGTGGGGCTCGACAAGATAGTTTCAGACCGTCTCGGAAAGACAAGGATAGGCTTCGGCAGCGAGATCCACAGCGACAAATCGACTGACGAGGTACTGCCAAAAGTCCAACCGCAGGATCTTATCAAGTTCGGTCTCATACCCGAGCTAGTAGGGCGTGTGCCCGTGACTGTGTCGCTCAAAGACCTCAAATCGGAAGATTTGGTACGCGTATTGACCGAGCCGAAAAACGCGATAGTCAAGCAGTACGTCAAGCTTTTGGATCTCGACGGCGTTCAGCTCGAATTCGACAGTAGCGCGCTCTCCGCAATAGCGGACAAAGCTATAGCGCTTCATACCGGCGCGCGCGGGCTCAGGACGATAGTAGAGAACGCCATGCTCGATATCATGTACGAAGTCCCGTCCGATAAATCTATCAAAAAGATAATCATAAACGCCGATACCATAACCGACGGCAAACCGCCCAAGGTAGTAAAGGACGCGGCGTGATTTGTACATGAATATAAAACGGAGTCGAGTGATCGACTCCGTTTGCATTTGTCATTTTCTGTTTAACAGTGTAAGTAAGGCTTGTTTTTCGTCGGGCGACAGCTCGCGTACTTTGCGTAGCAATTCATCGTCGAGACCAGACGGCTCCGATTCTTCCGTAAAAAAATCCGCCAAAGTCATTCCCAATCCGAAGCAAATATAGTCCATGTATTCGACTGTGGGGCATTTTTCTCCGTTCTCTACCTGATAAATGTAAGTGGGAGAAACGCCTGCCTTCGATGCAAGCTTGTTTTTTGTCATCCCGCTTTTTTCGCGAAAGTACGTTATTCGTTCCCCAACATTTCGCGCATCCATTTCAGCACCCCGTAGTGTAAACTATGGTTATAGTTTACATTATTTAATTTTAAATTATCCACACTATAGTGTTGCATTTGTTAAACTATTGTGCTATAATATGTAAACCAAAGTAAAAGCTAAGGAGTATCAAATGAAAAAAAGAAATTTGAAAAAAGCGGGTTTATTTGCGGCGTGCTTGGCTCTTGCGGCGACGGCGGCGGTCGGTTTGACGGCGTGCGGAAATAACGACGGTCCCGCGCAAAATAACAATCCTCCCGTCAATTTGAATGAGAAGTATTCCGTCGCGCTTAAGAATGTGGGCGAGAGACTGATCGAAAACATGACAAACACGCCTGCGACGCTCAAGTTGGATGCGTCCGAAGATGCGCCCGTTTATTTCGCTTGGTCGGCTACGCTTGTATACTATATCGGATTGTTGTATGAAGATTCTCGGTTCAATGCGACGGAATATCCTGTTTTTATGGAAGGTTCTTTCGATTATCTTACCGAAACCGACAGCGTCGATTATACAGAGTATATGAACAAAACGTTGTTAGCGTCGTTTGACGTTGAGAATAACGGCATTTCGGTATTCTTCGGGCAGAAATACGTACTCGGCTCTGAAAATGAGGATTACTTGTATTTCGATATAGGCTATGATTTCGATTCCGAGCAGTTGAAATCTTTTGCATACAGTACAAAAATCGAGGACGGCGTGAGCACGATTCATTTCGACGGAGAAAATTATTGGAAGATAGAGCGCAACGATGGTGAGTATTCGAATTATTTGAATACGTTTAATGCGCAGTTTGCAAGATTCACAGCGTTGCGCGATACAAAAACGGTGACTGTAGCCGAAGACGGCGTTAACAAATATGCGACGGCGGCAATGCGCTGTTTCGAGTTGATGGGTTCTCCCGTAAAAATCGTTCCGCATAAAGGCGAGTGAGAAGCGAAGTATCTAATATAGTAAATGTAATGCCGCTTAACAGATTGAAAAGCGGTATTATTTTTATTGTACCTTTTTATTTGTACTCAAGACATATTCGATTTTTGGGGTAGGTATAAAAAGCGAGGTAAAATGAATATCGGGAATGCCGCGGAGTCGCGGCTATATTTAAACGGAGCGCAAGGGTGTGCGCTCCCTACGTACTTATATCAACATTAACGATATTTGTTGGGTGTTGCCTCAAATAAATCACATGCGTACATACACGAGAATACGCCAAGCGTAAGGCTTGCGCACTCGATTCTCGGGGTGAGTGCACAAAAAAAGAGGAGCTAATAAGCCACCGGGAATGCCGCGGAGCCGCGGCGACCTTTGCGCTACGCGCAAGCGGTTAGCGAACTGTGCGCTAAAATCTTTGCGGGTAAAAGAGGGTATCACTGTGAAAAGCGTAGCGTGTGATTGCATGTTTCTATTGCGCACTCGATTTCGTCGATAATGAAAAATCCCCTACCTGAGTAGGGGATTTGGCACCACCACCGGGAATCGAACCCGGGTCTTCGGCGTGAGAGGCCAACGTCCTAACCGCTAGACTATAGTGGCATTTACTAGACAAGTATATCATAATAAATGCAATAATGCAAACGTTTTTACGGGATATTTGCTTTTTTGTTGCCAAAGAAATATGTCAGTCGATTCGGAACATGCGGGCCGACATTTTACCGCCGAGCCTGTTTAGTCTATTCGGATTCGGTTTCGTCAAAGTCGGCGCCGATGTCGGACTCGTTTATATTGGGATTGACGTAACGGTCTTTCTTACTCTTATTCAAATATACGATCGCTTTTTGCGGACAACGGTGATAGCAACCCAAGCAAGCGACGCATTTATCGTCAAACTCGATCTTTCCGTCGATCAAGGCTATATTGTTTGCGGGGCAGAGCGATACGCATTTTCCGCAACGAACGCATTTATCTGTAACGGAAAAACGCTTACCTATCAAATGCCAATTCGATTTGTTCTTTAAGTACGTTTCATCGTGCGTCTTGCGTTTTTTAGGCAACGAGTGCTTGCCGCTCTCGACGTCCGTCAATACTTTGTTTATGCGTTTATATGATTTTTTGAGCACGCCTTTAAGATAGAACTTCGGCACGGTGAATGTAACCGTGAAGTTCTCGGGCATTTTCAGTATGAATACGCTTTTGATATTCAGTCCGAGCTCTGCGGCGTATTTGTAACAAAAGTAATCGGCGCCGCCCGCCATGCCGCCGTAATTGAGTATAACTACAAGTTCTTTCGTCTTGTCGAGTTTAGGCATCAGTTCGTAAACATGTTTAGGCAAGCCAAACGAGTAGACGGGCGATACAATGTAAAGTTTATCGAATTCTTCGCCGCTCCCGTCGTATTTGGGGATATACCGCATCTGTCCACCGATGCGCTTTTTAAGTTCCTGTGCTATGTAGAGACTGTTGCCCGTCGAGCTGAAATAAAAAATTCCGTTCATGCTGTGCTCCCGATGTTAAAATTCTATAGTTTCGGTTTTGAAGTCGCAGTAGTATTCCGCGGTTGCGCATTTGAATTTTAAAACGCAATAATCCGGATCTGTCACGCCTTGTTTATAAAACAGTTTGTCGCCGAACCGCCAGATTTTATTTTTGGTTTCTTGATCGGTACAAACTTCCATACCGCCCGTGATTGACACGCCTTGGTATTTGAATTTTCCGCGCTTATAAAAGTACACACACGCCCTCTTATCTGCGGCATATTGTCTTACCTTATTCGACGAAGTGTTTGTTGTAAAGTAGATCTCGTCGTTTTCGACAAGTCGCGGAGCCAGCATGGCGCGTATAACGGGATAGCCTTTGTCGTCGATCGACGCGATAAACGCTGTTTTTTGTTCGGAGATAAAATCGAAAAGTTGCGCTTTGTCCATAATGTCCGCCTTGTTTTTTTGTATTATATCACATATGTGAGCCTATGACAAGATATTTATATAAAAAGCGTACATGCGCCGTCCCATACTTCCAAAGTGTGAGCGGGCGAGCGCAGAAAATTCCGCACCGCATGCAATATTTTTATCGTTCGATCGAATCGAGCCACTCTTCGGTCTTTTCTCTCGAGGCGGAAATAAAGTAGTCGACTCCCGAATTTTTCAAGGTTACCGTCATGGCAGGCTTTACTTCTTTATCAAACGAGCGTATCCATTTTTCGAATTCGGCGTCTACGTATTCGACGCAACCCTCCGTAATATCGGGACGGGTCGTGCCGCGATATTTTTCGGCGCGTTCATAAACGCTTTTAATACATAGATCGCGCGGATAGTCGAGGAATATGCAAAAGTCGGCATACTTGAGTCTTAGATCGAACGTGCGCACAAAATTGCCTTCGATGATCCACGACGGTTTTTTCAGTTCCGCGGTCAACAACGCGTCGAAGTCGCTTTCATCACGGGTCTTCCATTCGGGCAGCCACCACAGCTTGTCTAGGTGAACTATGGGCAAAGAAAGCTTTTGCCCGAGCATCCGCGCGAGAGTGCTTTTGCCTGCGCCGCCGCAACCGACGATTAATAACCTGCGATACGGAAAATTGCTATTATTCATTTTTTTCTCCCAATCTTTTAAGTGCGTTTCGATTTTTATAAAAGTCATCCGACAGACTATCGATCAGTCAATTCGCGTTTTTACAGCTTATCAAGATATGACACGGCGCAAATATCGATGCGAATACAATGAGCGGGATATTAGATAGCATTATTCCGCCGAACAAGAACATGCAGGACGGAAGTATCGAAAGCGTCAAAGCTTTTCCCAAATGCGTTTCTTGCCAAAAGACGATCCAACAAACTATATAAGCGACGCATAGCGCTGCGTTTATTATAATGTAGGCGAGAAGCGCGCCGTCAAACCAAAACCCGAAATAGGTATAAGGAATATTTATAATCATCAATACCATGCAACCGTATCTGCCGGCTTGCTCGAAGACCTCGGCAAACCTGTTTTTATAGGAGTTGTTAAATTCACCTCTGCTCTTGATAGCAAAGATTACGTTAGGAATCATTATGATGACTATTATAATAAGTCCGATATAGTTAAACCAGCCCATAAACGCCTCGTTATTTAATTGTATAAAGTATGCGCGAATACCGACAAAGCGCTATTCGCAACATATACATTCTACCACACAGCCCGATCGTTCACAAGTATATATCTTAAAGTCGCAAATGAACAGAGCGGGGCGGAACTGCGTAATATTTTAAAACGGCGTTTGGGTCGAGATCTACTATTCGCACAACAATAAAATGTACGTCAATTCCTTTGCGGTTTCGTCGCGCTTTATGTAAGTGCGGGTGCCGTTGCCGTCATATAGGGTCATGCCGAGTTTTTTCATAACTTTTTCGGATGCGGCATTGCGAGAATCGCATTGCGCTACGATTTTCCGCAAGTGCAAATTTTCCTTTGCAAACTCAATAACGGCAAACGCAGCTTCCGTAATGTACCCGTTGTTATGATAGGCTTTATCCAATATCCAGCCTATTTCCGCATTCGCGCCCGTTTCGTCGATGTATAAACCAATGCCGCCGATTTGAACGTTATCGAGAATAACGGCAAACTCATAAAAACTCGGGTTCGCTTTTTTCCATTCCGCTTCAGCGTTTGTTAAAAATTCTCGCGTTTCTTCCAATGTTTCATTTGGAAGGCGGATCATGTATTTTGTGTTTTCGCTATCGCTTGAATATTTGTGAACGGTAGCCAAATCATTGAGCGAAAGCGGACGCAACGCTAATCTTTGTGTCTTTATATTCATTTTTTCATGACGATTAGGTCGATCGGTATCATAATGCATATTAAAAATATATCCCGATGTAATGCAATTTATTTTATAAAGCCGCGACTATCTTTTTATGCGCCTTTAATTTTTTCAGCGCCCATTCGTAGTGCGCCACCGTAACCGAAATGAAATACTGTCCCAGCGTACTGCCGCCCACCCATGAATAAACGTTTTTTGTAAATAACTGTTCCGTATCGTATTTTTGTATCAAAGCCATTATATCGTTATGCGATTGCGACAGCAACTCCTTTGCCTTGTCGAGAGGAACTTCCTGCGCTCTTTCAAAGAACAGAATATTCATTTCGCCGTAATTAGCCCAGGAATACCCGTCCATTAAAAACTGTCGAGGTCTGCCGTTTTCGTTTTCATATACCCAATGCAACATTAACTGTTGCCACTCGTACAAGTGCATTAAAACGTCTCGCAAATTTTTATCCCGTTTCCAATGCGTCTCGCTTTTGTTAAGGCTCGAAAAGTCGAATTGTGTGTTAAGTTCTTTATCCGATAGGGAAGAAATAAAGCCGATCAGATCGTTATAGCCCTTTGTGCTTTCCGATATCAAATCTTCTTTTGTTCTCGGTCTTGCCATTTTATTTACTCCTAAATACTCGTATTAGCCGTAACGCGGTTGCTGTGCCGTGCGCTCACATAGCATACACATTATACTATAGATCGCCGTAAATTGCAACTCTCAATATTTATTTACTAAATCGTATCGGGGAAGATGTCGCTTATCTCCACCAAAACGAAACGGGGCGCTTAAGCGTCCCGTCGTTTTGGTGGACAATAGTGTAATAAATTCGAACCTTTTATCGTCGGGGATAATTTCGTGTTTGCCGATATGACCGCTTGGTAATTTGCAATTTAGTTTAGGCTATTGCCGAAATTATAAATCTCGTCGATAACGTCATTATGCCTGTTTAACAAATCGTCAAGCGTGTTTGTTTGACAAACAGATATACGCTTAATGGTTTGGATACCCAAGTGTCCGTAATAGTGATCGATAGCGTTTAGTATAATCTCGTTTTCCGTTTCTCTTATCCCTGCGCGTACCGCGATCGCTATGCCCTTTACGGGCTTGTTTGCTACAAGCGCTCTGTTCGGGTTGGTATCGCCGTATGGCGTGTTGCGGTCAATAAATGTTTTGAGCTGTGCAGGTATATCCGCCCAATATGAGGGTGCGGCAATCGCCACATAGTCGGAGCTTAAAATATCGGAGACGATTTTGATTACATCGTCGTTTTGAAAACACTTGCCGTTCACATAGCATTTTTTGCAACCTGTGCAATAATTGATATTACAATCACTTATGCAATACTTTACCGTTTGTATACCTGCCGCTTTCATGCCACTTATAAGCGTGTCTATCAAATATGCGCAACTGCCGTTATTCCTTGCGCTTCCGACAATGCAAGTCGCTTTCATAAATCTTGCTCCAAATTACTGTTTTTTGCGTGGTTAAACATATTCATTTTACCATGAAAAGGCGAGAAAATCAACAGCTAAAAGCTATATATAACAATAATTTGACTGTGGGGCGTGTGCTTGTATTAAACAAATAAAAGAATTATATGAACAAATAAGCGGGTTGCCGAGAATTCGCGGCGAGCTTTGCGCTAAAAGTGCAAGCGCTTAGCGAACATGCGCCCGAAAAGCGTGAATTGACTAATGATTATTCTTCGCGGTATTTACAGAAGCTACCAAAAGTCTGCGGATATTACCGCATTTATCGATAAGCGCTTTTGCAATATTGTCATCGATAAGGTTTGTTTTAACAAACAGTTCGAGCCAATACTCAGTTTCATAACATTCTTTAAGTGCCATTTGCAGTTTGGCGATAAAATCGGCTTTTCCGTGTGCATAGTTAGCTTCGCGGATATTTGCGCCAATAGAAGTACCGCTTCTTAAAAGCTGGTCGCATAGCGAATGGGGCACTTTAACGCTTTTGCAAAGGTTGACTATATCTATCGCAAAATCCATAGATAAATCAATTAGTTTGTTCTCTTTCATAGAAATAGTATATCATATTATACCAATAAAGTAAATACATAATTTAATGGAATAACCTTGCGGTTATGAAATATTTTGCTGTCGCAAAAATGAAATAGCGCGAAGCGCAATGAAATAAAATTCGACCATAATATGCGAAGCATATTTCATACGCGATAGCGTATTTCATGGCGAAGCTATTTCATTCGACCGTAGGTCGAATCTCATTGAAAAAGCCTTCGCGGATAGCGAAGGCTTTTTCTGGTGGAGATAAGCGGGTTCGAACCGCTGACCTCTTGAATGCCATTCAAGCGCTCTACCAACTGAGCTATACCCCCAAGGCTTAAATATTTTATCACGGTGCAAAATGTTTGTCAACTGTTTAAACGGATATTTAGGCGGAGTAAACGTTTATTTGACAATATTGTTCGGACGGTATATACTTATTTTGAATTTATGAACGTGAAAGACATTATAGAGATAGAAATAGCGGACAGCGGTATGAACGGCGAGGGCGTGGCTCGGCACGACGGCAAAGTCGTGTTTATTCCGTACACGCTGCGCGGCGAGCTTGTCCGCGCCGTTATCGAAAGCGTTAAAAAGAATTATGCGACGGCAAGCGTCATCAAGGTATTAAAGCCATCGCCGCACCGCATCGATCCGACCTGCAAGCACTACTTTAAGTGCGGCGGTTGCGATATGGGGCACGTAGACGCCGCTTACAGGCGCGAAGCGCTTGCTTCGGAGCTTATAAGCAATCTCAAAAAGATAGCGGGATTGGACGTCGTTCCGAGCGCTTTTATCGCAGGTTCGGAATTCGCGCGCAATAAAATATCCATGCCGTTCGGATTGTCACGGGGCGCAGTCGTGCTCGGCATGTACAAGCAGGGCACGCACGAGATCGAGCCCGTATCGTGTCATTTTGCGGACGATACCGAGCGCGGTATTGCAAAGTCGATTTTGGACTATGCTAATACTAATAAACTTTCGGTCTACGACGAGCGCGCGGGGAAGGGGCTTTTGCGTCATCTCGTTATGCGCCGCATATCGGGCGGGCGCGTGTCGGTCGTGCTCGTGACAAACGGCAAGCCGAATAAAGAAACAGTGCGTGCTCTTGCCGCGCTTATGCCCAAGTGTGCCGACTTTTTCATAAGCGTAAACAATAAAAAGAACAACGTCATCATGGGCGACGACGCCGAGCTCGTTGCGGGTAACGCTTACCTCGAAGTCACTGCGTCGGGCATAAAAGCGGAGCTGTCGCCGCTGTCGTTTTTTCAGGTAAACGACGAGGTGCGCGATAAACTCTACGCCGCGATCTATGAACAAATAGCGTCGCCTACGCTCGTCGATCTTTACAGCGGTATAGGCATCACTAGCAACCTTGCGGCAAAAAAGTGCGACAAGGTCATAGCCGTCGAGTGCGTGCCGCAAGCGGTTCGCGACGCGGACAGAACGGCGGAGCTCAACTGCAATTCGGATAAAATAATCAATATGTGCGGCGAAGCCGAAAAGATTATACCTACGCTGATAGTGGAGGGCGAGAAGGACGTATTGGTCGATCCGCCGCGAAAAGGCTGCGACGGTGCGGTCATGACGGCGATTGCCGAACTTGCGCCCAAGCGATTGATTTACGTATCGTGCAATCATGCGACTATGTGCCGCGATATTAAAAGATTTATCGACGAGAGCGCGGCGCGCGGCAACTTATACGAAGTGTCCGATTGCCGATTGTTCGATATGTTCCCGCAAACGCACCACGTCGAAACGCTTTTTTGTCTTGAACGGAAGCAACCGAAATAACGGATTTAAAGCAAGACAGGGCGGATAAAAAGTCAATGGTACGGAAGTCGGCGGGAATCTATAATGATCAAACTTTCGATCTTAATCTATTCAAAAAGAGTTCGGCGGGTTTGCTGAAAATTTGATAGCGTTTCCACGCAAAAGCAAGCGAAGTTTCGAGCTTAGGTTTTAGCGGTCGGAAGGTAAGTTCGCTGTCTCCTGTAGTATTTATTATCTTATCGAGTCCGACCGCATAGCCCAATCCCGATTTTACGAGCAGGGAAGCGTTGTATAAAAGATTATATGTCGCGACTACATTAAGGTTTTGTAAGTCCTTTTTATACCATTCCGAAATCTCGTTTTTTTGTGTTGATTGTTTAGATACGATAAGCGGTACATTGTACAGATCTTCGGGAACAACATACTCCTTTTCGGCGAGCGGGCTGTCCTTACGCATAAGTACACCCCAAACGTCCGTTTGCGGCAAGAGCATATAATCGAATTTAGATAAATCGGTAGGCTTGACCAAAATGCCGAAGTCAATAAGTCCTTTGTCGAGCATATCGGAAACGGTTGCGCTGTTGCCGCTGAAAAAATCGAATTTAATATTCGGATGATCATTTTGCAAATCTTTTGCGGCTTTGGCGATAATCTCAACCGCATAAGATTCTCCGCTGCCGATATATACCGTTCCGCCGACGTTTTCTTCTGACGAAACTAATTCGTGTTCGGTCTTTTCATACAACGACAATATTTCTTCCGCACGTTTACGAAGCAGTACCCCTGTTTCGGTGAGCGTTATTTTTTTGCCGCCGCGAATAAACAAAGGCTTACCTATTTCTCTTTCCAGGTTTTGCATTTGGCGGGATAAACTCGGCTGAGCAATGAATAAAAATTCAGCCGCCTTGCTTATGCTCTCTTCTCTCGCTATCGCGAGAAAATACTTTAATTCTCTTAATTCCATGTGCGCACCTCATAAACGATTTTTAAGTATTATATCAAATCAAAGTATAGATGTAAAGCATAGATGGCTATACAATATAGGTATTTGACATATATGTATTGCCGACTTATAATCGGAGTGTAGGTAAAAGATATATGACGGAAAACGAATTGACAAAATTAATGAGCAGCGGAAATGTCGTTGTAGGCGGCTCAAACGAACATATTTGCATGCACGTGGTTTCCGAACAGGCGAGAGAGATCACTATGCGGCTTAATAACACGTTTCATACGGCGGAAGAAATACGCGAACTTTTTTCCGAACTTACAGGCAAAAAGGTCGATGACGCGTTTGGACTGTTTCCGCCTTTCTATTCCGACTACGGGAAAAACATAACGGTAGGCAAAAATGTGTTTATCAATTCCGGTTGCTGTTTTCAGGATCAAGGCGGTATAGAGATAGGCAACGGTGTTTTGATCGGGCAACAGGTCGTAATAGCGACGCTCAATCACGGTTTTGAGCCAAAACAAAGGCATGATCTATTGCCCCGAAAAGTTACGATAGGCGATAATGTTTGGATAGGCGCGCACGCCACAATACTCCCGGGCGTAACGATAGGCGATAACGCAATAATCGGCGCGGGAGCGGTGGTAACTAAAGACGTTCCGAGTAACGTCGTCGTTGCGGGCGTTCCCGCAAAAATCATAAAACAAATACAATAGGAGTTATTTATGAAAAAGAAAAACTTATTCACTGTGTTGCTCATGTTTATCGTTTGCATGGCGATGTTGCTTGTCGGCTGCAATAATGACCCGACGGGCGGCGATAACGACAACAACGGAAACGACGATACGCATACCTATTACACCGTTACTTTCGACAGCAATGGCGGAAGCGCAATCGAAAGTCAACGCATTTTGGAAGGCAATACTGCTCGTCGTCCTAATGTGCCCGTATATGGAGGCTATGACTTTACGGGGTGGTATAAAGACGATGCGGCAACTAATGATCTATGGAATTTCGATACCGACAGAGTAAACTCAGATCTGACTCTTTACGCGGGGTGGGAATTAACATCGGACGGGAGCGAAAAACCCGATATCCCAGACGATGGGCAAAAAAACGTATTGGTAGCATATTTTTCCGCGACGGGCAACACCGAGCCGCTTGCGCGTTTTGCGGCGGAAGTTACGGGCGGTACGCTCTATGAGATAGTGCCGAAGATTCCTTACACGGCGGCGGATCTGGATTATACCGATAATTCAAGCCGAGCAAATCGGGAGCAAAGTAACCCCGATAGCCGTCCCGAAATATCCGGAAGGCTAGATAATATCGAACGGTACGATATAGTGTTTATCGGTTATCCCATTTGGCACGGGCAAGCGCCTAAAATCATTTACACGTTCCTGGAAAGCTACGATTTTGACGGAAAAACAATAGTTCCGTTCTGTACTTCGGCGTCGAGCGGTTTGGGTTCGAGCGCAAGCAATTTGCACGCTTTTGCGTCCGATGCCGATTGGAAAGACGGTAGAAGATTTGCAATAGGCACAAATAAATCGACTATCGCTAGTTGGGTCGACGGATTAAATTTGAATATACAAAAGGAGCAGGAAATGAAAATATCTATCAAGAGTGGCAATTTGGAAATCATTTATCTATTAAACGACAGTAAGGCGGCGAAAGAGCTATATGAGCAACTGCCTTTGATAGTTGCGGTAGAGCCATTTAGCAATAACGAAATCATTTTCTATCCCGAAAAGCTCGATACGTCGGACGCGCCTTTTGCAAAGGGCGGAGCGGGCTCGCTTGCATATTATGCGCCGTGGGGAGACGTGGTTTTATTCTATGGCTCGTTTAATGAAAGCAGCAGTTTGTTTGAGCTCGGCAAAATCGTATCGGGTGTGGAAAATATCAAAAATTTAAGCGGCACGGTAACTATAACCGCTTGCTAAAAGGAGTTGGAAATGAAGATCAAACAAACGGCAGGTAGAAAAGCGTTGGGCGAGTTCGCGCCTAAATTCGCCGCACTCAACGACGACGTGCTGTTCGGCAAAGTGTGGTCGGACGACGAGCTGTCGCTTAAAACGCGTTCCATTGTAACGGTGGTGGCGCTCACGGCGCAGGGAATGACGGACAGCTCGCTCAAATATCATTTGGAAACGGCAAAGAAAAACGGCGTGACAAAAAGCGAGATCGCAGAGATCCTGACGCACGCCGCCTTTTATATGGGCTGGTCAAAGGCTTGGGCGGCGTTCTATATGGCAAAAGAAGTTTGGGCGGAAGAGAGCGTGGCAGACGGTGCGAAAGTCGAACACGCAAATAAAATGGTATTCCCGATAGGCGAACCGAATACGGGATATGCGAAATACTTTATCGGCAACAGTTATCTCTATCCCGTGTCGAAAGAGCAAGTCGGAATATTCAACGTAACGTTCGAGCCGAAGTGCCGCAACAATTGGCATATTCATAAGGCGACCAAGGGCGGCGGGCAAATACTCGTATGCCTTGCGGGACGCGGCTACTATCAGGAATGGGGTAAGCCTGTGCAAGAGTTGCAGGCGGGCGACGTAGTGAATATTCCCGCAAACGTCAAGCATTGGCACGGCGCCGCACCGGACAGCTGGTTTAGTCATCTCGCAATAGAAGTACCCGCAGAAAACGGCGGAACGGAATGGCTCGAAGCGGTGACCGACGAGGAGTATAGGCTTGTAAGTAGTTTTAAATAATTAAGTAAAGTAAAAAGCCGACTGCGAAAAACAGTCGGTTTTAAGCGTGTTAAGGTGTGCAAAATTTTGTACACCTGTATCTTTACAAATACATAATAGTGTGATATAATCTCGGCATGACAGACAAAAGATTGTTGCCGATAAAGATATGGGAGATACTGTATAGGGAAACCGATGAGAATCATCCTATGGGGACGGAGACGCTGCGGGCTAAGCTTTTCGAGTGCGGTTTCGACTGCGATCGTCGCGCTGTTTACGACAGTATCGACTTGTTAAACAAGAACGGTTACGAGATAAAAAAGAATAGAAAAAGATCGTACGAGTATTTTGTGGTCGATCGTCCTTTTGACGACGCCGAGCTTCAAATACTGATGGACGCAGTGCAGGCGGCAAGCTTTATCACGGCGAAAAAGACAAAAGAGTTTATTGCCAAGATAGCCGATCTAGCGGGCAAAATGCGCGCCGAGCTCATGCAAAAAAGCAAGGTCGAGTTTAATACGCCCAAGAGCGACAACGAGCATATCTATTATTCCGTCGATAGGATAGGTACGGCGATAGAGCAAAAAAAGCAGATTTCGTTTTTGTACTTCGATTACGATATCGATCGCTCGCGGGTTTACAGAAAAGAAAAAATGCGTTACGTCGTGAATCCGCTCGCCACGGTATTTTCAAACGATAATTACTATCTCATGTGCTATGACGACAAGCATGACGATATCGGTCACTACCGCATAGACCGTATGGACGAGGTGGAGATATCGGATGCGCCCGTTACCGAAACGGATAGACGGTTCAATTTGGCAAAGCACAAAAAACAGCTTTTCAATATGTTTAACGGGAGCGACGCGCGCGTCACGTTTATTGCAGATAAAACGCTCATAGACCATATATTCGACAAGTTCGGAAAAGATATAGATATTGCAAGAATGGAGGACGGCTCGGTTCGATTTACCGCCGACGTGAAAGAAAGCGAGGCGTTCTTCGGTTGGTGTTGTTCTTTTGGAAAAAAACTTAAAGTCATTGCGCCTAAAAGCACGGTGCGCGCGCTTAAAAGCTATGCGGAAGAAATAGCGGCACAATATGACCGAGGCGAGCAATGAGCGAAAGGAAATTTTATGCGCATACGGCGGAAAACGGAGAGTGGGAACCTCTCGAGGAACATCTTTTGTCGACCGCGAAAACGGCGCGCTCTCTTGCGCTTTTGCCTTTTGCCGATATGGCTTTCGACGCGGGGCTTTGGCACGACGTCGGTAAAGCGTCGCATGAGTTTCAGTCGTATCTGTGCGGCAAGAGCGGGCGTGTCGAGCATGCCGTTTGCGGCGCGCAGCAGATAAACAGGCGCAAGCATTTATGTAAAGATATGTGGGCGGCGACTGCGCTCATGTACGTTATATCCGGTCATCATGCGGGCTTGCCCGATTACGGCACGCGCACCGATAACGAGGACATGCCGACGCTTACAGCCAAGCTCAAGCGCATGTGTCCCGACTGCGGCGAGTATGCCGACGGGCTGATCGATCTAACAAAAACATGCTCGGCGTATACCGAGTTTTTGCAGGACGGACTTACGGCGGACGGTGAGTCCGTATCCCGTTTGCGCGAGAAATTCGTGTTTTCGGTCAGATATTTATTCAGTCTTTTGACCGACGCGGACTTTTTGGAGACGGAGGCGTTTTGCTTGGGCAGGCGCGCCGAATCGAAATGCGATTTTGCCGCCGCAGAGGAAAAGCTTGTGAAAAAGCTCGCGGAGTTTAAAGCCGATACCCAAGTAAAAAAGGCGCGCTCTGATCTTCAATCGTCCGCGCTCGCGGCAGTCGATGCGTCGTCCGAGATATTTTCGTTGGACATGCCTACGGGTAGCGGTAAAACACTGACGGGCTTGCGGCTCGCTCTTAGACTGTTGCGCGAACGCGGGCTGAAGCGGATAATATACATAATACCGTATACGAGCATACTCGATCAAACGTATGAGGTTTTCAAAGAATTTTTTGCTGACGACGAGATACTAGTTTGCCACAGTAATTTCGATTTTGATGAGTACGCGAACGGCGTAAACAAGTCGGAAACAGACTACGGCGAAAGGTCGGCAGTCGATAAAATGAAAAAGTCCGCCGAAAATTTCGACGCGCCCATAGTTCTTACTACAAACGTTAGGTTCTTCGAATCCATATACTCAAACCGCAGCAGCAGGCTTAGAAAACTCCACAATTTGACGGAAAGCGTATTGGTGTTTGACGAGATACATACGCTGCCAATAAAGTATTTTCAGCCGTGCTTTTCCGCTATAGAGCAGCTCACCGAAAACTACAAAAGTACTGCGATATTCATGACTGCGACCATGCCCGATTTTGCGGACTTGTGCGAGCGGTACGTAAGGCGGCGAATGGGCATAACGCTGCTAATAAAGGATAAACGCGGTTTTTCGGCGTTTCATAACTGCGGCTTCGAGTATTTGGGCGAGTGCGACGACGAGCGGATAGCGATTCTTGCCGCGCAAAATAAGAGCGCGCTTATCATAGTCAACAGCCGTAAGAAAGCGGTCGAATTGTATAACGCGGCGGTCGGTAATAAAGTGCATCTTTCAACTTCGATGACGCCAAATGACAGAGCGGCGGCTTTTAAAAAGATACGCGCCGCGCTCGATAACGGAGAGCAGATAACGGTCGTATCTACTTCGCTCATAGAAGCGGGCGTCGATCTCGATTTCGATACTGTCTATCGCGAGCTTGCGGGGCTTGACAACATATTGCAGTCTGCGGGCAGGTGCAATCGTGAAGGCAAAAAAAGCAATTGCACGACTTATATATTCGAATGCGACGGAGCTGGCAGCTCGGAGCTCGAAGCCAAAATGAGCATTACGCGCAGGCTCATAGACAAGTACGGCGCGGGCGGGCTGAGAGCGGACGAGTGTATAAAGGAGTACTACGACGAGATTTATAAGTTTTCGATATCGCACGGCGGAGTAAAAAATTACATGACCGATGCGAAGGACTTTATAGGTGACAAGCCGTATAAATACAATTTCGCGACGTATGCGGATAAGTTCAAGCTGATAGAGGACGCGTCGTACGGCGTAATAATTCCCGACGCGGATATAAAAGAAGAGCTTGAAAAGCTCAGTCGCGTCGGTCATGCCGACAGGCGCAAGCTGAGAAAGTTTACCGCGTCCGCAACGTACTCGACGGCGAAAGACCTTATGGAGTGCGGGGCGTTGGAGCGTTTGGGCGAATACCTGATACTGCGCATGCCCGAATATTACAGCGAGGACGTCGGTCTGACAGCCGACGCGTTCGAACTGAAAATCATTTGATAAAAGGAGGATCGACTATGTTCAGAATAATCGTCGAAGCGGACTACGCTTTATTCACAAGACCCGAGATGAAGACGGAGCGCGTGAGCTACGACGTGCCTACGCCGTCGGCAATGGAGGGTATGCTCAAAAGCATATTTTGGAAGCCCGCTATACGCTATGTGATAGACCGTATCGTCGTGTTTAATCCCATTCGGTTTTACACCTTAAAGCGTAACGAAGTGAGCGACAAGATACTCAAGGGCAACGTGAATAAAGAGATGCGCGGCGACGGCAGCGCGGCGCTGTACGCTTCGGCGTGCAGGTCTCAGCGTTCGTCCACTATTTTGCGCGACGTAAAGTACGGCATTGAATTCCACTTCGAGATGACGGGTATAAGGAGCGACGAGCCCGGGGAAACGGACGGCAAGTACGCGCAAATCATCGAGCGTCGGCTGAAAAACGGACAGTGCAAGGTTTGGCCGTGCATGGGGTGTCGCGAGTTTGCCGTCAAAAAATTCTATCCCGTAGACGAGTTTGATCTATCGAGTGTGGACGAGTCATTAAAGGGCGAGCGCGATCTCGGGTACATGCTGTACGGTCTCGAATACAAGGACGATATCGAAAAATTAAAAACCGATTGGAACGCCAAATATTTCAGCGATAAAGCGGACGCGGTATTTTATCGTCCTCGCATGACGGACGGCGTGATCGAGGTTCAAAAGTACAGGAGGGAATGTAAATGCTGATAAAAGCGTTAAGCGATTATTACGACAAACTGCCTGAAGAAGAGAAACAACTGACAAGGACCTATATAAACGTTTCTTATGCCATCGATCTTTCGGCAGACGGCGATATAGCGCGTATTCGTTCGGTAAAAGAATCTTGCGAGCTCACCGATAAAAAGGGTAATACGAAAATCGTATACAGACCGCAAAGACTTATGTTTACCAAAAGAGGCGGCACTACATTCATTTGCGCATATATAGTCGATCATAGACCGAGTTACATATTCGGCGTCGAAAATGAGAAAGGCGAGCTTAAAATAACGCCCAAATCGACAGCTTCGCATAAAAGCTTCGTCGATACCAATGCGCAGTTTTTCGAAAAGCTCACAAGTCCTATTTGTCGCGCTTTTTATGCGTTCGTCAAAAAATGGACGCCCGATATACAGTCTGTGATAAGCGTATTGAAAGATATAGATGCGGACGACTTATATAAATCGGGTATTGCATTCTGTCTGGACGGTCATCCCAACGACTATTTAAACGTTTGCGAGGAGGTCCTCGGCGCTTTCGACGGAATGCAAACAAGCGACGGGCAGGCGATTACCGCGCAGTGTTCCGTTTCGGGCGAGCTCGACGCAATAGCCGTTTTACATGATTCGGTCAAAGGTATTCTCGGCGCACAGCCGAGCGGCTGTAAGCTGGTGTGCGTGAACAATACCGCCGAGGAGTCGTACGGACATACGCAGGGCGGCGTGGGCAAGGTGTCTAAAACGGTTATGGAGCGTTATACCAAAGCGCTCAACTACCTTGCCAACGAGGATAAGTACAGATCGAGAATAGGCGATATGACCGTATTGCACTGGGCAAGCACCGCGGACGATCAAACGAATAATATAGTCAACTTGCTCGCGTTTTTCGACGAGTCGGATAAGGCGGATGCGGGGGAGATAGACGATATGCTTTCGTCCGTTTTCGAGCAGATCCGCCGCGGTGAAAAGCCCGACTTTTCGGCTTTCGGTTTAGACGACTGCGCCGATTATTACGTTGTCGGTCTGTTGCCCAATTCGTCGAGGCTCGCAGTCAAGTTTTGCTATCGCAATACGCTGGGCGAAGTCATGAAAAACGTGTTGCGTTATCACGGCGAATTCGCGCACTCAAAACTCAATAAGGCGCCGTCGTACGCGCGGCTTGGAAAAGAGCTCGTTTCGCCGAAAGCAAAGGATCAAAAGCTCCCGCCAGATTTTACGGGGAGTATGTTCGACGCGATGTTCACGGGCGTAATGTATCCGAGATCGCTTCTCGAGAGGACGGTAAAGCGCGTCAAGACCGACCGCGCAATAAGCGATATAAAGGTCGGTATGATAAAGGCGTATTTAAACAGAAAAAACAAATCGGAGGTAATAAAGATGTCGTTAGACAAAGACAACAAAAGCTCGGCGTATCTTTCGGG
Organism: uncultured Christensenella sp.; assembly: GCA_949948895.1. GTDB lineage: Bacteria > Bacillota > Clostridia > Christensenellales > Pumilibacteraceae > Anaerocaecibacter. The sequence continues at coordinate 41,272 of CATLHE010000013.1, forward strand.
CAGGTTGTTTGCCGTGCTCGAAGCGTTGCAAAAGGACGCTGCGGGCGGTAAGCTCAACAGGACGATAAAGGACGCATACTTTGCATCCGCATGTTCTACTCCCGCGCGTGTGTTTCCTACGCTCGTCAAACTGGCGCAGAGCCATCTCAAAAAGACCGACCGCGCGCCGCGCTACGAAAAAATGATAGGCGAGATAGTGACTAAGCTCGACAACTCGTTCCCCAAGACTTTGCCGCTCGAAAAGCAAGGCGAGTTTATAGTGGGGTACTACCAACAGCAAAACGATGAAATTTATGCCAAGAAAGGCAAGGAGGAAGAATAATATGGCAGCTAAATACGAAAACGCGATAAAGAACCGTTACGAGTTCGTAATGCTTTTCGACGTGGAAAACGGCAATCCCAACGGCGACCCCGATGCGGGCAATATGCCGAGGACGGACGTGGAGACGGGGTTTGGTATAATAACCGACGTTTGCTTAAAACGCAAGATCCGCAACTTTGTCGAGCTTTTAAAGGGCGACGAGGACGGGTATAAGATCCTGATAAAAAACGACAAACCGCTCAATGCCAAGTTCGCCGACGCCTATAAGGAGAAAGGTTTAAAGAAGGATTCAAAGAATAAGGACGATAAGTCGGTGCTTTCCGCCCGCGAATATATGTGCGAGCAATACTACGACGTGCGTACTTTCGGCGCGGTCATGAATACGGGCGACGATCCGTGCGGTATAGTTCGCGGTCCCGTGCAGTTGAATTTTGCGCGCAGTATCGACAATGTCAACGTGCAAGAGATATCGGTAACAAGGCAAGCGGTGACTACGGAAAAGGATTACGGCGAGAATAAGCGCAATACGTTCGGCACGAAGTTCATAGTGCCGTATGCGCTCTATCGCGCGGAAGGATATGTGTCGGCGCTCCTTGCTATGAACGACACCGGGTTCTCTGAAGCCGATCTCGATCTTTTGTGGCAGGCTATAATAAACATGTTCGAGCACGACCATGCCGCGGCGCGAGGCAAGATGACAATGCGCGCGCTGTACGTGTTCAAGCATGAGTCTGCGCTCGGCAACGCGCCCGCTCACAAGCTGTTCGACGCAGTGACCGTAACGCGTAAAGACGGCGTAGAGTACCCGCGGAGTTTTTCGGATTATACCGTCGCGGTCGATCAAGATTCCATACCGCAAAGCGTAAAGTTCGAGTCCAAACTGTAATGCCGTCGATACGCGATCTTCAGCACTACCTGTACTGTCCGCGGCGGTTCGCGCTTATCAATATCGAGCGCGAGTGGCGTGAAAACTTTTTCGTCGTTCGCGCCGAACTCGCGCATGAGCGCGTTCACTCGGGCGAGCATGCGTTCAGCGGTAAAGCCAAAGTCGTTTACAGCAATGTTTCCGTATACAACGACGCGTACGATCTTCACGGAGTTTTGGACTGCGTCGAGTTTATCAAAACGGCTAAAGACGACGGCGGGAGCTTTATACCGTTTCTCGGCGATAACTGTGAAGTGCGGATAGTGGAATACAAGCCGACGGCGGGCAAACGGGGAATAAGAGACGAGGACGCTTTGCAGCTGTACGCGCAAAAGCTGTGCGCCGACAGCGTTTGGAAGTGCGATGCGCGGTGCTATCTGTATTATGCCGATACGCGTCGGCGCGAGCGTGTCCCGTTTGAGGAAGAAGAAACGCGTTTAAAATTCGAGGCGTTGTTTCGAGCGACGACCGACGGCATAAAAGCGGTGATCGAGAGCGGGAAAATCCCGACGGCGGTCAAGTCCGCAAAGTGCAGCGGTTGCTCGTTCTATGACGTTTGTGCGCCCAATGTGGGAGCTGTACGGTTCTACGACGTTTTGAAAGGTGCGACATGAGAAAACTTTTAAACACACTGTACGTTACCGACGAAAAGGTGTATTTGTCGCTCGACGGAGAAAACGTCGTATGCCTCAAAGACAACAAGTCGGTGTTTCGGATACCGTTCGCCAATATCGAAAGCATTTGCTGTTTCGGGTATTTGGGCTGTTCGCCCGCGCTTATGGGCAAGTGCGCCGATAACGGTGTCGCGTTCAATTTCATGACGCCGTACGGTAAGTTTCTCGCTCGCGTAACGGGTAAGATCAAGGGGAACGTGTATCTTCGCAAACAGCAGATAGAGCTGTCCGAAAACGAGGAAAGATCGCTCGTGTTCGTGCGCAACCTGATAGCGGCAAAACTGCATAACACTCAGTTCGTTATCAAGCGGACGCTTCGCGATCATCCCGAAGTCGATGACGACGGCGCGCTCGAAAAATGCGTCGACAAGCTTAAAAGAGCGATAGACGACGTATATGTCGAACGAGATATGGATGTACTACGCGGAATAGAAGGGAACTGCGCCAAATCGTACTTTCATATTTTCGACAGGCTTATATTGTCGCAAAAAGATGCGTTCAAATTTTTCGAGCGCAATAAAAAACCGCCGCTCGATAAGGTAAACGCCGTACTGTCGTTTTTGTATACGATCTATACTTACGAATACGCGTCGGCGTTGGAGTGCGTAGGGCTCGATCCGTACATAGGCATGTTTCATACATTGCGTCCCGGGCGTTGCTCTTTGGCATGCGACCTAGTCGAAGAGGGACGGTGCAGCGTCGAACGCGCCGTTCTGACTATGATCAATCTTAAAATGTTGAGCGAAAACGATTTCGACGTTCAGCCGTCGGGGGCTGTGTACTTAAACGATAACGGCAGAAAAACGGTGCTTTCAGATTGGCAGGAGAGAAAGCGTAAGGATATCTATCATCCCGTATTAAAGGAAAAAATCAAGTTTGGGCTTTTGCCGTATGTACAAGCCAATCTTTTGGCAAAGTATGTGCGCGGAGAAGTTTCGGAATATCCGCCGTTCATTATGAGGTGAGTATGCTGGTTTTGATATCTTATGATGTGGAGACCGCGACGAAAGAGGGAAAGAGCCGACTTCGGCGCGTGGCAAAGGCGTGCGTGAATTACGCTCAGCGCGTCCAAAACTCGGTGTTTGAGGCGGATCTCGACTACTCGCAATTTTTGCGATTAAAGGACAGACTTTTGCATTTGATAGACGATGAAAAGGACAGTTTGCGCTTTTACTATCTGGGAAACGATTGGGCTAGGAAAGTGGAGCACTTCGGAGCAAGGCAAACGTACGATCCCGAAGGCGTGCTCATTGTCTGACTGCGAACCGTCGGCGATACTGTTTTGCCGATCGGTTCGCGGCAATAAATTACATTTTTAGACGATTTTACGGCAAGATTTTCTTGCCGAAATCGAAATATGTCCGCTTCTTGTGGGTGCATCCAATCTCTACGCAAAATATAGAGTGGCGCCCCGCGAGGGGCGTGTGAGTTGAAATGAGCAGTTCTGCCCGGCGGGTAGTTTGGTCGAGTTCAGTGGCGCCCCGCGAGGGGCGTGTGAGTTGAAATCATAGACTTGATTTTTTTGATTTCGTCGCTGTATGTGGCGCCCCGCGAGGGGCGTGTGAGTTGAAATAACGAGCTTGCAAAGCGCGAGAGGACGGGGAAAAGAGTGGCGCCCCGCGAGGGGCGTGTGAGTTGAAATGCCGATTACAAGACCGGCACGGCGGTGGACAAGGGTGGCGCCCCGCGAGGGGCGTGTGAGTTGAAATGATATGCTCGCGCATTTTTGTGTTGAAATTGTTGTGGCGCCCCGCGAGGGGCGTGTGAGTTGAAATTGGAATTCCCGGCGATTTCGTGCCCGTTGTTGTCGTGGCGCCCCGCGAGGGGCGTGTGAGTTGAAATTCTTAAAGCGTCGGTTTAAGTTGACCGATACGGGGTGGCGCCCCGCGAGGGGCGTGTGAGTTGAAATACCTCGGGAACCTCGTCATCCCAGCGTCCTTGATTGTGGCGCCCCGCGAGGGGCGTGTGAGTTGAAATATTACTTCATAGACGACCGAACGCAAGCGACGGTGTGTGGCGCCCCGCGAGGGGCGTGTGAGTTGAAATGATCTACAAAGTTTACATACAAGTCGCCGTTTTCTTGTGGCGCCCCGCGAGGGGCGTGTGAGTTGAAATGGTTGGTTGGGCGTACATATTAACCGTATATCGGAGTGGCGCCCCGCGAGGGGCGTGTGAGTTGAAATTTTCGTTGAACTACAAGGAAAGCGAAAAAGGAAAGTGGCGCCCCGCGAGGGGCGTGTGAGTTGAAATTTTGTAAATTGTATCGGTGTTTCCGATTATCAAGTGGCGCCCCGCGAGGGGCGTGTGAGTTGAAATTTTGAGGGGGTTTACGGGGGAAACTTCCCCCGTGTGGCGCCCCGCGAGGGGCGTGTGAGTTGAAATTATTTTATGGAGGTGCAAACATGACGGACACAGGTGGCGCCCCGCGAGGGGCGTGTGAGTTGAAATTATATCGTACATGTCGCGGGCAAAGGTTACCAATTGTGGCGCCCCGCGAGGGGCGTGTGAGTTGAAATTAACATGAGGCAACGGCTGTCCTTTTCGATTGTTGTGGCGCCCCGCGAGGGGCGTGTGAGTTGAAATTTGTATGGAACGGAAAAACAATATCGCCGCGAATGTGGCGCCCCGCGAGGGGCGTGTGAGTTGAAATAAATTTTACGAGTACAACATTTCGACGCGTTACGACGGTGGCGCCCCGCGAGGGGCGTGTGAGTTGAAATTCGCCTTGACCCGTTAAAATCACACCGACAAATAGTGGCGCCCCGCGAGGGGCGTGTGAGTTGAAATCTTAAATTTTGCCGTATTTGTCGGCGTATTCTTTGTGGCGCCCCGCGAGGGGCGTGTGAGTTGAAATAACACGAAGGTAGTCACCGGACTCGTAAGATTTTGTGGCGCCCCGCGAGGGGCGTGTGAGTTGAAATTACATTTCATAAATTTCATAATATGTACTCCTTGTGGCGCCCCGCGAGGGGCGTGTGAGTTGAAATTATATAGGGTTTTCTTTACTTCTGGGTCTGTTAAAGTGGCGCCCCGCGAGGGGCGTGTGAGTTGAAATTATAAACTTCCTTTATAGTATCAACTGTCATATCAGTGGCGCCCCGCGAGGGGCGTGTGAGTTGAAATGACAAAAAAATACTGCTAATTTACAATAGGTTTGTGTGGCGCCCCGCGAGGGGCGTGTGAGTTGAAATATTAAACGAAAGCTGTTCGTAACCGGTGCCGTTAGTGGCGCCCCGCGAGGGGCGTGTGAGTTGAAATTCGGTCGGGTTGCTTATGTTGCCACCCCCGCCGCCTGTGGCGCCCCGCGAGGGGCGTGTGAGTTGAAATGACAAAATAACAGTGCTAATTTACAATAGGTTTGTGTGGCGCCCCGCGAGGGGCGTGTGAGTTGAAATCCTATCGACGGGCACACGCTGACCTTCGGCTTCTGGTGGCGCCCCGCGAGGGGCGTGTGAGTTGAAATGACGAACCCGCCACCATGCAGAGCGTGAAGAAGAGTGGCGCCCCGCGAGGGGCGTGTGAGTTGAAATGCCGAGTGCATCGAGTACGGATCCCCGCGCATATCGTGGCGCCCCGCGAGGGGCGTGTGAGTTGAAATGACGATGTTCCCGAAGCACCTGATGCACCTGTTAGTGGCGCCCCGCGAGGGGCGTGTGAGTTGAAATGAAGCGATGATCACAAAACAAAAGCCCCGCCGAGCGGGTGGCGCCCCGCGAGGGGCGTGTGAGTTGAAATGACGATAATCGCGACCGCATCCACCAGCTGAATGAGTGGCGCCCCGCGAGGGGCGTGTGAGTTGAAATGGGGAGTTATCAAAGACAATGCGACCGTATACAACGGTGGCGCCCCGCGAGGGGCGTGTGAGTTGAAATTCGAACTGCTTGCAAGTATGAACGCAACGGACGGTGGCGCCCCGCGAGGGGCGTGTGAGTTGAAATGCCGAAATACTATGTAATGCAAAAAAAACACTCGTGGCGCCCCGCGAGGGGCGTGTGAGTTGAAATTATCGTGGCTCGACTGCTGCGTGCCGCTTATTATCGTGGCGCCCCGCGAGGGGCGTGTGAGTTGAAATGATAACATCGACGACCCGCGAGTTACGTTAAACCCGTGGCGCCCCGCGAGGGGCGTGTGAGTTGAAATGCCGAAATACTATGTAATGCAAAAAAAACACTCAGTGGCGCCCCGCGAGGGGCGTGTGAGTTGAAATAATATCGTTGCAAGGTTCGTGTAGATGCATCGATGTGGCGCCCCGCGAGGGGCGTGTGAGTTGAAATTGCTGATTTCGTCAACACTCTTTTTGAAGTTTACGGTGGCGCCCCGCGAGGGGCGTGTGAGTTGAAATCTGGAAGCTGTTTGCGATGTAGAAGAGCATGATGTGGCGCCCCGCGAGGGGCGTGTGAGTTGAAATTACAAAGACGGCGGATGTCGCCAAAGTGTTCCATGTGGCGCCCCGCGAGGGGCGTGTGAGTTGAAATGCCACTTGCGCCGCGTCCCCGCCGTTTGTATTTCGGTGGCGCCCCGCGAGGGGCGTGTGAGTTGAAATTCGGTTGGTGCAAGCGTAATAATGATATTTAACGCGTGGCGCCCCGCGAGGGGCGTGTGAGTTGAAATTTATGGTGTAATACTCAACGACGGTTGTTTCGACGGTGGCGCCCCGCGAGGGGCGTGTGAGTTGAAATTGTCTTTTTAACAACCAACAATGCGGAGGTTAAAGTGGCGCCCCGCGAGGGGCGTGTGAGTTGAAATGCCCCAACTTTGAAAAACACACACCTAAATTTTGACTGTGGCGCCCCGCGAGGGGCGTGTGAGTTGAAATAAAGTTATCGTCCATGTCCCACTCGAAAACGATTGTGGCGCCCCGCGAGGGGCGTGTGAGTTGAAATCGAGATTTTGCATATCGTTGCAGCCCGCCACTTGTGGCGCCCCGCGAGGGGCGTGTGAGTTGAAATCGTAGTTACGCCAAACATACCTATACGAATTATTGTGGCGCCCCGCGAGGGGCGTGTGAGTTGAAATCAAGTGCTGTATATCATAATGTTCAAGAACCTAAGTGGCGCCCCGCGAGGGGCGTGTGAGTTGAAATTTTGTTTCTATCGCAAAACTTTGAGCCGTTGAATGTGGCGCCCCGCGAGGGGCGTGTGAGTTGAAATTGCGGGTACAAGCTCGATTATCGGTAGGTTCGATGTGGCGCCCCGCGAGGGGCGTGTGAGTTGAAATCGCGAGCTTAAAAACAAATTCAATTATCGGCAATGTGGCGCCCCGCGAGGGGCGTGTGAGTTGAAATTACCGATACCGAGCGACTTCGAGCGCATAACCGAGTGGCGCCCCGCGAGGGGCGTGTGAGTTGAAATGAGGAGTTGCGTCCACGTTACCGTCTTGTTTTTCCAGTGGCGCCCCGCGAGGGGCGTGTGAGTTGAAATTATGTCGATGAAGAGCTTTTTAGCCGAAGAGTGGCGCCCCGCGAGGGGCGTGTGAGTTGAAATGACGCTATAAACGGCATAATAGCTAACGGCAAATGTGGCGCCCCGCGAGGGGCGTGTGAGTTGAAATTCCGCACTCATGGACGTGATACCCATGCCGTCAAGTGGCGCCCCGCGAGGGGCGTGTGAGTTGAAATGCGGTAAGCGCCATGGCCTGCGGTGCGACATCCTGTGGCGCCCCGCGAGGGGCGTGTGAGTTGAAATGCCGAGAAGTTTAAAGCACCGTCGGCGCTTATCGTGTGGCGCCCCGCGAGGGGCGTGTGAGTTGAAATGAAATGGAGCGCATAAACGGACGGTTCAAAACGGGTGGCGCCCCGCGAGGGGCGTGTGAGTTGAAATGGTATTATGCGATGAATGCGGTGCAGAATGCACACGTGGCGCCCCGCGAGGGGCGTGTGAGTTGAAATCCTGGTGAAGGTGAATTCGGTCGTAACTGGCTTGGAGTGGCGCCCCGCGAGGGGCGTGTGAGTTGAAATCTGTTACTGCTTCCGGTATTTCGGCTGCAGCTCGTGTGGCGCCCCGCGAGGGGCGTGTGAGTTGAAATTTAACTGAGCATAAAGCTGACGAGCTGATTCCAGTGGCGCCCCGCGAGGGGCGTGTGAGTTGAAATCCGAAGAAGAATGAGTAGTAACATCACGCAAAAAGTGGCGCCCCGCGAGGGGCGTGTGAGTTGAAATGCCCGTCGTAATATCCGTAGACGGCGAAGAGATCGGTGGCGCCCCGCGAGGGGCGTGTGAGTTGAAATGCTAACGTAAACAACTACGTCGACGGTATCATATCGTGGCGCCCCGCGAGGGGCGTGTGAGTTGAAATCCATAATTGCCCGACTTTGGGAATCCAGCTCATAGGTGGCGCCCCGCGAGGGGCGTGTGAGTTGAAATTTCGTAGGGAGTGAGAAGAACAATATCGCAAGGATGTGGCGCCCCGCGAGGGGCGTGTGAGTTGAAATGTTAATGCCGAGAGCGTACCGTGGCGCGATCTGGTGGCGCCCCGCGAGGGGCGTGTGAGTTGAAATTGCAAGGCGATTGGAAAACGGAGTTAAGGAAAGGTGGCGCCCCGCGAGGGGCGTGTGAGTTGAAATGCGTATTCGCGCCGAAAATATAGGCGTATACGTTGTGGCGCCCCGCGAGGGGCGTGTGAGTTGAAATTGGATATGAACACATCGGATATAGAGGGATTACGGTGGCGCCCCGCGAGGGGCGTGTGAGTTGAAATCCCAAATGGACAGTCGCATCTGTCATAGACCGTGCGTGGCGCCCCGCGAGGGGCGTGTGAGTTGAAATGTCAACACTTTGGATTCTTCCGAGGGGTCTATCGTGTGGCGCCCCGCGAGGGGCGTGTGAGTTGAAATATCGCAAGGTATCGCATACAAACCCGTCTTTGCGCGTGGCGCCCCGCGAGGGGCGTGTGAGTTGAAATCCACGAGGAGATAAAGTAGCAACAGCAGGATCCAGTGGCGCCCCGCGAGGGGCGTGTGAGTTGAAATGTTATTTCTATAAGGTTTTCGATCGCGAAGGCGTGTGGCGCCCCGCGAGGGGCGTGTGAGTTGAAATCTATGTACCTATCGCCTATGTAATCGCCCTGCGGTGTGGCGCCCCGCGAGGGGCGTGTGAGTTGAAATGCGGCTTATGAATATGTTATACATCATTTGAGAGAGGTGGCGCCCCGCGAGGGGCGTGTGAGTTGAAATCGGTCTTACTGCCGTCGTAAAACATTTCTTTGTCGTGGCGCCCCGCGAGGGGCGTGTGAGTTGAAATGACTTGAGCAGCGTCACCGCCGCTGAAAAACGCGGTGGCGCCCCGCGAGGGGCGTGTGAGTTGAAATGTACAAGTACGACGATATTGCAAAGACCGTCGAGGTGGCGCCCCGCGAGGGGCGTGTGAGTTGAAATGGTATGGCGAAAGCCGCCGGGCGCGGACTGTTCGGTGGCGCCCCGCGAGGGGCGTGTGAGTTGAAATGAAATCTGTTGTTACATGACTGTAAAAGTTAGCCGGTGGCGCCCCGCGAGGGGCGTGTGAGTTGAAATGCCATAGTCTACCCCACTAATGATGGTCGATTAGAGTGGCGCCCCGCGAGGGGCGTGTGAGTTGAAATCATTATAACCGAACACATTTTTATTAACGCCGCGTGGCGCCCCGCGAGGGGCGTGTGAGTTGAAATGCCTACACGGGGCAAACGCCCCGTGTAATTGTTAGGGTGGCGCCCCGCGAGGGGCGTGTGAGTTGAAATCGGGGTTTAGGATCATGATTGAGTAGCAATGCGCGGTGGCGCCCCGCGAGGGGCGTGTGAGTTGAAATGCCCGTGATCGTCGAAGTGATAACAAACAGTCCGTGTGGCGCCCCGCGAGGGGCGTGTGAGTTGAAATCGCTATTGGAAGCCGCTTCAACCGTTATGATTATTGTGGCGCCCCGCGAGGGGCGTGTGAGTTGAAATCAAACAATACAACTTAAAATGCCACGATATTATTAGTGGCGCCCCGCGAGGGGCGTGTGAGTTGAAATCAAACAATACAACTTAAAATGCCACGATATTATTAGTGGCGCCCCGCGAGGGGCGTGTGAGTTGAAATACAAAATAAAAGATTTATACGCGTTACATTTGATGTGGCGCCCCGCGAGGGGCGTGTGAGTTGAAATATCAATCCGTTCGGTGACGACGAGATATTTCAAGAGTGGCGCCCCGCGAGGGGCGTGTGAGTTGAAATGCGAACTTCGAGCGAAACGGCTTGTCGGTGTTCATGTGGCGTCCCACGTGGGGCGCGTGAGTTGAAATAAGTGGGCTAAGTCCGACGACCCTACGACGTGGTGTGGCGCCCACATGGGGCGCGTGAGTTGAAATGTCGAGGTAAGCACATTACCCTGAATGATACAAGTGGCGCCCCACGTGGGGCGTGTGAGTTGAAATTTTGCGAATTTTCGGCAGATACGGGACGCATTATGTGGCGCCCCACGTGGGGCGTGTGAGTTGAAATATCTGGGCATAAACGGTAAAGGCTCGGGCTGGGCGTGTGAGTTGAAATTTTGTCCGAGGCATTTGATGTTGCCGAGGATTGGCGTGTGAGTTGAAATGTCTTGCGCGTAATCGGCGTCGTATTCGATAGGGTAGTGGCGCCCCGCAAGGGGCGTGTGAGTTGAAATTGAACCTGTCGATGATTTCCTGTCCGTCCAGCGGGGTGGCACCCCGCAAGGGGCGTGTGAGTTGAAATTCGGTAATCCGAACGCCTTGATCGGTACGGGATTGTGGCGCCCCGCGAGGGGCGTGTGAGTTGAAACGCGAAGAGGAGCGTCAGCTACTTTCTGCCACAAAGTGGCGCCCCGCGAGGGGCGTGTGAGTTGAAATTTTAATTTTTCGTTCGATGACCTCTCTTGGCAAGAGTGGCGCCCCGCAAGGGGCGTGTGAGTTGAAATATGCAAGACTTCGCCGCACTCTGAGCAGTGCGAACGTGGCGCCCCGCAAGGGGCGTGTGAGTTGAAATGTCGTGTTTGTCGTCGTTACCCCGTTTTACGACAAAGTGGCGCCCCGCGAGGGGCGTGTGAGTTGAAATGAACCATCGGCAGGTAAAGGCGACATATTAGATTGCTGTGGCGCCCCGCGAGGGGCGTGTGAGTTGAAATGTGCCGTCGGTATATATCTTACATTCGGGGATTAGTG
>CATLHE010000014.1 GCA_949948895.1 uncultured Christensenella sp.
CCGGTGGCACCCGTAACGCCTTGTATACCCTGTATGCCTTGAGGTCCCGTTGCGCCCGTTGCACCCGTTGCGCCTGTCGCTCCCGTGGCACCTACTGCGCCCACGGCGCCGGTGGCACCCGTAACGCCCTGTATACCCTGTATGCCTTGAGGTCCCGTCGCGCCCGTTGCACCGCGTTCACCCTGCATGCCTTGCAAGCCTTGAACGCCCTGCGGACCCGTCGCGCCCGTCGCGCCTTGCGCGCCCATTGCTCCCGGGAAACCGCGAGGACCTATAGGACCGGTTGCGCCCGTTGCGCCGCGCTCTCCGGGACAGCCGCGGGGACCAATCGGTCCGGGCGCGCCCGTAGGTCCCGTAGGTCCTACCTTGCACGGCGGCGGGCACGGCATAGGCGGTCTTTCGGGGCGGCACTCGCAAGCCTCGCACTCACAGCGCTCGCCGTCGTCTTCACGGCAGTCGCAATCGCAACCGCATCTGTTGAAAAGATTAAAAAACATATTTTGCCTCCTTTGGTTGATTACTTAATAACGTTTTAGGCAGGCGGGATTCGAACTCCGTGAGCCGTAGCGGGCTGATTTTGCCCGTTTCGTCGTCAGCCTTCGCTTATTGTACTATCAAGTACGACTCCGCTCGCCTTCCTTGAACCGAGCTAAAATCGGTCCGCTGCGGCGCTTTGCGGTTTTGGCGGCATAAAAGCAAATAATAGCGGTGAAAGACGCGATGGGCGTAGCCTATGCGCTACGTTCGAGCGGCTTTCGCCGCTAGTATGCCGTTTATATGCCGCCAAAACCTCGCGGGTCCGAGTTCCGCCTGCAAACGATCAAAACCCCAAGCCTTCGAAATATTTTTGATTCGCCAATACCGACGGATGATCGGGTCGAAGTTTTTTGGCGCGACAGTGATAGAAATATGCCGTGCGCGTTTTGCCAAGCTTGTCATAACATACCGACAACCATACGTACGGCAAAAAGCCGTAATAGTCCACGTCCACGAACGCGCCCGAATTAAGGTCGGGTTTTGCCGCCGCCGCGCGCTCGAACCAGTACGCGGCAAGCTCGTATCTGCCGTCGGCAAAGTACAAGAGCGCGAGCTCGCACGCCGCTTCGCCGCACGGCACGCCGAACATGAAACTGTTGTACAGCGAAAAGTACGCGCCCTTGCGGTCGCCCGCTTTTTCTCTGCACCGCGACAGCATGACGCACGCGTCTATCTTGTTGACGTAATAACCGTCGGGGTCGTCTATGAACTTTTCAAACTCGCGCGAAGCAGTCTCTAGTTCGCCGTTATAATAAAGTTCGCGCGCGTAGTAGTATCGCTCGCGCGGCGAAAACACCCGACCTTTAGCCATCAGTTTTCGATAAATGTCGAGGTTGCGCGAGCCCGAACTTCTGCCGCTCGGTTTGGCGTGGTGTATCGCTATCTGCTTTTTAAGCACCACGCCGTCGAGCGCGACCGCCTCGTGCACGGCGCCGCAAAAAACGAGACCTTCGCGTTTTTTGAGTATGCGTTCGCGATAATACGAAAACTTGGGCTTGCCGCTGTTTTCTACTTCCAATACGTACGGCAGCATGACGATATCGACGGCGGGATCGAGCTTTTTCATCAGCCGCGCTATCGCACGCGCGGAAGTCAACGGCACGATATCGTCGGCGTCCAGCCACATACGGTAATCCATAGTAGCCTTTGAAAACGCGAAATTACGCGCTGCCGAAAAATCGTCGTTCCACTCGTAATCGTACACTTTGTCAGCAAGCTCGCGCGCGATCTGTTTTGTTCCGTCCGTCGATCCCGTATCCACAACTATGATCTCGTCGGCAAAGACGCGCGCATTGGATAACGCTCTTGCGAGTACCGACTCCTCGTTTTTTACGATCATGCAAAGGCTAAGCGTCATATCCGTTCCTCATCTATTCCATAATATGCGTTCAAGCCCGATACCGTGCCAAGCTCATGCGCGGACAAACGGTCATATCCGTCAGTTCGCTTGGAATTTCCCTATTGACAACACCTGACGAATATTATATAATAAGGTAAATATAATTAAAATGGAGAAAAATCGTGAGCGAAGTCAAGATCATAGAAGTTAAGCGCAGCATGCTCGACGACAATGACAAGGACGCGGACGCTTTGCGCAAAGAATTGCGCGAGCGCGGCGTTTTCCTTTTGAACCTTATGTCGTCGCCGGGCAGCGGCAAGACCACTACTCTCATACGCACCATCAACGCGCTTAAAGACAAGATCAAGATAGCGGTCATGGAAGCGGATATCGATTCCGACGTGGACGCGAAGAAGATCGCAAAAGAAACGGGCGTGCATTCCATACAGCTCCATACGGGCGGCATGTGCCACCTCGACGCGGAAATGACGCGCCAGGGCATAAAGGCGCTCGGCGGCGACGCGGAGCTCGTCATACTCGAAAACGTGGGCAATCTCGTATGCCCCGCCGAGTTCGATACGGGTGCGAGCAAAAACTGCATGATACTCTCTGTGCCCGAGGGCGACGACAAACCGCTCAAATATCCGCTGATGTTTTCGGTATGCGATCTCGTTCTCGTCAATAAGATAGACGTCGCGCCGTACTTCGACTTCGATATGGAAGCGTGCGAACGCAACGTAAAGTCGCGCAACAAAAATGCGAAAGTCATTCCCATATGCGCCAAGACCGGCGACGGGATAGACAAATTCGCGCAATGGATATTATCCGAAATACAAGCATGGAAGGAGAATAAATAATGCCCGAAATGAGCAGTAAGTATGTGCCCGCGCACATGCACGACAAGGCGCCCAACGAAAAACTCTTGAAATTCGTAAGACGCGTGACCGACAGACTTCCCGGCAAGATAAAAGGCATCAAGTCCGAAGATCCCGAGTATTGGGGATTTGCCTGCATATTCGAGGACGAGATGACGGAGGAAGAACGCGAGAACTCGCTCGATCTTTTGCTTAAAATGAAAACGCGGCAAAAGTATCCTTACGCCGAGCTTCTCAAAATGTCCAAGCTCGATACCGAAGTATTCGACGCAACGATCGATAAGCTTTCATTCCTCGGAATGCTCGAATACGATTACGGCGACAAGTACACCAAGGACGGACCGATGGAGGGAACTACATACGAGCGCGGCGACAGGCATTATTGGGTGCCACTGTTCGTTCCCGGCTCCGCCGAGTACACCAATATGAACACCAAGCTCATGGATAAACATCCCGAGCTCGCCATGTTTTTCGAGCGCATGACCTTTCTTCCGCTCGAGCACGTCACGGCAATGGTCCCGCCGGGCGGCGCAGGCATAGGCATGCACGTCATACCCGTCGAGAAAGCCATTCCCATGGAAAACACGACCATGGATATAGAGCACATATCATATTGGCTCAAACGTTACGAGGGGCATATTGGCGCGTCAATATGCTCATGCCGTTACGGCAGAAAACTGCTCGACGAGGGTTGCGCGGACGATTACCGCGATTGGTGTATCGCCGTCGGAGATATGGCGGACTACTGCCGCGAAACGGGCAGAGGCAGAGACATAACTTACGAAGAGGCGATGGAAATATTAAAACGCGCCGAGGATAACGGGTTCGTTCACCAAGTGACCAATATCGACGGAGAGAACAAGATATTCGCCATTTGCAACTGCAACGTCAAGATATGCAACGCGCTTCGCACTTCTCAGCTGTTCAATACGCCCAACATGTCGGCGTCGGCGTACCGCGCGCACGTAGATAAGAGCAAGTGCGTGGCGTGCGGCGCGTGCGTAGAGTACTGCCCTGCGGGCGCGCTCAAACTCGGGCAAAAACTGTGCAAAAAAGACGGCAGCGAGGTGCATTATCCCAAGCAACCGCTCCCCGACAAGATCAAATGGGGCAAACACATGTGGGACGAGGACTATCGCGACAAGAACCGTATCAACTGCCATGACAGCGGGACTTCGCCGTGCAAGACAGCCTGCCCCGCGCATATAGCCGTTCAGGGCTATCTCAAAAAAGCGGCGCAAGGCAAATACCGCGAAGCGCTCGCTATAATCAAAAAGGAAAACCCTTTCCCCGCGGTGTGCGGCAGGATATGCAACCGCCGTTGCGAAGACGCATGCACGCGCGGCACGATAGACGGCGCGGTGTCCATTGACGCCGTCAAAAAGTTCATAGCCGAACAGGATCTCAAAGCGGAACACCGCTACGTGCCCGATATAGTCGTAGCGTCCAATATGGGCAGGTGGCAGGAAAAAATCGCTATCATAGGCGGCGGACCGGCGGGACTGTCGTGCGCGTACTATCTGGCGCAAATGGGTTACTACCCCACCGTGTTCGAAAAGAACGAACGCGCGGGCGGCATGCTCACTTACGGCATTCCGAGCTACAAACTCGAAAAAGACGTCATCGACGCCGAAATAGAGATCATGAAGGAAATGGGCGTCGAGATCAAGCTTGGCGTGGAAGTGGGAAAAGATATTACTCTCGACGAACTGCGCAAGCAGGGCTATAAGGCGTTTTATATAGCGATCGGCTGTCAGGGCGGCAAGCTTCCCAATATTCCCAACGAGACAGCAAAAGGCGTTACCACCGCGGTCGAATATCTAAAATCGGCAAACACGGGCAAGACGCGCGAGAGCGGCAATATCGTCGTGGTAGGCGGCGGCAACGTCGCTATAGACGCGGCGCGCGTGGCTTCGAGGAGCGGCGCGAAAAAAGTTACCATGCTGTGCTTGGAGACCGAAGATATCATGCCCGCGAGCAAACAGGAAATATGGGAAGCGCGCGAGGACGGCGTGGAGATAGTATGCGGCAGAGGCCCCAAAGAAGTCGT
Organism: uncultured Christensenella sp.; assembly: GCA_949948895.1. GTDB lineage: Bacteria > Bacillota > Clostridia > Christensenellales > Pumilibacteraceae > Anaerocaecibacter. The sequence goes on from CATLHE010000014.1 coordinate 4,802, forward strand.
CGCAGATAACGGCAAAGCCACCGCGATCAAGTTTAAAAAATGCACGCGCGTATACGACGAGAACGGCAGGTTCTCGCCCGAATACGACGAGGACGACGTTATAGAACTCGCCGCCGACAAGATAGTATTCGCTATCGGTCAGACGATAGTATGGGGCGACCTTCTAAGCGGCAGTAAGGTCGAGCTCGGACGCGGGAACGGTCCGCAAGCCGACTCGCTCACGTACCAGACCGCCGAAGAAGATATATTCGTGGGCGGCGACGTGTACACCGGTCCCAAGTTCGCCATAGACGCTATCGCGCAGGGGCACGAAGCGGCGGAAAGCTTGCACAGATACGTTCAGCACGGACACATGACAATAGGCAGGAATCGAAGACAGTTCGTTCAGCTCGACACCGACGATATAAGCGTGGAGAGCTACGACACCGCGGGACGGCAGGAAGCTTCGGACGGAAACGACAAGTCGTTTAAAGACACGCACGGAACGCTCACCGAAGAACAGGTCAGGACGGAAACGGCGCGCTGTCTCGGGTGCGGCACTACCGTAGTCGATCAGAACAGATGTATCGGCTGCGGGCTGTGCACGACAAAATGCAAGTTCGACGCTATCACCTTGCACCGCGACCACCCCGAAGCGAGCAGAATGGTCGTATCGGAAGACAAGTTCAAGCATATACTTCCGTATGCGGCAAAGCGTGGCGTAAAGATACTCTTCGGCAAAAAGAGCAAAGCCGATAAAGCGTTTGTAAAAGCGAGAAAGAAACAAGCGGAAGAAGCCGAAAAAGCCAAGGCAAAAGAAAAAGCGCAAAGCAAAAAAGACGGCGCGGGCACCGATAAGGGCGAATAATGCACGAGCTCGGCATAGTTTTTCACTGTATCAAACAGGTCAACGAGATAGCCGCGGAAAACAACGTCACGCGCGTCAATTCCGTCACCGTCGAGATCGGCGAAGTTTCCACCGTCATACCGTACTATTTCGAGGACTGTTGGAATTGGGCGGTCAAAAAGGAAACGGTGCTCAAAGACGCTAAGATCGTGATCGAACAGATCAAAGCGGTGACGCACTGCGAAGACTGCGGCAAAGACTACCCCACCGTCGAGCACGGCAAGACCTGCCCGCACTGCGGCAGCGGCAATACATACTTGCTTACAGGCAACGAGATACTCATAAAACAGATAGAAGCATACTGACATTATAAAAACCTCCCGCTATGCAAAAGTATGGCGGGAGGTTTTATGTTGAAGCTTACATCGGTACTTATCCTTCTACTTCTTATTTAATATCTTTGCCGCATATTTGTTTATTGCCGACGGATCGACGTCTTTTAATAGTTCTTTTATAAACTCGAATATGTTTTGGGTAAAATAACATTCGAACTCGGAGACACGACTCATATCTCCGCCGAGAGCTGCGGCGGCGTTGCAACCCGCATGACAAAGTTGAAACCATTTGCAGTCTTTGCAACCGTTTACTCGCTTTTTATTCGCGTTTAACAATTCGGCGTATTTATCGCTCAAAAACGATTGTCGTATGTCGGCTATGCAGTGCACGTCGGCAAGTTTGAAACCGTCGTCTATAAGCCTTCCGCACGGATATATGTTTCCGTATGCGTCAACACCCAAAAACTTAAACATACACGTACCGTTTACGCACCCGCTATGAAAATGCCCGAGGTATTTGGCGAGCATGTCCGTACAAGACGACACACGAATATTACACTCTCTGTCGTAAAGCCATATTTTAAACAGTTCGGTAAACGCTTTCGTCCACTGCTCGGCGGTAATAATATGTTCTACGTTTTCTCTTGCCGAGCCATCCAAGAATATCGGATTGAATTTAACGTCGACGCCGAGTTCTTTAAAATATTCGTAAAGCTCGACAAAGTGTTCTACGCTTACTGCGGAAATCGTCGATAAACACGAAAACTTTACGCCCTTGTTTTTGAGCGTTTTTATGACCTCTTCCACTCTTTTTGTATCGCTTCTCAATACATCGTTAAACGGACCGTCGTACGAGATCGAAATGTGCGTATCGTTCTTCACGAAAATATCAATCATACGCTCGTCGAGGAGCATGCCGTTGGTTTGAAGCCCGAATTCGAATTTCACGCCGTACTTAGCGGAATAATAATCAATCCTTTCGTACGCGTGCTCGAAAAATTCACAGCCCATCAATAGAGGTTCGCCGCCGTGCCATATTATCTTTACATATTTATAGTACGGAGAAGTTACTGCCAAAAATCTTTCAAGCGTGTCCGCCGACATTTCCTTCCCGTCGAAATCGGTTTTGGCGTGATAACAGTGTCGACAGCGCAGATTGCAAGCTCCGGTCGGCTCTAAAAGAACGGTCAATCGATCTATATCGAACATACTAATCGCTGTCCGAGTAATCGGAATAATCGTAATACTCGCTGAAGTATTTGACTGTCAGATGCGTTATACCCGCACCGTTTGTCTCCTCGAATAACCGAGCGTACTCGTCGTAGCATTCGGTCAATAGTTCCAATATAGTTTTACCCATTATCTTTGCTCCTTTCTTTCAGGTTCGTCGAATTTTTTGAATAGTTTTGCATCCGAATATAAATATACGAGAAACGGGTGCACATATAGTCCCGACTCACCCTGCTTCTTAAAAATCGCGTCTGTGTACGATAAACAATCCACTACGGCTTGCACTAACGCTTTTCTGTCGACATTCTTATACGAATTACAGAATTTGGCTAATCTGTTTTTGAGGTGTTTGGAGAAAGTATGCGCATCGAGTTCAGAAAACCAAAAGCTATCTAGAGAGGATCTTTTCTCCAATCTGTTGCCAATCTTTTTGCAAATATCAATTAAATACGATTCTACAGCCGATATTAATTCCTCTTTTAGTTTGATAACGTCACGATAATTCAGTCCACCCTGAAATAAATTTCCCAAACAAAATACGAGCGGATTTAAAAAGTCGGCTAATATATGTTGATCGCGTTTCTTATCTTCATCGTTTCTCAGAGTAAAATAATCTTTGACTCTGCCGTCTATATTATCGGATGACGAAGTTGTCCTGCACGACGTTCCACCGTATAAAGTAAACTCAAGAGGTTCGGTGATAAAGCTGGAATTAAAGTCGCAACACGTAACGAACGTTTTAAGCTTTTCTTTTACGTCTTGCTCCACGTCATCTGACTGCGCGCATATACAAAACCTGCATTTTTTGCCGTCTACGTCTCCGCAAGAAAAACTCATTTCACCTATGTCTATGCTGTTTTTATCCCAAGAGTCGAAAGCTATTTTAAAAAACGCGTCTTCGAATACCCTGCTGTGCCCGACATAGAGTTCAGGCAAATTCAATACGCAGTCTCTCATAAAGACACGTAAATCTTTGATATAATACACATTATTTTTATCTACATCACAAATTTCGTTAAGCCACGACGTAACGCTCGCTACGCATATAATATGGTTATCTCTATCACAATTTATCTCTACTATCGCCCTCAGCCACGCTTTTCTCAATTCGTAAATAGGTCTTATATTCTTTTCCGCGTTAAATCGGGCGATTTGCAGTAGAGCGCCGTCAAGATCATCCATCAATATCAAGCTTGCCTGTTCATCATTGGCATACGATACCATAAGCTGTTTTATTTTATCTACTATATTATCCGCATGACCTTTTTTGATACTATCGTACAACTCCAACAAATCGTCGTAGTATTTTCCGCTGTATTTTTGATCTTCATTATATTGGATAGACGGGTCGCTGAATCGAATATGTAGTAATTCTCCGCAAGTCCATTTCTTTTCGATATAACTAAAAACGGACGACATACCCATATGCGGCAACGATGCTTTTATAAACATTATAAAAGACGGCTGTTTATCATCGGGATTCCATTTCCGACACATTCTGTTTATTTGAATATTCTCTTCTAACAATGCACCGATTATACCGTTTTTTCTTTTTTTAGCGTTTTGGAATTGTTTGTTATGATTAAAACTGTAACATTTGAGCATACAGTCGTTTTTGACTTGCTGACTTTTCGCACTATTATCAGAACAATAATGCTTTACGCCACCGTCATTAATCGTATTTCGTCTGGCTTCATCAACAACACTCATTCTATTCTGCCCCCGTAAACACCTTTTTCAATTTTTTTATATTGGAAATAAATCTATTATAAAGCATAAACACAAGTATCCTCTCGTATTTATCGTTGTTACATTCGTTCATGTCCTTGGCTATAGTGTAAGTATCTTGCAAAAGTCCGAAAATTTCGTAATTGCCTCTATCGCTATCGTCCTTTTTACGGAAGAACTTGATAAACTTACTTACATCGCCGAGAAACCCATGCGGCAACTCGATAAATATATAACTTTTGTCGGAATTTACTATATCGTTTAATAGCGGGGTGCTCACAACTTCGGAATCTTTCACCCATTCGAATCCGATTTTTTCCGCGAGGTCGGGTTCTTCCGATTGTTTATCCGGTTTCGGGTACATCGAATTGAATACAGTAATATCGTAACCTTTCACACGACGTGCGCGACTCACTTTATCATGACATTCCGAAAAACTTATGTTTTCCGAAATCGTTATATCTTGAATATTTAATTTATCGTCATCCGCATTTTCATTGAGTATTTCCAAATATTTTTCGATTCCTGTTTTACAATAGTCTAATAGACCGTTATTTATATACTCGTCGAAAGTTTTAGTCAAAACGCCTGCGAGCGCGGTATATTTATTAATGACTTTCCACTGTCTGAGTAATCCGCCTTCTATTAACAGACCTATCGCCACCCCGAACAGACCGCCCAAAAATCCAACGACTATGTCTATATCTTTCCAACTGCCATCCGAGCTCCAACCTATTTTTGTAAACGCTATACATATACCGCCTATGATCCACGGAACAACAAACGCACATACCGCAAAAACTGCCGTCATTTTCAATAGTAAATACAATTTATGAGTTTTTGTATTATAATACTTCATATCGATAATATATTAACATATACTTATAATAAAATCAATATGTTTTTTAAATTTAAACAATAAAAATGCCCGCATTCCTGTAAAAGCTCGGAACGCGGGCAGTATTATTGCTGTATTATTGTACTGAAAACACGAACTTTTCGGGCAGGGGGTCTGGAAGCGCGAAGGCGCCTACGCCGTCTGCCGCTTTTATGTTCTCGAGCGAGTTGTATTTTGTCACGAGCGTTTCGAGCGCGCTTATTATTGCGTCGTAATAACCGCTAAGCGTTGCGTTGTACTCGGCGATCACTTCGTCGTCGGCATTTTCGTAATTGTCGGCTTCGTTGATTTTGTTGCCGTAGTTTTTGAGCGTCGTCACGAGATTGACCTCGTCGCCGTACATGACGTCGTATATCCCGTCGATCACTTCCGCATAGCCGTCAAGCTCGGCAGCCGTCATACTGTCGATGGCGCCGCTTCTGATAGCGTCTACCATGCTTTCGTTGTATTCCGTAATCGCGCGCACCGCTTCGTCAAACCCCGAGGCGGTATAGTCCTGCGCGTCGAGCGGCTTTGCGCCGTCGTTTGTAATGACCTGACCGGTCAGGGGGTCGTATGACACGAACCCGCTCTCGTAATTGAGGTTCATGATCGAGGAGCACAGGTCGTTGCGTTTTTCTTTTACGGGGTCTTCTTCCTCGTCGCCGGGTTTGACCGCAAACCCCGACGCCGTTACTATACGCGAGAACATGTCGGTATCGGGCAGGATCGCTGCGTTCCTGAAGTCGTAAGAAAACTGCAAGAACGGCTTGCCTACTACCGATTTTTCAAACTCGCTTTCCGCTTTGTCAAGCCCCGACGTAAACGTGAGCCCGCCGAGCGAGGAGAACACTACGCAAAGAGCAAATGCCCACACCGCACCGCGCACGACGCCTACAAGCGCGCCGAACGCTCTGTTGCCTGCGGATTTCTTTCTGGGAATGTACGATTTGATTATCATGGTGACGATGCACAGTATCAGCCTTGCCACTATGAAAAGCCCGACGCCTACGATAGCCGCGAACACGACGAACGACGTGTACAGCGCTACGGGGTCGAAGCCGGTCATGTCGCCTTTATACGCGGCGATGACCGACGCTATCGGATTGAAGTAGTTTTTGACGATAAACTCGGACGCGCCGTCCGAATTGAGTCCGCTCTTGATCCATGTGTACAGCGAGAAGCCGTCGCCGTCCATGACGAACCGTCTCACTGCTTCCACGTTGAGCAAGGCTTCCGCAACGACGTTCGATAAAAACAACGCTATCAAAAACGCCACTATAAACGCGCCGAGCGAAAGCGCGGATTTTTGCACGCCTTTCAGCACGCCTATCACCGCGAACAACGCCACCAGCGCAAGTATGACTATATCTGCCCAAGACATTTTCGATTATCCTCCAATCCGATTATATAACCGAGTTATGTGATTTTATACGCCCTAAATTAGGTATATCGCGTTTGCGATCGGTCAAAAATCGGCGTATGATGATTGACGTTTTACCCAAAATCTATGACGATTTCGAGTCGGGCTGCGCTTTGCTGTCGCTCGGCAAGAGACCCGTGATACTCTGTATCGGCTCCGACCGCGTTACAGGCGATGCGCTCGGTCCGATAGTCGGACAACTGCTCATCGAACGCAACGTCGACGCGTTCGTTTACGGCACGCTCAACAGACCGGTGACGGCGCTTAATCTTAAAGAGAACGTTCGCCATATCAAGTCCGCGCACGGCGATAAGAAGATTCTCGCCGTTGACTCGTCGGTCGGTAAGCTTTCGGACGTCGGTAAGATACGTATCGCGTTCGGCGCGATAGCGCCCGGCAGCGCAGACGGTAAGGTGTTGCCCAAAGTGGGCGACGTTTCCATTACCGCGACGGTGACCGATATCAACAAGACGCCGCTCTCTGCCGTTCGGCTCGGTACGGTCTACTCGCTCGCGCTTTCTATCGCAGACAGCATTACGCGATATATCAAGTAAGCTGTTTACCGCTTACGTCATTATATCCACGCTCTTTAACAATGTCATTACAAAAACATTAAAATTTCATTAGATTTTTATTTTTACTTGCCGTATATGGGCGGACGTTATTCGTTTTAGGATGCACTCGGCTAATGGCTATATCATTTAAAAATATCTTTATCGCCATTCTTTTTAACTGCCGTAATATGTATTGGCAATATTAATTTATTGCTACTCTCAGCGAATAGCTATCTCATTTAAAAATATCTTTATTTCCGCTTTTAACGCCGTGCGTCAAGTCGGCGTTTTTCTTATCCGCTTTTTACCTTTTATCTCTTACTTATTACTTTTATTATATCCGTCGGGGTTTTTGAGATTGAACTCGTACACCGATCCGCACATTTCGTCGAGCGAATACTTCGCTTCCCAATCGAGCTCGCGCTTCGCCTTTTTCGCGTCGGCGTAGTATGCCGGCAGATCGCCGTCGCGGCGCGGAGATATCTTGTACGGGACTTTTTTGCCGCTCGCGCGCTCGAAGGCATGCACTACGTCCAACACGCTCGAGCTTTTGCCCGTGCCGAGGTTATACACGCATACGCCTTTTTGCACTGCCTTTTTGACTGCGGCTACGTGTCCGCGCGCAAGGTCCACCACGTGGATATAATCGCGCTCGCACGTTCCGTCAGTGGTGTCGTAGTCGTCGCCGAACACGCTCAGTTCTTTCAGTTTGCCCGTCAGCACTCTGCCTATAAACGGCGTGAGATTGTTGGGAATGCCTTGCGGGTCCTCGCCTATAAGTCCGCTCTCGTGCGCGCCTACGGGATTGAAGTACCGCAACAGTACCGCCGTAAAATCCTTATCTGCGGCGCACACGTCGCGGAGTATCCGCTCCTGAAAATATTTCGTCGTGCCGTAAGGGTTGGTCGTGTTGCCTACGGGGTGATCTTCGTCGTACGGCAGATATACGGGATCGCCGTACACCGTCGCGGACGAACTGAATATTATGCGCTTGACGCCGTGCGCTTTCATCGCTTCCAATAACACGAGCGTGCCCACGATATTATTGTCGTAATATGCGAGCGGGTCTTTACAACTCTCGCCTACGGCTTTGAGCCCCGCAAAATGTATTACGCAGTCTATACCGCTCTCTTTATCGAATATCCGAGACAGCGCGTCGTGATCGCGTATATCCGCCTCGTAGACTTTTATTTTTTTGCCTACTATGCGCTCGACGCGCTTAACGGCTTCCGGGAACGAATTGCAGTAGTTGTCCACTACGATCGGTTCGTATCCTTCCTTAACAAGTTCTACAAGCGTATGCGAGCCTATATATCCCGCGCCGCCGGTAACAAGAATTTTCATGTTTTCTCCTTTGCCCCAAAAACGTTATTAACGCTTTGTTTATCAAGTATACCATGCGCGTTTTATAAAATCAAGCCTTTAACAAAAAGCCCCGAGTTTTCGGGGCTTTTTGTCTGTTGTCTATTGATCTCTTACCAAAGCTCGGGTCTGCCGTCCGCGCCGTAGTGCCATTTATCGGCTTCAGATGCCTGCGAGTAAAAGTATTTTGTAACGGAGTGTATCTTGTCGGACGAGGAACCGCTTTTGGATATAGCGTTCCAACCGTCGCTACCGCCTTCGTAATAGACTTTAAGGTTTGTACCGCAATTTGCGAAAATGCTGTGTTCTATTTGTGTCACGTTTGAACCGATTACCGCCGTTTCGAGTTTCTCGCAATTATCGAACATTTGATATTCTATAACGGAGAGCGAGCTCGATAGCTTAACGTAAGTCATCGCGCTGCACCTCATGAACGCCGAAGCGCCGACGGTCTCTACGCTATCCGGAACTATTATCTCCTTAAGCTTGGTGCATGAGCCGAACGCGCTGTCGCCTATACTCAAAAGCCCGTCATTAAGCGTCACTGTTTCCAAAGCGCTACAATTATAAAACGCGGACGCGCCTATATATTTCAGCTCACCGCCTGTGACTACCGACTTTATTTTACGCTTTGCACTGATTTCCGTATTGGTCCCGAACGCGCCGTTGCTCACGCCTACGGTGCCTTCGTCCAAAACCAAGTCAACTCCGTCGACTTCGTTCGAGGCGCCGCCGTAATAAAACTCTATCGCCCATTTATCCACGTAACGCACGCCGTTAGCCGCCGTACGGATCAATCCGTCGCACCCGATAAAGGCTCCGCTTTCCACGACCGTAACGCTGTCGGGAATACGGAAAGACTCGCCCGTTACCGTCTTGTTATGGCAGAACACGTTGCTTCCTATCGTCGTTACGCTCCCGTCCGCGGGGATGACCGACGTCTTACAGCCGAGCACGAATTTCTTATCCGCTTTTGAGATCAAGCAGTTATTGCTCGCCGTATATACAGAGTTTCCTCCGTCCACCGTGATCGCCGTCACGTTGTCGCTTCCGTAAAGTATGTCGCTTCCGATCGCCGTCACCTGCGCGGAAAGTCCGATACTCTTCACTTTGCTATTGCACGCGAACGCGTAATCGAATATTTTGTAATCGTTTCCGTCATAGCTTGCGGGCAATACAAGGTTTTCGGCGTTGCCCGAATAATCGAGGAGATAATAATTTGTCACACTGCCCGTGATTTCGTTTTTTGTCAATGCTATAAACGAATATCCGTCGGGAGTCGTCTTGATAATGCTCTGCTCGGACAGATCGGTATGCACTACGCAATAGGGCGAAGAGCTGTGACCGTAGAGCGCATTCAAGCCGAGATAGTCGAGATCGAGAGTGAGTTCGGAAAGATTGTACACCTCGACAAGTCTTTCGCAGCCGCTGAAAATATCGCTTTCCACATGATCGACGGTCTCGGGTATGGTAAAGTCGAGAAGCGACAGACAGCCTTCAAACGCGTTATATCCGATCTTTTGCGCCGCATTGAGCTCGACGCTGCGAAGCGCGATACAGTTTCTGAAAGCATACGGCTCTATATCCGTGACGCCGCCGCCGATGTCCACGCTTTTCAGTCGCGCGCAATCGGAAAACGCCGAACTTCCGAGCGTAGCGACCGTGCTCGGCAATTCCACTGCGGTAAGCGCGGTGCCGCTAAACGCGCCCGATGATATCTCACGCGTCTCCGAGCCGATAATAAGGTCTTCGAGCGCCGAGCAATCGGCAAACGCGCTCGTGCCTATCACATCGCAATGCAATTCCGCTTTGACGAGCGCCGTGCAGTTTTTAAAAACGTTGATCCCCAATCTCTCGCACGTTTTGGGAACGGTTATTTCCGTCAAGGTCTCGCAACCGTAAAAAGCCTCTTGCGGAAGATTCGTCACTTTCGTCGGAATGACTACCTCGCCGAGCGACGCGCAATCTTTAAAAGCAGCAATGCCGATGGTATCGACGTTTGCGCCGAATATAACTTCTTCGAGCGCCGAGCAACCCTCAAACGCATAATTGCTTATCTCGGTCACGCCCGCGGGCAGTTCTATACTTGCGAGTTTCGCACAGTTTCTAAACGCGCTTATTCCTATCTCGGTAAGCCCCGTCGAAAGATCGACCGTTTCGAGCGACGCGCAGTCCATAAAAGCAAAGTCGCCTATCTCGGTCAACGTTTCGGGAAGCGAGACCGAGCTAAGATTCACGCAGTCTTGAAAAGCTCTCTCGCCTATGGATCTTGCAACGGACGGCACGGTCAAATGCACTGCGGACTCTTTGTCCTTAACGCCCGTTATCTCCACGCCGCCGCCGACAAGTTCTTTGTAAGTAAACGGCTCGAGCTCGGCGGCTAACTCGTCGGACATTTTCCAGCTAGCCGTAAGCGTGATATTTCCCGTAACAACGTCCGTATCGAAATTCCAAGGAAAATACCCGTTGTTCCAGCCCGCGAGCGTTTGATTTTCGTCGGGCGGAACGATCGTTGCGGGCGCAGTCACCTTGCTTCCGTATGCTACCTTTATCTCGTAAGTGTCCTTATCTCCGTCGAACTTGCCGCCGTTGGCGTCGAACGTTACGGTACACGCCCACGTCCAAACCGCGTGCAGCGTCATGTCTTCGTTTACGACGTCGCTGTCGAACTTCCACATCGCGTCGTTCTCGCTGCCCGTAACGTTCCATCCGACAAGTATAAAATCGTCGTTTTCGGGCTGAGATTGGGGTTCGGCAACGGTAGAGCCCTTCTCGACTTTGGCATTATAAAACCTGTCACCGAGCACGGTGCCTCTTCCCGCGTCGAAAGTGACGGTGCACTTCTCTCCGCCGCCTTCGCCGTTATCGTTTTTGTCGCCGCACGCGACAAAAACAAACGGAGCGCTCAAACACGTAAGAGCAAGCGCCGCAGACCATAGTTTTTTGCCGATATTTTTCATTTTATGCACCTCTTTGAGACTTTTGTCATCATAATATACACATATTATAGTACTCGCCGACTACGCTTGTCAAATATTTTAACGCTTTTATGCTTTATGACACAAAAAAACGGAGAGAACCGACTGGCAATCTCCGTTTTCCGTATTACCGTATTTCGATAAAACAGTTAGACCTTTTTATAGCCCAAGCTCTCGACAAACGCCGTAAGCGCGTCCGACGACTCGAACACTGCGGCGCTTTGAAGTATCTTTTTACACGTATCCAACAAAACATAGCGCATGCAATGATCGAGAGTTTGTTTGGAAAAACCGCCGACGGGCTCGCGCTGTTTACATTCTTCGTAGAACGCCGTAAAATCTTTCAGCGTATCGGGAAGCTTGCCGCGCGCCATCAGCGTTTGACCTATTTCGGTCAGTTCTCCATAAAGCCTTGCGGGAAGCACAAAGTACCCTTGAGTCTCCAAAAGCCCGAGCGACTCTTTTTTTATCGCGCTATGCTCGGGACGGGCGCAAAACACGCCGTTCGGGAACTCGTCGCTCGTTATGTTCGAGCGCAGTATCACGGTCATCACGTACGCGCCGTTAGCAAGATACACCGTCGGGCTCACCGCATTGTGCCTGCCGTTTTTATCGACGGCAATAAGTCCGCGCGCGGGGTCGGAATACTCTTCCCACGCGACGCGTATCTCCTCGCATGCGTCCGCCAAAGCGTTTACGTCGTCTGAAACGACGCGAAGCGCGGAGCAATGCCAATCGACGATATCGACGCGCACTTTGCCGTTTTTGCGGTTAAGCGTGCAATGCGCGCGCGCGCCGTGGAGCGGCAGAGTGAACTCCCCGCCTTGATAATGATCGTGACTGAGCACGCTCCCGCCCACGCCCGGGAGCGCGGCGTTACTGCCTATAAAAAAGCTCGGGAACTGCCGAACGAAATCGCATAGCTTGACGAACGTTTCGCGCTCTATCGTCATAGGCGTATGTTCGGCGTTTACCGCTACGCCGTGCTTGCGGAAATACCCGTACGGCGAGTACTGCCAAAAATATCTATGCCCCGCAAGCTCTATATCGACCGTTCTGAGCGCGCGCTTGTTCTTGCCCGCATACCCCTCGTTTTCCGCACAAAGATCGCATGCGGGATAAGACGATACCGCGACTTGCTTTTTCAAAGACGCGCCGAGCGTTTCGGGGCGCGCGAGATTGATGCTCGCGACAAGGTTTATCTTATCAAACTCTATCTTGGGATTTAAGTCGAGCTTGCTCTTTTTTACGTAATCGCTCGCCACGGCGTAGCCGTACAGCCAATCCATGGCATACTTGGCGTCAGCTCGTTTAAACGCGTCGAACTTGGCGTTTACTGCCGACGGCGGGAGCATGACCGCGTCCATGACCGCGTCGCGTATCGATGCCGCGTCGCGACCTTTAAGCAGCCCCGCATTTTCGATAGCCGTTATAAATGCGTCAAGACAAGCGTCGGGCGACGGATACTCCGCGATAGTTACATACTGCGCGGCATTCTCTTCGGATTCCGTTTTTTTATACGACGAAACGCCCGCGATTTCGAGCACGCGATTTCTCGCATACGCCGCGTCGCGCGGGTCGAGTTTTAGTTGCCGCACGGCAAACTCTATCACTCCGTCCGCCGCCGCATATATCCCGTCGTATAAATTTCCGTCCATGATCCCTCTTATTTATTCTATGCTATAAATTTATTCTATGCTATGATCTCGCCAACGTTATCGAATTCTAGCCGTATCACAAAACGATATTTATGAGCCGCTCGGGGATTACTATTATCTTTTTGGGCGTCGCTCCGCCTATAAGCTCTTTTACTTCGGCGTTTTCGAGCGCGAGCTTTTGAACGTCCGCCGCGGCAAGACCTTGCGGCAACACCACTTTGCACTTGACGCGCGAGTTGATCTGAACGGCGTACTCCGTTTCGGCGCGGACGAGTTTACGCTCGTCGCATACGGGATAGCTTTGATCGAACAGCGACGCTTTGCCGCCCAATCTCTCGTTGAGCTCCTCGCAAAAATGCGGTGCGAGCGGCGCCATGACCTTGACCAAAACGCCGAGCACGTGTTTGAGATACGGAAGCGAGCACTCTTTTCCCGCGCGGTACTTGTACATTGCATTCACGAGTTCCATGCACCTTGCGACCGCCGTATTGAATCCGAACGCGGGGATATCCGCCGACACTTGCTTTATGCAGTAATTGAGTTCGTAGTCGAGCGCGTCGTCCGCCGTAGCGTCCGCTTTCACGTTTGTCACGTCGTCAGCTATGCGCTCTATCCTGTCCATGAACCGCGCGCACGACTGTATGCCGCCGTCCGACCACGGTCCGCCCTCGGTATAATCGAACCCGAACATCATGTACAGTCTCAGAGCGTCCGAACCGTATTTTTGAACGATGGGGTCGGGCGATATCACGTTGCCCCTCGACTTACTCATGCGATAGCCGTCGGGACCGAGTATCACGCCCTGATGCACTAGGCGCTTGAACGGCTCGTCAAAATCCAAATACCCGAGGTCGTGCAAGACCTTGGTTATAAACCTCGAATACAACAAATGTCCGCACGCGTGTTCCGCGCCGCCGACATAGCAATCGACGGGAAGCAAAGCGTTGACTCTTTTTTTATCGAACGGCGCTTTGTCGTTGTGCGCGTCGGGATAGCGCAAATAGTACCACGACGAGCAAACGAAAGTATCCAAAGTATCCGTCTCGCGTCTTGCGGGTTTTCCGCATATCGGGCAAACGGTGTTTACGAACTTTTCGGAGCGCGCGAGCGGCGACTTGCCGTCGGGCGTGAAATTGACGTCGTACGGCAATTCCACGGGAAGATCTTTTTCGGGTACGGGAACGGTGCCGCAATGCTCGCAGTAAATTACGGGAATGGGCGCGCCCCAATATCTTTGACGGGAAACCGACCAGTCGCGCATGCGATAGTTTGTTTTTTTACCGCCGTGACCGAGTTTTTCGAGTTCTTCGAGCACAGCCGCTTTACCCTCTTCGCTCGTAAGCCCGTCGAACTTGCCGCTGTTCGTCATAACGCCGTATTCGGTAAACGGCAGTTCGCCCTCGCCGTCCGCGGGTCTTATCACGCGCACGATCTCGAGTCCGTTCTTTTTTGCAAACGCATAGTCGCGCGTATCGTGCGCGGCGACGCCCATGACCGCGCCCGTGCCGTAGGTGGAAAGGCAGTAGTCGGCGACGAACACCGGTACTTTTTTGCCGTTTAACGGGTTTATGCAATAGCTGCCCGTAAACACGCCCGTTTTATCCTTGGACGTGGAAGTGCGTTCTATCTCGCTGCGCTTCGCCGCTTCCGCTACGTATTTCTCGACAGCTTTTTTCTGTTTAGGCACGGTGAGCACAGGCACTAACGCATGCTCGGGCGCAATGACTACGTACGTCACGCCCAAAAGCGTATCGGCGCGCGTGGTGAATACTCTTATGGCGTTGGCGTCCGCCGTCGGTTTTTCGAGGTCGAACACGACCTCGCCGCCCACCGACTTGCCTATCCAATTCCTCTGCATGGTCTTTGTCTTTTCGGGCCAATCGAGCCCGTCCAAGCCCTGTAATAACCGCTCGGCATAGTCGGTTATCTTAAAGAACCACTGCGTCATTTCTTTGCGCACGACTTCGGTCTTGCAACGCTCGCACTTGCCGTCCACCACCTGCTCGTTGGCAATTACCGTCTGGCAGGACGGGCAGTAATTGACAGGCGCTTTCTTTTGATAGCACAGACCGTTTTTATAGAGCTGTAAAAACAACCACTGCGTCCACTTATAATAATCGGGCGCGCACGTGTAAAACTCATGCGACCAATCGAACATAATGCCCATGTCGCGAAGCTGGCGCTCCATCGTCGCTATGTTCGCGTCGGTCGAATCCTTGGGGTGGATACCCGTTTTTATGGCGTAGTTCTCGGCGGGAAGCCCGAACGCATCGAAGCCCATGGGCTGAAACACGTTCTTACCGTTCATGCGCATGAACCGCGCGTAGCTGTCCGTCAAGCCGTAGTTGTACCAATGCCCGACGTGGAGTTTTGCGCCCGAAGGATACGGCAGCATTTCCAATACGTAATGCTTATCGCCGCCTTCGTGAAAGGTATTGACGCCGTCTTTTTCCCAGCGTTCCCGCCATTTTTTTTCTATCTCGATATGATCCATAATTGCTATGATTATACCATATCCCCGCGCCTCTCGTCAACGCTTTTTTCATGCGTGATCGCATCGCGGAAAATCGTTTCGAGACGACGGTACGCGCCGTTTATGCATAACTGTTAAATCGGCATATCCGCATCTCGAACAATTCAACTTTTACATTATAGTCTTACCGAGCAGGTAATCCACGCTCACATTGAAATAATCGGACAGCTTGACAAGGTTAGGAGCGGTCGGCTCGCTTCTGTCCGTTTCCCAATAACACACCACCGCAGGACTTACCTCGATAAGCGCTGCGAGCTTGCTCTGACTTATGCCCTTTTCGTTCCTCAGGTCTTTTAATCTCTCCGCAAAAATCTTCATGAATATATCTTATTAAATTTATTGAGTAAATACTTGACTACTCAATATATTGAGTGATATAATCAAATAAAATACCGACATGTCGGGCTGACAAAAGGAGAACAAAATGAAAGAAACCAAGATAGTGCAATCGTATCCAAGCGACTCCGCAATACAAGACGCCATCGAGGAATGGCAGGCATTCGGCTGGGAACTGGTGAGCAATCAGAAATTTTCCGACTCGCAAGACCTGTGGTCTCCCGTCGGAACGACCGTCAGAACAACGACCTACAACAAGCTAACGTTTTCGCGCGAAAAGAACAGCCGCTGGTATGGCGAAATAACCGCCATCGAGCAAGAGTATTTGAAGCTCGAAAACGATATATACGATTTGAGATCGTGTAAGCCCGAAAAGAAAACGGGGTGTCTCGACATTGCATTGGCTTGTCTGCCGCCGATTTATTTAATTTTCTGGATAGTCAAAAAAGTCAAATACAAAAAGGCGCTCAATTATTACGAAACAAGCATAATGAGCGAAATACGAAAGCTCGAAGCACAAGGCAAGAGTTTACGGAACAAAGCGGCTGCAGTTATCGAAAAATACGAGACCGCGCAGAGCGCGCAATATTCGCCCTCGGCGGGCAAGCGATTCTGCCCCTCCTGCGGTGCGGAAAATTCGTCTGAAGGTAAGTTCTGCGCCCGTTGCGGAAACGAGCTTTGATCAATAAACTACATTGCAAAAAACCGATACGGCGTCATATAGTCGTATCGGTTTTTTTTACATTATAAATTTACTTTCGATTGTACCGTGACCCGTACAGTCATGGCAAACCGTCAACTATTATACTGCCACGACGGGCGAGTGAAAAAGTCGGTTTTGGGCTGTAAAAATTTCAACTCGTGCCCGTCATCCGTAAGCTCGCCTACCGATTTGAATATATTATCCCAAGAATACAACTGCTCCGCCGAAAGCCCCAAATACTCGCGCACCTTTTCGGTAGAGCTCGGCGCGATCGGGTGCGACAGCGCGGTTGCCGTCTTTACGAGATGAAGCCCGTCGATCACCGCTTGCTTAAACTCCGCCTCGTCAAACGCCTTTTGCAATGCGCCCATGCGGTCTGACAGCGTTCTGTTTACGTACTTGAAAAATTCCTCGAGCTGTATCATAAGATCGGCAAACTCGAACTTATACATTCTGTTTTCGTACTCGATTATCTGACGCTCGCAGTAATCGACGGTCTCTTTCGACACGGGCAGGCTCGGCAAGACTTGCACGCCGTTATTGTATTTTTGGAACGAATAGAACAGCGTGCGCACCGCGCGGTTTAAAAAGTTGGTAAACATCGACCATTCTTTATAGACCGGGTCGCCCTGATTGGTCTGAACGGGATTGTACGGCTTGGGTTGGAACGGCACGCTCGCACTGCCGAGCCCCAGCCCGAAAAAGTGCGCGCGAAGCTGCTCCGCCGAATAGTGTTTTAAAAGTTCCTGCGCCATGGGCGGTTTTATCTTGCCGCTGCTGCTCGCCTTGGCGTTGAAAAACAGTATATGCTTATTGGGCACGATGGTCGGCATTTTCAAGTTTTGCTCTCCGCCGACGTTTAGCGCCTCGAACAAAGCGCCCTCCGCCAAAGCGTAAAAATAAATATTGTCCTCGCCGATAAACTGATAGACTTTGGCGCTATCGTCGCACCACCATTTGCGCCACTCGTCCTCCGTTTTTCCGATACTCTTTAAATACGCCCGAGTAAACGATATGGGCGCCCACAGCGATTCCGGCCATACCCAGAACGTTAGGTCGACCATGCCGTCGGTATCGGGCACGGGCACGCCCCACTCGATATTGCCCGAAATGCGAAAAGGCACAAGCGTTTTGCCCGTGCGGAAGCGTATTCCGTTTTGAGCTAGCAATGCGCACGCCGCCTCGCGGTCGGATAATTTTTCAAATTCGATCTTGCAGTTATTTTTATTGCTGTCCGCTTCGCAAACGTATTTAAGCCCCGATCCCGACAGCGCCGAGACCAAAGCGGCTTGGTTTTCAATCTTGGTGTACAGCGCGGGGGCTTTGAGCGATTCGTTGCAAACGTTGGTCAGGAACGCGCGCGCTTGGGGATCGCCCTCCCATTTCTTGACGATCTCCCTAAGGTGCGGCGCAAATTTTTCTATATCCAAATACCAATTCTTGACCTCTTTGAGCACGGGCGGCTTATTGCTGAGCGTGCTCACGGGCGCAATGAGTTCTTCGGGAAAATACTGATGCCCGAGCGAGCACTCGTCGGCGTACGCCTGTTCGGACTTACAGCCGTTTATGGGACACCTGCCAACGACCTGTCTGCCGTTGAGGAAGGTTTTTTGTTCCTCGTCGTAAAACTGCTTGGTGGACAGCACAGAGAGCGCGCCGCTCGCCAAAAGCTTTTCAAACACTTCTTTCGAGAATTTGGCGTGAGCCTCCCCGCCTATGCCGAACGCCGACGCGCCGAAGAGCGACAGATCGATAAGGTAGTTATCGAGCGTTTCGCGCTGACTGTCATGATTGCCTTTGACAAAATCGATAATCGTGCCGTCGAACTCGCCGCTGTCCTTGAGCGTGCGGTACTTTTCAACTATCGGCGAGCCGTAGCAATCGGTGCCCGAAACGAAAATGACGTTTTTCTCGCCAATCCTGTCTTTCATGAACCGCGCAAAAACGTCGGCATGTACGAACACTCCGCCGATATGTCCGAAGTGCAATTCCTTACTGCCGTACGGCATTCCCGCCGTCACGACCACACGTTTGGGAAACTTGGGTCTTTCCATGATCTCGCCTTTGTATAAATATCGTTGCGTCGCGCCCATTACGGGCGCAACGTAGTGTTATCGATTAAGCATATAAGCGACTTGAATTATGCTCTTATTCGGGTGCGACCTCGAATCATCGATTACGCATACACACGACAGTCGTCAAACATTTGGTTGGAGGCGTGCCGAGTCGTCACGCCCTACGATTGAATGTCTTGAATTACGCTCTTATTCGGGTGCGACCTCGAATCACCGATTACGTAAACACACGACTGTCATCAAACATTCGGTTGGCGGAGCGCAGTGGTCTGCGCCCCCTACGAATGGTTCAAGCATGACCGCAATTATTCGGGCGATACGCAAAACCATCACAAGAAGTCCACACACGACATACGTCCAACATTTGGTTGGCGACATTCGTCCAACATTTGATTGGCACACGACAAAATCGATCTGTGATCGCAAGCTATGCTTGGTTATTCGAGGACGGCTTTTATCCTGCGCACGCCCGCCGAGCTCGACTGTTCTTTGACGATACGGAAGTGCCCGAGCTCGCCCGTGCGCGCCGCGTGCGGTCCGCCGCAGATCTCTTTGCTGTACTCGCCCATGGTGTACACCTTGACTTTTTCGCCGTACTTGGACGCGAACAGCCCGACCGCGCCCGCGGCTTTGGCTTCGTCCACCGTCATCTCTTCGCAGGTAACGGGCACGTCCGCCGCGATCGCTGCGTTCACTTTGTCCTCGACCGCTTTGATCTCTTCGGGCGTCATTGCGCGCCCGAACGAAAAGTCGAACCGCAACCGCTCGGGCGTTATGTTGGAGCCGCGCTGATTGACGCTGTCGTCGTTGAGCACCTGTTTGAGCGCGCGGTGCATGAGATGCGTCGCGGTATGGAGCCTTGCGGTAAGCTCGCCTGTATCGGCAAGCCCGCCCTTGAACCGCTGTTCCGCGCCCGCGTGCGAGAGGTTTTTATGCTCCTCGAACCGCGCGTTGAACCCGTCGATATCGACTTTGAACCCGCGCTCTTTGGCGAGCTCGACCGTCATTTCCAGCGGGAAGCCGTACGTATCGTACAAGCGGAACGCGGACTTACCGGGGATAATATCCGACTGCAAGAACTTGCACAGTTTTTCAAACTCTTTCATGCCGTTTTCGAGCGTGCGCGAAAACCGATCGTACTCCTCGTCTATCTCGGCTACGATCTTGGCTCTAGCCGCGTCGAGCTCGGGGTACACATCTTTATACTTATCTACGACCACCGCGGCGACCGCCGAATAGTCGCGACTTTTAAGTCCTATCGCGCCGCCGAACCGTATAGCTCTGCGCAACAGCCTCCGCAGTATATAGCCCTGATCGACATTGGACGGCGTCACGCCGCGCTCGTCGCCTATGATAAAAGTCGCGGTGCGGATATGGTCGGCTACAACGCGCACCGCGCGCAGCGCTTCCGCGTCGGACGTGTCCGCGCCGGAGAGCTCTTTTATCTTTTCCACGATCGGCATGAACACGTCGGTATCGTATACCGATTTCAAGCCCTGCATGTTCATGAGCGCGCGCTCCAAGCCCATGCCCGTATCGACATTCTTTTGTTTGAGCGGCTCGAACGTGCCGCTTGCCGTCTTATTGAACTGCATGAATACGTCGTTCCAGACCTCGACGTACTTGCCGCAGTCGCACGCCGGCGAGCAGTCCTTGCCGCACTTGGGCTTGCCCGTATCGAAAAACATTTCGGTGTCCGGTCCGCACGGTCCGGTCTGCCCCGCGGGACCCCACCAGTTATGCTTTTTGCCGAGGTAGAATATATTCTCTTTTTTTATGCCGCATTTCTCCCACAGCGCCGCGGTCTCCTCGTCGCGCGGGCAGTCGCTGTCGCCCTCGAACACGGTGACGGCGAGCCTGTCGGGATCGAGCCCGAGCTCTTGGGTCAGGAACTCATAGCTCCAGGGCACCATTTCGGTCTTGAAATAATCGCCTAGGCTCCAATTCCCGAGCATCTCGAAAAACGTGCAGTGCGTCGCGTCGCCCACTTCGTCTATATCGCCCGTGCGCACGCATTTCTGCGCGTCGCAAAGCCTTTTGCCTGCGGGGTGCGGCTGACCCAAGAGGTACGGCACGAGCGGGTGCATGCCCGCCGTGGTAAACAGTACCGTCGGGTCGTTCTCGGGAATAAGCGACGCCGACGATATCGGCGTATGCCCGCGTTTTTTAAAGAACTCTATCCATTTTTTTCTCAGTTCGTCGCCTGTGATCTTCATGTTTTCACCTCGGTGTTATGTCTCGGTTTGATTTATTGCAGTAGCCCGCGTATCTCAGAGCGTTTCGTCGTCCTCGGCGACGGGCGTCGCGCCGCCGCGCTTACCCTGTCGCATCGATTCGTACAGTTTTTTTACGCCCGATTTGAACGTTGTGTACTTGAACGGGAGCACGGACTCGAGTTTATTATTGACTGCCGTGTATTCGAGATCGCGTTCCGTGCTGCCTAGCTTGATAACGGGGTCGAACCCGTCGCGCTTTGCCATGCGCTTTACTTGCTTGGCGATATCGAGATAGCTTATCTTTTCGCCCGATACGAGGTTGTAGTCGCCCTTGGGGTAGTTGCCGCGCAAGAACGCCGCTATTATCTTGATCGCGTCGTCGACGTATATGCCGCTCACGGTGCGGTCGCGCTCCACCTTTATCTGTTTTCTGCCCTTGGCTGCCGCCGCGACTATCTTGTTGATAGCGGTGTTGTTCCCGCCCTCGCCGTAGATATCGAATACGCGCAGGTTGGTCGTGATCTTGTCCTTTGCCGCGAGCACGCTTATAAGGTACCGTGCCACGCCGTAACCGTCGGTCGGGATCGCCGCGCCGAGCATGTCTTCCGAAAAGTCCACGATCGGTAAGCGCCTGTCCGTTTCCGCGCCCTCGCCCACGATTATCAGTTTTTTGACGCCGTGGAATATCGACATGTATTGGATATTCTTGAACATGATAAGGTTGTCGGCTTCGATAGCGCGCCCGCCGCGCTCGGACGTTCCGGCAAGGTGCAATACCGCGTCGAACTTGTGCTTGGCGAACAGCGCGTCGATAGCGCGCGCGTCGGTAAGGTCCATTTGCGCGTGCGTCGGCGCGACTATGTCAAACGTTTTGCGGTACTGCTTGATGAATGCTTTGCCTATAAAGCCGCTCCCGCCCGTTATCAATATCTTCATACCCTCTCCTTTCTTTTTAACAATCGTGTTTTTACCAATCGTGTGTTTGCTTTACTAATATTAGCGTTACACCCGAGGAAGTCGTTATCGGTGGTAATATCTTTATCGCCACACTTTCCATAATGTCGTAGGAACATGAAACATTTTGGTGTCGCCCGAGGAAGTCGTTATCGGTGGTAATATCTTTATCGCCACCAAGCACAGCTTGGATTTTTGTCGTGTGTTTGCGTAAGTGTTTTATTTTTTGTATCACCCGAATATGAGTGGTGCATATTTTCTTTTGTCATTCTGAACACAGTGAAGAATCTAGGCGAACCGCCGCAGAACGGCAACGCTCTACTAATCGCAACCCATTCGTAGGGAGCGCAGACCCTTGCGCTCCGCCAAGCACAGCTTGGATGTTTGTCGTGTGTTTGCGTAGGTGATTGGTTTTACCTCACACCCGACCAAGCACAGCTTGCGATCACAGATCGATTTTGTCGTGTATTGGCGTGGGTGATTTGCTTTACATTACACCCGACCAAGCGCTGCTTGGATGTTTGTCGTGTGTTTGCTTTACCAATGTTATTGCGTTACACCCGACCAAGCACTTAACGATTTACGTGCGGGGTCTAGAACAGTCCGCTTATCTTGCCGTCTTTTATGGTCATATTGACGGCGTTGGGGACTTTGGGAAGTCCCGGCATGAGCAGTATGTCGCCGGCGACGGCTACTACAAACCCTGCGCCCGCGCGGTACTGAACGTCGCGCACCGTTATGTTAAAGCCCGACGGTCTGCCCGTCTTTTTGGGATCGTCGGACAGCGAGTACTGCGTTTTGGCTATGCACACGGGCAGTTTGTCAACGCCCAGTGGCAGCATTTTCGCGAGGCTTTTTTTAGCTTTCGCCGTCCACACGACGCCCGCCGCGCCGTAAACGCGCTTGGATATTTTTTCTACTTTCTCGGTTATCGTGTCGCCGTCGGAGTATGCGAAAGTCAGTTTGCTTTTTTCCTGCGTTGCTTTCGCCACCGCTTCGGCAAGCTCGGTCGCGCCCGCGCCGCCCTTTGCCCAGCACTCGCACAAAACCGCCTGCGCGCCGTGCGACGCGACGGTGGACTTGACGAGCTCGATATCCGCTTCGGTATCGTCGGTAAAGCGGTTTATCGCGACTACTACGTTCTGACCGAATACGCCCGTGAGGTTTTCCACGTGCTTGACAAGGTTGCCCATGCCCGCGGCGAGATCACCGTCGCCGCCGTAGCGGAGCGCGCGCACCGTTGCGACGAGCACCGTGCAAGACGGCGCGATGCCTGCCGTGCGGCACTTGATATCGAAGAATTTTTCCGCGCCGAGGTCTGCGCCGAAGCCCGCTTCCGTGACTACGTAATCGGCGTAGCTCGCCGCGGTCTTGGTCGCTATGACCGAGTTGCAGCCGTGCGCTATATTGGCGAAAGGTCCGCCGTGCACGAACGCGGGCGTGCCTTCCAAGGTCTGTACGAGGTTGGGCTTTGCCGCGTCTTTCAGCAATACCGCCATCGCCTCGACTGCGCCGAGGTCTTTTGCCGTGACGGGCGCGCCGTCGTAGTCGTAGCCGATTATTATTCTGCCAAGCCGTACCTTGAGGTCGTCGAAGTCGGACGCCAAGCACAGCGTCGCCATTACTTCGCTCGCGGCGGTTATGTTGAACGCGTCATCGCGGGTGTTGTCGCCCACCGCCACCACTATGCGGCGGAGCGCGCGGTCGTTGCAGTCCATGCAACGGTTAAACGTTACTTTCGCTATCTTGAGCGGATTGCCGAAGTAGATCGAGTTGTCTATCATCGCGCAAAGGAGATTGTTTGCCGAAGTTATCGCGTGCAAATCGCCCGTGAAATGCAGGTTGATATCGTCCATCGGCAGTATCTGCGCCATGCCGCCGCCCGTCGCGCCGCCTTTCATTCCGAACACCGGACCGAGCGACGGCTCGCGGAGCGCGAGCGCCGTTTTCTTGCCGATACGGTTGAGTCCGTCGGCAAGACCTATGGAGACCGTGGACTTGCCCTCGCCTGCGGGCGTGGGATTGATAGCCGTCACAAGTATGATCTTCGCTTTGGGCTTATCCGCGGGCTTTACCTTGGCGCAGTAATCGCCGTAGCGGTAAACGTTTTTTATGCCGAGCTTTGCGGCGATCTCTTCGATGGGACGCGGCTTTGCCTCGTATGCGATTTCGATATCGGTCTTCATATGTCTCCTTATTGCCTGTCGTTCGTTTATATTCCGTTCATAACGTTACGCCCGACTGTGTTTTTCTCTTGATCTTCCGCGTTTAAACGCGTATTTGACTTTTTACTGCTCGCCGTCGCGCTCGGCGGTGGACGGGATATCGCCCGCGCCGAAGCGCACCGCGTCCGATTCTTTGAGCTCGTACGAAAGCTCGCCCACGTCCTCGGCGCGCGCTACGCGCTTGGTGGAAACGGCAAAGCCGACAATGGCGAACACGACCGCCGCCGCCGCGGCGTACGTAAAAGCGTACGCGTCGTGCATTAGCGTCAGGACCGCCGCGGACGCGACGCCAACCGCTACCGCTATCGCGACCGCCGCGTGCAAAGTCAGTTCGTACAGCACGAACACCGTGCCGCTCGTGACGCGCGATTTGATAGTCAAAAACCTCAGACGCATTTGTCTCAGCGCGACCGCGCCGCCGCCGCCGATGAGCGCCGCGGCAATTACCGTACAAGCGGTTATGAGGTTTTCTTGCATGCCCGCAAGCGCGCTCGCCATAAATAGCGCGGACGCGGCGAGCACGCATACGAGGTTGATGACAGACGGCAGCCACGTTCTGCGTTTCATGAACTCGGCGCACACAAAGCCTATGACAAAGAATACTGCGCACGTTACCGCCGCAACGGTAAGAGCAAGCGTGCTCGGAGAGGACACCTCAGAAGTATAGCATAACAGCGTTTCTATAACGGCAAGCGTCGCGAACGCCGCTACGTAAAACAGCGACGAGAAATACGTGCGTTTTTTGAGCCCGCCGAAAAACGTGCGGAATACCGATTTGACCGATTGCACGCGCCTGCCGCCGAGCTTGGGAATGTTATAAAACGAAGTAAGGTACTGAACGAGCGCGAGGATGACGCACACCGACGCCAAGACGTACGCGCCGTTGAGTAGCGCGGTCTCGGGATCGTACGCATAAAACCCGTAGACCACGCCGACTGCCGCCGCCGCGCCAAAAAGCGCAAAAGCGCACGACGCTATCGACGGCTTGTATACGCTGTCTCCGACCAGTCGCGCCCGCACCGAGAACGAGCAGTACCTGTATACTATCGAGGTTAGTATCTGCACGACCGAGCAGAAGAACACCAGACACGCGCCGCCTGCGCCCGCGTCCGCGCCGAAAAACAATACGAAAAACACCGCCGACAAAAATGCCGACAGAGGCATGAACAAGTGATACCGCCCGAACAGCAATAAGTCGAAGCGGTGGACCGCGGTATACACGAGCGGCATGACCGCGAGCGGGATAAGGCACGCGAGCGGCAAGAACCCCGCCGCTATCACCTGATCGGCGGTAACGACGTAAGGCAGTAAGAACAGCAAGAGCATGACGCTATAACCCGTCGTGAACATGTCGCACGACAGTATTATCCTTTGCACTCGGTTTTCGTACTTGCTGTCCAAATTCCGCTCCGTAAATTCGATATCTCGATTATATATCATACTCGAAAAAATGTCAATGTATTTAAAGCCGATTTATGATACGCGCGGCGCGTTTCCGCGTATTGCGGCACGAAAAAAGGCGCGGAGAGCGCCTTTACGTCTCGGTTATTTATGGATTATCGTTTCGCCCGACGGTTCGTCCGTATCGGCGGGGCTCGCAGGCACGGCGTTGTCGGCATTAACGGACGGCTCGGGCTTTTGCTCGGCAGTAGTCATTGCCGCGGCTTTTTTTATTAGCTCGTCTTTGACTGCGTCGCTCGGCGCGGAAAAATCGTCAAGCGCGATCGCGGCGTCGGGCATGCCGAACGGCGTGCCTGCTATCGCCACCGCTACCAGCTTTCGCGCCGACGCGGTATCGGTCTCCGCGCGGGTGTACTCGGTCGGATCGGAAAACTGCGATTCGCCTTTTATTATTTGCGCCGCGCCGCTTTCCACTACTATCCTCAGTCTTTCGAGCGCTTCTCCGCCGCCGTACTTCCACAGCGCGCGGAACGCGGTTTCGGTTACTTTTGCGTTTATGAGCACGTGCGCCGCCGTGAATACGCGGTCGTCGAAAAAGCATGATGCGGTGAGCAAATACCCGCGCTTGTGCGATTCGCAGCGCGCCGCCGAGTCGTCCTCGTCGTCCGCCGCGAGCCATTTGACGAACCCGTAGCCTATGAGCGCGGCGAGCACGAACGTTAGGATTATGTCCGCGAGCACGCGCACGGCGATTATTTCTATGACGTCGCGGACGAGAAAGTCGAACAGGAACCCGAGCATGCCCGCGGTGACCGCGCCTGCTACCACTGCCGTTACGCCTTTCGCGCCGAGGTCTTTTACGAGACCTTTAAACGTCGACGCGACCGACGAGAACAGGCGATAAAACGGTTTTGCCGACAGCCCGAGTATAGCCGCCAACACCGCCGACGATACGACTATGACGCCTACCGCAAACTCGCGGCGCATTACGTCGGGATAGTATTCGAAGTACTGCCACATTGCAGTACCGCCAAGCACCCCGCCTATGACTATGAGCGCCGCGCGCAGGATTATGAGCTTTTTCTTATCGTACATGTTGGTCATGTCACATCAGTTTTATCATATTTATCGACATTCGTCAAGCTCAAACCAAATATTTGACGATTGTCGTGTGTTTACGCTTGTGATTTGTTTTACGTTACACCCGACCAAGCACAGCTTGAATTTCTGTCGTGTGTTTACATGAGCAAGTAGTTTTACGTAACACCCGAAAAAGAGTCGTGCATATTTTATGCTGTCATTCTGAGCCGCAGGCGAAGAATCTAGGCGAACCGCCGCAAAGCGCACACGCTAAACAAACGTTACCCCACCTCATGCCCGCACTTTTTCGGGTGCAACCTCAAATCATCTTCGCGTCCACACACGACATACGTCCAACATTTGGTTGGCGGGCTTGCGCCCTAGATCCTTCGGCTTCGCCTCAGGATGACAGGAATAATATCGTGGGATATTCGACTCAATGTCTGTCTTTGTTCAATGCGTTGCATATGGTTTCTTGTCATTCTGAACGCAGTGAAGAATCCAGGCGAACCGCCAAGCACAGCTTGGATTTCTGTCGTGTGTTTACATTAGCAAGTAGTTTTACGTAACACCCGAAAAAGAGTCGTGCATATTTTATGCTGTCATTCTGAGCCGCAGGCGAAGAATCCAGGCGAACCGCCGCAGAACTGAAAAGCCAAACTAATCGTCACCCTTTCGTAGGGAGCGCAGACCCCTGCGCTCCGCCAAGCACAGCTTGGATTTTTGTCGTGTGTTTGCGTATATGATTTGTTTTACGTTACACCCGACCAAACACGGTTTGGATTTCTGTCGTGTGTTTGCGTATTTGTTTATTTGCGGTCACACCCGAATAATTGCGTGTAATATTGACAGTCCCGAACGCGTTGCGATCATATAACGCAAAGTATGTCGTTTGCGTCGAGTTCCAACACCTTGCACAAGTTCGCAAACGTATCCAGCGCGGGCATTTTATCCCCCTTGACATAGTGAGCAATTCCCGATTGTGATATACCTATCCGCTTTGCAAGTTCCGTTTGCGATAAACCGCACTGTTTAATCGCATCGATGAGCTTTACCTGTATCATTTCCAAAGTAACCATAACAACCACCTCGTAAATATTTTATGACTTTTGGGCATAATTTGCTTGACTTATGCCCGATAGGCATAGTAAGATAATTATTCCCAATAGACATAACGCGGGTACTATAATAAAACTCCAAAGGACGGTAATAACATGGAAAAACGACACAACGACATAAAAGCATATTCGGCAACGACCGCCGAGACTTTCGCTGACATGGTGGACGCTATCGAGAATTACGACGCAGACAACGTCTACGGCGTACCGCGCGAGCAGTTACAAAATGAGCTTGTTATTTGCCGACGCATTGCCGACACGCTCACCAAGCGCGACTTACTCATGATATACCATATGCGCAATGTCGGCATAGGCAAGCGATTTGCAGACGTTGCAAAACAGTTGTATGACGCGCGTCAAGCGTTTGCCGACCTTACGGGGTGGCGCCCCTAGTAGAACACGCCCTAAGCGGCTCTTTTGCGCTTTGTCTGCGTTAAGCTCGCTTGTAGTAGCGCCGAGGCTACGACTTCGCTCGCTTGCCTTGACAAAAGCAACAAAATAGCTCGCTTAGGGTACATAGTATTTCTACGAGCAAAATCACGAGGATAGACGCGCGAAACGCCGCGAAGTCGTACTCGGTAGTACGGCGAGCGACGGTTTGCGCGTATAGTCCGCGATTTTGCCGTATAAACGTGTTCTACAGGGGGCGCCACCCCGTACCCGAATAAATTTACCCCGCCGATATAAAACCTTAAGCCCACGTAAAACGCCGCAAAAGCACGCACAAGTTAATACAGCCTTTTTACGCAAAAATGAAACTCCCCCGACGAAGCCGAGGGAGTTTAATTTTCGATCATTTTATATCTTCACCGAAGAGTTTTCGCATATCGCTCTTTGCTTCAGCGATAAACTCTTTGAGCGCCGAGTATCGTTCCGCTACGTAGTTATTTTCGACCATGCGTTTCACGTTATAATCATCACCGACGAGCACGACGAGTTTTTTCGCGCGCGTTATCGCAGTATACAAAAGATTCCGCGTCATGATGACGGGCGCGCCGCCCACTACGGGCATGACCACGGCGTCGAACTCGCAGCCCTGACTTTTATGCACCGTCACGGCGTACGACAGTATGAGTTGCCGCCGCGTGTCGCCCGTGTACTGCACGCGCCGCATATCTTCGAACTCCACCGTTATCTCGCCCGTCGCGGCTATCTCCGCGACCGTGCCTATATCGCCGTTGAACACGCCCTTGCCCGTAGTCGAATACCTTGTCCATTCGAGCTCGTAATTGTTGACCGTATGCATTACGCGGTCGCCCACGTAAAACGTGATATCGCCCACTTCGGCTTTGCGCCCTACTCCCGCGTTAAGCTTTTGTTGAAGCCTCGCGTTGAGGTTGTTCACGCCCGCAACGCCGTTTTTGAGCGCGGCTATCACCTGTATCCTCGCGGGCTCTATGCCGCAAAACCCAGTTATCCGCGTCGTCGCGAGCTCCACCGTCATGTCGGCAATGCTCGCGGGGTCTTTTATGCGGAAGAAATAAAAATCGCCGTCGCGCGCTTTGAGATCGGGCACGCGCCCGTCGTTTATATCGTGCGCGCTCACCGCTATGCGGCTCGTCTGAGACTGACGGTAGATAAAGCTCAGCCTTGTGACCGGCGCAAGCCCGCTGTCTATGAGATCGCGCAAAACGTTGCCCGCGCCCACCGACGGGAGCTGATCGGCGTCGCCTACGATAACGAGTTTCGCGTCGGTATTGACGGCGTCCAATAGCATGCGGAAAAGAAAGATATCCACCATCGAGAACTCGTCCACTATGACTGCGTTCTCACCGAACTTTTCGCCGCGTTCCAAGCCCAAAAGCGCGCGGTGTATGGTGGACGCCTCGCGCCCGCAACCTTCCGTTATGCGTTTTGCCGCGCGTCCCGTCGGCGCGAGAAGCACCGACGACAGTCCCAGCGCGTCGAGCACGAAAAGTATGCAGTTTATTATCGTCGTTTTGCCCGTGCCCGGTCCGCCCGTTATTACCGACACGCCCGCGCGTATCGCGTTTCTGACAGCGGCGCGCTGCGCGTCGTGGAGCTTGATCGCATTGGACGCTTCGAACCTGTCGATTATACCGTCCACGTCCGCCATGACCTCGCCCGCGGCGTCCACGCGCTTGACGAGCTTGACCGCCGCCGAACGCTCGGCGCGGTAATACTGCTCGCCCATGACTGCGCCGTCAAACGGGACAACGAGCTTGCGCTCAAGCCTCAGCGCGTCGATAGCTTCATTTATGCGCTCGTCGCCTACGCCTATGAGTTCCTTTGCTTTCGCGGTGAGAACGTCTCGGGGCAAATAAGTATTGCCTTCTTTTTCGCACGCGCTTTTAAGCGCATGCAAAACGCCCGCGCGGACACGGAATGGCGAATCCTCGGCAAGCCCCAGCGAGCGCGCGATACGGTCGGCGGTAATAAATCCCACGCCGTCCACGTCCTCTACCAA
The DNA here is from genome assembly GCA_949948895.1 of uncultured Christensenella sp. Classification (GTDB taxonomy): domain Bacteria; phylum Bacillota; class Clostridia; order Christensenellales; family Pumilibacteraceae; genus Anaerocaecibacter. The sequence goes on from CATLHE010000014.1 coordinate 34,842, forward strand.
TACGTAAGGATTGGTCTTGACGGTAGACACCGTCGAAGCACCGTATATCTCATACAGTTTGAGCGCGAGATTGACAGTTATGCCGTAGCCCGTCAGAAACACGACCGCGCTTCGCTGTACTTCGAGCGCGGCGTACGACGCGGCTATCTTTTCCGCTTTCTTGGGGCTTATGCCCTTGACTTCGACCAGTCTCGACGGGTCTTTTTCGAGTACCTCCGCCGTTTTCGCGCCGAACTTTTCCACTATGCGCGTAGCCGTTTTTTCGCCGCAGCCCTCTATGAGCCCCGACGATAAAAACCTTATCATGCCGAGCGGCGTTGCGGGCGGCTGTACCGACGCGCGCGCCGTTTTGAACTGCGCGCCGAACTTGGGGTGAATGACAAACTCGCCCTCCAAGCTCAACGTGTCGCCGGGCGTGACCGACGGGAACGCGCCGACCGCCGTTACGGGCTCGCCGTCCTCCGTCTCCAAAACGAGCACGGTGTACCCGTTCTCATCGTTGCGGAAAATTATTTCATCGACCGCGCCCGTCAGCGTCTGCAATATACTTACCTCAAAGCGTCTACGGCGTCGAGCCTTTCCCAAGGCAGTTCGCTCTTGCCGAAGTGCCCGTAATTGGTCGTGCCGCGGTATATGGGATTTTTCAGTCCGAGTTTTTCTATTATCGCCGCGGGGCGGAAATCGAACACGCGCTCGATCGCCGCTTTCACCGCTTGGTCGTCGCCCGTGCCGAACGTGTCCACAAAAAGCGATACCGGTCGCGCCTTGCCTATCGCGTACCCGACCTGCACCATGACTTTGGAACACAGCCCCGCCGCAACCACGTTTTTACACACGTATCTCGCATAGTACGACGCCGACCTATCTACCTTGGACGCGTCCTTGCCCGAGAACGCGCCGCCGCCGTGCGGGATCGCGCCGCCGTACGTGTCTACTATTATCTTTCTGCCGGTAACGCCCGTATCGCCCGCGGGTCCGCCCACTACGAACCTGCCCGTGGGGTTGACCAAAACTTCGGCGCCCTTTAACAGGTTTGCGGGCACGACGCGCTTTATGACGCAGTCGGTTATACCGTCGCGGATATCTTTATCGGACGCGCGCTCCGAGTGCTGCGCCGATACAACTACCGTGCGCACGCGCGTAGGCGCGCCGTTCTCGTAATCGAGCGCGACCATCGCTTTCCCGTCGGGTCGCAGGAACGGGAGCTCGCCCGATTTTCTCGCCACCGTCAGGGCTTTGGTCAGTCCGTGCGCGAGCGTTATCGGCATGGGCATGAGCTCGGGCGTTTCCGAACAGGCATAACCGAACATCATGCCCTGATCGCCCGCGCCCATTCTGTCGAGCTCGGATTCTATTTTTCCGCCGCGCGCCTCTATCGAGCTGAGTACGCCCTGCGCTATATCGGGCGACTGCCCGTTTATCGCGTTGAGCACGGCGCAGCCCTTATAGTCGAACCCGAGCTCGGGATCGACGTAGCCCACGTCCTTAATCGCGCCGCGCGCTATTTGCTGTACGTCGATAAAATCCGTCGAAGTATCGAACTCGCCGAGCACCACGCAGAGCCCCGTCGCGCACGCGACCTCGCAGGCTATGCGGCTGTCGCGGTCTTTTTCGAGCGCCGCGTCGAGTATCGAGTCGGCTATATAATCGCAAACCTTATCGGGATGACCTTCCGTCACGCTTTCCGATGATATCGTTCGTAGCATTGTTTCCTCCGTAGTGCCCTGTATCTTATAATTAAAGGATATACCTTTTTTGCCGTCCTGTCAACCTTTTCCGATATCGGCGAAAAGGCGCGTGCAAGACAATACGATCGCGCGCGAATTAAATGTATTGACACGTAATAAAAATAGTGGTATACTAAGAAAAAAGCGATCGGAGGAATACATGGACAAACTCAACCAATGGGCACTCGACAATCTCGGCGAGTGGGCGGTCAAGTATCCCGCTCTCTATCTCATAATCGCCGTAGGTCTCGCGGTACTGCTCATCATGGTATTTTTTATTGTGCTGGTGCGCCATATCAAGATCAAGCAAAAGATCAAAAAGCTCAAAGCCGAAGCGGCAAACGCAAACGGCGGCGCGCCCGTAGACACAGTGGACGAAGCCGCGCTCCGCGCGGAGATCGAGCAAAGCGTTCGCGCCGAGCTCGCGCAGGATCGGCAAGAGCCGACCGAAGCGACGGACGCCGACACGCAGGCGCTACGCGCGCAGGTCGCAGACATGTCTTTGACTATCGACGAGCTTAACGACGGCGTGCGCGAAAGGCAAAACCGTATCGACGAACTGACCGCCGCGCTGGAATCCGCAAGGAGCGGCAAGACCGACGACAACGCCGACCTCTATCGCACGATAAACGAGCTCGACCAGCGCGTGAAAGAACAGGAGAACGAGCTCAATCTCCTGCGCGCCGAAAACTCGCAGATAAAAGCGCAAGCAATGCAAAAACAGCTCGCAGAACAGAACGCCGCTTCCCGCCCGTCGCGCTCCGCCGCTTCGGAAGCCGCGGAATCCCGACGCGCCGCGCGTGCCGCCGCCAAACAGGACGACGATGACGATACGCCCGACGAGGAAGACGAGTACGACGAATACTACGACGACTACGGCGACGAGTCGTCGGCTGTCAAAGTCACGCTCAAATTCGACAGGGTCAAGAACAATTGGATAATCCTGCGTTCGGACACCGACAGGACTTACAGAAGAATGGCTACCAAGCAGGAAGCCTTGGTCGTCGCAAAAGACCTCGCGCGGCGGCTCCATGCCCGGCTCGCAGTTCACAAAAAAGACGGCAAGTTCCAAAAGGTATAAATACTCCGTAAGTAAATAATATCCGATAATATCAAAGCTCGAAGACCGTTACGATCTTCGAGCTTTTTCCAACCAAATGTTGGACGAATGTCGTGTATTGACGTTTGTGATTCGTTTTGCCAACCGCCCGAATAATTACGGTACAAAATACAAAGGCGGGCATGGGTCTGCCCGCCCTACGATTGAACGTATATGATTGTTTTTTGTCATTCCGAGCTCGCGAGGAATCTTTGGCGTAGCCGCATAGCGTACCCGCTAAACCAACGACAACTCGTAAACATTATCGCCTTTATTCGGGTGAAACACAAAACAATCGAGAAAGTCGACACACGACAAACATCCAACATTTGGTTGGTGCGGGCTTACGCCCTAGATCCTTCGGCTTCGCCTCAGGATGACATGTATAAGTACGCGGGATATTCTGTACAATATTGGTCGGGTGTAACTTATTTTCACCGACCAAGCCCACACACGACAGTCGCCAAGCCTTTGGCTTGCACGACATAAATCCAAGCTGTGCTTGG
>CATLHE010000015.1 GCA_949948895.1 uncultured Christensenella sp.
TCGGGTGTAACGCAAAATCAATCACGGGCGCAAACACACGACATAAATCCAAGCAGTGTTTGGTCGGGTGTAACGCAAAATCAATCACGGGCGTAAATACACGACAGGCGGTCAAGCGTAAGGCTTGCGGAGCGCAAGGGGCTGCGCTCCCTACGGAAAGGTGACAATATGCACCGCTCTTATTCGGGTGTAATGTAAAATTAATCACAAGCGCAAACACACGACATAAATCCAAGCAGTGCTTGGAGAAATGTATTAAAAGGGTTGCAAAAGACATGCTATTGTGGTAAACTAGCTTTGAGTACGCTTGCGCGCAAAGAACGGACGCGCACGCATTTCTAGGAGCGGATATGGCTAATATCGAAGAACCCACGGTTCTTTTCGGAAAATCCAAATGGATCTGGGCGAGCGACGCTACTCGCAAAAATTCCAATATAATACTGCGCCGAACGTTCTCGTTCGGTCAGGAAAAACCGCCCGCGAGAGCGCTTTGCCGCGCGGCGTGCGACACGCATTACTATTTGTACGTAAACGGTAAAGCCGTCGTGTGGTGCGGCGGGTTTAACCGCGGCGTAAAGCAAGCATATTACGACGAGTTCGATATAGCCAAGTACCTCGTAAAGGGCGACAACGCGATCGTCGTGTACTGTCAGTACTACGGCGAAGGCGGCAGGGACGGCGTTCCGTCCAAGCGCGCGGGGTTCATATTCGAGTGCAACGACCTTAACATTTACAGCGACGAAACGTTCCGCGTATACGAGAACATGGCGTACAAAACGCCGCGCCACACGAACTGCTGTTACGCGGGCTCGGGCGTACTGTACGACGCATCGCTCGAGGGTCAGCAAATACAGAACGTATTGGACGTAGCGTTCAACTCGTCGCTGTTCACCGCGGCGACGGTAGTCGACGGCTATCCCGACGATGTAAACGGCGTGCTGCTCGCGCGCCCGCTCCCGCTCGAACGGTTCTCGGCGCAGCCCGTTATCGCCAAGTTCAAAAAATCGATCGATCAGTTCGACGGCGACACGTACGCGGTGACATTGCCGCGCGAAATGCGCGTCACGCCGTACATGGAAGTCACCGGCAACGGTCAGGAAAAAATCAAAATAACCACCGACCGCGGCGAGTGCATGGGCACGTTCGGCGACGAGACCAGCATGTATGAAGCGCACTGTATCGAGTATATAACGAAACCTACGCTCAATATCTTCGAGGGTCTCGTACCGATGACGGGCGAGACGCTCATATTCAGCATGCCGCACACGGTGCGGGTGTTAAAGCTCGGGTATCGCGAGATCGGTTACGACACCGAAAAGACGGTCGAGCTCACAACGGACAACCCGCGCCTCGACGAAGTATTCAACAAAGCGTTGAACACGCTGTATCTTTGCATGGGCTCGACGCTCATGGACACGCCCGAGCGCGAAAGAACCATGTGGCTGGGCGACAGCTCCATAGCCGCGCGCGCGCTGTACCTTTCGCATCACGACGCGGCGCCGCTCGTCAAGAAAGTAATAGACGATATCCTGTCCGCTTTCGACGGCGACGTTTTGTACAGCTGCGTACCCGGTGACTTGCCCGTAGACATTCCCGCGCACGGTCTGCTGGCGCTCGGCGAGTACGGGATATTCTCGCAGTATCTCAATTACGCGGGCGACGTAGAGTTCCTCGCGCGCGAGTACGGCAAGCTTTGCGACTACCTCATGCTCTGGGAAATGACCGAGCACGGCGTGGCGCTCCGCGACGGCAACCGCCGTTGGTACGACAATCTTTACAATATAGACGAGCCGCTCATAGAAAACGCGCTCTACTATTCGGCGTGCAAGTTCATGTCCGAGCTCGGCAAAAAAACGGGCGAGCTCGATTATCAGGAAACTTTCGAGGACCGCATGTCCAATATCGCCGACTATATCGAGAGCCGTTTCGACGGGCTCGGTTACACGTCGCGCGACGACGGCTATGACGACCGCGCAAACGCGCTCATAGTAATTTGCGGGCTTGTCCCCGCCGACCGCAGAAACGCGATCGCGAGACTGCTTGCCGCAACGTACAACGCCTCGCCCTATCTCGAATGGGCGGTCACGGAAGCGCTCGCCATGCTCGGCAGGCGCGACCTCGCGCTCAAGCGCTTCGAATCGCGGTATTCGCTGTACGCGGACTCGCCCGAATCGACGCTCGGCGAGGACTTCAACGGCTACGGCACCAAATGCCAGAGTTATCAGTCCTCGGTCATATCCGAACTCATCTGCGTGTTCTGCGGTATCGACGTGCGCGACGGCGCGTCCAAAATAACGATCACGCCCGATTTCACCGCGCTCAAAGATATCAAGTGCGCGCTCAAAACGGCGAGCGGCGAGCTCGAGATCAGGTATAAAAACGCTCCGAACAAAACGGACATAATAATAGAAAACCATACTAACGCCAAGGTAGTATTGGACATCATACCCGAAAACGTAGGGCGCGTGACCGAGCGCAGAACCATCACCCTCAATAAAGGAAAAAATAAATTTACGATATAACGGCGCGCCGCGCCGCGGCGTTCCGTTTATGTGGACATGAAACAAAAAATTCTAATGACGTTTATCGAGTCGGGCTTCGGGCACATCTCGTCAATGGACAGTATCTACGGCGAACTGCTCGAGGAATACGGCGAAGAATACGATATACAAAAGAGCTACATCATGCGCGAGGACGGTTTTCCGCACCTCATGCGTATGGAGCGCTTTTTTTCCAAACAGGTAGAAAACACCAATAAGATCCCCGGGTTCGGGAAATTCATTTTCTTTTTTATCCATCTTTTGGGCGCGCACAAACTGATGCGGTTCGTGCACAGACAGATCGCTTACAAAGCGTTCCGCGAGGGTCTTGAAGCGATAAAACGCCGCAAGCCCGACGTCATAGTGACCAATCACTATTTTACCAATATGCTCGCAGTCGATTACAAGCGCCGCGTCGACCCCAACGTCGTGGTAGTCAATTACAACCCCGACTGTACCATGCACTCCATTTGGGATAAGCGCGACGGCATTTTTATCGTGAACTGCAAGCTCGCCATGGATAAAGCGTTAAAGTTCAAGTTCGACCCCAAAAACCTGCGCAAGGTCAATCCATGCGTGAGAAAATGCGTCGAGCAAAACACCGCCACGCGCGCCGAGCTCAGAGAAAAGTACGGCTTGCCGCAGGACAAGTTTACCGTAACGATAGCCGACGGCGGGTACATGTTCGGCAGAGGCCCCAAGTACGCGAGAAAACTCATTAAGCGCGGACTGCCCATAACTCTGTGCATAATCGCGGGCAAGAACGAAGCGCGGTACAAAGAGTTTTCGGCAATAGCGGAGGGCAAGAGCAGAGTCAAGCTCAAGAACGGCATGACGCTCAAAGTATACAGATTCCTGCCCGAAGCGTACGAGCTTTACGGCGCGTCCGACGTGTTCTTGACCAAGGGCGGACCCAACGCGGTGTTGGACAGCATTTATATGCATACGCCCGTAATGATAAACTACACGCCGCACGTCATAGAAGAAGCGACGGTAAAAGAATATATCAAAGGTCTCGAGTGCGGCGAAACGGCGTTCACGCCGAAAAAAGCCATCAAGCGCATAGAAAAGTTCATGGCGGACAGGACCGACCTCGACAGGTACGAAGCGAACATCGAAAAATTCCTCACTGCGGGTAACGGCGCGGCTGCCGTCGCGCAGATAATCATAGACGAACTGCATAAGCGCGACGCGAATACCGATACGGACGACGCTTACGACAAGCGCGATGCGGCGTTTGCGTCGGAGACGGGCGACGGAGCCGAACCCGAAGCGCAGGGTACGGAAAAAACGAGCACGCCCGAACACGGCGACGGCGAAAGCGCGGAGCAAACAAGTGAAGAAGACAACGAGTCGGAGAAAGATTAAAGACATGAATACAAAAGCATATCTCGGACTGTTTAAGTATTCGCTCGACGCAGGCGATATACCGCAAGATCTTTACGACGAGGTCGTAGCCAAGGTCGAAGCGGAGGGCAAAATGACCAAGCGCATATATTACGAGTATCTGGACGAGCTCGAACGCCGCCGACTGTTCGACGTGGACGGAACGCCATTCAACACGGACAACAGCGCCAAGACCGACGGCTCGTATGTGTACAAACACCCCAAAAACCCGATATGGCATATCGCGCACGGGTTTTGGAGCACGGTGTTCAAACTGCTCGGCGGATACATGCTCGGCGCGTTCGGCTACGGCGTGTGGCGCGTCAAGGACAGAAAAAAACTCAAAGGCATAAAAGCCTGCGTAACCACGTCCAATCACGTAGGCTATGTGGATGCGCTCCTCACTCGTCGCGCGCTCGGCATGAGAAAACAGTACATAGTAGCCGCGCCGCACAACTGCAAGAACGATCTCGGCGGCAAGCTGTTGAAATCGGCGACGATAATCCCGCTCCCGTCCGCGCTCTCGGGCAACAAGCCGTTTATGGAAATGCTCGAGTACGTGCGCGACCGCGGCGGCGCGATACACTTTTATCCCGAAAAAAGTCTGTGGGCAAGATACAATAAACCCCGCCCGTACAAGGACGGCGCGTTCTTTTACGCGGACAGGCTGGATGTGCCCGTAGTGCCCATGCTGTACTGTTTCCATAAACCGAAAGGCTTGAGGAAACTTTTAGGGCTCGCCAAAGTCACGATCAAGATAGCCGACCCCATATACGCGGACAAAACCCTGCCGTCGCGCGACCGCAAGTCCGACCTCGCGCGCCGCGCCGAGCAAGCAGTGGCGGGTCTGTACGAGGAGTTCTACGGCAAGCCCTTGACCTATCTCGATCCGATAGTCAAGGACGAAGACCAAAGCGATGCGGAAATACCCGCAGCAGCGGAAGTCCAAAACTCCGTAGCAAAAACCGAAACGGCGGACGCGATCGAACAGCCCGATACGACAGTCGCGGAAGGAACGGAAAATATCAACAGTCAAACCGAAGCATCGGAAAATACGACGCCCGAAACAACCGATATGCCGTAAACAGTGACGACGAGTCAATATGAATGGACGCGAAAGATAGCGGTGTAAACCTCAACCAAACATCTAAAGATCGATAGGTCTTAAAAGAACGGAAGATAATTCAAACAAACGCCCAAAGCCCGATATGTCGTAAAGAATGGCGTAAACATGAACATACCGAAAGATAGCGGGAGAGAAATCAAACAAAAACCAAAGATCGATAGGTCTTAAAAAGTGGCGTAAACATGAACATACCGAAAGATAGCGGGAGATAACCCCAACAAACAACCAAAGATGGATAGGTGGTAAAAAAATGGCGAAAACGATAGCTATAGCCAATCAGAAAGGCGGGGTCGGCAAAACGACCACTTGCATCAACTTAGCGGCGTACTTTGCGGCGTTCGGGAAAAAGGTGCTCATAATCGACAACGACCCGCAGGGCAACGCGTCGAGCGGACTCGGCATAGAAAAGCACAAGGTCAAAAAATCGGTGTACAGCCTGATCGTCGGCGACTGCACGGCGCGGGAAGCGGTGGTCAAGACCAACGTGGAAGGATTGGACATAATCCCGTCGAACATAGACCTCGCGGGCGCAGAGATCGAGCTCGTGGGCTTAGAGAGCCGCGAGAACTCATTAAAGCGCGCCATCGCTCAGATCAAGCCCGACTACGACTACATATTCATCGACTGCCCGCCGTTCATAGGTCTACTCACGCTGAACGCGCTCACGGCGGCGGACTCGATACTCATCCCCATGCAGGGCGAATACTTCGCGCTCGAGGGTTTGAGCCAATTGATGAACACTATCAAACTGACAAAAAAGATCCTCAACCCGGGACTTGAGATCGAGGGCGTAGTCGTGACGATGTTCAACTCGAGAACCAACCTCGTCAACTCGGTCGCGGAAGAAATAACCCGGTACTTCGGCAAGAAAGCGTTTTCGACGCGCATCCCGCGAAGCGTCAGGCTCGCCGAAGCCCCGTCGTTCGGTATGCCGATCACGCAGTTCGACCCGACGTCGACGGGCGGCATAGCCTATAAAAACCTGGCGGAAGAAATGCTCAACCGCAACCGCGACAGCTTCACGCCCATCAAAAACCTGTCCGCGCTCAAAAAGAAACTGCAATAGCCAATCACAGATTGGATGTCTGTCGTGTGTTTGCAATAACGTTGATCATTGGTTTCACCCGAAAAGAGAATTGACCTTGAATCAACATCCAATCACAGATTGGATGTCTGTCGTGTGTTTGCATTAACGCTGATCATTGGTTTCACCCGAAAAGAGAATTGACCTTGAATCAACATTCGTAGGGCGTGACGACCGTGCCGCTCATGGTTTACTGAGCGTATTATAAGCGGAGCGTCGAGGCTGTTTTGACAGTAAAGCGGCGTGCAGAACGGAGCGGAACGGCTTTTTTCGTCAAAATACTTGACAGCGCGCGGGCGTATACTTGTCGTGTATAGATCATGCCGATTTACGGCGTACTGCGGGGACCACGCAGCGGGGGAATGACGTTCTCTATGAACAAAGCGACCCGACGCCGCCCGAATCCTTTGCGGCGGTTTATGCGCAATCCATATCACGGAGGAACAAAATACTCATGAGCGAAGAACTCAAAGCTCAAGTGTGCAAAAGCTGCGGCGCCGAGATAAAAGCCGGCGAAGCGTTTTGCACCAAGTGCGGCGCACCCGTACAGCCCGAAGCGGCTCCTGCGGACCCCGCTCCAACGGGCGTTATCGATCCGTTCGATACTCCGCCCCAAAGCGCGAATACGCCCGACCCGCATAAATGCAAAAAGTGCGGCGCGGACATAGCCCCCGGCACTGCGTTCTGCACGGTCTGCGGCGAGCCCGTAAACGGCAACGCAGATTCGGCAAACGGCAACGCCGCACCCCAAATCTCGTACTGCAAAAAGTGCGGCGGCAAGATCGAAGGCATGCCCGAGTTCTGCAAAAAACTGCGGAAAACCCACGGCGGACGGCGTAGACAAAGACAACAAGCGCGCAAGAAAGCGCACGGTTTCGCTTATTACATACTTGAGCGGCGCGGTGATAGCGGCGCTTGTCGGATTCATATTCCTCTGCACGTCGTTCCTGAAAATCTCGGTCATGGGCGTTGAAGTAACCAAGCAGAGCGGTCTCAACCTCATCGGCATGATATTCGGCGGAAGCAGCTTGATAACGTCGATGGGCGTTTCTTCGGCGCTGCTGCGCTGGGCGGGCTGGTTGTATCTTGCATACATATTGGCTATTGTCGAAACGATAATCTGCATCGTATTAAATTTCAGACACTACAAAAAGGGCGACCGTCCGTTCGGCGTTATCACCGGTATCTCGGCAATGTTCGTCGCCTCGATAGGTATTCTCGTAGTCAGCCTTATCGCCAAGAGCAACGTTCAGTCCGCACTTAACGCCGAGATCGGCTCCATGGGCGGCGCGGAAGCCTCCATGGCACTGTCTATGATAGAATACTTTACGGGCGGCATAGGCGTGTTTGTCGTGGCGCTTATCGGCTTCGCGCTTTGCATGTTTGCCGTCGTATATTCTTACGGCACGTACGAAAAGACCAAGAGAAAACTCGAAGGCGATCGCCGTACCTTCCTCATCGTAGATATCGCGATGGCGGTCATACTCATCGTTTTCGCAGTCTTGACTGCTCTCAACCCGTTCGGCAATAAAGAATACGCAGTCAGCCCCGGCGACAGCGGCACCGCCAAGATCAAATGCCGCGACGAGATCAGTTATATGGGCGAGTCCATGTACTTCGGCGTAGTCGTATTCAAGCTCGAAGGCTTGGAAGAAGACGAGAGCTACACGTTCACTCTCGACTCCGACTTTGGGCTCAGCGCTTCGCAAATGGAAGATTGCATGTGCCTCGTCTACTACGACGACGTGAAAGGCGCGGATGCAATGCAAGTATACGATTTGCTCGCCAGAGAAGACTATCTCGCAACCAATCAAGTAAGCCGTCCCGACCATGCGGAATTGTCGTTTATCAACGGCTATAACGAAGATCTTGCAATAGTCGTCGGGTTCTCGGCAACGGGCAAAATGACCGACGAGTTCGATTACTCGTTCAAAGTAATTGCCTAAAGTAAAATAAACCGAAAAGCTCTCCGTACGGAGGGCTTTTTTGTTGGTAAAATCAAAATCGTTTATACGGTCGGCGTACGTGCTGCGCGCGGTATGCGTATAAAAAAGAATTGACAAACGCCGCGGTTAAGTGCTAAAATCCAGTCATGTCGTTTTTGGAATTTAAAAACGTAGAATATTCGTATCCGTCAGGCGACGACGGGTATATACGCGCGCTCGACGGAGTGAACATAACTATCGAGCGCGGCGAGTTTGTCGCGCTCGTCGGCTGTAACGGCTCGGGCAAATCGACGCTCGCTCGGCTCGCAAACGGGCTCATAGTTCCCGACGCGGGCGAAGTAACGGTGGACGAAAAAACGACTGCCGAAAAATCCAATCTTTACGATATAAGAAAAAAGATAGGCGTGGTGTTCCAAAACCCCGACAACCAAATGGTAACGACCATTGTCGAGGACGACGTGGCGTTCGGTCCCGAAAACCTCGGGCTTCCGCCCGCGGAGATAAGAGAGCGCGTCGACTTTGCGCTGTCGTGCGTTGGCATGACGGAGTACGCCAAGAGCGGACCGTTTCGGCTTTCGGGCGGACAGAAACAGCGCGTCGCGATAGCGGGAGTATTGGCGATAAAACCCGAGCTTCTCGTGCTTGACGAGGCGACGGGCATGCTCGACCCCGACGGTCGCCGCGAAGTCATGGACGTAGTAAAACGCCTGCACCGCGACGAAAAACGCGCGGTGATAATGATCACGCATTTCATGGAAGAAGCGGCGGAAGCCGACAGGATAATCATACTCGACCGCGGCAAGGTGGTTGCGGACGGCGGGCGCGAACTGTTTGAGACCCCCGAAGTCTTCGAGCGCGCGGGGCTCGATCTTCCGCTGCCCGTAAGGCTGTCCAAGCGTTTGGCGGGCGCGGGGCTCGATATGGGCTGTCCGCTCGATAATGCGAGTTTTACGAAAGCGGCAAAGCGTATAGCAGAAGACAGCGCCGAGCGTTCTGTGGAAGAAAAAGAGGGTTTTGCCGCCGATACGCATGAGCAAAAACCGAAAGCAAGCGCGGACGACGGCAAGGATTATATATCGGTCAAGGGTCTGTCGTACGTGTACAGTCCCAAAACGCCGTTCATGTCGCAAGCCCTGCACGACGTGGACCTCGATATAAAAGAAGGCGACTTTTTGGGCATAATCGGAAGCACGGGCGCGGGCAAGTCTACGCTCGTCAGTCACTTCAACGCATTGACGCGAGTGCAGAAAAAGAGCGGCACGGTTATTGTGGACGGTATGGACCTGTCCGCGAAAAAAGTGGATCTCGTCAAACTGCGCTCCAAAGTCGGCATGGTTTTTCAGTACCCCGAGCATCAGCTGTTTGACGACACCGTAGAGAAGGACGTCAGGTTCGGACCAAAAAATCTGGGGCTTTCCCAAGACGAACAGTCGGAGCGAGCAAAGGACGCTATCGTGCGCGTGGGGCTCGACTACGACGAGATAAAAGAACGTTCTCCGTTCGAGCTTTCGGGCGGACAAAAACGCAGGGTCGCGTTGGCGGGCGTTATCGCCATGCGTCCGCAAGTGCTCGTATTGGACGAACCGACGGCGGGGCTCGACCCCAAGAGCAAGCGCGCGATCATGGACCTAGTGCTGTCCATAAAGGACGTGTGCCCTACGGTCGTAATGATCTCGCACAACATGGACGAGATAGCGGAATACTGCAACAGGATAGCCGTCATGAGTCACGGCAGAGTAAAAGGCGTATTCACGCCGCGCGAGCTGTTCGGAAACAAACGGATACTCGACGAGTGCGACGTGCGTTTGCCGCTCGTGACCGAGCTCGCGTCCGAGCTCAATGCCGCGGGATTGAACGTAGCGCCCGATATCCTTACCGAGGACGAGCTGTTCGCGGCGCTCGTAAAGGCGGTGAAACATGCGTGACGTGACTATCGGACAATACTATCCCGCAAACTCGCTCATTCACCGCGCCGACCCGAGATTCAAGCTAATCATCATGCTTTTGTATCTTGTCATGGTGTTCTTTTGCGAGAGCTTTTTCTCGTTCGGGTTTTTGACGCTGTTCGTGATAATAACGGTAATAATGTCGCGCGTGCCGCCATTGAAAGTATTAAAGGGCTTGCGGTTCGTCATCATAATCGTCTTGATAACTACCGTCCTGATGATACTGTTCTACCGCGACGCCAACGCGCAGCCCATAGCGGAATGGAAGATATTCCGCATATATTTGAGCGGTATATATTCGTCGATAAAGCTCGCTTGGCGGCTGCTTCTTCTCGTCATCATGCCCACGCTCCTCACGCTCACTTCCACGCCGACCGAACTTTGCGACGGGCTCGAAAGTCTGCTGTTCCCGCTCAAAAAATTGCATTTTCCCGTGCACGAGCTCGCGCTCATCATGAGCATAGCGCTAAGGCTAATACCCACGCTCATAGAAGAGACTGACAAGATAATGAACGCGCAAAAAGCGCGCGGCGCGAAGTTCGAGTCCAAAAACCCGTTCAAAAAAATAAAGGCTATGCTGCCCGTTTTGATCCCGCTTTTCGTATCGAGTTTCAGGCGCGCCGACGATCTTGCCGACGCTATGGACAGCAGATGCTATCGCGGCGCAAAAGGCAGGACGCGCATGAAAAAAATGCGCTGTCACGCGGGCGATATAATAGCTCTGTTGCTGTGGTGCGCCATATTCGTATGCATACTGTTCCTCAAATATAATTGGCTGGGTTGGAGCTTTATCCCGCTCCTCGGTATATGATGCGGTACAAAATAGTATTGAGTTACGACGGTTCGGGGTTTTGCGGTTGGCAGAGCCAGCCCTCGGGCGAGAGCGTTCAGCAAGCGGTGGAAGCCGCGGCGAAAAAGCTGTTTTGCGCGCCGACGACGGTGGTCGGCTCGGGGCGGACGGACGCGGGAGTGCACGCGTTACGTCAGGTCGCGCACTTCGACAGCGATAAGGTCTTGCCGCCCCACAACGTGGTGGGCGGACTCAACGCGTACCTGCCGCAGTCGGTGCGCGTCATTTCCGCGGAGCACGCGGACGATAGTTTCGACGCGAGAAAAAGCGTCAAGAAAAAAACGTACATGTACCTCGCGTACACGGGCGATATAACGCCGCTTCTCGGCGGGCGCGCGCTGTACCTGGACAAGCCGCCCGACATAGCCGCTATCAACGCGCAAGCGAAAATTCTGATCGGCACGCACGATTTTGCGTCGTTTAAGGCGGCGGGCAGCAGCGCCAAAACTTCGGTGCGCACGGTGTTCGACGCGCATGCGGAAGCTCGCGGGCGGTTCACGACGTTTTTCATAACGGCAAACGGGTTTTTGTACAATATGGTGCGCATCATTTCCGCGTTACTCTTTAAAATAGGCGCGGGTGAGGATATCGACTTAAAAGAAATAATGGACAAGAAAGACCGCAATGCGGCAAAACTCGTCGCGCCCGCTTACGGTCTGTATCTGTACGACGTGGAGTACGGAGACGGCGCGCCGTCCGAAAAATAGAAAATGAAAAAAACGATACGGCATAAAAAAGCGTATCGTTTTTTTGTTGCGGGAAAGATAAATATAAACTAAAACATGAGCGTGTCGCGCAGGTCGCCCAAATACCAGGACGGTCCGTCCATATCTATGCGGTCGAACTTGGGCTTCATCTTTTCGGTTATTTTGAGCACGTAGCAGTAAGGCAGGATATTGTAGAAATAATCGGGGTCATCTTCCACGAGCGTTTCGAGCTTGTCGAGTTCTGCTTCGACGAGGAATCTCTTGAACGAGTCGATCCTGCCGTATATCTCTAAATCCGACTCGGCGCGGATATCTATGCGCGGCGACAATACCGTCATGGTCAAAAACGCCGTTGCCACGGCGTACGCCAATACGATCGCGGCGTCGGCGGGCACGTTTGCGAGTACCGCGATACACGGCGCGCCGCTCCATACCGCGAAAAACAGTATCATAAACGGTTTGAACATTCGGTTTTCCGCACTGATCGCGGGCACGGCAAACTTGCACGCGACGGTGCCTATGATGGGAAAGAGCATTGCCGCCATTATAAAACTGCCCGTATTGGCTGCGACAAGGGCGGTTATGAGTATAAGAACTGCTTCCGCCGCAACGCACGTTGCTATATGCAGTTTTTTGGATACGGGATTTCGCTCGGGCGATGAAACGCTTTTCGCGCCGTTCGTTGCGCCGCGCATGAACGTATCGTATACGCCGTCGTACGAGGACGGCGCGGCGAGCGTGTAGAACACGTCGTTCGGACCGAACAGCTCGTCAAACAGTTCGCGCTCAAGCTTGAAGTTGTCAAGCTCGACAGCGTCGCCGTAATCGCGCTTCTTGGAGAACTCGGGGTTTTTGATACGCGTGAGCTTGAGTCCGCGTTTGCAGTCCTCTTCTATCGTTATATATCCGCACTCCGCCCAATACAGCATTATGGGGTTAAACAGGTCGTGCGCGTCTGCGCGTTTTCCGTAGTATTTTTGCAACACGTCGATAGGCGAGTAGCCGCGCGGCGGATAATACTCGACGGGACGCGTCGCGCGCTTTTTTTTGAGCTTGCCGATAATGAGCGGCACTACGGCAAAGATCAAAGCGGCAGTCGCAAGCGCTATGCATGTTATAAAAACGCCGAAGCTCATAACAGCGCTCCTTTGCCCGAGCCGTCGACGCTGTACCATTTGGGCGGACGGTTGGCGCGTTTGAATTTATGCTTGACGAGCCACTTGATATTGTATGCGTACAAAAAGGGCAGAGCTTCGCAGTATTCGAGTCCAGCCATTTCGTCTTTGGACGCAAAAAGCAGGAACTTGCGGTAATTGACTATGTCGGAATACTCGGCGAGATTGTTTTTACTGCGGAAGTCCAGAAACCTTATGAGAAAGAACGAGCCGACAAAAAACATGGCGATGGCTAGGTATACCGTGCCGAACGGATCGTGTATAGCGCCCGCGAACATGCCGTACACACCGCCGAGCGACGCGCCCAACCACATGCCGCACCATATAAGCTTAAAAACTATGGGCATGCCTTTGACGAATTTAAGCACGAAAAGCCCGATGAGCCCCGTGCCGATAAGGACCAAAAGCACGGGATTGCTCGTGTATATCACGCCGTATATCGCGCAGAGCAGAAACGGTAAAACGGAGAGGAAAAGTCCGACGAGTTTGAGCGTGTAGTGTTTTGCCGTGTATACGCCTTCGTCTTCGCGCACGGCGTAATCGGAATTGACTTTTTTTACCGTTTGTTTGGTAAACAGCGGGCGCCTGAGATCGACGACGCCTTTGTTGCGCCGAGTCGTCGCCATAAAGTCGTCGAAAAGATCGCGCTCTCTGACATACACGCCGCGGTCGATAAAAACCGCGTCCTCATCGTCGTGGTAGGGCGGGCGCTTTAATTGAGTGATCGTCACGCGAAAACGCCCCTTTTGTTTGACGTTGATATAGCCGAGGTTGCCCCAATGCACGATGAGCGCGCGCGTGAGTTTTCTCGGATACGTTTTGCCGATAAATATACGCTGTATGTCGAGCGGCGAATATCCGCGTTTGAGCTCGGTTATCTTTTCCTTTTTTACGTTGCGCCGCGCGCGCCTGCCGTAATACAGCGACAGGACTATAAGCGTAAGCACGCATCCGTAAACGAGCGCGGCAAATATATAATACGTTATTTCTGTGTAGCTCATCGCGGAAATGATGTGCATGAAAATTACCCTGTGATTTTTAGTATGCTGTCATGCGTATGATAGCATATGATCGTTATACTGTCAAGATTTTTGCGGTAACGCTTGCGTTTTCGTGACCGCGGTGATAAAATACAAAAACGAACAAACATGAAAGATAACAGACAAAAAAGCGCGCCGCAAAAACGCACGGCGCAGTCAAATCGAGCGTCGACCAAACGCGGAGTTTCGCCCCAAGCGCAACGCTCGCCAAAGTCCGCGCCGCCGCAGAAAAACAGGCAAAGCACCGCGGCAAAGCCCGCCGCGCGCGGCGACGTCAGTCGCGCCGTCACAAATAAAAAGCCGGCGCCCCGCGCCGTTTCCAAACAGAGTGCGGGTAGCGTCAGGCGCTCCGCGGCGGATATACATGCCAAGCGCAAGCCGACCGTCGCCCCGAGACAGACTGCGCCCGTCCTTACCGAAAAGAGCGGAGGTAGCGCGAGCCCCAAAAAAACCGCTTCCGTATCGGCAAGTGCAAAAACTTCGGGCGTCAACAGCCGCAGTCGCAAAAAAGCGATAATCGCGATAATAATAGCGGCGATTGTCGCCGTGGGCGCGATAGTAGGTATAATCATCGGCGTGCGCTCGTGCAAAAAAGACGGCGACCCGAATGGGAGCACGCCGCCGATAGAGGGACTTCAAGATATTTCGTATAAGGAAACGCTCGAATACATAGCCAATCCCGATCAGGGCTTTTACCGTCCTGCGTTTGTCAAAATGACGGAGAGCGGCGCGACTTGCGGTAGACCCTTGTACGCCGAGACGCAGTTATATCACCTGCGCGTGGATATAAGCGCGTTTTCGACCGCGGCGGGCGGGCGCGACGGACAGATCACGCAAGCCGTGCTCGACGGGCTCGAAAGCGTGATAGAGTTTTACGAGAGCAACGGAAGAAATATAATAATCAGATTCGCTTACGATCCGGGTTTCGGCGGCAAGAGCGACGTCGAACCGAGTATCGATCTGATGCTCGATCATGTACGCGCGTTTTCGGGCGTGCTCAACCGACATTTATACGCGTTGACCGCTATCGAGACGGGCATGGTCGGACCGTGGGGAGAAATGCATACAAGCACGGCGGCGAGTACGGAAAACATAGTTAAGCTAGCCGACGAGTTTTTAAAGAACGTAGCGGACGCGCCCGTGCTCGTTCGCACGCCAAAAATGATATACGCATACTTGGGCATAACGCTGAGCGAGCTCGACGGATACGCTATCCCGAACGACCCGTACAAAAAGCGGATAGGCTTGTACAACGACGGGTATTTGGGCTCGGACACCGATCTCGGCACGTATACGGATCGCGCAGTCGAGACTAAGTGGCTGGGAGACAACGTTACTAACAGACTGCCGTACGGCGGCGAGGTGGTCGTGCCCGACAGCAAGCTGCACGACATAAATAAATGCACGGTCGAAATGTTCGCAATGAATTTGAGCTATCTCAATTATGAGTGGCACTATTCGGTCGTGCAAGACAAGTGGGTCAAGACCAAGTACACCGCGGCGGCGGGCGGCGATAAACTGTACTACGGTCAGTCGGCTTATACGTATATCCGCAACCGTTTGGGTTACAGGTTGGTCGTGCGGAGTTCGATATTCGACGCCGACGAGGAAAACGACGTGCTCGAAATCAAGCTCGATATCGAAAACGTGGGGTTCGGCAATCTCGGTCGCGCAAAAAAAGCGCGCGTCGTTTTCACCGACGGCGAGGGTGCGATCACGGCGAGCGAGGAAATAGGCGAGTACGACGGCGGAAGGATAGAAGCAAAAGTATCGCTCCCGAGCGCGTCGGGCAAATACGGCGTGTATCTCATGCTGTACTCGGGCGATCAAGCTTCGCCCGTGTATCCCGTGGCGCTAGCCAACGACGGCATGTACGACGCCGAACTTGCGGCAAATCGTATAGGCACGGTGGAAATATAATAATAAAAGGCATCGATCGCGCGCTTAAAACGATAAAGACAGTTTATTTACGGCAGTAAAAGAATGGTGATAAAGAAGTTTTTAAGTGGGAAACCAATCAGCCGAGTGTGCCGCGAAACGAATAACTCCCAACGATATACGGCAGTTAAAAAGAATGGCGATAAAGAAGTTTTTAAGTGGGAATCCCATTAGCTAAGTGCACCGCAAAACGAAAGCACGTGTCGATTTACCGTAGCAAAAGAACGGCGATAGAGAAGTTTTTAAGTGTAAGAGCCATTAGCCGAGTGCATCGCAAAACGAATAACTCACGCAAATATACGGCATTTAAAAACTTGACGGAGCGGGGGCGGGCGTGATATAATTTTTGCGTATCGGGTAAAAAACGGCGGCGCGACGGTATGCGCGCGTCGACGGAAAGCGAACTGAACGAGAGGTATATGAAGAACTATTATCAGATACTGAATATCAAGCCGACGGCGACGGAAGACGACATAAAGCGCAGTTATCGCGTGCTCGCCAAGCGTTACCATCCCGACGTCAATCCCGACGCGCGCGCGGCGGAGCGGTTTGCGGATATCAACGAAGCATACGACGTACTGTCCGACGCGAACAAGCGCGCCGAGTACGACAGAACATTGGCGGCGGAAGCCGCGGCGAAACCCCGTCCCGAGGACATTGTGGCAAGGCGCAGAGCGGCTCAGGCCTCGGCGACGCCGTATACCGTTCAGCAACAGGCGGCGGCAAACGCGGCGAGACAGCGTGCCGCTCAAGCCGCGGCGATGCGAGCGGCGGCAATGCGAGCCGCAGCTATGCGCGGCAACGCAGACCCGGGATTCATATACGCGCGCCAAGCCGACGCGCAGGCCCAAGCCCAAGCCGCGGCAAAAGCGCAGGCTCAGGAACAGGCGCGGCAGTACAAGATCCAGCTCGCAACGGCGGAAAAACGCGCGCACGACGCGGGCGTTGCCGAAGGCAAGCGCATGTTGCAGCCCGAACTGAACGCCGCCAATACCGAGCTCCGCACGGTCAAGGCAGAAAACACCAAGCTCAAATCGAAAGTAGAGAGCATGGCACGCGATCGCACCGAGCTCGAACAGGAGCTGTTTGATCGCGACCGCGAATACAACCAAGAAAAACGTCGGGCGGCAGAGCTCGAAAAACAAATACATTCGCTCCAAGCCGCAACGGTTCCGCGCGCCGACTTTACCGCCGCAAACAACGAACTGCGCGCGGCGCGGACGGAAGCGGGCAAACTGAAAAGACAGCTCGCCATAGCCGAGCGCGCGCGTGCGGAAGCGGAGAAAAAACTCGCTGACCGCAAGCGCAGCGACAGCGAGCGCAAGATCGCCGAGTTCGGCATAACGCGCGAGCCCGATGCGGACCGCGTGGCGGAGCTCGAGAAACAACTGAAAGATCTCAGGCGCAGAACGGTCTCCAAATCAGCTTTGGAAACGGCAAAGTCCGCCAATCAGAAACTGATTGACGAGAACGCCGAGCTCAAAGCGCGGCTCAAAGAGCTGAGCGAGAACGGCGCGTCCGATTACGAGCCCGCGCCCGCGTCCGCGCAGGCACCGATATCCGAGAATGCGTCGGAAGAGCTTGCCGCGGCGCATGAAGAGATAGCGCGGCTCGAAGAGCAGGTAGAAAAGCTCCAAGCCGACAGAGCGACGCTTGTACAAAAATTGCAAGAACTCAATACCGAATACAAAGCCGCATGCGCGCGTGCCGAGACCGCCGAGGCGGGATCGGTCGAGCAGAGCGGGGCCGCCGCGCTCGAAGCCGAGATCGAAGAGCTTCAAACGGACAAGAACATGCTAATACAAAAGCTCCAAGAACTGAACGAGGAGCTTGACGCTACGCGAGCGCGCGCCGAACAAGCCGAGCGCAGAGTGGAGGTATTGGAGCACGAAAAAGAAGAGATCGTGGAACGGTTCAAAGAATACCACGGCGAGGCGATAGGCGAAGCGACGGCGCAAGTCGAGCAGGCAAAGGAAGCGGAGCGCGAGCTCGCAGAGCGCGTGCAAAAACTCAACGCCGAACTCGAAGCCGAGCGCGTGCGCACGAAAGAGCTCGAGGAGATAGTAGACGAGGAAGATATACGCGTAAGAGTGGACAGACTCACGTTCAACGCCGAAGCGGGCGATGCGGATTCGCAGAACGAGCTGGGCGAGCTGTACCTGTACGGCGACGGCGTGGAAAAGGACTACACTCGCGCAGTGTACTGGCTGAAAGAAGCCGCCAAACAGAAGCACGCCGATTCGTTGTATAATCTCGGCGTATGTTTTTTGAACGGCGCGGGCGTAGAGAAAAACGCCAAAGCGGGTGCGGGCTTCATTCGCCAAGCCGCCAAGCTCGGCAGTCAAAGAGCCAAAAAGTACAAGAAAGGCAGAGACGGCATACTCTGATCTGCGGTCGCCGCTCCATTCGGGGCGGCGGCTTTTATGTTTAGCGTAAAGAAACTTGACAGTCAAACCGTACATATGTTAAAATACATGGCATATTAAGGTTACCCCGAGCGGATATGAAAAACTACTATCAAATACTCAATATCAAGCAGACGGCAACGGAAGACGAGATAAAGCGCAGTTACCGCGTGCTCGCAAAAAAATACCACCCCGACGTCAATCCCGGCGATGCGCGGGCGGCGGATCGGTTTGCCGATATAAACGAGGCGCACGACACGCTGTCCGATCCCGCAAAGCGCGCGGAGTACGATAAAAAGCTCGCCGCAGCCAATGCGCCCAAGCCGAGCCCCGAAGAGATAATCGCGCGCCAGCGCGCGCAAGCGCAGGCAGCGGCGCGTCAGGCAGCCGCGCGTCAAGCCGCGGCGGCGCAGCAGGCGGCAATGCGCAATACCATACGCGAAAACCTGAGAAGCAGTTCCGACCCCAGCGTCATACTCGCTCAGCGCGCGGCGGCACAGGCAGCGGCGGCGCAGGCGGTAGCGGCGCAGGCACAGGCTCAGGCGCAGCAGTACCAAGCCCAGCTCACGGCTGTCGAGCGCAAAGCGCACGAGAAAGGCGTTGCGGACGGCAAGCGTATCGCTCAGGTCGATATAGATCGGCTCAATGCGGAAGTCAAGTCGCTCAAAGCCGAAAACGCAAGGCTTCGCGATAAGCTCGCCGAGACCGAGAGCGACCGCAGCGAGCTGGAACAGGAATTGTTCGACCGCGACCGCGAGTTCAACGAGCAAAAACAACGCGCCGCCGAGCTCGAAGAGCGTTTGAATGACGCCGAAAGAATGCAGGCTCAGCCGCAACCGCAAGCGGCGTCGCGCCGCGGCGGCAAAGTGACTACGCGCGATTACGACGAGCTCAACGCACAGATCGGCTCGCTCAATGCGATAATCGAAAGACTGACCGAGCGCACCAAGCAGATGGAGGCGGAGCGTAACCAAGCGGAGCTCAAAGCGCGCGCCCAGCTCGAGCTACAGCAGGAAAAGCGCCGCGAACTCGTCGATCATATAGAAGAGCTCAACGCCGAGATACGCGCTCTTAACGAAGAGGTGGAAAACCTCCGCGCCGATAACGAGCGTTGGGAGCAGTACGCAAAGAGCGAGGACTTTTTGACCGCCGCAGAGCGCAAAATGGAAGAGTGGGAGAGAAAGCAGAAAGCCGATAAAAAGCTGGCGCGCTCCACGCTGTACGGCGCTTTGGGCGTGCTTATCTGGGCGACCGACGACGAGATCAACGTCGCGTACGACAAACTCGAAAAGCGGTACTCGTCCAAGACCGACGACGTCAGCGCCGAAAAGCTCGCTGCGCTCAAGAGCGCATATGCGGTGCTGTCCGATCCCGCTAAGCGCGCGGAGTACAACGCGTCTATCGGTATCGACGAAGAACGTATCGGGGCGGAGCGCGCACTCGCGGAAGAGAACGCCGCACTTGAAGAGGAATATCGCAGTAAGCTCGAAGACAAGGAGTTTTGGGCGAGGTTCGACGAGCTCAGCTTTAACGCGCAGGCGGGCGACGCCGACGCGCAGAACAGGCTCGGCGAGATGTATTATTACGGCGACGAGATAGAAAAAGATATAGAGCAAGCAGTGTATTGGTTTAAAGAATCCGCCAAGCAGAAGCATGCCGACGGTATATACAATCTCGGCGTGTGCTTCGTGAACGGCGAGGGCATGGATAAAAACGCCGCGACGGGCATGGGCTTTATCCGCCAAGCCGCCAAGCTCGGTAGCGCCGCCGCTAAACAGTATCTCGATAATAACGGTTGATACCAATCACAGATTGGATGTTTGTCGAGTGTTGGCGCGAAGATGATTTGAGGTTGCACCCGAAAAGGTATGGAACGATATAGGTTGTCGTTTGTTCAACAATACAACCGTGCGGCTACGCCAAAGATTCTTCGCGAGCTCGGGATTACAAAAGAAAATATGCACCACTCATATTCGGGTGTTACGTAAAACAACTTACCCACGTAAACACACGACAATCGTCAAACATTTGGTTTGCGGAGCGCAGGGTCTGCGCTCCCTACGCATTTGCGACGATAAATAAACTGCGACAGTTGAAACCGAATATCCCACGATTTTTCACATGTCATCCTGAGGCGAAGCCGAAGGATCTAGGGCGAGAGCCCGCACCAATCACAGATTGGATTTATGTCGTGTATTTGCAAAGAGATTTGTTTTACGATACACCCGAAAAAGTGCGGGGCGTGATTCAAGGTAACGCTTGTTTTGTGTGTCAATCCTGCGGCGGTTCGCCTAGATCCTTCGCTGACGCTCAGGATGACAACAATGCCGTAAGTGACTTTCAAACGATCGTAGGTGGCGACGCCCTCGTCGCCCCGCTGTATTTTGTAACGTAATTATTCGGGTGTAACCTCAAATAAACGATCTATGCCGACACACGATAAAAATCCAAACCGTGTTTGGTCGGGTGTAACGTAAAACAAACCACCCATGCCGACACACGACAGAAATCCAAGCTGGCTTGGGCAAACATTTGGTTTGTGTTGACAAAGAAAGGCATATCATATATAATAATCGACGTATGTTCAGACTTATCCGATTTATCAAAGGTCATACGGCGGCGGCGATCTCCGCGCCGTTATGCAAACTGATAGAAGCCATTGCCGAGCTCGCCGTGCCGATGATAGTCGCGAGCGTGATCGACATAGGCATAGCAAACGGCGACAAATCGTACGTGCTCAAATACTGCGCCGTGATCGCCGTGCTTGCCGTGGGCGGGTTCCTGATATCCGTGACCGGTCAGTACCTCGCGTCCAAGGTCGCGTTGGGGTTTGGCACAAAGCTCCGCGCGGCGACTTTCGGCAAGATAAACAAGCTCCCGATCTCGGCAGCCGACCGCCTCGGCGGCGCGTCGCTCGTCACAAGACTCACGGGCGACGTCATGAACTGTCAGAACGCAGTGAACATGACGCTTCGGCTTGTGCTCCGCACGCCGTTCGTCGTTATCGGCGCGTTTGTCATGAGCATGATAATCGACCCCGTGCTTGCGCTCATGTTCCTCGCAATGACCATAGTGCTGACCGCGGTAATTTCGTGCGTATTGAAACTGACCATGCCGCGCGTCAAGAAAGCGCAGAAAAACCTCGACGAGCTCGCGCGCTTGTCCGCGCAGTCGCTAAGCGGCGCAAGAGTCATTCGCGCGTTTTCCAAACAGACCGACACCAAAGCCGAGTTTGAAGCGGCTGCGGACGCAACGGCAAAAACCAATATCGGCGCGGCGCGCATTTTCGCACTACTCACCCCGCTCACGTTTGCCGTAGTCAATCTCGCGATCATAGCCGTGCTGTGGTTCGGCGGCGTCAAAGTGGACGGCGGCAGGCTCAGTCAGGGCGACCTCATCGCGCTTATCAACTACCTCAATCAAGCATTTTTCGTAATAGTCAATATCGGCAACGTGTTCTCGGTATTCACGCGCTCGGCGGCATGCGCCGCGCGCGTCAACGAAGTGCTCGACATGCCGCAAGACAGTGAGGGCGAGCTTGACGAAGTGGACGGAGCCTGTTCCGAAACGCTCAGGTTCGACGGCGTGTGCTTCGCGTACGACGGCGACTACGATATCCAAGGCGTGTCGTTCACACTAGGAAAGGACAAAACGCTCGGCATAATCGGCGGCACGGGCAGCGGCAAATCGACTATAATCAATCTTATAGAACGTTTCTATACCCCCGCGGAAGGCGGGATATTCTACTGCGGCAGACCGCTCGAGGACTACACGGCGGCGGCGCTTCGCAAAAGCCTCGGCTACGTGCCGCAGCGCGCCGCGGTCATCTCGGGCACGCTCGACAGCAACCTCCGTATCGCGGACGAATCGGTGACGAGAGAGCGCGAAGAGCAGGCTTTACGGATCGCGCAGGCGAGCGAACTGCTCGCGGGCATTGGGCTTGACGGCAAGATCAACGCCGGCGGCAAGAACCTCTCGGGCGGACAGCGTCAGCGCGTGAACATCGCGCGCGCGCTCTGCCGCGATAACGTTTTGTATCTGTTCGACGACGCGACGAGCGCACTCGACTACAAGACCGAGCGCGAGTTCATGACCGCGGTAAACAAGCTCCCCGGCGCAAAGATATTCGTTTCGCAACGCATAAGCGCGGTATCGGGCTGCGACGAGATACTCGTGCTCGACGGCGGCAAGATAGTAGGACGCGGCACGCACGCGCAGTTAAAAAAGACGTGCCCGCTGTACGGCGAGTTCTGCGCCTCGCAACAGGGTTGATCGATATGGCGAAGAATAAACGACAAAAACAAAGAAATACGTTCTCGCGGCTCATGAAATATTTAAGACCGCACGCGCCGCTATTGGCGCTCGCGTTCGTGTTTGCGGCGGTCGCGGCGGCGGGGCAGCTTTTTGCGCCCGTCGTTATTGGCAACGCCGTAGACTGCGCCGTGGAAGCGGGCAAGGTCAGTTATGACGGGCTCGTGCGCAACGTTTGCTATCTCGCGGTGATAATCGCGGCGGTCATGCTGTCGCAGTGGCTTATGAATCTCTGCGCGCAAGCCGCATCGCACCGCGCGGTCAAGGACGCAAGGCGCGACGGGTTCGCATCGATAACGGACGCGGCGCTGTCGGTGATCGATTCGCATTCGCACGGCGATCTGTCGTCGCGCGTGTCGGTGGACGCCGATCAGATAGCGGACGGGATCGTTCAGGGCGCGACGCAGATATTTACGGGCGTGGTAACGCTTGTCGGCACGCTCGTTTTGATGATACGCATCAATCTGTGGATAGCGATAGCGGTAGCCGCGCTCACGCCGCTGTCGTTGTTCGTGTCGTTCTTTGTCGCGCGCGGCGCGCATAAGTACTTTACCGCGCAGACAAAAACGCGCGGCGCGCTGTACCAGACGAGCGAGGAAACGATAAATAACCGCGCGCTCGTCGCGGCATATGGCTATGCGCCGGTCGCGGAAAAGAATTTCGGCAGGATAAACGACGAGCTCAAGACGTGCGGGTTCAAAGCGACTTTTTACTCGTCGCTTGTCAATCCGTCGACTAGGCTCATCAATTCGCTCGTGTATGCGGTAGCCGCCATCATGGGCGCGCTGTACGCGATAGACGGGCAAATGGGCGTGGGCGAGATAACGACGCTTTTGCTGTTCGCCAATCAGTTCGCGCGTCCGCTCAATGAGATAACGGGCGTAATAACCGAGTTTCAGACCTCGCTCGCGGCGGCGCGGCGCGTGCTCGATCTTGCGGATATTCCGCCGCAGGACGACAGCGGCAGGAGCGTCGAGCTCGCAGGCAATATAAATATAAGATCGCTCGATTTTTCGTACGTGCCCGAAAAACCGCTCATACAGGGGCTCGATCTCAACGTCGAGCGCGGAACGATGGTCGCTATCGTCGGGCGCACGGGCTGCGGCAAAACGACGCTTATCAATCTTTTGATGCGGTTCTACGACCCGAACGCGGGCGATATCGAGTACGACGGCAATCCGTCGGGCGAGCTCAAGCGCAGTTGCGTGAGGAGCGCGGTCGGCATGGTGCTTCAGGACAGTTGGATATTCAAGGGCACGGTGCGCGACAATATCGCGTACGGCAAGCCCGACGCGACGCTCGAAGAAGTCAAGCTCGCTGCCAAGAAAGCGGATATCGACGGGTTTATAGAGCGCATGCCCAATGGCTACGACACCGTTATCGACGACGGCGACGGGATCTCGCAGGGACAGAAACAGCTGATCAATATCGCGCGTATCATGCTCACCGACCCGCCTATGCTCATACTCGACGAGGCGACGAGCAATATCGACACGCGCACCGAAAAACGCGTTCAGCAAGCGTTCGACAGGCTGTTGCGACCCGAGAACGGCGAGAAGAAAACGGGGTTCGTCGTCGCGCACCGATTGTCTACCGTCAGGAACGCCGATATTATTCTCGTGATGGACAAGGGCAATATCATCGAGCGCGGCACGCACGACGAGCTCATAGCCATGCGCGGCGCGTATTATGATCTGTATAACGCGCAGTTCGCCGGTCAAGCCCTCGACCAAGCATAGCTTGGATTTATGTCGTGTGTGAACGCGAAGATGATTTGTTGTTTCACCCGACCAATCACAGATTGGATGTTTGTCGTGTGTTTACGTGGTGGATTTGTTTTGGGGAACACCCGAATAATTGCGGGGCATAGATAGGCTGTCGTTTGTTCGACATGTCAACCATGCGGCGGTTCGCCTGGATTCCTCGCAGGCTCGGAATGACAAGCCGGAGGCTTGGCGACGGCCGTGTGTGGGCGTAGTTGGTGGAATGACGGTGCACCCGAAGAATTGCGGTAACGTTTGTTTGCCGTTCGTAGGGGCGACGACATCGGCGCCCCGCAAGCCAAAGGCTTGGCGTCTGTCGAGTGTGGACGCGAAGACGATTTGTTGTTTCACCCGAAAAATAGCGGGTATGTTGATATGTGTTTGTAGGGGGCGACGCCCTCACCGCTCCGCTCGTTCAAGATAGGCACACGTATTACGACCGTTTGCACTTTTTCGAGTTAAAATTTTAGTGTTCGATATACTCTTTCGCTTGCAAAAAGTTTTGAAATATGCTATTATGATTATGCGAAACAAGTTAAATGCCCCAATTGGGAGTACGGGCTTTTTTATTGCTATATTCATATTATCCAAGCAATTTGAATTTGGTAAAAATGCAAATTCCTTATATGCTTGGATAGCTAAATTATCCGTACTGCATTAACTTGTTTCGCGACAGTCGGAGTTTGCGTTTTTCGTGCGTTGGCTTCGGCCGGCGCATTTTTTCTTTTTGGAGGATTTCATGAAACGTAAAGCAACACTCATCATTTTGACGCTCGTAGTCGCTTTGTTCTGCGCGTTGGGGCTGGCGTCTTGCGGCGATGGAAATAACCCTAGCGACGGTAAGACGGATCCGCTGTCCGTCGTCGGCAAAACATTCGTATTTTCCGAAGTCGAAATCGAAATCGATAACGAGGCGATGGAAAATTATGCCGATCAAATAAAAGCCGCGGTCCAAGAACAGCTGAAGGACGATTACATAACTTTCTGCGCAGGCGGAATTTTCAATGCCGTTATCGAAGGGAACATAGCGAGCGGTACATATAATCAAAACGGCAGTAAAGTTTATATGACGTTGAACGGGCAAACGTCGGAATTTACCGTGACAGAAAATTCGATTTCGTCGTCCGATTCCAAAGACGGCATTACGCTAACTGTTGTTTATATAAAAGGCGCGTCGCAAAATCCTGAGGAACCCGATAATCCGGATAATCCCGGCGCCCCCGGTACGCCGACGTCGTGTAAGCACGAAAGTAAATACTTATATTATGTGCAAGACCATAAGGACGCTACGTGTATGGAAGAAGGTTATGATTTAAGCGCTTCCGTATGTCTGAACGAGATAGAATACAAGGGCAAGCAGGTAATTTGCGGAGCAGTCTTGGAAGGCGACATCGAAGTTGCGAATAATGTGATAGGACGAATCGACATTCGCAGCGTATATGAATTCGAGGACGCTGTTAAAAACGGTGAAATCAATGAGCGTCTTGCGAGTTACCGCACGACACTGCCGCAAACCGACGACCACGAGTTTGAAGCCGATTGGACAAGTGACGAAACCTATCATTGGCATAGCGTGACATGCGGACACGATAACATGGTTACCGATGCACAAAAAAACAAAGCCGTACACGATTTCGTCGGCGATGAGTGCACCGTATGCGGTTACGATAAAGTCTTGGGAATATTCTATTATGAGCGAAACGGCGACAAAATCACAATAACGGGTGTGAAAGATGAAGCCGTAACGGAAATAACCATTCCGGACAGCGTAACGAGTATCGGGGATAGTGCGTTCATGGATTGCCGTAGTTTAACGAGCGTAACCATAGGGGACGGCGTAACGCATATCGGCTCGGCGGCGTTCTTTGGGTGCTTTTCTTTAACGAGCGTAACCATAGGTAGCAGCGTGATAAGTATAGGATCGCAAGCGTTCGAAAATTGTTATAAATTGATTGAAATAAATAACTTATCATCGCTTAATATTGTTGCGGGTAGTACCGGCTACGGAAATGTCGGTAATTATGCAGATAATATATATACGCCGAATGGCGGACAAAGCAAAATGCACAAAATTAACGGTTATGTGTTCTACGTAAACGAAAGTCGGATATTTTTAATGTGTTACAGCGGAAACGATACGGAACTGACGTTACCCGATAATTATGAGGGACGAGAATATGAAATATATGATTATGCATTCTATGCTTGCAGGAGTTTGAAGAGCATAACCATAGGTAGAGACGTGACGAAAATAGGCGGCAATGCAGCTTATAGTGATACCGATTACGGTACATTTGCGTTCTGCGACTCTTTAACAGGCATAAATGTGTCTGAAGATAATCAATATTATAAATCGATTGACGGGAATCTCTATAATAAAGACGGAACAATATTGATACGTTATGCTTCGGGAAAAGCCGATACGGAATTTGATATTCCGGATATAGTATCTCATATAGAAGAAACCGCATTCCATAATTGCAGCGGTTTAACAAGCATAACAATCCCCGACAGCGTGACGAGTATCGGCGATCACGCATTCTATGGATGTAGCGGTTTGAAGAGCATAACCATCCCGAACAGCGTGACGAGTATCGGGGATAGTGCATTCAATGGGTGTAGCGGCTTGACGAGCGTAACTCTTCCCGACAGCGTAACGAGTATCGGGGATTTATTCCGTGATTGTAGCAGTTTAATAAGCATAACTATCCCGAACAGCGTGACGAGTATTGGGGATGACGCATTCCATGGATGTAGCGGCTTGACGAACATAATTATCCCGAATAGCGTGACGAGTATCGGCGATCGCGCATTCTATGGATGTAGTGGTTTGAAGAGCATAACTATCCCGAACGGCGTGACGAGTATCGGTTATTATGCATTCTATGGATGTAGCGGTTTGAAGAGCATAACTATCCCGAACGGCGTGACGAGCATCGAGGGAAGCGCATTCAGTGGATGTAGCGGCTTGACTAGCATAATTATCCCGAACAGCGTGACGAGTATCGAGAGTGGCGCATTTTGGGGATGTAGCGGTTTGAAGAGGATAACATATATAGGAACTCTTGCCGAGTGGTGTGGGATATCGGGACTAGACTATTTAATGGGTTCCAACAATATACTGATCATAGACGGGGCGGAAGTAAAAGGCGACTTAGTGATTCCTGACGGTGTGACGAGTATCGGGTATGGCGCATTCAGTGGATGTAGCGGCTTGACGAGCGTAACTATCCCAAACAGCGTGACGAGTATCGGGTTTTGCGCATTCAACGGATGTAGCGGCTTGACTAGCATAACATTTAACGGCATAAAAGAACAATGGAACGCTATCACGAAAGGCAGCTATTGGGATGAGGACACAGGCGACTACACAATTCACTGCACGGACGGCGCTATAGCCAAAAGTTAAAGAAAGGTAAATACGATCGATAAAGCAAAAGCCGAAAACGGATTTTTATTTCGTTCTCGGCTTTTATCTTTCGAGCGCCCATAAAAATATGCCGCAGTTTGCGTACCATACGGAATGGTTGCTATTGGTTTGGAGTTGTTGTTCTGCGGCTACGCCAAAGATTCTTCGCCTGCGGCTTGGAATGACAAGCCGGCGGCTTGGCGACTGTCGTGTGTGTGTGAAGACGATTTGTTGTTTCACCCGAAAAAGAGCGGGGGCATGTAATGGGGATATCGTTTGTTTAACGTTTACGCATGTGCGGCGGTTCGCCTAGATTCCTCGCATTGCTCAGAATGACAAGAGGACGGTAACGAACTTTCAAGCGGTCGTCGATCCCTACGGATATTTGACGATTTGAACCGCTCTTATTCGGGTGTAACGACATACAAATAATTAAAGTAAACACACGACATAAATCCAAGCTGTGCTTGGTCAAACATTTGGTTTGCACGACAAAAAACAATCTGTGATTGCAAGCTATGCTTGGTTTGGGGTTGACAAAGCAGTATTCATATGCTACAATACGATATATTCATCTTTAAAGGGAGACTTTAGTTCAATTAAATGGACCCATCTCAAATAGGTTTATTGGTAGCTCTTATAGTGCTCGTATTCCTCTCGGCGTTCTTTTCCGCCACGGAAACGGCATTCACAAGTATCAGCCGCGTGCGTCTGCACACGCTCGAAGCCAACGGCGTCAAATGGGCGAAGCGCGCCGGCAAAATGATAGATAATTACGATAAGCTCATCACGACCGTGCTTATCGGCAACAATATAGTCAATATCGTGTTCACGTCGCTCGCGACTATATTTTTCGTTTCGATCATGACGAAGAACCAGTCCACGGCGGTCACGGTATCCACGGTAGTCACGACGCTAGCCGTACTCATCTTCGGCGAGATAACCCCCAAAACGATAGCCAAGGAACACCCCGAAGGCTTTGTCCGCACGGTCAGCGGTATCGTTTGGATTTTGGAGATACTGTTTTTTCCGCTCACATGGATATTCTCGCAGTGGCGCAAACTACTGCTCAAGATATTCAAGTTCAAAAAAGCCCCCGGTATCACCGAGGACGAATTACTGACGTACGTAGAGACCGCGCACAGCGAGGGCGGTATCGACGAGCACGAGAGCGAGCTCATCCGCTCGGCTATCGAGTTCGAAGACCTCGACGTCGGCGACATCATGGTTCACCGCGTGGGCGTAGTCGCGGTCAGCGAAACGGCGAGCATGGACGAAGTGGCAAAAGCGTTCCGCGATAACGGCTACTCGCGCATTCCCGTGTACAGCGGCACGATAGACACCGTCGTGGGCATCATACACGAGAAAGACTTTCTGATGGCAATGGTCGACGGCGCGGATAACTTTAAGTCGTGCATACAGACCACGGTCTGCCTGTCGGTAAACATGAAGATCTCCGCCGCGCTCAGAATGATGCAGAAAGGCAAGATCCACATGGCGGTGGTCGTGGACGAGTACGGCGGCACGAGCGGTATCATCACCATGGAAGACATTCTCGAAGAACTCGTCGGCGAGATATACGACGAGCATGACGAGATAGAAGAATTCATCAAGCGCACAGCCGACAACGTGTATGTGGTAAACGGCAACGCGCCGCTGCTCGACGCGTTCGAGTATATGAACGTGGACGTCAAGGAAGAATTCGAGTCGTCGTCGGTCGGCGGGTTTGTCACCGAGCAAATGGAAAAGATCCCCGTCGCGGGCGAGAAGTTCGACTACGAAAACCTGCATATCACCGTCACGCGCTCCACGCCCAAACGCGTCGCAGAAGTCCAGATCACGGTCGACGCCGAGGACGAAGAAAAAGACAAGGATCGCAAACACCTGTTCGAGCGCGAGTGCGACAAGGAATAGAAAGAGGGACTCATGCTCATTGCGCTTAAAATAATAACGGCGATAACAGTCGCGGCAACGCTGTCGCTGTACCTTTACGACAACGGCGCGCACCGCGTGTACGACGTAGTTATGAGTACGCTCGTAATAATACTCACGAGCCCGATAGCCATTGTGCTTGCTATAATGAGCAAAGCGAAGAATAACCGCGTGTTCGACCGCGCCGACGGCGGACTGCGGTTCACCTGTTCCGATAACGCACTGAAAAAACTCCCTTTCTTTTATCTCGTGTTTATAGGCAAAAGAAGCATACTGCCCGTAAAACTCGGGCGCAAGAAAAAAGAGCCGTGCGCGACTCCCGAACAATAAATAATAAAACCGCCCGTGCGCTATCGCATGCGAGGCGGTTTGTTTTTTAATAGCAAGTTTTGGACGCGTACTATATCACACCAGGTCGATAATTTCATGAGGGAAAGCGGCAATTTTCTTCGCGCCTGCGGAAACCAATTCGTCGCGGTCGCCGTAGCCGTACAGCACGCCTATCGCGTCGAGCCCCACCGTTTTCGCACCGATAACGTCGTGCTTGCGGTCTCCGATCATGACGGAGCGGGCTTTGTCTGCTCCGAGCCTGTCGACGGCGTAGCGCAGTACGTCGCTCTTTTGCGCGCGCGACGTGTCGAACGATGCGCCCGCCGTAAACTCGAAATACTTGTCCAAGCCGAACTTCTCGACGATGCGGACGGCGAACGGCTCGGGCTTGCTCGTAGCTACCGCCATTTTCTTGCCCGCCTCTTTGAGCGCTTTAAGCATATCTATTACTCCGTCGTAAACGGAGTTTTGCGCCCAGCCCTCTTCGGCGTAATACTCGCGGTACAGCTTGACGCCCTTTTCGGTGAGATCGGGATCGCCCTTTGTCATTATCGCGAACGACTCGAAAAGCGGCGGACCGACAAACGGCAACATGTCCGCTTTTTCGTACCCGCTTATCCCCAAGCGTTCAAGCGCGTACATGATAGAGTTGGTTATGCCGTCGTACGAATCGGTAAGCGTTCCGTCGAGATCGAAAAACAGGTAGTCGTACATATTATTCCTCGGTATCGGTTTTTTGCACGCCGCTCTTTTTGTCACGCGGCTTTAAGAGATTGTTGCGTTCGGGGTGCATGAGCGCGCCGTGTATGCGGTCGAAAGCGAACGGCGCGATTTTTTGCATGTCGGCAATGAGCGACTTCATTGTCTCGCGGTAGGTCTTGCCGTCGGCGGGACAGGGATTGACTATAACGGGCAAATTGTTCTCGGCTACGAACGCCGCCGTTTCCTTTTCGCGAACGTACAGAAGCGGGCGAATGAGTTTTATGCCCGCGCGGTCGAGATACGACACCGGTTGCAATGTGTTGAGCCGTCCTTCGAATATCATGCCGAGCAAAAACGTTTCCACCGCGTCGTCTGCGTTGTGACCGAGCGCGAGCGTGTTGAAGCCGAGCTCATTGAGTTTGTTGTCAAGCGCGCCGCGCCGCATTTTGGCGCACAGCGAGCACGGATTTTTTTCTTTTCTCGCCTCGAATACTATCGGCTGTATCTCCGTCTTTACTATGTGTAAGGGAACGGAGATCGATTCGCAGAGCGGCACGAGCGGCGAAAAGTCCGCGCCCGCGCCCGCGTCGATCGTCACGGCGCAAAGCTCGTAAGGATGGGTGCAGAACCGTCTGTATGCGGCGAGCGCAAGCAGCAGAGCGAGCGAATCTTTGCCGCCCGAAAGCCCGACGGCGATACGGTCGCCCTCGGCTATGAGCGAGAAGTCCGCGTCCATGCGCCTGACCATCGATAGCAGTTTTTGCAATTTCATATCGCTATTGTACACCAAATCTTTGTTATATGCAAGTAAACGGACAGAACGCATGGGGCGCGCCGCATGCTCTAAATCGGGCGCGGCGGAAAAACACGGCGCTTAAAAACTTGACAAGGCGGACAAAGTGCGGTATAATGCCTTGTATGCTATATCGGCGGAGTGTCCGCCGACGCCATAACGCTATAAACGGCGGGCTGTCCGCCGACACGGAGATTACAACATGAAAAGAACGTATCAACCCAAAAAGCGCGCGCAGCGCAAGGTCCACGGCTTCCGTCAAAGAATGAAGACGCAGGGCGGCAGACGCACTCTCAAACGCCGCCGCAACAAGGGCAGAGTAAACCTTACGCCCCGTCCGCTCGGCAAATAGACCGCTTGCTCGATAAGGCGCACAGACTGAATAAACACGGCTCGTTCACATACGTTTACCGCAACGGAAAGCGTTTTGCCGAGCCCGATCTCGTTTTGATATTTACGCCCGCGCGCAACGTGCGGGTGGGTTTTTCGGTTTCCAACAAAGTCGGGAAAGCCGTTGTGCGCAATAAGGTCAAGCGCCGCTTGCGCGCGTCGGTGCAAAACCGCATGAGCGCGCTTTGCGGATGTCAGGCGGTGATAGCCGCCAACCCGTCCGCGGCGGGCAAGGACTACGCGACGCTCGACGGCGAGATTGAGAAACTTTTTAAAAGAGCGGGGCTTGTAAGATAATGAAGCGCAAGACGAAGCGCGTTATCGTTAATATCGTCACTTTCAGGTGGTTGTTTTTGGGGCTTGTGTACTTTTACAAAAAGTGCATTTCGCCGCTCACCCCCGACGTTTGCATTTACACGCCGAGCTGTTCGACGTACATGGTCGAAGCTATCAGGAAATTCGGCGTTATTCGAGGCGTTGCCCTCGGCACCAAGCGTTTATTGCGATGCGTGCCGTGGAAAGCGGGCGGGTTCGATCCCGTACCGGACAACCCTCGCGGAGATATGAAATGGCTTTTTTGAATACCGTAATGAGTTTTTTGGGCGAGGTAGTCTCGGTCACGCCAAGCGTAGCCGCACCCGATAAAATGTGGCACTTGCTCATACTGAACGTGTTCGACTTTATCGCCGACTACGGCTGGCGTATAGTCGTGTTCACCGTGCTGTTAAAGCTGATACTGTCGCCGCTCGATTTCTTTCAGCGTTATAAACTCAACAAAAACCAAAAAATAACCGAACGCTTAAAGCCGACCATGGAAAAGATCCAAAAACAGTACGGCGGCGATAAGCAGGCGTTTTCGCAAAAACAAATGGAGCTCAACCGCAAGGAGGGATACAGCTATTTCTCCTCGTGTCTGCCCATGATAGTCACCATGGTCGTGTTCATCACGCTGTGGCTTTCCATGAACACCGTCGCGCAGTACATGACGCTCAAACAGTATACTACGCTGTACGACGAGTATAATATCGCATACGAGCAAGCCGTTGACGACACTTCGGCGGATACCGCTGTCAAAGTGGGTCAGGACGTCGTTTTCAAAATGTACTTCGACGGTATCGATCAGGACTTTGTAACGGAGCTCAAACAGAAATACAATCTTTCGGACGACTTCACGCTCAAAAATACCGACAAGGTGCAGGCGTCCTTCCTTTGGATAGATAATATCTGGGCGCCCGACGTGCCTTGGGGCAATCGCGCAATACTGAGTTGGGAGTCGTTTGAAACGGCTATCAATAAATATAAAGGCGCGGACAGAAACGGGCTTTCGAGCGAGCAGATAAGCGCGTGTCTCAATAAGAACACGTATAATACGGTCATGCACAAATTGCTCAACGACAAGTCGGTCAACCGTACAAACGGGTATTTGATCCTGCCGATTTTAGTCGTGCTTTTGTCGGTCGCCTCGCAGTTGGTTTCGACCATGCAGCAAAAGAAAGCTGGGCAGGTCAACGCCAAGGGCGGAATGGCGACGAGCATGAAAGTGATGATGTTTGTCATGCCCGTCATGATGGCGGTGTTCGCTATACAGTACGCGTCCATATTCACGCTGTACATGGTGGTCAACAGCGCTACCACGCTGTTCTTTAACTTTACGTTTACCGCAATAATCAAAGCGGCGGACAAGCATAAGCGCAACAAGAACTACGGTATATCCACGGGCAGCCCTCGGACTATATCGTACAAACAGTCGCCTATAATTCATTACGTAAAAGGCGCTAACCCCGACGCGGGCAAGCGCGAGAGCGAGATCATAGCAAGGGATTACGACAAGAACGCGGGCGGCGACGCGCCTGCCGCGCAAAAGAAAAAGTCCAAGCGCGAAAAAACGACGTACACGACTACGGTGGTGCGCGGCGGCAGACCCGACCCCAACGAGCTCATGAACTACGATCACAGCTCGCGCGACAAAAAGAAAAAATGATCCCCGCGCAAAGGTTGCGCGGGTGCGCCGCCGATCCGGCGTGGCGTTACGCGTTCGGCGTGGGAATAAACGCAAAACGAAAATCAAGCCGCAAGGCTTTTAGGTAGGTGTGTAATGACAATCGAGGTCACCGCAAAAAAGGTACAGGACGCGATAGATCAAGGTCTCGCTCAGCTCGGAGTATCGCTTGACGAAGTAAACGTCGAAGTGGTGGACGCCGGCGGATTTCTGCGTAAAGCCAAGGTCCGTTTGACGGTCGAAGAACCCGAAAAGAAAGAAGAGCCCGCCGTGGCGGCGAACGATCGCCCCCGCGCCGACGCCGAAGTTAAAGCAAACCCGGAGAGCAGCGTCAAAGCCGAAAATGCGGCAAAGTCCGAAACGGTGGGAAAGTCCGAAAAGGCGGCGAAGCCCGCCGCGAAAAAATCGGAAAAAGCGTCAAGCCCGAAAAAGCCCGAAAACGGAGAGCAGGCGGCAAAGCAAAAACCCGAAAAAGCGTCAAAGCCCGAGCAGTCGGACAGCGCCGCAAAACCGTCGAAAACGGCAAAGCC
>CATLHE010000016.1 GCA_949948895.1 uncultured Christensenella sp.
AAATGAACCATCGGCAGGTAAAGGCGACATATTAGATTGCTGTGGCGCCCCGCGAGGGGCGTGTGAGTTGAAATGTGCCGTCGGTATATATCTTACATTCGGGGATTAGTGGCGCCCGCGAGGGGCGTGTGAGTTGAAATGTGCCGTCGGTATATATCTTACATTCGGGGATTAGTGGCGCCCGCGAGGGGCGCGTGAGTTGAAATGTCGTAGGTTCGGTGTCGATTACCAACGATAAAGGTGACGCCCTGCGATGGGCTTTTGAGCTGAAATTACATACATGATGAAACGCGTACCGATAACAGCGGCGGGGTCAGTATGTGGTGCGCGAGTTGAAATTAATAGCACATGTCCGCGATTTCATATCTTAATTGCGCCTTAACTGTTTTTATTTTCGGACGAGTGTTTTGCTGTGCATAATTTTATACGGTTTATCAAAAGATAAACGCGTTATGAAAGAGGAAAAAGGCACGGCGGTTTTGCGCGAAAAATCCAAGTGGTCGGTCGTTCTCGGCGTGGTAATGCTTATCGGCATTACGATAGGCTATATTGGGCATTTCGACCGTATATATGAAATGACTTTTCTGTCGAATTTCTTTTCGGGTATGACTTTGATATTTGCCGCACTGCATATCAAGGTAACGGGACGAGACATTAAGCATTTTTTGTATTTTGATGCGACGATGCTTTTGCTTGTCGTTTTGGGCATGTGCGTCGGGTTTGCGCCGCTCGCTACGTTCGCATTCCCGTCCATCATCGTACATTTTATAAACCCCATACTCATGGCGGTGTTTTACTTTACGTTTTGCGACGCGAGAAATACGCATTACGTTACCGCTATATCGGCATTGTGTTTCCCGTTTCTTTATTATCTTTTTATGATAGCGTTCGGGCGCATCACCGGCGATACCGTATATACCTATTTCGATCCCAATAAATTCGGCGCAGGCATGCTCGCGCTATGGGGCGCTGTCGCGGCTCTCTCTATTATAGTTGTGGCGTTTATTGTAATGCGCATAAATCGACATGTGTTTTCAAAGCGCGATAAAAAAGCGGCGGTTGCCGAGAGCTGTGTGTTCGGTGAAGATGAGGCTTCTATATCGGCACAGGTCATAGCCATGCCGTCCGCCGCTCCCGCCGCAATCCCCGTCAAGGCGACGGGCATAGGCGACGACGATATAAAAGAGTGATATTCGCCGCAGTCCTTGCGGCTTTACATACGGCGCGAGCCATATAGCAAATCTCAACTTATCGGTAGGTCGATATAAAAGAATTGACTTTTTTGAGACTGTCGTTTAGAATAATTGTAGTGATTTATTCGGAGCTGTTATGGACGACAGAAAAGAACATAATTGCAGGTATGTGAGCGGTAACGAACGTTTTGCATACAGAGCAGCCGCGGTCATCGTCGAGGACGGGCACGTTCTTCTTGTGACCAACGCCGTTGCCGATTACTATTATACGGTAGGCGGCGCCGTGCATTTCGGAGAGACTTCTGCGGAGGCGGCGGAGCGCGAAGCTTTGGAAGAAACGGGTATAGCGTACGAGGCGGATAGGCTTATAGCGGTGAACGAAAATTTTTTTCGCGACGGCAGCGCGAGCGTACTCAATAAATACGACAGCCACGAAGTTTGCCTGTATTACATAATGAAACCTATTGGAAAGCGCGAGATAGATCACAAGAGCGAATGTTGCGACGGCGAAGAACGCGCCGAGTGGATACCGATAAGCAAGCTTGGCGAGTACAAAGTGTTTCCCGAGTTTTTGGCGGAATTACTAATCGAGCAGCCGAAAGAAATAGTTCACATAATAACGGACGACAGAAATAAATAACGGATCGTCGCGAGCCGACTGATATTCGGAGGATAAAAAATGGACGTTTACGAAAGATCGCTTAAAAAACATCGCGAGTGGGCGGGCAAATTGGAGACGCGTTTGCGCGCGCCCGTCGAAACTCTTGACGACTTGGCTATGTGCTATACGCCGGGCGTGTCGCGCGCTTGCACTGTCATAGCCGAGAATAAGTCAGAAGTTTACAATCTTACTCGGCGCCATAACACCGTGGCGGTAGTGTCCGACGGCACTGCGGTCTTGGGGCTTGGCGATATCGGTCCCGAAGCGGCAATGCCCGTTATGGAAGGGAAGTGCGCGCTGTTCAAAGCGTTTGGCGGTATCGACGCGACGCCTATATGTCTGAACACCAAAGATACCGATGCTATAGTTGATATCGTAGCGGCGCTCGCACCAAGCTTCGGCGGCATCAATCTGG
The DNA here is from genome assembly GCA_949948895.1 of uncultured Christensenella sp. GTDB lineage: Bacteria > Bacillota > Clostridia > Christensenellales > Pumilibacteraceae > Anaerocaecibacter. Next base: position 2,270 of record CATLHE010000016.1, read on the forward strand.
AGGATATTTCCGCGCCGCGTTGTTTCGAGATCGAGCGCAGGCTTATCGAGCGTTGCGATATACCCGTATTTCACGACGATCAGCACGGCACAGCGATTGTCGCTGGCGCGGCGCTACTCAACGCTTTGCGCGTAGTGGGCAAGGATATAAAAAACGTGCGTATAGTCGTCAACGGCGCGGGTAGTGCGGGTATAGCGATAACGAAGTTCTTTATCTCGCTCGGCGCGGGCGACGTTGTTTGCGTCGATAAGTGCGGCATACTTGTACGCGGCGAAAGCTATAAAAATCCCGCGCATGAAGAGATTTCCAAGGTGACGAACAAATCGGGACTTAAAGGCACGCTTGCCGACGCCATGCGCGGCGCGGACGTGTTCTTGGGCGTTTCCGCGCCGAAGATCGTTTCTTCGGACATGGTAAAGAGCATGGCGGATAAGCCTATTGTGTTCCCGCTCGCCAATCCCGTGCCCGAGATTACCCGCGACGAAGCGATAGCCGCGGGCGCGGCGGTGGTCGGAACGGGCGCGTCCAATCAGCCCAACCAAATAAACAACGTGCTTATTTTCCCCGGTATATTCCGCGGTGCGCTCGACGTAAGAGCGAGCGTGATCAACGAGGAAATGAAACGCGCGGCGGCGGTCGCGTTATCGGGGCTCGTAAGCGATAAAGAGCTTTGCGCGGACTATATACTTCCGTCACCGCTCGATAAACGCGTTGCGAGCGCAGTCGCGAAAGCCGTTGCCGACGCGGCCATAAAGTGCAAGGTAGCGCGGAAATAATATAAACAACACGATATAACGCGGCGGGCTTCGCCGCGTTTTTCAAACGCGGAAAATAGTAGCGCAATTATGCGTCGCGTGAAAAAACGTCTAATGCAATTTTAATGAATCCGTTTCCTTTAAGCGGTTGTAATTTGCAAGCGTATGTGTTATACTTACAATGGTATGGAAGACATGGAAAATAAAGTTATAGCAAATACCGACGACGCTCAGATCCCTCAGCCCGTCAAGTCGTACAAAATGATCGCGTTTCGCGGCAAAGTTGTGTTCCCCGGTCAGGCGGTGCATTTTGATTTGGCGCGCGATAAATCGTACTCCGCGGTAAGCGCCGCGGTGGAATCGGGCGAGAGCGTGTTTCTCGTTGCGCAAAAACGCGCGACCATGGTCAATCCCGCGCCGCAGGACATTTACCGCGTGGGCGTTCTCGCGACCATAAAACAAGTGCAAAGATTGCCGGGCGACGCCATGCGCGTCGTGTTTATAGCGGGGCGGCGGATGCAGATCGATTCGTACGTGTCGCTCAATCCGTGCTTCGAGGTCACGCTCAAAGAGTACGAATACGAAAAGGACGACCCTATTTATTTCGAAGCAGTCAAGCGCAGGCTCGACGAGCAGTTCAAAGAATATCGCAGGATAGACACCAAAATGCCCGGCGATATCCTCAGCACTTTGTCGGTAGACGACGGCGAGAAGTTTGTTTCCACAATATCCAATTATATATTCTCGAGCGATTCGGAAAAGCAGAGCGTATTGCAGACAAAAACTTTGTCGGCGCAGTACGAGCAGATATTGGAAGTGCTTGCGCGCGAGACGGAAATCCGCGCGCTCGAAAAGCGCATTTCCGCAAAAGTGCGGCAAAACATAGACAAGAACCAAAAAGAGTATTACGTGCGCGAGCAGATACGCGCGCTCAAAGAAGAACTCGGCGAGGACGCGGACGAGATAGATGAGCTTCGGGAAAAGCTCGCTCAAATGAAAGACTCTATGCCGCCTATCGCGTACGAAAAGGCGGAGAAAGAGATATCTCGGTTTGAAAAAATGAATCCGTCAACGCCGGAAGCTACCGTTTCGCGTTCGTATATAGAGCTCATTCTTGAAATGCCGTGGCAAAAATCGACCGACAACGATATGGCTTTGGACCGCGCGAGAAAGATACTCAACGAGGACCATTACGGCTTGGAAAAGGTAAAAGAGCGCATACTCGAATACCTTGCCGTGTACAAACTGACCAATAATCTCAAATCGCCCGTGCTCTGCTTTGTGGGACCTCCGGGCGTGGGTAAGACGTCCATAGTTCGGTCAATAGCGCGCGCGGCGGGCAAAGAACTCGTTACCATGTCGCTCGGCGGCGTACGCGACGAAGCGGAGATCCGCGGTCACAGGCGCACTTACGTCGCCGCTATGCCCGGGCGCATAATTTCGGGCATTCGTCAGGCGGGCGTTAATAACCCCGTGTTCCTTTTGGACGAGATAGATAAAATGACGGCGGATATCCACGGCGATCCCGCGAGCGCGCTTTTGGAAGTGCTCGATCCCAACCAAAATTTCAATTTCAAAGACAATTATCTCGATATGCCGTTTGACCTTAGCAACGTGATGTTTGTGACGACGGCAAACTCGCTCGACCCGATACCGCCCGCATTGCTTGACAGATTGGAAGTTATCGAGCTGTCGGGCTATACGTACGAGGAAAAACTGCAGATTGCAAAGCGGTATCTCAAACCCAAAGAGATAGAAGCCAACGGACTTAAATCGGTCAAGATCGAAATGTCCGACGCGGTCATCACGTATATCATTTCCAATTATACGCGAGAAAGCGGCGTTCGTAATCTTGAGCGCGAAATAGCGACGGTTATGCGCAAGATAGCGCTTAAAGTAGTGGAAAGCGCGGACGATAAGAGCGTTTACAAAGTGACTAAAAAAGAAGTCACGGAGTTCCTCGGTCCGCCCAAGTACAAAGACAGCGCGGTGACCGATAAGGACGAAGTAGGCGCGGCGACGGGGCTTGCATGGACGAGCGTCGGCGGCGTTACTCTCAATATAGAAGCGGCTATCATCAAAAACGGCAAAGGCGAGATCAAGCTTACGGGCAGCCTCGGCGACGTAATGAAAGAATCATGTCTTACCGCGCTCTCGCTCGTGCGGTCGCGTGCCGACGACTACGGGATCGACCCCGAGCTTTTTACAACGTGCGACGTGCACTTGCATTTTCCAGAAGGCGCGACGCCCAAGGACGGACCGAGCGCGGGCATTACGATAGCGACGGCGCTTATGTCGGCGTTTTCGGGTAAAAAAGTCGCGCACGACGCGACGATGACTGGCGAGCTCACGCTTCGCGGCAAAGTGCTCGCGATAGGAGGACTGAAAGAAAAATCGCTCGCAGCGTTCCGCGCGGGCTTTAAGCGGCTTATAATCCCTACCGAAAACGAAAAAGACCTCGCGGACGTGCCCAAAGAAGTAAAAGACAAGCTCGATATCATCACGGTAGACAATATCGATAAAGTGTTTACAGCGGTGATTGTATGAAAGTAAAGTCGGCAAAGTTCGTTACGAGCTGTGCCGCGCTCGACGCCGAGGGCTCCGACACGTATGCGCCGCAGATCGCGGTGGCGGGGCGCAGTAATTGCGGTAAGAGCACGCTCTTGAACATGTTGATGGGCGCGCGGCTTTGCAAGACTTCGCAGACACCCGGGCGGACGCGGCTCATCAATATTTTCGAAGTAAGAGCGGAACCTCGGGATTTTTACTTTGTAGACCTTCCCGGTTACGGATTCAATGCGGCGCAAAAACGGATAGGCGACGACTTCGGCGAGCGCACTGACGCGTACTTTCGGCGCGGAAAAAACATAGCGCAGGTCCTGTGCCTGATGGACGTGCGCCGCGATCCGTCGGAACTCGACAAAGTGCTTATCAACTATCTTCGAGACCTCAATTTGCCGTTTACCGTAGTGCTCACCAAAGCCGACAAACTGAGTAAAGCCGCGGTGGGTACGGCAAAAATAAAAATTGCCGCCGCGCTCGGGCTAGCTCGAGACAATCTTATCGTTACGAGTTCGGCAAAAAACGCGGGGCGCGACGACGTTTTGAATAGGCTCGAGGACGTCTTGGCTGTGTTCGAGGACGCCGCAGCGGACGCGGAATAAATAATAATAGAACCTTTCGAAAGAAAGGTTTTTTATATGCCTGTAACGCTTTTATAATTATCGGAATAAATAATATGGATCAAGTATTTCGGAGGCGTTATGGCTGTAAAAGCAGGGTGCGGCGGCAGTTTCGACGGACTGTGTTGCCGCATGGTGATAGAGGTCAAGCGCGTGTTTGACGGGTGCAGACTGAGCGACGATAACGTAACGCTAACGCTTACCACCGATGCGGATATACCGCCGCAGGCTACGTTTGTCGCGGCGCGCGTCACGGACAGCGAGCTCGTCGGGTACACTGTATCCGACGACGGCGACGGTTGCTGTCGCGTCGCGGGCGAGGTGGTCACTACGTTTGCCGTCACGTATGAGTCGGGCGGCGTGCTTACAACGATTGCCGCCAAGCATACGGAAGAGATAAACGTGCGGCTGAGGCTTCCTACGCGCGCGGTCGTGCCATATTCTATAGAAGTGCAAACGGTAATGACGGTAAACAGCGGCGCTATCATAGGAATGAACGCCGTCTCCGTCGGCGGGTGTTTACTGCGCATAATAAAAGTCGTTGCAAACGTGGATATACTCGTGCCGACTTACGGCTATTGCAATTATCCGCCGTGCACAGGCGGCAAGTGCGTGGGCTTCGATAACAGACAGATCTTCCCGACGCTAAATAACGACGACTTTTAAATACTATAAATAAGACGACCTCGCTTTTAACAGGCGAGGTTTTTTCATGTTACAAAGAATTTCTAGTCTAGAAAATCAAAACTCGCTTAAAGTTTTCTTACCTACTTCTTTTTCAAAAAAAGTTAATAAACATTTAATGTAAAGTCAAACATAGCGTAAAAGTAAAACAAAAGAAAACTAAAACTCGCTTAAAGTTTTCTTGCCTACTTCTTTTTCAAAAGAAGTAGGTTGACAATTTGACGAGGGTAGTGGTAGAATAACAGCATGAATATATACGCGATATCCGACCTGCACTTATCGATAAACAATCCGAAACCGATGAACATATTCGGCGAGGTATGGGACAATTACCTCGACAGTATACGCGACTCGTTACGCGCCGCGCAGGACGACGATATAGTGCTATTCGCGGGCGACCTGAGCTGGGCAATGACGCTCGACGCCGCTGCGCCCGACCTCGAATACTTAGGCGGACTGTGCCGCGGCCGCAAAGTCCTGATACGCGGCAATCACGACTATTGGTGGAACGGCATAGCGGCGCTTCGCGCCGCGCTTCCCGTAAACGTGTACGCCGTGCAGAACGATTTTGTTCGGCTGGACGATATAGTCGTTTGCGGCAGTCGCGGTTGGAGCGCGGACGACAAGACCGAACAGGGCAAAAAGCTCTACGCGCGCGAGCTCATCCGCATGGAAATGTCGCTTGCCGCCATGTCAAAACAGCGCAACCCCGACGATAAAGTGATATTCATGATCCACTATCCGCCGTTCAACGCAAGGTTCGAGGACAGCGAAGTAACGTCGCTTTTCGATAAGTACGGCGTAAACGCAGTCGTGTACGGTCACTTGCACGGCAAGGATTGCAGATCGAAGCCGATCGTACATAAGAACGGCGTGCCGTACTACCTCACGTCGTGCGATCAGATAGGCAATAAAGCAATAAAAATCGAACTTTAATCTGCGCGGCGCATTTGGCTAAATCTTTGCGGCGTGCCGCAGTGGTATTTACAAATAATTACATACAAAAACCCGCGTCCGAAAGGAAGCGGGTGGGCATGTAAACACAATCAAAGTATGGCGTAGCCTGCCGCGCGCACCGCATCGATAACGCGCTTGCCGTGCTCGGCTCCCGACACTTCGCAAGTGATATGAAGGATAGTCTCGTTGAGCGACAGCTCGGCGTTTACTCGGTCGTACTGTATAGCAATAACGTTCGCGCCGAAAGAGGCGAGTATGCGGCTCACGTTTTCGAGCGAGCCGGGCTTGTCGGGCAGGACGACCGACAGCCGTATCTGCCGTCCTCGGCTCACCAAGCCCTTTTCGATTATCTTGTGCACGAAACTCACGTCGATATTACCGCCCGACAAAAGACAAACGACCTTTTTGCCGCCGAATATATGACGGTACCTGCCGCAAAGCGCCGCGGCAAGCCCCGCCGCGCCCGCAGGCTCGACTATCTCTTTCGCGCGCTCGATAAGCGCGATTATGGCGGACGCTATCTCGTCGTCGGAAACGGTGAGTATACCGTCGGCGTAAGCGTTGATGTACTTCATGGTAATATCCCCGGGACGCTTGACCGCTATACCGTCGGCAATGGTAAATATCTTATCGAGCGCTTTGGTTTTTTTGCCGAACGATTCGGCAATAGCCGCCGCGCCCTCGGCTTGAACGCCGTACACTTTAACGTTTTTATTGCGGCATTTTGCGGCGAACGCAACGCCCGCAAGCAGCCCGCCTCCGCCGGCAGGCACGACTATAACGTCGGCGTCGGGTATGTCTTCCATGATCTCGAGCCCCACTGTGCCTTGACCCGCGATAACATCCTCGTCGTCGAACGGCGGAATGAATACTCCGCCCATAGCTTTGCAGTCGGCGACGGCGCGCTCCTTGGCGTCGTCGAACACGTCGCCGTGTAAAACGACTTTTGCGCCGTACCCCTCGGTCGCGGATATCTTGGCGATAGGCGTGGATAACGGCATATAAATGACCGCTTCGACCCCGCGCCTGTTCGCCGCAAACGCCACGCCCTGCGCATGATTACCCGCGGAACAGCTGTATACCGCAGTCCCCGCGCCGAGATCGAGCTTGCTTATCTTATTGAGCGCACCGCGAACTTTGAACGAGCCCGTCTTTTGCAGGTTCTCGCACTTTAAATAAACGTCTCCGCCCGACATCACCGAAAAAGTCCGAGAATGTTCGAGCGGCGTGTGATGCACCGTTCCCGAAAGCCGCTCGCGAGCGGCGAGTACGTCGTTTAATTCCATAATGTACTTATTATAAATACTGCTCCGATCATTGTCAATTAAATAGACGGATCTATACGCCCCGCGCCCGTATATGTCAAGGCACGGTAAATCATACAGTCGAATTATATAATATCCCGTTAAAATTTCTCGGAAAAAATTAAATAAAATGGTTAAAAATGGTTGAAAATGGTTAATGAGTGTGCTATAATAACCGAAATGGCTGATAAGAGCCGATATGCACGAGGAGACGGGAATTGTTTTTCGGAGAATATCATCACCAAATAGATGATAAAGGACGGTTGAGAATACCGCCCCGTTTCCGCGCGTTGCTCGGCGAAGAGCCTATGATGACCGTCGGCTTTGAAAAGTGCATCATGATATACACCAAAGACGACTTCGATAAATACGTATACGGGCGTTTGGAGCAGACCGACTTTCTCAACCTCAATGCCGGCGACATAAAACGCGTGCTGTTTTCCAAAACGCAGCGCATAGAGGAAGACAAGCAGGGCAGGGTCGCCATCAACCCCATACTTATTGCCGAGTGCGGTTTGAAAAAGAACGTTATCACCATCGGCGCTATGGACCACGCCGAGATATGGGACGAGGACGCTTACAAAGAGCACATGGCAGCCATCGATATCAAAAAGGTGCTTTCGGCGTTTGAAACATGAGCTATCACGTTCCGATCATGGCGAGCGAGGTAATAACCGCGCTGGCGATAAAAAAGGACGGGCTGTACTTGGACGCCACGCTCGGCGGCGGCGGACATACGCGGGCGATACTCGAAGCGGGCGGAAAGGTCGTTGGCATAGACCGCGACGACGATGCGCTCGAGCACTGCAAAGCCACGCTTAACGGCGGGGTAACGTACATTAAAGGTCAATACGAGGATGCGGCGAAACTTCTTCGCGCCGCCGAAATATTTTCGGTTTCGGGCGCTGTCATGGATCTCGGCGTATCTTCGCATCAGCTCGATGACGGCGCGCGCGGCTTTTCGTATATGCGCGACGGTGCGCTCGATATGCGTATGGACAGAACGCAAAAGCTTTCCGCGTACGACGTGGTAAACGGGTACTCGGAAGAAGAGCTCGTTCGCATACTGTGGGAGTATGGCGAGGAGCGGTTCTCGCGGCGCATAGCTTCCTCAATAGTGCGCGCGCGTGCGAAAGAGGACATAAACTCCACCGTCGAGCTTGCCGAAATAATAGCGGCGTCCGTGCCGCACCGCGTTGGCGGGCATCCCGCAAAAAAGAGCTTTCAAGCTATCCGTATAGAAGTCAACGGCGAGCTCAGCGGGCTCAGAGCCGCGCTTGACGGGATATTCGGCATGATAGAGCGCGGCGGGCGATTGGCTGTGATAACTTTTCATTCGCTCGAAGACCGCATAGTAAAAACGGCGTTTGCCGATTACGCCACAGACTGCATTTGTCCCAAAAGCCTTCCCGTTTGCGTGTGCGATCACCGCGCTACGGGCAGGATAATAGGCAGATATAAACCGTCGCAAGACGAACTCAACGCGAACCCGCGTGCCAAAAGCTCAACGCTTCGCGTGATAGAAAAACTGTAAGGAAGGAAACACCATGATAATCACAAGACGGCAAGCAACAACAGATGCTGAAAGACGGGGCGGCTACGCGGGCGAGCGTATCGTCTCCGATACCGCGTTGAATGCGGAAGTTCCTTCCGAGGCCGTAAGCGACAGCATTATCGGGAACGCCCAGCCCGTAGAGGACATCAGACTGCGCGAAAAACCTTCCGTAGCGCAGGACTTTAGATATACCACAAGAGAAGCGATGGTAGTTCCGCCCGCAGTCGAGCCGAAAAAGAATCTCCCGCCGCGCCCCGAAAAGGCAAAGCGCGCGCACGAGAAAGACGACATCATGCCGACCTTAAAGACGCGCAGCGTGCTTTCCACACCCATCGAAGAGGACGTACAACCAATCGAGCTCAACGACGCGGTGCCGACCAAAAGACAGCGCACTCAGCTCAGTCCCAAAATCAAAGTCATGCTTTTCGTGTATCTCGCGATCGCGCTCGTGCTCGCGGTAGCGGTCATCGCGACGGGCGTATCCATATCCAAAGCGACGGCGGCGGCAGACACGCTTGCGCAGGAGATAGCGGCAAAGCAAACGCTTATAGCCAATCAGCAGACGGATATAGCTGCTTCCACCGACCCCGACGCTATACGCGACGAAGCGATAAACCTCGGCATGACGTATGCGGGCGATCCTGCGGGAAGCGCGACAACGGTAGGTAAAGTCGAATATCCCGATCCCCCCGTACACACAAACGGTTTCGACGGCTTCTGCGACTGGCTGACCCGCGTGCTCATGTAAATAAGAAATAAGATAACCACCGACGTCGATAAGGCGTCGGTTTTTTTGTTGAGCGAAAACCGCGTCCGTAAACGGTTTATATATCGCGGAGAAAATGAAAAGTATTCTCTTAACGCCGATGCTTGCATATAATAGCGTGCTATGGAGGGCTTATGAAAGCGGGCGCGGTCACGATGCGAAAGAGGATACTTATAGCGTTTATCGCTCTGTGTTGCGTTTTTCTCGCACTGTTCGGGCGGCTTTTTTACATTCAGATAATAGACGGCAAAGAGCTTAAGATCAAGGCGGCGGAGCAGTGGTATCGCGATCTTCCGCTCAAAGCGGAGCGCGGCAAGATACTCGACAGAAACGGGAACGTGCTTGCGGACAGCCGCGACGTGTTCACGCTGTATGCGCGTCCCAACGCCGTAAAAAACAAGGAAGAAGCGGCGCGCGTGATATCCGATACTTTGGAGCTCGGCTATGACAGCGTGCTCGAAAAGCTTTCGTCGTCCGTCGGAGAGGTCACTATAAAGCGCAAGATAGATGCGCAAACGGCATACTCGCTCCGTGAAAGAAACGTAGCGGGGCTTTATTATACGCTTGACACAAAGCGCAACTATCCTTACGGTACGTCGCTGTCTCAGATACTCGGGTTTACCAATATCGACAACGTCGGACAATCGGGTTTGGAGAGCTATTACGACAAATACCTCACGGGCGTGGACGGGTTTGCTTATACGCCGACCGATATAGCGGGGCGCGAGATCCCGGGCGGCGCAACTCGGTACGTTCCGGGCGTTGCGGGCTGCGATCTGACGCTTTCGATAGACCTTAATATACAGCGCTTTGCGGAAAGCGCTGTAACTGCGGCGGCTACCGAATTTTCGGCTAAGTCTGCGTCCATGATAGTCATGGATGTCAATACCGGCGGAATACTCGCCATGGCTAAGAACCCGTCGTTCGATCTTAACGATCCGCCGCGTAACGATCTCGATTTACTCAATTCCCTGTCGCGAAACACCATGATAGTGGACATGTACGAGCCAGGCTCTACGTTCAAGATTTTCACGACCGCGGCGGCATTGGAAGCGGGCGTGGTAAACGACAACGACACGTTTTATTGCGCGGGGTCGCGCACGGTGGACGGACAGCGCATACGCTGTTGGCGTTCGATAGGGCACGGCAGTCAGCACATTGCCGAGGGCGTAAAAAACTCGTGCAACTGCGTGTTTATGGATCTTGCGTCCAGACTGGGCACGTCGCGGTTTTATGACGCTCTGCATAAGTTCGGGCTAGGCAAAAAGACGGGCGTGGACTTTGCGGGAGAAAGCGGCGGCATGCTCATGAACGAGTCGGCGGTAAAGCCCGTCGATCTTGCGCGTATCGGGTTCGGTCAGGCGGTTGCGGTCACGCCGTTACAGCTTATAACGGGCGTATGCTCGGTGGTAAACGGCGGAACGCTGTATAAGCCGTATCTCGTTTCGTCCGTCGATTCTTACGACGGCAAGAATCTCGCGACGCGTCTTCCCGAAGCCGTCGGGCGCACGGTGAGCGAAGCTACTTCGGCTAAAATGCGCGAGTACTTAGTGGGCGTCGTTGCGAACGGCGGCGGAAGCAAGGCGGGAGTTGCGGGGTATGCGATAGGCGGCAAAACGGGCACGGCGCAAAAGTACGTCAACGGTGCGATAGCTCAGGGTAAGTATGTTTCGTCGTTTATAGGTTTCGCGCCCGCAAACGACCCCAAGTACGCCGTGCTTATGATAGTCGACGAGCCGCAAGGCTATATGTATTACGGCAGTCTCGTCGCCGCACCGTATGCGGGCAGAACGTTTGCCAAGATATTCGACTACACGGGATTGAAACCCACGGCGGCGGAGGACGTCGAGACCACGTTCATGCCCGACGTTTTGGGACTTTCGGCTGAAGAAGCAGTCGCCGTTCTGGAAAACGCCAAGCTGTCGGTGGAAACGGTGGGCGAAGGTAAAGTCGTTTCTCAAACGCCCGCGCCCAAAACAGAAATAGCGGTAAACGACACGGTGCTTATAAGGTGCGTATGAGCATTTTACGATTGTCGGGCAATAAAAGAAACTGCCGAATAATGCGTTAATTTGCAAAAGCCGTGCAAGTTTGCCATTAACGGGCTAAAATAAACATATACTTTGTCGGGAGGGCGGGCAATGCAGCTTAGCGAATTGGGATTTGACGTTCCCGAATGTGACGATATACAAATAGAAGGGCTTGCCTCGGACAGCTCCAAAGTAAAAGAGGGTTACGTTTTCTTTTGTCTTGTCGGCAGAGACAACGACGGGCACACTTTTGCCGCCGACGCTTTGAGTAGAGGTGCGGTCGCGCTCGTCGTTGAACGTCGGCTCGCGCTCGACTGCATACAGATAGAAGTGGACGACAGCAGGAGCGCACTTAGCCTCGCGGCGTGCGCGTTTTACGGCAATCCATCCAAGCGTTTAAAGATAATAGGGCTTACGGGCACAAACGGCAAAACGACTACCACGTATATCGTCAAAAGCATAATAGAGGCGGCGGGCAAGTCCTGCGGGCTGATAGGCACAAACGCCGTCGAGTATGCGGGAAGCAAACTCCCCGCAACGCTCACTACGCCCGATCCCATCGACCTTCAGCGCACGCTTTTCGACATGGCGGAAGCGGGCGTCGAGTATGTGGTCATGGAAGTGTCCGCGCACGCGCTCGCGCTTAAAAAGGTGGACGGCATAGTATACGAAGTAGCGGCGTTTACCAATTTTTCGCGCGATCATCTCGACTTTTTCGGCGATATGGAGTCGTACGCCGCGGCTAAGCGGTTGCTGTTTACGCCCGAGCATGCGCGCACCGCGGTCATAAACGCCGACGATGCGCTCGGCGCGGAACTTATAAAAAACTCCAAGCTTCACGTGATAACTTACGGCGTGGACAATCCTTCCGACGTATTCGGTATAGATCTTGCCATGAGCGCGTACGGGCTCAGTTACGTGATAAACGTATTCGACAGCGTGGGCGACGTCAAGTTCAACTTGACGGGGCGGTTCAATATGTACAACACGCTCTGCGCGGCGGCGGTCGCGTCGGCGTTGGAATTGCCGTTTTCTGCGGTGCTCGGCGGCATACGCAACGTTAAAAAGATAGACGGGCGATTCAATATAATCAACACCGCAAGATGCAACGTGATAATCGACTTCGCGCACACAGACGACGGCATAGCCAATATCCTTCGCGCCATTCGCGAGTTTGCGCCCGCAAAAATAATCACGGTGTTCGGTTGCGGCGGCAATCGCGACAAGACCAAGCGCGCGGTCATGGGCAAAATAGTCTCCACAATGAGCGATTACTGTTTTGTCACGAGCGATAACCCGAGGTTCGAGCCGCCCGTGGATATAATCCGCCAAATAGAGCAGGGCATAAAAGAGATAGGCGGCACTAACTATACGACCGTAGTGGACAGAAAAGAGGCTATACGCGCCGCGCTCGAAATGGCTGAAAAGGACGATATAGTCTTGATAGCGGGCAAGGGCGCGGAACAGTATAACGACGTAATGGGCAAGAAACAGCCGTATAACGACGAGCGTTACGTGATGGAGATAGCGGGAGAAAACGGATTTTGATAGCTGTACTTTGCGGGTTTCTAACGGCGTTTTTGACCGCGCTTTTATTGCTCCCCGCAAACGTCAGGCTTGTTAAGCGTCTCAAAGCGGGGCAACCGATACTGTCGTACGTAGACAATCACAAGTCCAAGTCGGGCACTCCGACCATGGGCGGCATTTCCATTGTTCTGTCGCTTTTTACCGCGCTGTTTTACACTGGGCACGACGGCAATGCGGCGTATATCATAGTTATAGTCACGCTCGGTTATGCGCTTATCGGGTTTATAGACGACTTTATAAAAGTACGGTATAAAAACAATAAAGGGCTTTCGGCGGCGCAAAAACTGATTTTTCAGATAATACTCGCCGTTATAGTCTCGGTATATGCGTATTACGACCCCGAGATCGGATCGTCGGTGTTTGTGCCGTTCGCGCCAAAAACCATAGAGCTCGGACGGTTCGCGCCCTTGTATTACGTGTTTATATTTTCGGCGTTTACAAATGCAGTGAATCTTACCGACGGGCTGGACGGCTTGGCGGCGTCGGTGACCGCGACCAACGCGCTTTTCGTGTGCGTGATCATGGGTATAGCCATGTTTGCAGGCGTAGTGTCGGGCGCGGCGGCGTCCGATATAGTGGTGCTTTGCGCCGCGCTAGGCGGCAGTCTTTGCGCGTTTTTGTGCTTTAACACCCACCCCGCGCGCATATTCATGGGCGATACCGGCTCGATGGCGCTCGGCGGATTTTTGGCGTGCGTTGCCATATTCAGCAGAATGTCTCTCAGCATGCTCTTGATAGGCATAATGTACGTAGCGTCCACGTTGTCCGTTATCATTCAGGTCATTGTGTTCAAGATCACGGGCAAGAGAGTGTTTTTAATGGCGCCGCTCCATCATCACTTCGAGCGCAAAGGCGTGTTCGAAGGGAAGATAACTGTGATATACACGCTTGTGACCATAGTGTGCGGTATAGTGACCGCCGCGCTCATGATAGTGCTTTACGCGTAGGACATAGCTACATATACTTTGCGATACGTCGCCGCCGTGCAATTCTAAATATGCCGCGCGCTTCATACAATTATGTTATGAAGATTTACGACGGCAAGAATTTTTTTATTTACGGCGACGGCACGTCGGGGCGGGCGGCGCTTCGAGCTATCAAAAAACACGGCGGCAAAGCTAAGATATATTCGGACAAGAACGGTGTTTTTGTAAAGCCCAAGGACGGAGTGTACGACGGTGCGGTCATAAGCCCCGGTATAAGACGCGATCACGCCGTTTACGACTATGCCCTAGCAAATAAGATACCCACGACGGGCGAAGTCGAGATAGGTTTTGCCATAGCCGATTGCCCCGTTATAGGCGTGACGGGCACAAACGGCAAGACGACTGTGACAAGTCTTATCGCGGCTATGCTCGGCGGTACGGCATGCGGCAATATCGGCTATCCCATAACGACGGCGGCGGAGCGAGAAAAGAAAGTATTGGTATGCGAGCTGTCGAGTTTTCAGCTGTACGATGCGGTCATATACCCCAAAGCGGCGGTTATAACCAATATCGAAGCCGATCACATCGATTGGCACGGTTCGTTTGAAGAATATTGCCGCTGTAAGTGCAATATCGCGTCGAATATGGACGGCGACGGCGTTTTGGTATTGGGCGAGGACGTCAAAGTGGGCGCGCTCAAAACGCTTAAAACGGAAGCGAGGATAATACGTTGCAGTTCGGTCGGCGCGGTTGACGGCGCGTATATAGAAGACGGGTTTTTCAAGTTTTTCGGCGAGCGCGTTTGCTCGACGGACTATCTCAGGCTGGGCGGCGCGCACAATCTCAAAAACGCGCTTACAGCCGTCGCCGTTGCCAAGAGCATGGGCGCGGATAACCGCGATATAATAAAAGCGCTGTCTACCGCCAAGCTCGACGCGCACCGCGTGGAATACGTCGGCACGGCGTGCGGAAAAAAGTGGATAGACGACAGCAAAGCGACTAATATCGCGGCGTGTCTCGCGGCGGTGGAAACAACGCATGACAGCGTTTGTTTGATAGTAGGCGGACGCAATAAGGGTTTGGATTTCGAACCGCTTTTTCGCGAACTTCCCGAGCGCGTGATTGATGTGATAGCTATGGGCGAGTGCGGCGAGGACGTATCGGAGGCGGCGGAGCGCGCAAAGTTTAGCGGAAGTGTGATAATCGCGGACAGACTTTCTGCGGCGGTGTCGGCGGCTACGAAAAGCGCGGCGCAAACGGTGCTTCTGTCGCCTTGCTGTGCGTCTTTCGACGAGTTCGGAAACTACGCCGAGCGCGGCGACAGCTTCAAAGCCGAAGTGAATGCGTTGCGGGGGCGGAAATGAAAGAAAAACGTTTACGTAAAAAACGCGATCCGTTCGGTTCGCATATAAACGACCCGCTGGGGCGGTCGGATATAGTGCTTGTGGCAGTTACGCTGGCGCTCGTGGCGTTCGGAGTGCTCATGGTATATTCCGCGGGCATGTACTCGGGCGAAAAGATGTACGGCACAAAGTACTATTTTGTGTATAAACAGCTTTTGGGCGCGGGGTTGGGGCTTGCCGCGATGTTTTTGTTTTCGCGTATCGACTATCGCGTTCTGTATAAACTCAGATACGTAATACTCGCGGTTTCCGTCGTACTGCTCGCTATCGTGTTTATCCCGTCGGTCGGGATAGAAAACTACGGAGCGAGACGGTGGATAAACCTGCCGTTTTTTACGATACAGGCGAGCGAAGTCGGTAAGTTCGGGTTTATAGTGTTTGCCGCGGCGTATCTCGGGACAAGACCCGATAAGGTAACTAGTTTTAAGGGTATCCTGCCGGTAATAGGCGTGGGCGGGACTATGTGCGTGCTCATAATTTTGGAGCCGAACATGTCGGTGACTATATGTATGGCGGCGCTCATGATAGTCATGCTGTTTTTGAGCGGCGCAAAGATCAAGCATTTGCTAGCCGTAATAGCGCCTTTGATAGCGGCGGCGGTGGTGCTTATATTGATAGAGCCGTACCGTTTCAAAAGGCTTATGGCGTTTATCGATCCGTGGGACAGTCCGCTTGCGGAAGGGTATCAGTTGATACAGTCGTATTTCGGATTGGGCGCGGGCGGATTTTTCGGCGTCGGGCTGTTCAATTCGCGGCAAAAGTATTTATTCCTGCCGTTTTCGGAAAGCGATTTCATATTCAGCGTGATAGGCGAGGAGCTCGGACTTTTCGGCTGTATGATAGTGCTCATCGCGTATATCATAATGATACGGCGAGCGCTGAAAGTAGCGCAGGGCGCGCCAGACAGGTTCGGCTCGCTGCTGTGCTCGGGCATAGCCGCAATAATCGCGATACAAGTTATGGTAAACGTGGCGGTCGTAACGGGAAGCATACCGCCTACCGGTCTTCCGTTGCCGTTTATAAGCAGCGGCAGTTCGGGTCTTATCGTGTTTATGTCGGGTATAGGCGTGGTAAACTCGGTAAAGCGTCGCAGTCATAAAAGTTCGCCGTTGGCTTTTATTAAACCCGTTGGCAAAGTCAAGCCGCCCCGTGCCGAAAAAACGAATAAGCGCGCGAAAACAAAAATGCGAAAAGCCGCAACACATTAAAAGTGTTGCAAAATTACACGATTAGAGATATAATAACCGTGTGAAATACGTTGCCGCAACATTTTCATATCTGAAAAAGCATTTTTGGCTGCCGCTCGCGGTCATGATCGTTCCGTCCGTGATAGCGTGCTTTTTGTATTCGCCCTATTGGGAAGTATCGTTCGTTTCGGCGTACGATTACTATCCCTACGTACCCATAAAGCAGTCGTTCAGAATAATTTTCGGCGATCCGTGGCTGTATTTATGGCCGGTAATAGTTATCGGTATATTTCAGGTAGTGGGCGCGGCGCTCATAACGTCGGCCATCGGCACGCATTTACGCACGGGTAAGCTCTCGCTCAAACACCCGTTCAGAATGGTAAACACCGCAATATTTCCCACTGCGTTGTGCGTCGCGATAATGTGCGCCGTTTCCATTTTGTGGCGCTTTATATTATTCGGACTGACAACGCTCGTTTGCGTCATAGGAAACGCGGCGGGACTACCTGCGGGCGCGACGCTTGCCGTCATAGCCGTTATAGCGTGTGTGATGTTCTTTTTTCACGTGCTTATAATAACGCCCATGCTGTACTGGTCGCCGATAATGGCGTTTTACGGTTACGGGTTTCGCGACGCGGCTGCGGCGTCGTTCAAACTGATATCGGGTAAAAAAGTATTCGGCGGACTGTTCTTTCCGATGTTGCTGTGCGCCGCGATACAACTTCTTATCGGCTTTTTAAACGTGCACGTTTGGATAACGTGGGTAATGGACGCCGTAATATTCCTCGTTACCAACGCTTACGTGCCCGTGTACGTCGTAATATCGTTCTATAAAATAAGCGGGCTCGATCGACGTGACGTGCTCCCGTACGAGCTCTCGCTTCCGTCGCCCGTCAGACAAACCGCGACGACGGCGGCTAAGGCGAGCGGAGCGACCGAACCTAAAGCCGACGAAAGTGAATCGGAAACACCCAAGAATAAAACCGATAACAAGAACAAAGCCGATAAACATTCGGATAAGAAGACTGCGGAAAAAGGCGCGCGCGCAAAAAACGACGGCAAAAAGCAGTCAAACAAGACTGAAAAGTCGGGCAAAACTTCGGTAAAACCGCGCGAGACAAAACGCGTAGAGCCGAAACCGTCGAAGCAGGAAGCAAAAAGTTCGGCGACGGGAGGCGAAGATGTCGTTTAAAAACGCGCTTAAAAATCTCGTGGCCAATTTCGGTACGGTCTGGGCGCTACTATTGTACATGGTGATATTCGCCGCCGTCATAACGGGTGTAAGTCTGCCGTTTTTGTTGCCCGTGCTGAGAGAATTCGATAGAGCGGGGGTTTTCCGCGAGCTCGGCGGCGCGTTCTCGTCGATCTTCGGCGAAGGCGGATGGCAGGGTTTTACGACGGGCTTGGATTCCGTATACAATTCGGTGGTAAACGTATTCGACAGCAATGATACCGTAGCGACTCTTACCGTATCGTTCGTAATTTTTGTCGTGATCATCGGGTTCAGATTCTTTTTGGGACTGCACGAGATCCCGCTCGCGACTGTCATAGACGGAAGAATGTCAAGCAACGCGCGCTACGGTTTGGGCGGTAAGTTCTTTTCTACGCTGGGCGTGTCGGTGCGTTATTCGTTTGCGAAAATGCTGTATACCGTTATTTTCGACGCGGCGCTCTTTGCGATACTGTACGGACTCAAAGTCGCTATAGTCTCGAACGTAGCGTTTCTTTTCGCGGGAATATTCGTCGCGGTGCTGTTTCTGTCGTTTCGGTTTTCCGTTTCGGCGTGCTGGGCGCCCATGGTAGCCTGCGGCGAGGCGGGCGTGGTAAAAGGTTTTGTGCGCTCGGCGCGGCTGTGTTTTAAAAACTTCGGCACTTTTTTCTCGACGTATTTCGTTTCTTTTATATTGTTGTTTGCGCTGGGACTGTTTGTAACGGTGTTTACTCTCGGCGCGGGACTTGTCATAGTCTTGCCCGTATCGGTAACGTACTTCGCTTATCTCAACGCGACCGAGTTCTTCGGCAAGACGGGAAAGAGATACTACGTAGACGGTGCTGTGGTGATAACTCCCGTCAATCTGTCGGAAGACAATATCGCGACGGAAGACTGAAATTGAATTTATTTATGCAATAAACAAGCCGTATCGCTGTGATACGGCTTGTTGCTTTTTAAATTATCTTGTGCGACGAAACTCAAATTTTGCGGACGCGTATGACGTTTTCGCGCGCGGATATATCGTTTATTATTTTTTGCGGAAGATCGTCCGCGCAGTCTATTATGGTGTAAGCATAGTCGCCGCGCGATTGCGATACGAAGTTTTCTATATTGATCCCCGCTTGCGAAACGATATCGGTAATAGAGTTGAGCACATTTTTCACGTTGCGGTGTATGACTGTGATACGGCATTCGCCCGCACGCGGAGCGGAGCAGGCGGGGAAGTTGACCGAGTTTTTGATATTGCCGTTTTCTATAAAGTCGCGCAGTTCGTGCGCCGCCATTACCGCGCAGTTATCTTCGGCTTCCTCTGTGGACGCGCCGAGATGCGGCATGACGGTGATGCCTTTTACGCCTATGAGCTCGGGCGCGGCAAAGTCCGTTACGTACGCGCCTATCTTGCCGCACTCTACCGCCGCTTTTACGTCGGCGTTTACGCAAAGCTCGCCGCGGGAAAGATTGATTATTTTGACGCCGTTTTTCATCTTGGAAATAGCTTCGGCGTTTATCGTGCCGCGCGTGCCGTCGGTGAGCGGAACGTGTAGCGTGATATAATCGGAGTTCGCGAACAGATCGGCGAGGCTATCCGTTTTAGTTATGTTGTGATTGAGCTTCCACGCCGAGTCGATGGAAATATACGGGTCGTAGCCGAGAACGTTCATTCCGAGCCTTACAGCATTGTTTCCGACCTGAACGCCTATCGCGCCGAGCCCGACAACGCCCAAAGTCTTGCCCATGATTTCGCAGCCTGCGAAATTCTTTTTGCCTTTTTCCACCTGCTTGGCGACGTCGTCGCCCTTGAGCGTTTTAACCCATTCTATACCGTCGACCACTCCGCGCGAAGCCAGAAAAAGCGCCAAAAGACAGAGCTCTTTTACGGCGTTGGCGTTTGCGCCCGGCGTGTTGAAAACGACAACGCCTTTTTCCGCATACTCCGCGACGGGAATATTGTTGACGCCCGCGCCCGCTCGCGCCACGGCAATAACGCTGTCTGGCAAAGCGTAGTCGTGCATAGAAAACGATCTGAGCAGTACTGCTATCGGGTCTTTGGCGTTATCGCATAGCGCATAACCGCCGCCGAGCGCGCCCTTTGCTAGGTGGGATATCGAATTGAGTGTGAGTATATTTTTCATGGCGATTTCCTTTTATGATGGATTTTGCGACGCGTCACGCTTTGTGCGCGCGCTCGAACTTTTGCATAAACTCGATAAGCGCGTCAACGCCCTCTTCGGGCATGGCATTGTAGATGGACGCGCGCATACCGCCGACAAGTCGATGTCCTTTTATCGATACAAGACCGTTTGCCGCCGCTTCCTTGACGAACAGACCGTCAAGCTCTTCGGACGGACTTACGAACGGCACGTTCATCAAAGAACGGTAACGCTTTTCCACGCCGTTTTTGTAAAAGTCAGACGAATCGATATAATCGTACAGCTTTTTCGCTTTGCGCTCGTTTATCTTTTGGATAGCCGATACGCCGCCGATTTCTTTGAGATACTTCAAAACTTCCGCGACGACGTAGGTCGAAAAGCAGGGCGGCGTGTTGTAAAGGCTCTTGTTTTTTACTTGTTCGGCATACCTGAGCATAACGGGACAGCGCTCGCTTGCGCGCTCGGTCAGATCGTGGCGAACTATAACTATCGTGACGCCCGCAGGTCCGACGTTTTTTTGCGCGCCCGCATAGACTATGGCGAACTTCTTTACGTCGAGAGGTTGACTGAGTATCATTGACGAGGCGTCGCATACCAAAGGTATTCCGCCCGTTTCGGGTATCTTGTCGTAACGCGTTCCGAAGATCGTGTTATTGTAACAAATATGCACGTAGTCGGCGTCTTTTCTGAAAAGCGCGGGCGAGAGTTCGGGAATGTAAGTGAAGTTTTTGTCCTTACTGCTCGCGGCGACCTTGGCGTCAACGAACCGACTCCCTTCTTCGTAGGCTTTGCCCGAAAAATTGCCGGTAACTACATAGTCGGCTTTGCCGCTCGTCGTTCCGATATTGAGCGGGACAGCCGAAAACTGATTGGTCGCGCCGCCCTGAACAAACAGTACGTCGTAGTTATCCGGAATATCCATAAGCTCGCGCAAAAGCGACTCTGCGTCCGCGTTGATCTTTTCGTAAGGCTTTGAGCGGTGGCTCATCTCCATGACGGACATTCCCGTGCCGTCGTAATCGATCAGATCTTTTTGCACTCTCTCGAGAACGGGCTTTGGCAGCATCCCCGGTCCTGCCGAAAAATTGTAAACTCTCATAATGCTCCTTAAAGTAAAGTCTTTTAATTATATATGCGGTATTATACTATTTTGCGGGCGTAAGGTCAAGCAAATGCGCGATGGGCAAGTCGACTTGAAAAAACAGAAACGCGGGATATTCCAAAAAAACGAAAATGCGCCCTTTTTTGCAATTATAATCGTCCTAAATTGTGAATAAAGTATGAATAAAAGCAAAAAAATGCCCGTTTTTTTGGGTTGTTTATATTGACAATGCAACATTTATGTATTATAATTACTACGTGCATATTGTCGAATAGTGTATTATTCGGCGGTATGTCCGTTAATTAAACGCGATAAATCTCGGTTCAAGTAGGGTAACTTTCTATGAATACGGTAAAAACCAGACGTAAAATAAAAACGTTGATCGTTTCGATAGCGGCATGTTTGACGCTCGTTTTGAGCGCGGTGTTTTCTTTCGGAATGTTCGACGGTAAATATTCCGCGGCGGACAGCGACGAGCCGCCTGTAACAAACGAAGTAGGACTGCGGTTCGTGCAAGTAGCGGCAGGTCGGGATTTTGCTATCGGACTCACGTACGACGGAAAGCTGTACGGATGGAGCTTATACGACAGCAATAACGGCTTGGGCGCGGGTGCGTCGAGCCTTGGGCGGTATTATACGTCGGAGCCTACCGAGATAAACGTAAAGTTTGTGTTGGGACCCGGAAATAACGGAACCGTTGATTGGTCTAACGAAGATGAAAAAACCGGATATCATGCACCCGATACAAACGGAAGAAAAATAATCCAAATAGCGGCGACGAGCACTACCGCCGCGTTCATAACCGACAACGGATATATATATACTTGGGGAAAAGACGTGCAAAAAGATTTGCCGTCGCCCGCATATTCCAACGTAGGCAGCGAAGGCTCGAATTATCATTATTTATTGTTGAGGACTCCCGACTCATCCAAAAGCGAAAGAGACTGGTATAATCCTTATATAATACAGTACGATTATTATAAAAAGATGTCCTCCACGGAATCTCCCGAGTACGCTCTTTCCACTGTGCTTGCCAAAAGCTCTCAATACTCCGATTTCTCGATAGCTGCAGGCGAAAACAATTACATATTGGTTTATAGATTGGGTAGTGAGTATTACAGCTATGTTTGGGGTTCCGTAATGTATGTGAACACTCAAACGGAAGGCAACGACGACCGATATAACTTTACTTCCTCCGCAGAATCGACCGAAGGTTTTACGGTAGAAGACAACAGCAGTATTTACAGATACATATATCATACGCGGTTCAGAACAGGCGATACCGTGACGGCTGTTGCCGGCGGATACAACGTCGCAATGAACGGCAAAGGTACCGGCAGTGTAGGCGACAACACAACGTCGCTCATGCTTCGCGGCAGAAACTTTATTACCACCGGCGGACTTACGAAAACAGGACAGGAAACGGTGGGCGGTAAGACGTATGAAATTTACGAACCTACCGTGACGGTAGCGACGTCGTCTGTTCCAACGGGTACGACCTCCATTGTATATGAGCAGGACGGCACCAATTACTTGATCAAAAACGGTATTATAGGCGGTAACGGCGGCGGCGCACCGTCAAACGGTACGATAGCTCAGTCGACGGGCACTTATTACGGTGTTCAGCTTGCCAAGGCTGGCGGCTCTGCTACCGATAATCTGAATTATTCCGTTTCGCAGCCCGCAAAATCCGGTGTCTATAACGCCGAGGGCGTCGAAATAGACGCCGTTTCGATCAACGGTCGCAACATTAAGGCGATACGTAACGCCGTATCGCTCGGCAACGACGTAGGTTACGGTATAAACGACGCGGACGGTCAGCTTTACGCATGGGGCGATAATAAGCTTGGGCAAAGCGGACGCGGTACGGCCGATCAAAATTACAGCTATCCGACGAAAACGCTCGAAGGCAAATACGTTATTGCCGTTGCGGCGGGTAAACAGCTGTCGGCAAGCGATAACGGTAGGAAAGCTTTTAACGATAGCGCAACGTTTGACACGTCTGCGGGCGTAGCTTTCTCGGAAAACGTATACAACAAAGGTAGCTTTATAACCGGCGCGATCGTAAATGAAAACGACGGTATATCGGACGCCAACGCCGGTTCGCTTTGGGTGTGGAGCGATAAGAAAAACACGCCCGAGAAGATCGAAATAGGCAATTCGTCCGACGAGTACAATAAGTTTGTCGCAGTCTATTCGGGCTACGGCGCGAATTTGTTTGCCATAACCAAGCTCGGAAAGATAGTTCGCATTTATTATGACGAAGCCGATTCGACGGGCGAATTCAAGTTCAAGGTATACGACGATTTCCGCGGTACCGACGGACGGCTTATCGACAATTGGACCGTCGCGGAAAATGGCGACAATATGTTTAAAGTAGCGGGACTCGATTCGACGGCAGATCACAAAACCGAAAAGCTCGCAAGCTTTACATTGTTTGTAAATAACGGAATATCGGATAAATCGAGCACTAAGCTCAACGGCGCGTCCAACGACGCTCTCGATCCGCTGTACTACGGTTCCGACCGTGGTTCGCTCGTTACCGAAAATAAAATAGGCGACGTTTACCGTATACTCGATTATAATAGCGATACGTCTATACGGTTCATGAAAACAGACGATACTCTGGCGAAGACGACGCTTGAGCCTAAGTTCTATTTTAAAGCGGCGGGGCAGGCGAATTCCGTATTGATGGGAGAAGCGCAGAGAAACTCGTTGCTCGATTATGATATTGTTTACGACGATAATTACGGCGTAGGCATTAAGATCATGCCCAAACAATCGTCCAAGCTCGGTACGGTGTCTGTCGAGTTTTATATCGCTCGTTACGACTGCCAAACCAACTTCAGGATCACGAGCAACTCCCGTCCTACGGACAATAAAGCTCAGTACTACGAATATAAACCGTGCCGCGTAGATTTTGTTATAGACAATACCGCGGCGTTCCAGACGTTTGACTCGTATCGCAACAACGGGCAGGGCAACGCAAATGTGCCCCTTCTCGATCCCAATAACAAAGACAACAAGGTCTATTCTGTTGCCGTTCAAAATATTTCTTTGGGCGCGGATGAGTTGGCTAAGCACCTTACGAACAACAATGCCACCAATAAGGCTAAGCTTTTGGACGCGATAAAGAAAGCTATGATCGATAAGGACCTCGGCTATCCCGACGCCGCCAAAATAGCGCGAGGCAATCTCGATTACTATCTCGGCGCAGCGGAAGCGAGTCGCGCATACTCCGGCACGTATCAATGGTTGTTTGAGGATATCGACGCGGACGTTATACAGATACAAGAGCTTTCCGACGAGCGCTTCGAGGGCGCGGTAAGCGGAGCCGTAGATAAGAAAGTAAACAAGATAGATATCAAGCTTGATAATCTTGGGTCGCTTAATATATCGGAAGATATCGCGTCCGCGTTCTTTACCGACTTTAACAATCTTTACGGTATATACAACGTAGGGTTCACCGTTGAAAGCGGCATAGTGACGGCTCTCGAGTTCTCGTACGACGTGGTTACGTTTACCGCTTCTAACACGACGGGCGCTTTGGTCTACAACTCGGGCAGCGTTTCCGACTATGCTACGACCGGCACCGACGGCAACGCCCGCATGAGTTTCTCCATCAATACGTATTACGAGTATACTCGGTACAACGCCGATTATCGCACCGACCTGACGGCGACGGACGCCGCAGGCAGAGTTGTAGATACTTGGAGTAATTTTGCCGACGTATTTTCGCAAGCCTCGGTGCGTCTTAAAGCCGACGACGGCAACGGGCATTCTCTTAAACCCGAGGGCGGCGACGTAGCGTACGGCGACGCGTCCGAACGTCGCAATAAGATCTATATAGAAGATACCAGGGATATCGCGGTAGGCGAAACGGTCAAATTGGAGCTTAGTCGCTATATCGAGAGTTACGGCGCGTTCGTATCGTTCTCGCACAACAACAAGCGCGACGATTACGGCAGCTTTAACAGTCAGTTCCCCGACAAGCTCGGCAGGCCGGGCGAGACTTACGTCAAGCTCAACGAAAGCACTTTGGAAATAACTCCTTCGCGCGCTTTCGATATCGACATCGAGGTAAGCATACAACGCTTCTACGGCGCCGACAACGCGTACTTTGACGGCGGCGACGAAAAGATAACGCTTGTATTTACGTTTACGGGTGTAAAGCCTGTCGATCTCCGCGATTCGGGCGCGAAAAAGACTTTCCCTGTTTCAAAAGAAGGTGTTGTAGATATCTTCGGCAGAACGTCGAACGGCACCGCAGGCGCAGTCAACGAAGCCGCGCTTATATCGGTGGATCAAAGATATATCAGGAACAACAAAATCGAGTTGCAAGGACTTAAGAGCAGCAATGCCGAAGTTCTTTCCGTGACGCCTATCGACAATAAGTCGTTCAGAATAACGCCAAAAAACTCGGGCGTGGCGCACGTTCAGTTTGCCGTATCCGTATACGACAAGTCGGTGCCCATTATCCTCACGTTTAATGTTTCGGGTATCACGCAGGTCACTACGGGTAAAGATAAAGATCCGCTTGTCGTCGCGCTCGACGGCACGAGATACGTGTATATAAGCGAGCTTAAAACCGCGTTGCATACCGCGGTCGGCAGCTTTAACGACGATATCGACGACTACACCGTTTTATACACGGACGTAAACGACAGCGGAATGCTCAACGCCATTTATTTCACCGAGTGGACGGAAAGCACCAATGCCGAGAGCGAGCCGATCGTGGGTTATCCTTCGTACGTCAAGAGCGTTACGTTCCAAGATTATACCAGCGGAAACGACAATAAATCGTACATTCGCATAACCATGAACGACGAAGCCAGCGATATGTCCAAGGTGTACAAAATGCACGTCAGATTTATCGACGGCACCGCCAACTATACCTCGTATCAAGATGCTAAGGACAAGGGCGGAGCTATTATCGAAACGACGTTTATCGTCAAGTCAACTAAACAGATAGCTCAAGGTCCGGGCGGCGGAATGCTCACCATCGACGCAGACGTCGACAAGCCCAAAAAACAAAACGAAAACAATATCAACAGCGATTGGTACATGTCGGGCTCGAATATCGAAGCCAAAATATACGTGCCGCTCGAGTATTTGTTTGCTTGCGCGGGATTGCAACCCGACAATTACAGCGTGTTCCTCGTTACAGCGTCGGATAACGCTACAAACTATATCAACTATACGTTTGACAGTAAGCGCGTGATAATAACTCCGCTTTACGACACGCCCGAAAATACGGTCATTGCGCTCAACGTTTCGACCCGGTCGTCGCGTAGTTCGGAATCCAATCAGGTCATCGCGTTCAGCATAACCGTAAAGGGTATTTCGACCACGCTGTCCAAGCAAGAATATACGACTATTTGGCTCGTTGCGTTCTTCGCTTCGTTCGGTTTGCTGTTCATCATATTTATCATTCGTTTGATAGTATACTGGCGTCGCCGTGCAAAGCAGCGCGCTCTTATCAAGCGCAACCAAGAGCTTATCAAAATGCGCGACCGTATACACAACCGCGCGGGCGTTGCTACGCGCGAGCAGGTCGTTAAAACCAAGCTCAAGATGGAAGATCCCAAGTACGCAAAAATGTTCGGCGAGATGAAGCGCGACAGAAACGGCGATCCCGGCGTTACGCTTGAAAACTCCGATTTCGGCGTAGGCGCGGACGACGATAAAAAATCCAAAAAGAAGAAAAAGAAGGGCGGCAAAAAATCGATGGCGGAGCTCAAAGCCGAGCTTGCCGCAAAGAAAGCCGCTTTCGCCCAAGCCCAACAGGGCGGTGTCGGCGGTCAGCCTTTCGGCGGCGCCGCACCCATGGACAGTCCGGTATTCGAAGCGCAGTCTTACGGCGCGGAACCCATGAACGGCGGTTATCCCAACGGCGGCGACGGTTTCGGCGGTCAGCCTTTCGGGGATGCGCCCATGAACGGCGGGTTCGGCTCTCCCGTGGACGGCTATTCGCAGTCCGACCTTGACGGCAACGCGATAATATTCGACGCAACCGACGACGGGGTACAGGGTTAAGAGGTGGCATGATGCAAAAAACAACGTTTAAACATAAGATATTGCCCATTATAGCTCTTATCGCGATCATCGCGGTGCTCGTCTTTGCCTTCGGTATGCCCAAGGCATTCGGTGCGCGTGCGGAAGGCAACGGGTCGGGTTCTCACGGTACGTCCGATTATGATATCGAGCTTATTCTCGACGTAAACGGCAGAGACGCTATGGTCGTATCGTCTTTGCGCGACGACGCAGTAGAAAAGATCGACACCAACAATGCGCAGCATATAAAAAGGCGTCAGTTAAGCCGCGCGGCGGTCGTTGCGGCGTACAACGCCAAGCATACCACAGATCAGATCAGCGCCAGTTCCGTATCGTTTAAGTTAGACGCGGAGATGATAGGCGGGGACGAGGTCGAGATATCGTATGACCGTTCCAACGCTAACACCATGTACGTAAACGCGGTAAAAGCTACCAACGACGTGCGCTTTTCGGTAACGCTTTCCGACGGACACGTGATCTACTTTAAAGCCAAGGTAGAAAACACGTTCGCCCAGCGTGCTGCGGTAGAAAACGGCGGTTGGGATATTACCACGTCGATAAAGAACGTCAAGATCGGCGGCAAAGTCAATAACGATGTAGAAGACAGCTCGTTCAAATCCATAGAACTCGAAAACTTCACAACATGGGAGTTCAATCTCGGCGATCTGCTTTGCGGACGCGCATTGTTTTGCAAAGCAAACGCCAACGACGACTATACGATGCCCATTTTTATGTCGGCAGGTAGTTCTAAATATTGGACGATAAGTTCTGCCGATAATTTTATCGTAAAAGATATTTCGTTCGGCGGTATGCCAAATGCATTTACCGAAGTCTCGTTCCTCAATCCTACGTCGTCGTCCGCTTTTTCGGCATCGGTCAAGGCAAAGCTCAGTCTTACGACAAAAGAAGTTCTCGATTATAACGGCAACAACGGTATGTCGATGGACGACTTTTGGGGCAAGACGCATAATATAGAGATCGGTATAGCTACTGTAGAAGCGCCCGAGGCGAGAGAGGTTATTTGCATACCCGTAAACTTTATCGCGGCAAATCCCCAAACTATTCCGCTTGATATAAACAGACTCAATCTCAATATTACGTCCAATTACACTTACGACTACGCAAATAACATTTTCTATGATAATGAGCACCCCGATACCCCGCTCAATACAATAGACAGGGAAGCGGGCTACAGCGCGGTCATTATCCGCCCGACCGATTTGGTCGATTACTGCCATGCCGAAGCGGGCAATATCGATAAAATGAGGTTCAGTTCAGATGGTACCGATATGGGCTCGATGGACGACGATTACATTGTGTCCGAATATGAGTACATAGAGGGCACGACCATTCCCACGGCGTATAAGGTGACAGCGCAAAACGACGGTCAGTATTCTATCAACTTCCGCATTTCTTATAAGACCGCAAGTTCCGAAAACCTTAAGCCTATAGACGTTCTCACGTCCATAAACGGTTACGGCAACTTTAAAGTCACGTTCGGCACGCTCGAAGGCAAGCATCCCATAGAGTACAATATTCTCGACAGCTATCTATTCGACAAGCTCAGAGAAGCGAATTATCAAATGACGCACGTCGAGTCCAACAACAAGGACGTGCTCGAAGCGACGCTTTCCAATAATATACTCACGCTCAAGCCCAACGTGGATAAGATAGACGGTCAAGCTACCGCGTCGATAACGATGACGTTTACCAACTCTTCGGGTCGCACCGTCAAGATCGTATCCAATACATTCGGTATAGACGTTAAGGCGGGAAGTTTCTGGGCGAGGTTCGACGACTGGCAAGGCTGGTTGATAATAGCCGGTTGCATTGTAGGCGGCTTGCTTTTGATACTGCTTGTCGTATGGCTCGTTATCCGTTCCATTTCCAAGCACAAACAGGAAGAAAATGCCACCGCCGCGCCGGTATCGTCTTACATAGTTAAGCTCAATTCCACTATAGCGGCAACGCAGGCACAACAACGCCTTGTGGCGACGCAAGCGCTGTCTCAAGCCAATTCGCAAATGCTTTTGGGCGCAGGTCCTACGGGCACGCAAGCCCCGCCCGCCGATACTTTGCAGCTTGCCACCGGCATGCCCAGCGTACCTCAGGCTACGGACAGCACACCCAGCGCGCCCGCGCCGGCAATGAGCACGCCTCGCGAGACCGAGGAAAACTACGACGAGCTCATCGCAAAATACATTACCGACGAAGAATTGCTCGAGCGTATATTCACCGAGAAGTACGAGCCGAAAGGCATGGTGCGCCGCACGTTCTTCAAGTCGAAAGACTTGCAGTCGCGCGAACTCGAAAAAGAGAAAAAGCGCATAATCGAGCGTTACAAGACGCCCATGCCCATGGACGAGGCTATCATGAGCGAAGCGGAGATCGCCAAAGCGGAAGAATCAGGCGACGCGCCCGCCATGTCCGAACCGAGAGAAGAAACGCCCGTATTCGTCATAGATCTCGGATTCGATCCCGAAGAACCTTTGTGCGTCGAGCAGAATGTCACGGACGAGTTCTCGGACGAAAAGATCGATCTCGACGTTTCGCCGGAAGAATCGGCGTATGCGGAAATATCGCGCCGCGACGACTTCCTTCGTCGCGAACTCGAAGAGCTCAAGCGCCGTATCGACAAGGTGCAGAAAGAGCTTGATCGCAATTCGTCGCTCGAAGCCGAGCTACGCGAGAAGATCGCCAAAGCGGAAGCCGACGACGACAAGTACAAAAAGGATATCGAAGAGCTCGAATTCAAGCTCGCGTCTGCCAAGCAGAAAGAAAAAGACAAGATTATGCGCGATATCTCCACTACGGAGACCAAGAAAGAGCGCAACGTCAACGAGCTTGAAAGACTGCGCGCCGAACTCGAAGTATTGCTCGGCGGCGGCGCTAAGCTCAACGACGTTATGTCGTCGCTCGTCGCTACGCAAGAGCAAAAGAACAGCGAACAGGCGAGCCTTGCCGACGATCTCGATAAGGCTAAGGCGGAGCTCGACGCTTACAAACAACGTTTGGAGCTCGTAAGACTTCGTCAAGAACTGGAGGGCAAGATCGAAGGCTTGACGCCTATGCTCGTGTCCGTCAACTCGCTCGATCACGAGATCCGCGAGCTTGCCGCAACGGCGGAAAAATACGAGAAGGAGCGCGATCTTCTCAAAGCCGATATTGCGTCGGCAAAATCTCAGATACTCGGCGCAAACGACTTCGAGCTTATCAACGAGCTCAACAGCCGTATATCCGATTCGAATGCGCGACTTTCCGAGATCGAGAAAGAGCAGACCAAAGCGACAAAGCGCAAGTCCGACCTCAATATCGAGTTCACTTCGCAGCGCCGCAAGGCTAACGAATACGTCGAAAAGAACGAAGTCCCGCTCGAAGAGATCATCAAAGCCGAAGATACCGTTATCGGCGATTTGGCAATGGAAAACCTCCGTCACGAGCGCGAGTACGAGCGCGAGGAAGCGGAAAGAGCCGTTGCAAGAGCGCAGGCGGCATTGGACGACGTTACGGCGTCGGCTTCCGACGTCACGATGGTCGCCATGGAGATAGCGTCCGAACTGCAAGACCTCGAAACCGAGCTTGCTACAGCGCAGTCCGAGCTTGACGCCGTCAACGCTCAGATGGAGACCGCGACCGACGACGAAAAACTCATGCTCATGGTCGATCAGAGCGATAAGTCAGACAAGGTCGAAGAACTCAGCGAGCGCATCAAGCAGATCAATATCGACGGTACCAAGCGCAAGATGGAAGTTCAAGCCGAGTACGATCAAAGAGTCGAGGAAGCGCGTCACAATCTTGACGAAACGAGCGAAGAGTTTAAGCTCGCTTCCGCCAAGTACGATACGCTTGCCAACACTAATCCTCTCGACCTTATTGTATCGGGAAGCGGTATAATAAGCCAAGATCAAAAGAAGATCGAAGCGGAAAACTACAAGAAACAGCTCGAAAGATCCAAGAACGAGATCGAGCAGGCAAGGCTTGCCGCGCAAAACGCCCAAGCGGAAGCGGAACAGGCGCGCTTGGAAGCGCTCCGCGCATCCGACGAAGCAAAGGCGGAAGCCGAGCGCGTTGCTCAAGAAGCAATAGAAAGAGCCGAGCAGGCAAGACTGGAAGCGGAAGAAAAAGCGCGCATTGAGGCAGAGAACGCAGAAAAGGCTCGTCTCGAAGCCGAGGAAGCGGCTGAAAAGGCTCGTCGCGAGGCGGAAGAAGCGGCTGAACAAGCCCGACTCGAAGCCGAGCAAGCCAAGAAAGAAGCCGAAGATGCGGCTGAGCAGGCTCGCCGTCAGGCAGAAGAGAACCTGCTTGCCGAAGCCGAAGAAGCCAAAC
>CATLHE010000017.1 GCA_949948895.1 uncultured Christensenella sp.
ACAAGTTGCGGCAGGAAACGCTTGGTGTTTTTAAGTGATAATAAATGATTTTTAGTTGGGCAAACCCTCTGTGCAAGTGATGATTAGTGTCTATAAATGTTCCAAGATGATTTTCGTTTTAATTCGCCGATAAAATCCTACTGATATAGTAGAGAGACTCAAAAGGAGGTCAAAGTGGAAGACAGTCGTATAATAGAGATGTTCTTTGACCGCAACGAAAATGCGATAAAAGCGACCGCCGACAAGTACGGCGGACGACTTAGCCGTATTTCGTATAATATCGTAAACGACGGCGGCACCGCGGAAGAATGCGTAAACGATACATACTTAGCCGTATGGAACAATATCCCGCCGCAAAAGCCTGCCTGTTTTCCTGCATATCTCTATGCGATAGTGCGAAATATTTCTTACGATGCTGTTGATAAGCGAACGGCGCTGAAACGCAACGCCGTCACTTGCTCGCTGGACGGTGAACTGTCGGAGATTCTACACGACTCAAATTCGAGCGATATAAACGATAAAGAGCTGGCGCGCGCACTTAATTTGTTTCTCGGAAGACTTGGGCAAAGCTCGAGAGTCATTTTTATCAAACGATATTATTTCGGTGAAACGGTCGCAGATATATCCGATGATGTGGGAAGTAATGCTCATGCGGTAAGCGTCAAACTGTTCAAAATAAGAACCAAGCTTAAAAACTATTTAAAACGGGAGGGATTTCAAGTATGAATAAAGCGCTAATAAACGCTATCTCCGATATCGATTCCGCATATGTTATGGAAGCTGAGAATTTTAAAGTCGAGCGCCGAAGCAACAGATCGAAGATCGCGATTGTTTCTTCGCTTAGCGCTGCGGCGTGCGTGAGTGTGGCAGCAGGCGTGTGTGCTATTTGTTTGTTGCCGAAAAACCGAGCGGGCGGCGGTAATCAAAAGCCGATGATAGTATATGATGTCGGTAAAATTTCTTGCCGTTTTAACGAGGTAAACGCGGTGGGCGACGTCGAAGTATCGATAGACGTAAGTATAAGAAAAAATGGAATGAAGCTGTTTCTCGATAAGTACGCGTCTACCAGAGATGGCGAAAAATTCGAGATAGTTTTGGCTCAGATCAAGTCGTATACTAATTTTTCGTTGTTAACGGGCGGAGAATTGGTGAAAGATCAGTTTGTGGTACACTCTATCGATAGTTATGAAGCTTTGGAGGAGTACGACGGTTGCGAAACGGATGAGTATTATACCTATACAGTAAATGCGAAAGTGCCCGACGAGCTTATTACGGGCGAGGTCGGCGCGATAGGCTGCATTTTAAAAACTACGGCAACACTTGCCGACGGCAGAGCGTTGGTATGTAACACCATCGGTCATTATAATCCGACTTTCAGTAACTTTGTGTACTGCGTAAAAGGCGATACGGTTAAGCTTTCGTCTAAATCGGAACTGGAAGTGTACGGCGATAGAACGACCTTGCAAACTTCGCCTGTCGATCCCGAATACGATTGGTATAAGAAGTGGATATATGTAGTTACGGTAATAGATAAAAAGTTTATATTTTCGGAAGTGGATGCGAGCGACGTCGAGTTTTTTACTGAGGCGTCTATAAAGCCGGAGTACGATAGAATTGTCAACGGTTCATGGTCGGGATTATTTGAATGCGCGGGTTTAAATTATTATAACGATTATAATTTCGATGCGCAAAGATTTTATTAACATAAACACGCAATGAAAAACGCAAGCCGAACAGGCTTGCGTTTTGCGTTGTGGGGAAGTGTTGCTTTGAGGATAATTTAAGCTTTGAAGTAGCCTATGTTGGACGATTTGTTTCCGTCGAAAGTAAAGTTGCAGATGGAAGCTACCAATGGATAAATGCCGAAAGTTATGATACTGAGGAAGAAATATGCGCAGGTTCTCGACTTCCAACCGGCAGGTTTCAAGCCGGTATGGTTTATGATAAAGCTGCCTATAAAGCCGAGAAAGAACGTAAGTAAAAATCTGATAGCGTTTTTACCGTCGTCCGAACTGATGATCGGCTCGTTCTTTATCCTGCAACCGCAATTAACGCATATTTCCGCGTCGGGGTGAACTTCCTTCCCGCATTTTGAACAGTAAGCCATATATCGTTCTCCTTTGTAGTTTATTGTATGTACATTATATTCTTACAGATGTAAGAAGTCAAGTGTTTTTCTTACATTTGTGAGAATATATAATATATGGAATATGTGAATAAATTTAAAGATATTTTAAAAGAATTGCGCTTGGAAAAAGGATTGGGGCAGGTGGAGTTGGCAAAAAAGCTGGGCGTGAGCAAAGGCGTTATCAGTTTGTGGGAAAACGGATTGAGAGAGCCGGGTATGTATTCGCTAATTTTGATTTCCGATTTTTTCGGTATTTCGATAGACGAATTGGTAGGGCAGGCATAATAGTGTGTAAAAACAAGAATGAATATATAGAGCATTAAAAAATCCGAGGTTCTATCGAACGTCGGATTTTTCGGCGCATTTATCAACGAAAATAATGTTATGCTTGCTAAAATTATTCTGACTTAAATAATTCATAAGGTTCTATATTCAATGCTAAGGAACGAGGAACTTAACATTAAAAATATAAGTGTAATATGTGCCGTTTGGTGGAGAAGCAGTGACGTCAAAAGAAAATTATTGTTTATTTTCGATAAAATAAGGACCTAATCCCATACAATTTTCATGTGTTACGATATATGTCCAAGAATAATTTGCTCCAATAACATAAAATTCGGCATAATCGCCTTCAGAACTCTCAAGCTTTTCGGCAGTATCAAACTCTTCTGTAAGAGATGTCGGCTCGTCTTCAAAATCCAATTGCAAACAGACGGCTCCTTTTTTATCGGCTTTATCATATGCTTTTCTTGCTTCATCACCTTCCAAATATTTTTCTTTCGGAATAATGTTCCAACTGAAAGCGTGCCAAAGGTATTGTTTGTGTATATATTTACGATACAAATCGTCAGTAAGATCGGGAACAAACTCTTTTAGCCATCGGTCCCAAAATATATTCTTTTTAAAGTCTATGTTATTCATTTTATTATCCATTAATTATTTGTGTAAGTTTTGTTCTTATAGTCAAAGCAAATACACCGATCGACTGTCGACCGAATAAGACACGCGCAGGCGCGCCCATGAATTACGCCAAAAATTGTCGTTATGTATTACATTTACGTTTCAAAGATCAAAAACCCCATACATGTTGCGATCATATAACGCAAAGTATGTCGTTCGCGTCGAGCTCCAACACCTTGCACAAGTTCGCAAACGTATCTAGCGCGGGCATAGATTTTCCGTGTATATACTCCGACACTGTTTGCTGACCTACTCCGATAAGCTTTGCCAAGGCTGTTTGGCTTTTATCGCTTTGTCGTATAGCCTCGACTAGCTTTGCCCGTATCATTTCCAAAGTAACCATAAAAAACCGCCTTTTTAAAATGCACTTTCAATACAATTTTACGTGAAATGCCCGTAAAATACTTGACTTACGTGTATTGCACGTGATAACATCCATTTACGGGCACTGTGCGTAATGCCCGAATTATTACCCATCAGGACGGCAAGAATATGGCAAAACGACACAACGACATAAAAGCATATTCGGCAACGACCGCCGAGACCTTCGCAGACATGGTGGACGCTATCGAGAATTACGACGCAGACAACGTCTACGGCATACCGCGCGAGCGGTTGCAAAACGAGCTTGATATTTGCCGAAACATTGCCGACACGCTCACCAAGCGCGACTTACTCATGATATACCATATGCGCAATGTCGGCATAGGCAAGCGATTTGCAGATGTTGCAAAACAGTTGTATGACGCGCGTCAAGCGCTTGCCAACCTTACCGACCCCGAATAAATTTATCCCGCTGATATTAAACCTTAAACGCCCGAAATATCTTAAAAGTACAAACGTAAAACGCCACAAAAGCACGCACAAGCTAATACAGCCTTTTTATGCAAAATTAAAAACCCCGTTGACAAGCAACGGGGCAAAAGTAATTGTAGAGAAATAGGAACGTAAAACAAATATGTAGAGTGGCAGCCAAACGGCAGAGAAGTCCGGATTGTGCACTTTTAAGTGCGAGCGCGACGGGAGTTTACATAGACGTAAATGACCGAGCGCAAGACACGCAAAAAGGGCGCTTTGATAGCGCCCTTATATGCTGTTTGGTGGGCAATACAGGGCTCGAACCTGTGACTTTCACCACGTCAAGATGACACTCTCCCAACTGAGTTAATTGCCCGTATTCGTTTAGCATAGTAAGTTTAATATATTTTGGCGTTTTTGTCAAGCGGTTTACTTGAATTTGTTTGACTAATGTGTTAAAATGTCGGTATGAAAGCGGTTATTCAGCGCGTGCTTGGAGCAAAATTATCGGCAGACGGCGTGCCGCATGCGGAGATATCCATTGGGCTCGTCGTGTTTGTCGGGGTGGAGCAGTCCGATACCGAGGCAAACGCCGTCGCGTTCGCGCAAAAGCTATGCGCCATGCGGATATTTTCGGACGCCGACGGGAAAATGAATCTGTCCGTTTCCGATATAAACGGGGATATTCTTCTCGTTTCCAATTTTACGCTCTGCGCCGATATTTCGCATGGACACCGCCCGTCGTTTACGGGCGCGATGCGTCCGCCGAGCGCGGCGAGCGCGTTGTTCGATCATTTAGTCGGCGTCGTAAAAGAACGTATGCGCGGCACAGACGGAAAAGTAGCAAGCGGGGTGTTCGGCGCGGACATGCGTATCGAGCAGATAAACGACGGACCCGTAACCATAATTTACTGATATGCCGTACACGGAAAACATACAAGACAAGAACATACTTTTGCACGCGTGCTGCGGTCCGTGCAGTCTGGGCGCTATCGAACCGCTCCTTGCGGACGGCGCGCGTATTACTTTGTATTATTACAACCCTTGCATTATCGACGGCGAGTTCGAGCGTCGGCTTTTTGCATTGCATACCGTTGCGTCGCATTACTCGCTTTCGCTCGTCGCGCCCGCTCACGATTATTCGTTTTACCGCGCTTACGCCGCGGCGCATGCGTCTGAGCGCGAAGGCGGCAAGCGGTGTGTTCTGTGCTTTAACGACAGGCTAATAGGCGCAGCGCGCTACGCAAAAGAACACGGCTTCGACGCGTTTACGACGACGCTTACGGTCAGCCCGCACAAAAACAGCAAGGTCATTTTCGAAACGGGCGAGCGTGCGGCAACAGAGTACGGCGTGCCGTTCTTGGCGCGCGACTTTAAAAAACGCGACGGGTTCTTGCGCTCGTGCAGGTTGTCCGAAGAGCTCGGAATATACAGACAAAAATTCTGCGGCTGCGAATTTTCTTACGGCGCGGCGGACGCGAATACCGCGGGCGGTGACGCATGAGCATAGAGAGCAAACTCAAAGACCTTCCCGATACGCCCGGCGTGTACATCATGCGCGACGCGAGCGGCAAGGTCATATACGTAGGCAAAGCAGTGGTGCTCAAAAACCGCGTGCGTCAGTATTTTCAGAATACCGAAAAACCCGTCAAAGTCCAAGCCATGGTGGACAACATTGCCGACTTCGAGTATATAATAACGCGCACCGAAAAAGACGCGCTAGCGCTCGAAAACAACCTCATCAAAAAATACAAGCCACATTACAACATACTGTTAAAGGACGATAAAACAAGTCCGTATATCCGTATCGATCCGCGCGCGGAGTACCCGTGCATAGAAGTCACGCGCCGCGTCAAGCGCGACGGCGCGCGATACTTCGGACCGTTTATAGGCGTTTCCGTTCGCGACGTTATAGCGATATTGCAGTTGGTCTACCGTCTGCGCACATGCGGCGGCAAGCTCAAAAAGCGCGCGCGTCCCTGTCTCAATCACGACCTCGATCTGTGCCTTGCGCCGTGCTGCGGCGTGTGCGACGGCGCGGAATACTCGGCGGCTATAAACAATGCCATGTCCTTTCTTTCGGGCGGTAACGACGATATTTCGGGCGTTATAACGAAGCGCATGACGGAAGCCGCGGAAAGCGAGAACTTCGAGCGCGCTATTTCGTACCGAAACCAACTGCGCGTATTGGAAACTTTAAAGAGCAAAGTAGTAGGCGAGCTCGGCAACGTCGTCAATATCGATTCGGTGTATTATACCGATAACGGGCTGTACGGCGCGGTCAGCGTTTGCATAGTCAGAGGCGGCAAGATGATGGGCGTAAAAAACTACATTATAGACGAGCCGCAAGTGTTCGGCGGCGACATGACGACTTTTCTTCCGCAGTATTATTCCATGACGAACGAACTGCCCGACGAGATTTGCTTGCAAGCCGAGATAGACACGACCGCGCTCGAAGAGTATTTCCGCAACGTGTTTTCAAAGCGTCCCGTTATTTCGTTCCCGCAAAAGGGCTTGCGCAAAAAACTGTTGGACACCGCCGAGCGCAACTGCCGCGACTTCCTCTTGAAGAGCGCCGATCGCGTCAAGCGCGAAGCGGACATGACGCTTGGCGCGTGCGAGCGGATAAAAGCTCTGTTCGGGCTGAGTTCCGCGCGGCGCATAGAATGTTTCGATATTTCCGATATTTCGGGTGCGGACAAGGTCGCGTCGCAGACGGTGTTTATCGACGGCAAAGCCGAAAAGTCTCAGTACCGCAGATACCGCATACGCACTGTCGAAGGCGCGGACGATTTCCGTTCCATGTACGAGGCGATAGCGCGTAGGCTCATGCGATACAAGAGCGGCGACGCCGGCTTTAACGAGCTGCCCGATCTCATAGTCATCGACGGCGGCAGAGAGCAGGTGGAGTTTGCCTCGCGCGCGGCGGACGACGTGGGCGTGAGCGTCGCGATGGTCGGGCTTGCCAAGCGCGACGAGGAGCTGTGGTTACGCGGCGCGGTATCGCCGCTGTGCTTAAAGCGCGACGACTACGGTTTGAAACTGTTGCAGCGCGTGCGCGACGAGGCGCACCGTTTCGCAGTACTTTACCATAGAAGCCTGCGTTCCAAGCGGTACGAGAGCGAGCTCAAAGGCGTTCAGGGCGTCGGCGCGGCTACCGTCAAAAAGGTGCTTGCCAAATTCAATACGCATACTATCGTTACGGCAAGCGCGGACGAGATCGCCGAAAAAGCGGGCATAACAAAAAAAGCCGCGCAAAATATTTACGAGTATTACCACCCTACGGCAGGCGCGCCGAGTAGAAAATACAGGCTTGTGGCGTGCGATCTCGACGGCACGCTGTTAAACGACGAACTTACCGTGTCTAAGCGCAATCTCGACGCCATAGCGGAGTTCCGCGCGCGCGGCGGGATATTCACGATAGCGACGGGGCGGTCGCAGATAGGCGTGCTCGGCGTAAGGGAACTTTTGGGACTCGATAAGCACCCCGTCAAAATGGCGTGCAATCTCGGGTGCATGACGGTGGACAGCGGCACGCTCGAAATAGACGATGCGGTAACGGTGCCCAACGCGACGGCGGCAAGGCTCATAGAACTTTCCGCGCCGCTTTGCCTGTTTTCTCAGGTGTATACGTTGGACGAAACGCTTACTTGCGAGCTCACAGAAAAAGCACGGCGATACTTCGACGCGGTGGGCGTTACGCCCAAGATAGTGAGCTCGACTGCCGAGTATGTAAG
The DNA here is from genome assembly GCA_949948895.1 of uncultured Christensenella sp. Taxonomy (GTDB): domain Bacteria; phylum Bacillota; class Clostridia; order Christensenellales; family Pumilibacteraceae; genus Anaerocaecibacter. The sequence goes on from CATLHE010000017.1 coordinate 7,624, forward strand.
AACATGCGGCGAGAAGATAGTAAAAGTCGTGCTCATAACCGACGAGCGGCGCGCCGCCGACGTAATATCCAACCTCGGCACAGAGTTCCCCGATATGCAGTTCATTCAATCGACCGCGCCGCTTTTATCAAGGCTCCGCGACGACGGCGAGGACTTTTTGCCGACGCTCATAGAATGCGTAGGCGCAGGAGCGAGCAAGGGCGAGGCGCTCAAAAAGATAGCCGCGCATTACGGCGTGGACATGTCGGAAGTGATAGCGTTCGGAGACAGTTTCAACGATATATCCATGATTAAAGCCGCGGGGCTGGGCGTGGCTATGGCAAACGCCCGCGAGCCGATCAAGATAGCGGCGGATATCGTAGCGGACACGAACAATGCGGACGGCGTAGCTAAGATAATCGAAAAGTATTGCTTTGACCAAGACGACGAAAAGGAGGACGGAAATGCCCGCGAAAAAGACCGATAAAACGGCGGCGGAAACGACCGCAACGCAGGACGACGCAAAAGTAAAAGCGTCGGCTATAGAGGAAACCGAGCGCGAATTACGAAGCGCGGCGGATGTAGACGCGCGGTATAACGCGCCCGCAGCGGAGATAGAGGAAAGCGAGCGCGACGTGGATATCTTCGAGTTTGCCGAGCGCATGGAGCTTGAGATACTGTACCGCGGCGAGAACAGGCGGTTGCATTTTTCTACGTTTAACGTAAGCCGCCCGGGCTTGCAGCTCGCGGGATACTATAAGCACTTTTCGGCGGAAAGGGTGCAGGTCATAGGCGAGATGGAAACGACGTACCTTTTGCAAATGACACACCAAGCGCGAAAGACGGCGTGCGAAACGTTTATGAAACAGCCCATACCGTGCTTGATACTCACGAGCACGAGACCGCCTTGCGAGGAGTTGTTGAACGCGGCGCAAAAATACGACCGCGTGCTATTGAGCTCCAAGCTCCGCACGACGATGTTTGTAAACAAGCTGTCGCTGTACCTCAACGAGCTTCTTGCGCCGTCCATAACCGTGCATGCGGTCTTGATGGATCTTTACGGCGTGGGCGTGCTCGTCATGGGCGAGTCGGGTATAGGCAAGAGCGAGACCGCGCTTTCGCTCATCGAGCGAGGGCATCGGCTTGTCGCGGACGACGCGGTAACGATCACACGCATAGGCGACAGGCTGGACGGTACGAGCCCCGAGGTCATAAGGAATTTCATGGAAGTGCGCGGTATAGGCATTATCGACGTGAAAGCCATGTACGGCGCGGGCGCGGTGCAGTCCGTCAAAACGATCGATCTTATAGTCAGGCTAGAGGAGTGGAACGATAAGACTCAGTATAACCGCCTCGGCGCGACCGAAGAGCAGTTTTCCATACTCGGCGTTAAAAAGCCGTTATACGTCATACCCGTCAAGCCCGGGCGTACGCTTGCCGTAATTTTGGAAGCGGCGGCGCGTATCCACCGCCTTAAAGACTTGGGATTCTCTGCGGTTGACGAGCTTAACGAGCGCTTGAGAAATAAGCAGAAGTTTTAAATATGGTAGATTTTCATGGTTTTAGTCGGGTGTAACGTAAAACAAATCGCCAAAGTAAACACACGACAAAAATCCAAGCTGTGCTTGGTCGGGTGTAACGTAAAAAAAGCACCAAAGTAAACACACGACATATATCCAATCTGTGATTGGCGTCAAACATTAGGTTTGAGAACGCTTGACAGTGCGCGAATAATTTGTTAGAATACAACTTGATGAATACTAACGTAAAAAATCAATCGAGAGAAGTGTATGCTTGGAATACATTTCTCTTTTTTCAAGGGAGCATATAATGGACTACAAGGCAGCGTACAAGGAATGGTTGAACCGTGCGGACAGCTTGCAAGCCGAGCTTGCCGCAATGACGGACGAAGACGTCAAAGAAGCGTTCTACAAAGACCTGGAGTTTGGTACTGCGGGGCTTCGCGGCGTTATCGGCGCGGGCACGAACAGGCTGAATACATACACGATAGGCAAGGTGACGCAGGGGCTTGCCGAGTATTTGCTTGCACACGTATCTAAGCCTACCGTTGCCATAAGCTACGATTCCCGCAACTTCTCGGAAGAGTTTGCGCGGCACGCCGCGGCGGTGTTTGCCAAGAACGGCATCAAGTCGTACATAACGCGCGAGCTCAAACCCACGCCGTACCTTTCGTTCATGGTGCGTAAGCTCGGTTGCGCCGCGGGCGTTATGATAACTGCGAGCCACAACCCCGCCAAGTTCAATGGCTACAAAGTATACGGCGCCGACGGCTGTCAGGTAACGGACAAAGCCGCCGCCGAGATCTTCGATCACATCAACCGCGTCGACGTGTTTTCCGTTGCGGCGGAAAGCTTCGATATAGCCGTTGCGCACGGCAAGATAGAGTTTGTTGACGTTACGCGCGAGTACCTCGACTGCGTGTATGCGCGCTCGGTCGGCTCGAATCGCGACATATCCATAGCGTACACTCCGCTCAACGGCACAGGCTGCGACATCGTGCCGCAAATGCTGAATGAGCGCGGCTTTAAAAAAGTATTTATTGTTCCCGAGCAGGCGCGTCCGGACGGCAATTTCCCGACGTGCGCGTACCCCAACCCCGAAAAAGCGGAAGCGCTGTCGCTTGCCGTCGAGCTCGCAAAAACTAAGGACTGCGATATAGTGATAGGCACCGACCCCGACGCGGACAGGATTGGCGCGGCGGTCAAGACAAACGACGGATACAGGCTCATCACCGGCAACGAGATGGGCGTACTGCTCATAGACTATATCTTCTCGCACTATAAACGCTTGCCCAAGCGCCCCGTCGTCGTCAAAACGATAGTCACGACCGATCTCGCGAGAGTGGTGGCAGAGGGCTACGGCGCGGAAGTTAGGGAAGTGCTCACGGGCTTCAAGTACATAGGCGAGACTATCAAAAAACTCGAAGCAAAAAACGAGGGCGAACGTTTCGTATTCGGCTACGAAGAGAGCTACGGCTATCTTTCGGGCGCATACGTAAGAGACAAGGACGCGGTGGTCGCGACTATGCTCGTAGCCGAAATGGCGGCGGACTATCTGAAAGAAGGCAAGACCCTCGCGGACGTATTGGACGGCATCTATGCAAAGTACGGTAGGTATTTCCACCGCACCGTATCGTTTACTTACGAAGGCGTCGCGGGCGCTGAAAAGATGCAGGAAGTGCTTAAAGCGTTCAGGTCAAAACCGCTTGCGGAGATAGACGGATCGCCCGTCGTAGAGAGCATAGACTACCTTACGCAGACAAAGCTCGATCTTCCAAAGTCGGACGTATTGTCGTTTAAAGCGGAAGACGGGAGCAAGCTCATCGTGCGTCCGTCGGGTACGGAACCGCTCATCAAGGTTTATATCACCGCGGCAAAGGGCGGAGAGAAACGCATAGACGCTATACTGGACGCCGTCAAAAAATTCATGTAGAAAAACGCCGCCGATCGGAGTTTAATGCGACGGAGCGTGGAAAGCTAATACGGAGGAGCTTATGACCTGTTCTAAAAGCGAATTATTGGAATACGTAAGGGAAAACGACGTCAAGTTCGTCAAGCTTACGTTTTGCGATCTGTTGGGCAGACAGCGCAACATTTCGGTTTTGAGTTCGCAGCTCGAAGACGCGTTCGAGCGCGGCGTTGCTATAGACAGTTCCGCAGTGACCGGTATAGGCGGCATCGATCTGAGACTCATGCCCGTATCGGCGCTTCTAAGCGATCTTCCGTGGCGTCCGCATTCGGGCAAGGTCGTGAGCGTGTTTTGCAGGATAGGCAATATCGATTGCTCTCCGTACGTGTGCGATCCCATGGCGCTGTTGGAGCGGCAGGTAAATCTTTTTGCCGAGATGGGGCTCACGGCGGAAGTCGCTACCGAGTGCGAGTTTTACGTGTTCAAGGACGAAGAGGGCGTGTTGGAGCCTATCGACCGCGCCGACTACTGCGCGTGCGCGCCGTTCGACAAGTGCGAAAACTTGAGGCGCGACGTGATACTGAGCTTGGAAGATATGGGACTCAAACCCATTTCGTCGCACCACGAGCGCGGACCCGGTCAGAACGAAGTGGACTTCGTGCGCGCGGAACCGCTTTCTGCGGCGCGCAATTTCGTCATGTTTAAAGCGGCGGTCAAAAACGTGTGCGCGCTTAACGGCACGCGTGCGTCGTTCCTGCCGAAGCCCATGTCCGACCAACCGGGCAGCGGCTTGCACCTCTCGATAACGCTGTCGGGCAAAAACGCCAAGTCGGCTACCGAAGCGTTTGCGGAGGGCGTTATAAGACGGTATAAAGAGATATCGTGTCTGGCTAACCCCATGGCAAACAGCTATGCGCGGCTCGGTAAAAACTATAAGATAGCGTATTCCCCGCTTCGCGGCGAGGCGCTCAGGATATTCGGCGACGGCAATAGCATAATACAGCTGAGAACGCCCGATTCGTCGTGCAATGTTTTCGCGGTGCTCGCGCTCGTGTTTGCCGCGGGCAGAGAGGGCATTGAACAAAAGCTCAAACTGCGCGAAGCATTCACGGGCGACGAATGCTTGTTTAACGGGATCTCCGACGCGGTCGCGTTTGCGTCCAAGAGCGAGTGGCTGCATCAAAACATTCCCGGCAAGCTCGACGACGTGCTTGAAACGATGAAGAGCGAAAACGCCGCGGCGCTCGGATTGAAAACCGATCTCGAACTGTTTACGCGCTACGCCGATATATAGAGCGGCGGCAAAATCAAAGGAGGATGACGTTTGGACGCGCTTATCGTCGCAAGCACCGCTAAACAGCAGTACGCCATATCCGACGTATTGCATACGGTCAAAATGGACTGCGTAGTGTGCGCAACAGCCGCCGAGGCGCGGCGCGCCGCGCTTTGCCGTCCGTTCGATATGTTCGTCATAAACGGAGGACTCATAGACGAGCAGGGCAACGACCTTGCGGGTTTTATAGCGGATACGTGCGACTGCGGCGGCGTGTATATAGACGACTATGCGCGAGCCGACATGTTTGCGGACGACCTTGCGGGTTACGGCGTAGTGACGCTCGTGCGTCCTATAACCAAAGCGGCGCTCGGCGACGCGGTAAGAATGATCTACGTAGCCAACGCGAGGGTAAGAGCGCTCAAAGCAAAAAACGACGAGCTGTCGGCAAAGCTCGAAGACGTGAAATACGTGTCGCGCGCCAAGATAGCGCTTATGCGCTCTTTGGGGCTCACGGAAGAGCAGGCGCATAAATATATAGAAAAAAAATCGATGGAGCTCAGGCTTTCCAAGCGCAAGATAGCGACTGACATACTCAAAACGTACGAGGCGTACTGATGACGAGAAACGAAAAACTACACGAAGAATGCGGCGTGTTCGGCATAATATCCACAAAGCCGACGGCTGTCGTTCCGCTCACTGCGAGCGCGCTTTTGGCGTTGCAGCACCGCGGTCAGGAGAGCGCGGGCATAGCTACGTTTGTGGACGGCACGCTTAAAACAAAAAAGGGCATGGGGCTCGTGACCGACGTTTTTTCGTCCGATTACTTGGAGTTTGTGGCAAACGCCAAGATAGCCGTCGGGCACGTGAGATACTCCACGACGGGCTCTTGCAATTTAGAAAACGCTCAGCCCATAGAGACGGTGCACAGCAAAGTATCGCTCGCGCTCGCGCACAACGGCAACCTGACCAACTCAGCGCAGATACGGCGCGAGCTCATTCAGTCGGGCATGGTATTACATACGACCAACGACACAGAGATCGTCAATATCCTCATTGTAAAGAACATGATAGAGACGGGCGATCTCGAAAGCGCGATAGTCGGCGCGATGAATTTTATAGAAGGCGCGTTTTCCATAGTCATAGCGACCAAGGACAAGCTTATAGCCGTGCGCGATCGCAACGGATTCAGACCGCTGTGCATGGGTCGGCTTGGCGATTCGATAATGTTCGCTTCCGAGACCTGCGCGCTCGACGCGCTCGGCGCGGAGTTCGTGCGCGACGTTGCGCCCGGCGAAGTGGTAAGCGTCGACCTTAAAGGCAACGTAAGCTCGCGCATGCTCGAACGCGCGTCTAAGAGCGGGCTGTGCTCGTTCGAGTTTATTTACTTTGCGCGTCCCGATTCGGTTATAGACGGCATAAGCGTTTACGAAGCGCGAGTCAATATGGGGCGGGCGTTATACAGACAGCGCCCGACGGAAGCCGACTATGTATGCGGCGTGCCCGATTCGGGCATGCAAGCGGCGTACGGGTATTCCATGGAGTCGGGCATACCTATGGCGCCCGCGTTCGTAAAGAATAAGTACGTGGGGCGCTCGTTCATACTGCCCGACCAAGTCAAGCGCGAGAACGCGGTAGACGTCAAACTCAATCCCATAAAAGCGACGGTCGAGGGCAAGCGCCTGATCATCATTGACGATTCGATTGTGCGCGCCACTACGAGCACACGCACGATAAAAATGCTGAGAAGAGCGGGTGCAAAAGAAGTGCACATGCGCATAAGCGCGCCGCCGTTCCGTTACGAGTGCTTTTTCGGCGTGGACATAGACCGCCGCGACAAGCTGGTTGCAAACAAGTACGACGTGGACGGCATTTGCAAACTCATAGGCGCGGACAGTCTCGAATATCTGTCGCTCGATAATCTCAAAGCCATTTCTCCGTCGACTTCGTTTTGTACGGGGTGTTTTACGGGCGACTATCCCGCGCCCGTCACGCCCACACTCAAAAACTCGTTCGACGACGGGATTTCCAATTAGCCGCGCTTTTGCGCATTTATTACATTAAGACAAGGAGATCGCTCAACGATATGAAACGCTATTTGATAATGAAAGACGGCACCGTTTACGAAGGTCAAGCGATAGGCGCTTCGGGAACGGTAATAGGCGAGGCGGTGTTTACCACCGCCATGAGCGGGTATTTGATGACGCTTACTGATCCGAGTTATTACGGACAGATAGTCACGCAAACGTTTCCGCTTATCGGCAACTACGGCGCGATAACGTCCGACGCCGAGAGCGAACGCCCCGCGCTTACCGGTTACGTAGTGAGAGAGCTTTGCGACGTCGGTTCCAACTACCGCAAGGAGAGCGAGCTCGACGAGTATCTGAAAGCTCACGGCATAGTGGGTATCTCGGGGATAGATACGCGCGCGCTCACGCGCAAGATACGCTCGGGCGGCGTCATGAACGCCATGATAGCCGACGACGTCAAGGACTTGCAGAAAAAGATCGCCGCAATCAAAAAGTACCGCGTGGAAGACGCAGTAAAAAACACTTCGTGCAAAAGCGCGGAAACCGTCGAGGACGGCGCGGGAAATAAGTATAAAGTTGTGCTCTACGACTTCGGCGCGAAAAAGAACATAGAGCGCATGCTCGTTAAAAACGGTTGCAGCGTGATACGCGTGCCGTACAACACCACGGCGGAAGAAGCGCTCTCTTACGAGCCCGACGGCATAATGCTGAGCAACGGCGGCGGCGATCCCGCGGACAACGTGGAAGTAATAGAACAGCTCAAAAAGCTCATAAAAAGCGGCGTGCCCATGTTCGGTATCTGTCTCGGACATCAGCTCTTGGCGCTCGCTCACGGCTTCGGTACGTGCAAGCTCAAATACGGTCATCGCGGCACTAATCAGCCGGTCAAAGACGCCGTAACGGGCAGAACGTACATAACGAGCCAGAACCACGGTTACGCGGTCAAGCCCGATACGGTGGACGAGAATATCGCGACGGTGCGCTTTACCAACGCCAACGATAAAACGGTAGAGGGAATAGATTACAAGAACGCGCCGATATTCACGGTGCAATTTCACCCCGAAGCGTGCGGCGGTCCGAAAGATACCGAGTTTATTTTCGGGCGTTTCGTAGAGCTAATGGAAGCAAAAAAACAACGGTCGTAAGTAAGAGTATCTATACAGTACGCAAAGCGTAAACACACAGCAGCAAAAGGAGCCGGTATCATGCCGAGAGACAAAAGCATAAAGAAAGTTCTTGTAATAGGATCGGGACCTATAACGATAGGTCAGGCGGCGGAGTTCGACTACGCGGGCACTCAGGCGTGCAGAACGCTCAAAAGCCGCGGAGTCGAGGTCGTGTTGGTCAATTCCAACCCCGCTACGATAATGACCGATAAAGCGATGGCGGACGCTATTTACATAGAGCCGCTCACCGTTCCCACGCTCGAGCGCATAATCGCCAAAGAAAAGCCTGATAGCATTTTGCCGGGGCTCGGCGGGCAAACGGGGCTTACTCTTTCCATGGAGCTTGCCAAATCGGGCTTTTTGGAAAAGCACAACGTAAGGCTCTTGGGCGTAAGACCGGAGACGATAGACAAAGCCGAAGACCGCGAGCTCTTTAAAGAAGCGATGCTCGAGATAGGTCAGCCGTGCGTTCCGAGCGTAGTCGTGACGGACGTGCAGGCGGCGTTGGACTTTGCGGCGGAAATAGGCTATCCCGTTATTGTGCGGCCGGCGTTTACTCTAGGCGGCGCGGGCGGCGGTATAGCGGAGAGCGAGTCGGAACTCAGAGAGATAGTGCGCGGCGGTCTCGAACTTTCGCCCATTCATCAAGCATTGATAGAAAAGAGCATTTACGGTTGGAAAGAAATAGAGTTTGAGGTAATGCGCGATTCCGTCGGCAACGTGATAAGCGTGTGCTCGATGGAAAACCTCGATCCCGTCGGTATCCATACCGGCGACAGTATAGTGGTCGCGCCCACGATGACCCTATCGGACAAAGACTTTCAAATGCTGCGCACGGCGGCGCTCGATATAATCACCCATCTCAATATTGAGGGCGGATGTAACTGTCAGTTCGCGCTCGATCCCGACACGGCGCAGTACGCGGTAATAGAAGTCAATCCGCGCGTGTCGCGTTCGTCCGCGCTCGCATCCAAAGCCACAGGGTACCCGATAGCAAAAGTCACTACGCTTATCGCGCTCGGCTATACTCTCGACGAGATACAAAACGCCGTGACGGGCAAGACGTGCGCTTGCTTCGAGCCGGCAATAGACTACTGCGTCGTGAAGCTCCCCAAATGGCCGTTCGATAAATTCGTTTACGCAAAGCGCACGCTCGGCACGCAAATGAAAGCGACGGGCGAGGTCATGGCGATAGCGCCCCACTTCGAAGCGGCGCTCCTTAAAGCGGTGCGCGGCGCGTTGGGCGCGGCAACGCTCGACAATCCGCACTTTAACACGCTGTCCGACAAAGAGATAGACGACATGCTCATGCCCGCGACCGATTTCAGACTGTTCGTGCTGTATGAAGCGGTCAAGCGCGGAATACCGCTCGAACATATACACGAAAAGACCAAGATCGATCTGTGGTTCTTGCGCAAGATATACAATCTGGTCGCGTTTGAACGCGCCATAAAAGACAAGCAGCTTACCGAAAGCGAGTACATGACGGGCAAAAAGCTCGGGTATCTCGACAGCGCGCTCGAAAAGCTTAGCGGTAATCCGCTCAAATATCATAAGCGCGCGGTGTTCAAGACCGTCGATACGTGCGCGGCGGAGTTCAAAGCGAAAACGCCGTACTTCTATTCTACGTACGATGACGAGAACGAAGCCAAGGAATATATCGCCGAAAAACGCAGCGACAGAAAGCGCGTAATAGTTTTCGGGTCGGGTCCCATAAGGATAGGACAGGGCATAGAGTTCGATTATGCGTCCGTGCATTGCGTTTGGGAGCTTAAAGAGCTTGGCTACGACGTAGCTATTGTCAACAATAATCCCGAGACCGTCTCCACCGACTTCGATACGGCGGACAGACTGTATTTCGAGCCGCTTACCGACGAGGACGTCGATAACGTTATAGCGACCGAAAAGCCTTACGGTGTAGTCGTGGCGTTTGGCGGACAGACGGCTATAAAGCTCACGAAACATCTGTCCGAAAAAGGCGTGAGAATACTCGGCACACCCGCCGACTCGATAGACGCGGCGGAAGACAGAGAGCGGTTCGACGCACTGCTCGAAGAGCTCGGTATCGCGCGTCCCAAGGGTCAAACCGTCAAAACGACGGAAGAGGCGCTTGAAGCGGGCGCGAGCCTCGGTTATCCCGTGCTCTTGAGACCGTCGTACGTGCTCGGCGGACAGAACATGATAATAGCGTTCTCCGACGAGGACGTTAAAGAATACATGGCGATCATACTCGACGAAAACCCCGATAATATCGTGCTTATAGATAAGTACGTCATGGGTACGGAGATCGAGGTGGACGCTATTTGCGACGGCGAGGACATACTTATCCCCGGTATAATGGAGCACATAGAGCGCGCGGGCATACACAGCGGCGACTCGATAGCCGTTTATCCGTCGCAGAACATAACGGACAAGAACAAAGAAGAGATAATAGAGTATACGCGCAAACTCGCGCTCTCGCTCGACACAAAAGGTCTTGTCAATATCCAATACATAATAAGCGACGGAAAGATATACGTTATAGAAGTCAATCCGCGCTCGTCGCGCACTATACCGTACATTTCCAAAGTGACGGGCGTGCCTATGATAAAACTCGCGACGGAGTGCATGATAGGCAAAAAGCTCAAAAAGCTCGGTTACGGAGTGGGGCTGTATCGCTCGGCGCCGTACGTTGCGGTCAAGGTCCCTATATTCTCGTTTGAAAAACTGACCGATCTCGACACGCACTTGGGTCCCGAAATGAAATCGACGGGCGAGGTATTGGGCATAGGCAAAACTCTCGGTGAAGCGCTCTACAAAGGACTTGTGGCGGCGGGCTACAAGATGAAGCGCGAGGGCGGAATACTCATTTCCGTTCGCGACGCGGATAAGTCGGAAATAGCCAACGTTGCAAAGAACTTTTACGAGCTCGGGTTCGAGCTGTACGCGACGCGCGGCACGGCGGAAGTCATATCGCGCTCGGGTATGCAAGTGACGGTCGTCGAAAAGCTCAACGAGATCGACGGCAAAAACGCGGGTGTCGAAAGCACGATGAGTCTTTTGAATTCGGGTAAGATCGACTATCTCGTATCGACGTCCACAAAGGGCAGGATCCCGACGCGCGACGACGTCAAGCTCAGACGGCGCGCGGTAATGCTCAATATCCCGTGCCTTACAGCAATAGATACGGCAAACGCGCTTTCGTACGCGCTTAAAAGCCGTTACAGCCAAAACAACACGGAGCTCGTCGATATCAACGACATGCGTTCCGAACGGCAGAGGCTCAACTTTATCAAAATGCAGGGTTGCGGAAACGATTATATTTACGTCGATTGTCTTTCGCGCCCGATAAACAACATGGAGTCGGTCGCGGTCAACCTGTCCGACCGCAGGTTCAGCGTGGGCGGCGACGGCGTGATATTCATTTATCCTTCCGATAAGTGCGATGCGAAAATGCGCATGTTCAACGCCGACGGGTCTGAAGGCAAGATGTGCGGCAACGGCATACGTTGCGTAGGCAAATACTTATACGACAACGGCAAGACCGATAAGCTCGACATAACGGTTGATACGCTGTCGGGCGTCAAAAAGCTCAAACTGTTCGCGCGCGACGGAAAAGTCAACTCCGTCAAAGTGGATATGGGCGCAGTCGAACTCGCGCCCGAAAAAGTGCCCGTAAATCTAAAAGGCGATATGATAGTAGGTCGCGAGATACAAACGCCCATAGGCGAGTTTAAGATTACGTGCACCTCGATGGGCAATCCTCACGCCACGGTGATCGTTTCGGACGTGCAAAACTACGACATAGAGAGCGCGGCAAAAGCGATAGCGTCCAACGCATTGTTTCCCGAGGGCGTGAACGTGGGATTTATGCAGATAATAGACCGAACGCATATTAAAGTTCGCGTTTACGAGCGCGGTTCGGGCGAAACGCTCGCTTGCGGCACAGGCGCTTGCGCGGCGGCGGTCTCGGCGGTACTCAACGGGTGCTGCGACAAAGACACCGATATCTCGGTGCGCGTGCCGGGCGGCGAGCTCATAGTTCGATATACCGACGAAACGGTATATCTCACGGGCGAGGCTACAGAGGTGTTCAGAGGCACCGTAAAGCTGTGATAAATAAAACGTGTAATCAATCGAAAAACAATAACGGAGACTGATCATGGAAAAGTATATTTTTGTTACGGGCGGCGTTGTATCGGGGCTCGGCAAGGGCATTACGGCGGCAAGCCTCGGGCGTATTCTCAAAGCCAAAGGGTTAAAGGTGATAGCGCAAAAGCTCGACCCGTATATCAATGAGGACCCGGGCACGATGAGCCCGTATCAGCACGGCGAAGTTTACGTTACCGAAGACGGCGCGGAGACCGACCTCGACCTCGGGCATTACGAAAGGTTCATAGACGAAAACCTCAATAAGTTTTCCAACCTTACGACGGGCAAGGTGTATAAGACCGTTCTCGACAACGAGCGCAGCGGCGTGTACAACGGCGAGACCGTTCAGGTAATACCGCACGTAACAAACGAGATAAAAAAGTTCATCTATTCGGTGGGTAAAAAGAGCGGCGCCGACGTTGTGATAACCGAGATAGGCGGCACGGTGGGCGATATAGAAAGCTTGCCGTTTATCGAGGCGATACGTCAGGTCAGCAATGACGTGGGCAGGGAGAATTGCCTGTTCGTTCACGTCACGCTTGCGCCGTCGCTCTCTTCGGGCGAGGTCAAGACCAAGCCGACTCAGCACTCGGTAAAAACGTTGCGCTCGCTCGGCGTTTCGCCCAATCTTATTGTTTTGAGAACGAGCGCGCCCATCGACGACAAGATCAAGCAAAAGCTCGCGCTGTACTGTAACGTCGAGCCCGATTGCGTAATAGAAAATCTTGACGCCGATCTTTTGTACGAAGTGCCGCTACTTCTTCTCAACAGCGGTATCGACGAGATAGTAACGAGAGAACTCGGACTTCCCGCGACTCCGCCCGAGCTTACCGATTGGCGCGAAATGGTGAAAAAAGCCAAGGAGCGTTCGGGTTCCGTCACTATCGCGCTCGTCGGAAAATACGTGCAGATGTTTGACGCGTACTTATCCGTAGCGGAAGCGTTACAGCACGCAGGCATACATAACGGCGTTAAGATCGACCTCAAGTGGGTGGACGCCGAAAAGCTGACCGACCGTACCGTAGGCGAGTACTTGGGCGCGGCGGACGGCGTAATAGTTCCCGGCGGCTTCGGAGACCGCGGTATAGAAGGCATGATCGCCGCCGCAAAGTATTGCCGCACGAATGATAAGCCGTACTTTGGAATATGCTTGGGTATGCAGATAACTGTCATCGAGTTCGCGCGCAACGTGCTCGGTTACGATGACGCGACGTCGAGAGAGTTTAATCCCGCGTCTCAGCATAAAGTCATAGACATCATGGACGATCAGATAGGCTACGAAAACACGGGCGGAACGATGCGGCTCGGCGCGTACGAATGTATGATAAAGCCCGATACCACGCTTTCCCGCTGTTACGGCGCGGGCGTGAGCTCGGTAATGGAACGCCATCGTCACCGCTACGAGTTTAACAACGCCATGCGCGAGCCCATGACACAGGCAGGGCTTACGCTAAGCGGTATATCGCCCGACGGCAATCTTGTGGAAGCGGTGGAGATAACCGATAAACTGTTCTATGTAGGAGTACAGTATCATCCCGAGTTCAAATCGCGTCCCGCCGCGCCTCAGCCGATATTCCGCGAGTTTATCGCCTCGGCTAAAAAGTTCAAAGAAAATCGCGGAAAGTAAGCGTGATATTTAAAGATCCAATGAGCGATAAGGAGAAATTATGAAGCTCAATAAAAACTTCAAAAATCTTACGGACGATTACCTTTTTGCCGAAGTAAGCAAGCGCGTGCAAGCTTACAAAACGGAGTTTCCCAATTCGGACGTGATAAGCCTCGGCATAGGCGACGTGACTCAGCCGTTGCCGCTTAAAATAGCGGAAGCGTGCAAGGACGCCGCCGTCGAGATGAGCACTAAAATAGGACTTCACGGCTACGGTCCTTACGACGGCTACGAGTTCTTGAAAAACGCCGTCGTCGATTACTATAAAGCGAGAAAGGTCGTTATCGATCCCGACGAAGTATTTATAGGGAGCGGCGCAAAGGACGCGCTCGGTGATTTCCTCGATCTTTTCGACAGCGATAATACCGTCATGGTACCCGATCCCGTATATCCCGCGTACGTAGACGCCAACGTTATGTCGGGACGCAAGATAGTGTACGTGGACGCAAACAGGGAAAACGGGTTTTTGCCGCCTCCGCCCAAACGCGGAAAAGCCGATATTATTTATATTTGTTCGCCCAATAACCCGACGGGCGCGGCGTACTCCGTCGATCAGCTCAAAGAGTGGGTCGATTTTGCGCTCGATCAAAACGCGGTCATTTTTTACGACGCGGCTTACGAGTCGTTCGTTTCGGACGGGCGTGCGGCGCGTTCGATATTCGAGGTCACGGGCGCGCGCGACTGCGCGGTCGAGTTCTGCTCGTTCTCCAAAATGGCGGGCTTTACGGGCGTGCGTTGCGGTTGGACCACGATACCGCTCGCGTCGCCGTTAAACCGCATGTGGCTTCGCCGTCAGTCGGCAAAGTACAACGGCACTTCTTACGTAGTACAGCGCATGGCGGAGCGTGCGCTTCGCGGCGGACTCGAAGATTCCGTCAAGACCGTCGATTATTACAAAACCAACGCCAAGCTGATAATGAAAACGTTTGACAAGCTCGGCATCGAGTATACGGGCGGAGTGAACGCGCCGTATATTTGGTTCTACTGCGGGATCAAGTCGTGGGAGTTTTTCGATTATTTGCTCAAAAAGGCGCGTATAGTAGTAACGCCCGGCAGCGGGTTCGGCAAGAACGGCGAGGGCTGGGTGCGTATCACTTCGTTCAATTCGACCGATAGGATCGATGAAGCGATGAGACGCTTTACGCCGTTTTGGAAAGAGTTTATCGAAACGCGCGAAAAACTGTTCCACTTGCTTTGATCCGACGCTTTGAAACGAACGGTAACAATTCCAAAGACACGCTTGACCGCGCCCGTCGATTTCGGCGCGGTTCTTGCTTCGCGCTCGGCATGCGGGATAGCTCTCGGTTATGCCGAGCTTGATTTTATGCAATTGCGCGGCGGCAAGGTCGTGCTGTTCGACGCGTACGCCGTAGCTCACGAATACGCGCCGCTCGATATCGAGTGCGGTGTTATCTGCTTTCCGTTTTTCATGACGTGCATGACCGACGACGGCGAGCGCGTGGCGTACGGCGGGCTGAGGTTTAGCGACGAGCCCGCGACGGAGTTTAGCCCGATAATCGCCGCGCGGGATTTTTCAAGGCTCGCAGTCGATGCGGACGCGGCGGCGACGCCCATACCGTCGGGTGTATGCTGTTTTTCGGACCTCGAAGCGTACGAGACGTACCGCGCGCACATAAAGGACGCGGTGCACCCGCTGGCGGGCGTTATCGTTCTCAACGGCATGACTCACGAGACGGTCGAGCTGTTCGGGGATAAGTACGCCGTGCTTTCCGCGGGCTGGGGCGACGGTGCGTACAAGTGCTATAAGGGCGTGGATAAAAACGGCAGGCTCGCGGCGGTGATCGTCGATTTCGGGCTCATAGAATACCCGACGGAACAGAGCGGCGAGACGGTCGATATCGAGATAGACGAAAAGGATATATTCGTGTACGACCCCGCAAAGTCGGAGTCCGAAAACAACGTTTTGAGATGGACGCACGAGCTTGCTTCGGCTACGGACAGTAAAGCCAAACTAAACGCTTACTCGCGGCGCGGGTACGCGTATCATTCGCTCAATAACATAGAGGCGGCGCTGTCCGATTACAAAGCGGCTATCGAGCTCTGTAAAACAGTCAAGGACAGAGCGGCGCTTTTGAGAGCGTGGTCGGTGTACGATAATGCCGCGGAGATATACGCGCAAAGGAGCGATTACGATTCGGCGATTGAGCTTATGACCAGTGCGCTCGCCGTTGGCGACAACTTTTATACGGGCGCGTATCTCAGGCTGATAGACCTGTATCTTCTGACTAAGCATACGGACAAGGCTGTCGAAACGGCGGAGGCTTTGCAAAATAAGCGTCCCGAAGACCCCGTTGCGTGCATGAAATATGCGGAGGTGTGCGTGGCGTCCATGGATTACGCCCGCGCCGCTAGCACGTACATTCGCTTGGCGGACCATTTCAAGCTTTACGAAAATCTTTTCGACGCAGCGGCGTGCTTTATCGAGCTCGGCGAACTTGACAGCGCCGATATCGCGCTCGAACGCCATCCGTCCAAGGAATACAACGAGCAGTATTGGTACTATAAAGCGTATATTGATTACAAAAAGCGCAGGTATTCGGACGCGCTCGTAAACGCCGAAAAATCGTACGGTATCGACGGCGAATATATGCCCGCGCTGTACCTGCTTATAGATATTCATTCGATCATGCAGTCGTACCACGCTGTGGCGCGGTATGCCGAATCGTACAAGAAACTTCGACCCGACAACGAGTACGGTTATTGTGTAGCGGCGGAAGCGCACATGATACTCGGCAATTATTCGGAATGCTCGAGGAATTACGGGTACTTATTCGAGGCGATAAAGCACGACGATAAATATGCCGCGCTCGCCGCTATAACGGCGGCGAGAACGGGCGACAGCGGGCGCAAGAATAAGTATTTAAAGATATTGCGGAGAAAGCGCAGCGAGTATTACGCGGGCGCCGTGTATGCCGTGTATGTTACCACGTCATACAAAAAGCGCTATCCCGAACTGTCCAAAGTCGTGTACAAGTTTCGCACCGACGACGATTTCTTGCTTCAGCTCGCAGTGTATCTTGCGGGCAATGATTGCGTGCTGCCCGCGACCTATATTCTCGATCTGCTGTTCAAGCGCAACAGCATGTCGTTTGAGATAGTGGCGCAGCAGGTGCGCACGGCGGTCAGGCTCGGCGATAAAAAACTGTTTGACAAGCTGTTCTCGTATTATCTTGTTCATTACGCGGGCGACGTTACCGAGTCGGATAAAGCGCTTATCGCGAAGCGGTTCGAGAGCGTGGGCAATAAGCGGCGCGTCGAGTGGCGCGTGTTCAGGACGGACGGTCTGCCGTCGATACCCGCGCCCGTCGGACTTATAAAAAGCAAGACCGCGCCCGATGGCGAAACGCGGTCCGAAAACGCCGAAGCCGAGGATATCGGCGGCAACGGGTCGGACGCGCCCGACGGACATATCACAAAATAATATAATTGTCAATAGGTTTGCCGAAAATATTGTTTGAAAATTTTTCGGTTCGGTATTGATATTTTCGGTGCGGACGTATATAATATACTTACATCCTGCAGTGTTCGAGACGACGCCTATTTAAAACCTCAATTCATTAAAAGGGATGGCGCGTATGTCCGTACGATGTCGGGCCCCAGTAATTTTACTTAGTGTAAGCAGGGGAAGACAGAATGCGGTATCAGCCGACCCACCTGCCAAAAGGCGGGTTTGAATACGGTTTAGTCTGCGGCACAGGCGGGATTTTTGTTTTGCCCGAAAACGGTCGGCTTGCGCGACGATCTTGCTGCGAATTTCCGCGCTACGTGCGATTAGCCGCCGCGCTAGTACATTATTTTACAGTACGAGCTGCGGCGGCTGATCTTCGTATCACAAAAATTCGCGGGCGCAAGCTTGCCGCGTCGCCGACCGTTTTCGGGCTTTGCCTCAATTATGTGAACTCGTGCGACGATATCGCTGTAAATCTTGCCGTTTAGTGCGTTATTTTTCCTTGACGTAGCGCCGCTACGCCTGCGGAGAAATGCCTTCTAAACGACGAGATTTTCTACGCGATCTCGCCGCGTCGTTCCCATAATTTCGGCTTACTGAAACTATTATTTAATCTTGTGAGCAAGCTTGCCGCGCCGCCGACCGTTTTCGGGCTTTGCCTCAAACCAAATGTTTGACGTATGTCGTGTGTGGGCGTGCTCTGTAGTATTGCGTGACACCCGAAAAAGAGCGGTGCGTTTTATGGGCTATCGTTTGTTTAGCTTGTACGCTTTGCGGCGGTTCGCCTGGATTCCTCGCAAGCTCGGAATGACAAGCCTTTGGCTTGTTATTTTATATTCTTTGTTATGAGCAGTTCGACGGCGCGTGGAATAGTCGTCGCGTCGGGCTTGTCCGAGCTCAAGTGATCGAAACAATCGCAGAATATCCGCAGCTCGCGCTCGGTGCGTTTGAGGTCGCGTGAGAGCGAGCGGTGAAGATCGGCGAGGTATCTGTCAACCGACTTTTTCGCGTGCTCGGCGGCGGCGAATAGCTCGGTCGCGTGCTTGACGCAATGGTTTGCCTCGGCAAACAGTTTGGGAAACTCTGGCTCGTTGTCGTACATCTGAGCGATGGTCATGTAATAGCGCGGCAAAAACTCGTCGAGCTCTGCGCAAATAACACAGCCGCAGTGTTTTTTGAGCGCGTCGGCAGTGCGCTTTGCCGATTTTTTATCGCTCGGCGCTTGTTTTAATACTTCCTTATACAGGTATGCGGCGCGCGTCTCCAACTGCAAGGCGAGCCCGAGCTTGTTTTCTCCCGCGTACAGCATTCGTATATGCTCGGGACAAAACCCCAACGAATTGGAAAACATGCGAAAGTGCTCGTCCATAACGTTCTCGTTGAGATACGACTTGACGAGCCTTTTTTCTTTCGCGGCGTATAGCGCGCATAGCGGGCAGCCGTCGGACTTGTAAGCGTCCCATACGGGCGCGGTCTGTATGTGATATTGCACGGCGTTCTCCTTATCCGTTGTTTTATACTCAATGCGGCGGCGATGCTTTTCGAATGTTTGAGTAACTTAAATTTTTGCATTATTCGCGGTGTTTCGGCATAAACATATTACGATACACCGAAAGTCGCGTCGTAATTCCAGCGACGCATTATCAGTATACTACTTTTTTTCGGTTAGAGCAAGACTATGCAGTATTCTTACGGCGCATATTTGGTACCGCGGCGCGGCGGTCGCGGCGGCGGATCGGGCAAGAGCCCGCGAGGCAGACCGCCCGGCGGGCATAAGCGCGGCATCGGCGTTTTGATAACGGCTTTGCTGCTTTTGACTTCCGCCATTTGTCTGTTGGTCGTTTTTTTGCCGCGCATAGGTCAGATAGACGTAAACGGCAAAGCGCCCGAGTTCGGCGGCAAAAAGTTCTATTTTCTCACTACCGCCGACGCGACCGAGTACGGCGCGGCGTTTGAAAACGCGCAGGTGACCGCGGCGAGAGGCGGCGCGGGGTATGTGTACAACGACGGACAAAAGTACAGAGTGGTAGCTTCCGCGTACGAGCGCGAGTCGGACGTCAAAGCTTTGGTCGCGGTCAACGCGGGATCGGATTGGTTCGAAGTAAACGTTCCCGCGGCATCGCTTGAAAAAAACGGTATCGCCGCGCTGGAATATCTGACGGGCGGGTTTTTCACCGAGCTCTACAACGCGTCGGTCGAGCTCGATCGCGGTAACATAACGGAAGCCGCCGCGGACGCGATTTGCGCCAAAGCATGCAAACACTTATTCGACATGGCGATAGCCGTAGAAAACAAAAAACTGTCGGAAGCGCTCGAGCGAGCGAGCGAGTTTTCCGTTTCCGCAACAAGACCTATGCTGTCGTACATTCGTTACGTAGCGGTGAGAGCGATAGCGCTGTGTTCTTATGCGCTTACGTAATTTAGTTTATCATTTACTTGAATTTTCGTCGGGCGTGTGATACAATAAGTTATAAGCCCGCGTGCGGTTTAAATAGCATAGGTACAGACTATGTCGCGCGACGGCTTTATGAGGAACGATATGTACGAAATACTCGAGAAACAAGCGCTAAACCCCACAGTGACGCGCATGGTGATATCCGCGCCGCGCGTCGCGAAAAAAGCGCAGGCGGGGCAGTTTATAATACTCCGCGTGGACGACGAGGGCGAGCGCATCCCGCTCACCGTCGCAGACTATGACCGCGCAAACGGAACGGTGACGGTAATATACCAAATAGTCGGGGCGACTACGCTCAGGCTCGACAGGCTCGGCGTAGGCGACTGCGTTTGCGATTTCGTAGGACCTTTGGGAAAGCCGACCGAGCTGGACGGACTGAAAAAAGTTGCCGTCATCGGCGGCGGCGTGGGGTGTGCCATCGCGTTTCCCGTCGCCAAAAAATTGCACGAGCTCGGCGCGACCGTTCATTCCGTCATAGGCTTTCGCAACCGCGATCTCGTCATTCTCGAAAACGAGTTTAAAGCCGTATCCGAAAAACTCAAGCTCGTGACCGACGACGGCTCGGCGGGCGAGAAAGGGCTTGTGACCGACGCGCTCAAAACCCTTGTCGAGGCGGGCAACGTTTACGACGAAGTCATTGCGATAGGTCCGCTCGTCATGATGAAGTTTGTATGTCGCTTGACCAAAGAATACGGTATAAAGACGGTCGTATCGATGAACCCCATCATGATAGACGGCACGGGCATGTGCGGCGGTTGCAGGCTTACCATCGGCGGCAAAATGAAGTTTGCGTGCGTGGACGGACCGGACTTTGACGGACACGAAGTGGATTTCGACGAGGCGATAGAGCGCGGAAAAATGTACCGCGAGTTCGAGCGCCGCGCATACGAAAAAGAATGCAATCTGTTAAAGCAGAGCAAATAGACCCGACCGAAACGATAAGGAATATACGATGAACAATTCACCGATAAAAAATCCCATGCCGACGCAAGACCCGTCGGTGCGTGCAAAAAACTTCGACGAGGTCGCGCTCGGCTATACCGAAGAGCAGGTGCGTTCGGAAGCGGCGCGCTGTCTCAATTGCAAAAACAAGCCGTGCCGAGCGGGGTGCCCCGTCGGCATAGATATCCCCGCGTTCATACAAAAGATCAACGAGGGTGACTATGAGGGCGCTTACCGCGTTATATCCAAGTCGAGTTCGCTTGCCGCGGTGTGCGGCAGGGTGTGCCCGCAGGAAACGCAGTGCGAGAGCAAGTGCGTGCGCGGCATAAAAGGCGAGCCCGTGGCTATCGGTCGGCTCGAAAGATTCGTCGCAGATTGGCACAATGCGCATAGAACGGAAGAAACCGAAAAAGTCGAACGCAACGGGCGGCGCGTCGCGGTCGTCGGCTCCGGACCCGCGGGGCTTTCCTGCGCGGGCGAGCTAAATGCAAGGGGCTACGACGTTACGGTATTCGAAGCGTTGCACACTGCGGGCGGCGTGCTCGTTTACGGCATACCCGAGTTCCGTCTGCCAAAGTCGATAGTCAAAGCGGAGATCGACAATCTCAAAGCAAAAGGCGTTGCGTTCGAGACCAATACTGTAGTCGGCAGAACGTTGCTTATTGACGAGCTTTTCGAGGATGGGTTTGACGCAGTGTTCGTCGGAAGCGGCGCGGGACTTCCCAACTTTATGAAAGTCAAGGGCGAGGACCTCAACGGCGTGTATTCCGCCAACGAGTTCTTGACGCGCGTCAACTTGATGAAAGCGTACAAAAACTGCGCGGACACGCCCATCAAACACAGCAAAGCCGTAGCCGTCGTGGGCGGCGGAAACGTTGCTATGGACGCGGCGCGTTCTGCGCTCAGGCTTGGCGCTGAAAAGGTGTATATAGTTTATCGCAGGAGCGAGACCGAACTTCCCGCAAGGAAAGAGGAAGTCGAGCACGCCAAAGAAGAGGGCGTGGAGTTTGTCATGCTTACCGCGCCGATAGAGGTGCTCGGCGACGAGCATAAAAACGTTTCCGCGCTGCGCTGTCAAAAAATGGCGCTCGGCGAGCCCGACGCGTCGGGCAGACGCCGTCCCGAACCTATATCGAATAGCGAGTTCGATCTTGCGTGCGACTGTATTATTGTAGCTATCGGAACGTCGCCAAATCCGCTCATCAAGGATACCACGCCGGGAATATCGGTAAACCCGCGCGGCTGTATAATAACGGACGAACACGGCAAGACCATGCGCGATATGGTGTATGCGGGCGGCGACGCCGTTACGGGCGCCGCAACGGTCATACTCGCCATGGGCGCAGGAAAGGACGCCGCGGCGTACATAGACGAAGCGATCAAAACCAAATACTCGAAATAACGTTGTTTTGAGGATAATAGACTATGAACTACTCGGATATAGTAAAACGCATTCGCTCGCTTAAAGAAGATACCGACGCGCCGCTCGATCTGTACGTGCTTGGCGCTATCACGGGAGTTTTTCATATGGACAAGCTCCCGCCCAAATCGGAAGCCGCCGTCTTGCTTACCGCCTGGCGTTTGTCCGGCGATAACAGCGTGAGCGACGAGGGCTGCGAGGGCGGCGTGTGCGATTTTTATTCTGCGCAAAAGGACAGAATGCGCGTCAACGATATCTGTGATTTGTTGCGTAGCGAAGGGCTTGCCGACGTTGCGGATATCGTCAAGAAAGGAATGGCGGGCGTCAAGCGCGCTGAAAAAGACGATAGGTATTTTTATAAATGGGCAGCCGAGACGCAGTCTGAATACGACGAGTGGGAAGAGCACAATGTATCGCGTCTGCATAATGCGACCGTCAGATGGGTCAAGAGCGATGCGGCGGAACTCGAGAAAGTTTTTGAAAACACGAAAATGCCGTTTGACGAGGCTATAAGACAGTGCGCCGATATATTGCGCGGGTTCGGTGAGGAAGAGGACGCGTTCACGCTTTTTCTGTGCGCGGCGGAAGAGGGCAATGCGGACGCCATGTTCGACGTCGCTTCATATTATGCCATTGTCGAGGGCGACGCGAAAAAGGCGTCGGAATGGTGCGAGAAAGCCGCCGACGGCGGGTGCGTCGACGCGCAGTTGCAGTCGGCGCGAGAACACAAAGCAAAGGGCGATTTTTCGGCGGCGTTCGCGCGTTGCAAAGCTGCAGCAGTGTCGGAGCATCCGCTCGCATACCTTATGCTCGGAACTTTTTATAAAAACGGTGACGGCGTCGATAAGGACTCGAAGCTTGCCGTATCGTACTTGCAAAAAGCGGCGGACGCGAGCTTGGTAGACGCGTACGGCGAACTCGCGCCGCTATACGAAAACGGCGACGGTATAGAGCGCGACAGGCTGCGCGCCGTGGAGTATTACAGTATTGCCGCGATAAGCGGCGTGCCGTCGGCGCAGGAAAAGCTGAGACAGTATCCCGATATTTCCGATTACATAGCCAAGGCGGACGAAATAGAAAAGATGGCGAAAGACGGCGACGTCTACGCGATTTACGCGCTCGCATGCTTTGCAGAGTATCGCGAGGACGACGAAACGAGCGAGAAATACTATAAAAAAGCGGCGGAGCTTTGGGCGCAAAAAGCGGAAGCGGGCGACGTCGAATCGATGATCTGTCTCGGGCTTTGCTATCAGCACGAGCACGGCGTAGAGAGCGAGGGCGGCGAACCGCTCGAACTGTTTACCCGCGCAGAGAGCCTCGGCGAGCCGTTTGCGTCGTATTGCATAGCGCATCTTTATGAGGGCGGAGACGGCGTGAAGTACAGTCCCAAGCTCGGCAATAAATATTATCAAATAGCGGCGGAAGCGGGCAACCCCGACGCTATGATGTATCTCGGTCGCAACCTAGACGAAGGTTACGGCATAAAAAAGGACACGCAAAAAGCCGTGTACTGGCTGGAACGCGCGGCTAACGAGGGCGGCGACACATGCGCGCACCACTGTCTTGCGGATATTTACGAAAAGATCTATCACGATAAACAAAAGGCGCGTGAGCTTCGCGTTTCGGCCGCCGAAAAAGGCGATAGGTCTGCGCAGGTCAGGCTTGCGAAAGACGTGCTCGAAAAGAAGTTCCCCGAGTTGTGGACAGTGGTGGACAACAAGGCGCGCGACTACGAATATACGGAGTTCTATGACGATATTTTCGAGAGGATAAAAGACCGCCTACCGTTTCGTAAAGAAAGAACGATGCCGACAAAATAGCGCGAGCGTGCGCGGCGGCAGGGCGAGGTTTGCGTATTCTCGCGTCGAATATGTAAAAGCTCTTTTACGTTAGAACGAAACGTATTTTATTCTATTGTGCAAGCTCCCGATTATACCGAATTTTCAGCGTCAAAACGCCGTCGCTTTGTGCGACGGTTTTTTGTATGCCGAAAACCCCGCGATAGTCGCGGGGTTCAGTAGAGGTTCACCGATGAAATAGACAAAAAAACTCCGATTGTGATATAGTGAAGTTGGTCTGGCAGCCAACAAGAAAACACAATCGG
>CATLHE010000018.1 GCA_949948895.1 uncultured Christensenella sp.
TCCGTACGGTGTGGTAACGTACCAGATTAGAGTGAATTAAGGATTAACATAGTCGTCGTTGAAGCCGTCGTCGTCTATAACCTGAACAGCCTTACCGCGCTTTTTCAGCTTTAACGCTATTATCAGAATTATGAAGAACGCAACTACCGCCGCCGCTACTATTACGTATATTGCCCAGTTGGGCAGGCTTACTTTGCTGTTATCGGTTATCGTTACCGTCACTAAGGACCCAGTTTTAAGTTCATAATTTTCATTATCAACTATTTCAACCGCAAGTCCGTAGTTTCCGTTCACGGTATCCGCGCCGCTTATCAGTGTTACCCGCACCTTTACGACTTCGCCGTTTTCAAGCGTTATTTCACGGATTTCGCCTATTACTATATCGTTCAGCGTTATCTCCGCGCCGCCGGCAAAGCCCTTTATCGTTGCTGTAGGTATATGGCTTGCGCCGTCGTAATCGAACGACGTGCCGCTCCACACGATTTCCAGCGCGCGTCTGGTTATGTTTACCGTTACTATCGAACCCGTTTTAAGTTCGTAGTTTTCGTTATCTATAACCGCGCTAAGTATAAACGCTCCCGCATTGCTCGTGTTTGCACCCTGATACAAACTTACCGTTACGTTGAGCACGTCGCCGTTTTTAAGCTGCAAAGTGTTGCGCACCCCAAGCTCTATTCCGGTAAGCTCTACCGTTTCGCCGCCCACAAGCCCTTTCAACGTCGCTTCGGGTATATGGCTCGCACCGTCGTATACGTAGGACAATCCGCCCCACTCAAGACTGAGCTTGCGTCTCGTTACTTCGTACTTATCAAGGTTCGTATCCGCCTTGTCGTTAGAATCGCTGTACTTGAACTCGATATCCGCATATTCGTCCGCATATTCTTCACGGAACATAAACCTTATACTGTACTTGCCTGCCGGAGTATTTCCGCCTACAAAACCCATATTGCTGGTTACGTCCTCGTATGCGTACGCTCTCGCTATTCTGCGGAGCTGCAATAACGTCATTCCCTCAACGCCTTCGCCCAGCTCGATATACTCGCTGTTGCCGTTGTCGTCTATAAGCTGCGTTATAAGGTCCGTGCCGAACACCGTTTCACCGTACTCCATTGTAAACGCCTTCTGGAAGTTTACTATTATGTACTCGGTATTCTTACGTATCCGCACTATCCACTGCCCGTATTTTACGTTGTGGTTTCCTTCCGTTATCCGGTAGTAGATTACCCAGTCGCCAGCCTGTAATATTTCAGGCGTACTATGGTTTCCTTCCACGATGAAACTCTTTATCATTTCATCCGTCATTACCTTGGAATCGTCGTACTCGTAAACGAAACTGTACGTTATCGTTACCTTTGCGCTCTTGTCGCCTTTCAGCCCGATATTCACGTATTCCGTATCGTCCGCATTGCGTTCGTCCAATGTGATGAACACAGACTGGTTTTTGTCTATTACGTTATCCTGGTCAAACCAATCGCTTCCGGATTTCTTTACCGATATATCCGCGGGGATTACCGTGTATACGCCTGCGGTCTGTGCGTCAACGTATTCGTCGCCCGTCCAGTTCCCGAAGAAGATTACCGTATAATCGCTGTTGTCCCAGCTGCCCACGATTGCATAACTGCCCACAGGCACGTATCCGTTCACTTCGTTAAACGTTCCCGTGAACTTTATGTTAAGTTTATCGCCGCCGACTACCGTGCCGTATATGTTTTTGCTGAGCAGCATATCTACGTTTACCGTAGGCGTGCCGTATACTCTGTCGCGGACGTCGCCTATCTCAACACGCACCTCTCTCGGCGCTATCGTAAAGCGCAGTTCTTTATCCGCGGACGGCGAACCTTCATAAAGCTTGTATCCGGTAAGGTTTGTACCGTCCAACGCTTCGAATTCCACCGTCGCCACATACTCGCCAGCATGGATTGCCGCGCCGTCTACCGTTACTTTTAAGTAAACCTTTTTACCTTCGATATTTACGTACGCCTGCGGAATATGTCTTTGTCCGTCATACACCGCCGAGAACGTTTCCCAGTTCAACGCCAGCGCTCTGTCGCCCACTATTAATATCTCATGCGTAAATTCAAGATACTCGTAGTTGTCTGTAGCATCAACGCTTACTTTTACGTAGAACGTCATGCCCGGCGTTGCTGAATTAAGTATGTAGCTCTCTTCGGCAACACGCGTAAACGTCTGGTCGTAATAGAACGTTATTACCGGCGTGCCGAACAACGTTTCAGGTTCGTTCTTGCCAAGACTCGTATCCGACGTGTCTACCGTCCAGTTCATTTCGAAAGGCGTAGTAAACTTGTTCTGCGCACGCGTGATTTCGAAATCTACCGTCAGATAGTACTCTTCGGTTCCCGCCCACTTGTAGTTACGCGCATACGCTGCGTTAAGTATGAACGTTACGGGATATTTGCCTACGTTCACGCCGCCGTCGTTTCGGATTACGTTGTACATATCGCTTGCAACAACGTCCGCTATCTGCGTCGTTCCCGTATAATCCTTGCTCGCCGGTACCGGTACCGGTATTTCCTGCTTTTCTATCGTATACGTGCCGTTTATCCACGTTACTTTATAGTTGGAACTCGTACATACGCCCGTTATCGGATATTTGCCGGCGTCCGGGTCGGTCATCGACGTTATCGGACAAATTAATCCGATATAATTTCCGTCCGTTATCGTTTCGCTTCCAACATATCTCCAGCCGTTTTGGTCAAACTGCGGAAGTTGCTTGTACGTTGCCGTTACCGAAAGTATCTCTACGGTGATTTCCTTAGGCTTGATTTCAAACTTGCGCGTCGGGTCGCCCGTAAGCGTTATCCCGGACGGCACCGCCGCCGTTGCCACGTACTCGCCCGCCTGCTGGGGATAGCCGTTTACTGTTACGCTCAGCTCTACCTGCTTGCCGTTTTCGTCAAAGTAGTACGCCGAAGGCGCCTGCCTTTGCGCGTTATAGATAAACTCCGTATTCTCCCAGACTATTACATGCGTACGCGGGATTATATCGAAACTTACGCTCTCGCTGCCGTCTGTAGGCAAAGCATAATTGTTATTGCTTATCTTTGTTACGGTTGCAAGATACTTAAGCCCCGCATTTACCTGTCCGCCGCTCACCGTTAACGTAGCGCTGTCGTTGCCCACAAGATTCCCTGCCACGGCGTGCGGTTTATATTCCGTTGCACCGTCGTAAGGATACCTGAACCCTTCGCTTTCCCTGAGACTGCTGTCCTTGTACCAGCTTATTGTTACTACACGCTTGTTTACCGTAAGCACGCCGCTCTTAAACGTTATTTCGTAGTTGTCCGCGCGCAATCCCGAAGGCGTTATGCTGTACGTGCCGGCACTGCCGCCGACGTTATAGTTGAAACCGTACTCCAGTCTGCCCTTCAGAACGCTTTCGTCTTCGCCGTTTACAAAACCGGTAATCGCTACGCCGTCTTCATGCGCCGCCGGCGCGTCGCCGTACGTTATCGCGTTGTTTACTGCCGTTACCGTCAACGCCGCTTTCTTTATTACAAGTGTGCCGGTCATTCCGCTTACAGGTTCGTAGTTGCCAGCTATGCTTGCGTCAAGCACAAGCGATACCGTCACCGTATAAGTACCTGCCGCCACTACTCCGTCTATATCGTAACTCCAGCCGTTTGCCGCCGTATAATACGATACCGTTGCCGTCAGTCCCTCCGGCAAACTGCTAGGAATTACCGCATGCTTCTTGCCGTCGTACGTTACTACCGAGTCTTCAAACTCTATTCCAGACGTATCCAACCGCGCCTTGTTTATTCTTAACGTGCCGTTCGTGAATATTACTACGTAATTCGCACTACCGGTATATACGCCTTCGATTGCGTTTGCATACGTTCCCACGTTTGCAACCAACGAAATTGTACTCCGGAACGTTATTCCGCTTGCAATATCCGCTACCGTCGCGCCGTCCGTTTCGTAACTTACGTTACTTAAATCCGGCGCCGTTCCGTACACTGTCTGCACTTCGCCTATTATTACCGAAACTTTCTTCGCCGCTATTGTAAACTCTTCTGTAAATACTTTTCCGTTTACCGTCACGCTCGCTTCGTATGTACCGGCGTTTATAGCTTTTCCGTCCGTTAAATCTCCGGTTACAGTTATATCCCCCGCCGCTACGGTCACTATCGCCGTACCGTCGTAATAACTTGCCGTAGGCTTCTTGCCGGTACCGTCGTACACGAAATGCGTATCCGTCCAGACTACTTCGTATTCCTCCGGAGGATTCTCCACTATTACAAACGCACAGTTTATATCCGCCGCTACTTCGTAGTTGCTACTACCGGTTACGCCGGTTACCGTTGCAGTATAACTGCCAACCTCTACGGCCGCGCCTGACGTTGCGTTTTCTCCGCTTACGGTTACCGTAAGTATTACGCGCTCGCCGCCGATTACAGCTACCGCATACGGTCTGTACTCCGTTACGCCGTCATAACTGTATATATACGTCTTATCCGTCGTGCCGTCGCTATCGGTCCACTCAACTTCGTCTGCGTTTATGAAATACTTCGTTACGGTAAGCGTGCCGTTGACAACAGTTACCGTATAGTTGGCAACGTCGAATGTTGTTCCCGCTGTCGCCGCTATCACATAATCGCCCGCGTCGCTTGCCGCGCCGCTGTAACCGGTGTATTCTAGCGCTATCGTGCCAAGCACGCTCTCGCCGTCGCTGCCCAACAAACCAGATACTGCGTAATCTTTGCCCAATACCGGCGCCGCAGTTCCGTAAACCGTCGTCTTGTTGTCTATCACAACCGTAAGCGCCGCACGCGTAACTTCAAGCTCCATCTTCTTATACGCGTTGTTTGACGTATAGTTCTCCGCCGCTATAAACCGCGCGATTACTACGTATTTTCCTACGTTCACGGGTATGTCCGTAAGCCTTGCACCAATATTATCCGCAGCGCTTGCGTCATACTCGTAATATTCGTATTCCACTCGCTCTACGCCTATTGCCGTTCCGCTTACAAACACCTGTTGTTCTTCACCGGAATATACTACCGTCTTCTCTGCCTCAAACCTTACGTTATCTATATTGATTTCCGCTTCGGTTATCAACAGCACCGCCGTGTATTCCGTAGTTATTTCTTCGTAATTCCCGTCTACGCTGAATATTGCCTTTACCGTATATTGTCCGGCTCCTTTTACTCCGTTTGTAGATACAAGCTTGCCGTTAAGGTAATATTCGTACGTCACTCCTGTTATTCCGACAGGCAATTCGCCAGTTACTTCTATTACGTGCTTTTGTCCGTCGTATTCATAGGTGTTTGCAGTCGTTGCCGTAGTGCCGTTATCAAACACTCCCGTTACCGCGCCGGTCATTACTACCGTTGCTTTATTTATTGTGAGCGTGCCGTCAGTGAACCTTACTACGTAATTGCCGTTTGTACATACCAGCGTTATCGTATACGTGCCCACAGGCGTCGTATTCCCGGCTTCTGCCGCAAATATAAGATATTCCAGCGCCGTTCCGCCGCTTACGGGGTTACGTCCGCCGTCTATAAATTTGTTGCTGCCCGCCGCATAGCTCCATGCGTTCTGCGCTACCGTTACGTTGCCGTAAGTTGCCGTCTGCGCGTTCACTTCCAGCGTTATTTCCAACGGCTTGATGTAGAACCTGAACTGGCGGTCGCCTGCCAGATTATTACTGTTATAGTAGGTAGTATCGATTGCCGCAAGATAGTAGCCCGCCTTAGCGTCTACCGCCTCGCCCACGTCCACGGTAATGTACTGCGAATCTATATTTACACGATTACCTTCGGAATCTATGTAGAACGCCTCAGGCTTATGCGCCGCGCCGTCGTACACAAACTCCGTATTATCCCAGATTACGTAATTATTCCGCGCCGGCAAAATGCTGAATTTTACACTCTCGCTGCCGTCCGTAGGTAATTTGTAATTGGAATTACTTATGGAACTTGCCGTGGCGGTTATGTTTACTCCCACGTCGCCCTGCGCGCCGCTTACCGTAATCTCCGCACTGTCGCCGGCAAGCAGATTTTCCGCTACTGCTACAGGCGCAAACAGCTTGCCGTTATCATATACGTACTGCAACGCCTGGTCGCCGCGCGTCGTATCGTAATACCACTTTACCGTTACCGTTCGCTTGTCTACCGTTAACGTGCCCGCTCTGAACGTTATTTCATAGTTCCCGGAACTCAGCCCTGACGGCACGATTCGGTACGTTCCCGCATTGTCGCCTCGGGTATAGTTATAGGTGAACGTCAACTGTCCCTTAAGCACGCTCTCGGTTTCTGCCGTTCCGGACCCGGTTACAAAACCTTCATAACTTACGCCGTTCGCCGTCGCCGTCTCGCCGTATATTACCGTATGGTCGTTTGCCGTGACTATCAACGCCGCTTTCTTTATCGTCAACGTTGCCGTAAGCGCTTCTACCGGTTCGTAATTTTCCGTATCTAATCCCTTGAACGTTATCGTTACGTTATACACGCCCGCCGATATCGCTTCCGTTACCTTCCAGCCGTCCGCCGAACTGTAAACACACTCGTAGTTCGCAGACGTTAAACCTACAGGCAATCCGCTCAGCGTTATTACGTGCGCCGCACCGTCGTATGTCACTTCCGTGCCCACATACGTCACTTTACTCATATCGTACGTTGCTTTTTCTATTGTAAGCGTGCCGTACTTGCCGTTTGTTTCCGCTGACGCGGACGCGTAACTGCCAACGAATATAACTTCGTAATTCCTTGCGTTTGCCGCTACAAAGTGACCGCTTACGGGATACGTTCCCACGGCGCTCGTTGAATCAGCCTCGCACGTAAAGGTAATCGTATACCTCTCGCCCGCAAGGAACTGTTTCTCCGCGTCGCCGTACAGATACTTCCAGCTTACCGCGCTCATGTTCGGCACTTCGCCGTATCGCGTTCCGATATCGCCGATTTCTATATAAACCGTACGCTTTGCAATACTGAACGACACCGTAGTGTTCGTTAACACGTGTCCGTTGAGCTGTGCAGGAACGCTTGCTGTATATGTGCCCGCATTCACCGCGCTGCCGCCGGCTACCGTTACGTCGCTTGAAGGAATTTCTACTTTCGTATTCCCGTCATAATAATACGCCGTCGGCTTGTACGACGTGTTGTCGTATTCGTGCACCGTGTTGTTCCAGATTACCTCGTATTCCACCACAGGCTCGTTCGTTATATTGAACGTTACCTCAAGGTCCACAACGGGCAACTCGTAGTTAGCGCCGTTCGCGCCGCCGATTCCCGTTACCGTTGCCGTATATCTATCTCCAGCTAAGCTCTGCGCACCGCTTACTGTCAACGTTACGTTTGCATCCGCTGCGTATACCGCTACCGGTACGTGCGCGTTGCCGTCATACTTATACGTAAACTCGGTCCCCGACGTTCCGCCGTCTTTGTCGTACCAGATTACGTCCGATGAATCTATCACTTTCGGCGTTACCGTAAGCGTACCGCCTATAACGGCATATTTCACCTCGTAATTAGACGACGTATAACTAAGCGTTACCGTAATTTCGTCATCATACCTGCCGACGTTCGTGCCCGCAGCGTTCTTACCCGTTCTGTAACCGTAAACTACGTCCGTTACTTCTATTACCGAAGTATCGTTCTTACTCTCGCCGTTTACAAAACCCGTTATTTCGTATCCATATCCGGTTGCAGCAGCGCCGTATTCCGTTGCACCGCTCTTCGCCGTTACCGTCAACGTCGCTTTCCTTATTACAAGCGTGCCGGTCAACGTCAGTTCGCCAGTTACACTGTTATATCCGGACAGTCCGCTTGCATCGTAGTTTGCGTTAAACGTGATTACCGCCGTTACTGTGTACGTATCCGCGTTTACCGCGGCACCAACCGCTCCGTATACCGCGCCCACGTACGTGAACTTAACGCCGTCCACCGCTTCGGAATCTCCGCTTAAAAGCAATGAATGCGAACGTCCGTCGTATGTTACGCTTTCGCTTGCAGGCAACGTGATTGCGCCAACTGCCTTCGCTTTTATTGTCAGCGTTGCACTGTACTCCGCGGTTACCTTATGGTTGCCGTCCGTCGTAAACACCGCCTTGACCGTATACGTGCCGGCGTTCTTCACGCCGTAAGACGATACCAAAACATTGTCCTGATAATACTCGTATCTTACGCTCGTTATTCCTTCCGGAAGCGCGCCCGTTATCTTTAATTCGTGCGTTGCTCCGTTGTAATTTTCCGTATACTGCTTCGGCGTCGTTCCGAACACTCCGGTTACCGCGGCGTTCATTACCACCTCGGCTTTTTCAACCGTAAGCACGCCGGCTATCACCGTTACCGCATAGTTGCCGTTGCCGCTCTCAGCCGTTACCGCATAAGTGCCTACGCCGCTTGTATTGTCTGCGTTGACAACAAACCGCAACTGCAAATTATCCGTACCATAAAGCGTTCCGCTTGTTACAGACCAGTCGCTTGCGCCCAACGCGTTTATCCAAGCTTCTACTTTGCCGTACGGCACCGTTGTTGTCGCCGGACTGATTGTTACAGTTATTTCCGCAGGAAGTATTTCAAAATCGTGCGCTTCCCACGTCAGCGTATGTCCGTCCGCCGCCGTTGTTCCCGCAATTATACTTACGCTGTGGTTACCCGCATTAAGCGCGTTGCCTTTGGTTATCTGCACCGCAGACGCCGGCACAACATGTTCGTTGCCGGATTCGTCATAGTAGATTGCAGACGGCTTTTGCGTTTCGCCGTTATACGTTATTTCTGCGTTGTCCCAGATTACCGTGTATTTCTCCGCGGGAATTATACTGAACAATACCGTTGCGTCGCTTGCCTTAACTACGTAGTTTGCATTATCCGAACTTGCCGTAGCCTTATAGTTGACGCCGATTTTACTCTGCGCGCCGCTTACAACCAATGTTACGCTGTCGCCGTTTACTACTCCGCTCATTATTACCGCTACCGGTACGTATTCCGTTTCCGGTTTAGTTGCGTCGAAAGTATATTTGTATACCTTGGAGTTCTTGCCGTCGTCCGCAAACCATTCTACGCTCAGTTCCCGAGCCTGCACGGTTAACGTTCCGGGTATAAACGTGATTTCGTAATTCTCGGAAAGTATACAGCCCTCGACTATATCTATCCTGTAGGTGCCGGTATTGCCGTAACGCGTATAATTGAATGCGTATTGCAACGCTCCGGACAGTATTCCGCCGACGCTTTCGTCTTCGCCGTTTACCCAGCCGCTGTATGTTACGCTGTTCGCCGCAGGCTCCTCGCCGTAAACTATGGTGTTGTCGTTAGCTTTTACGGTTAACGCCGCTTTCTTTATTGTAAGCTTTACCGTCGTTCCAGTCAACGCTGTAAAATTCGGATTCGTACTCTTATATACGATTTCTACCGTATACTCGCCTGCTTTTACCACGTCCTCAGCCGCGTAAATTTTGCCGTCCTTGACGTACGTTACGCTCTCTACTGTTACGCCTTCCGGTAAACCGTTTACCGTTATTCCGTGCGGCATGCCGTCATACGTCACTTCCGTTCCCGTGAACGTTATTCCGTTTGTATCGTATGTGCCCTCAGTAACTGTAAGCGTTCCGCACTTGCCGTTCTTATCGTCCGTACTTATCCAGCTGCCTACGAATCTTACTTCGTAGTTTCCAGCGTTGTTCGACGTAAACTTACCTGCTATCGCATACTTTCCCTTTGCCGTTATACTGCCGCAGTCAAACGTAATCGTATACGCCTCGCCACTGACAAATTCGTCGCTCCCAGACACATATGTCCAGGTTAATCCGCTTAAATCTATGTTGTTCCCGAACTTCACTGTCGCGTCGTCTATATTGATATATACCCTGCGCGCCTTGATTTCGAATTCCTTAGTCGTTTCTCCCTTTAACTCGTAATTGCTGCCAAGCGTCGCCGTTGCCGTATACGTTCCTTTGTTTATTGCCGCTACGTTCGTAGTTACCGTAAGCTCTTTAGGTACTCTGTCCGTTTCGTTCTCAAAATAGTACGCCTTGGGCGCCTGCGCCTGTCCGTTATAGTACAAGTCGCCTGCATCCCACACGATTACTCCCGTTCTCGGTTTAGGCAACACGTTGAACGTTTGACTGATTTCTACTACCGGCAACTCATAGTTTTTAGCGTTTGCCCCCGTAATATCCGTTACTTTCGCCGTGCAGTTCAGCGCCGCGTTTATCTGCCCGCCGCTGACTACCAACGTGAGCACGTCGCCGTTTACTGCGTTGGTCACACGCGCATAAGGCTTGAACTCCGTTACGCCGTCATACACATACTCGAACGACGTGTTGCCGTCTGTCTGCGAATTCTGCCACGTTACGTTTACCGTACGCGCCTTTACGTTGAGTTTCCCTGATACGCACGTTATTGTGTAGTTGTCCGTTGCAGACGACGCAACGCGCACTTCTACCGTATACGTGCCTACGCCGGCATAGAAGTTATAACCCGCACTGCCGTTCTTGTAATCGTAAGCTAACGTAAACAGACTTGCGCCGTCGCCGCTCTTAAGACCGCTGAACGTTGCGCCGTTATCCGTAGGCGCGTCGCCGTAACTTACCGTTACGTCGTTCGCCGTTATCGTAAGCGGGGCAGGATTGATTCTTATTTCCGCTACCGCCGTACTGTCACTGCCGTAGTTCGCGTCTACCTTGTAAGTGATTTCTACGGTATACGTGCCGGCATCCTTAACTCCGTCGCCCGTTAACGTTTCTCCGGCAGAGTTTTTATACACATACTCTACGCCCGTTACGCCCTCGGGTACGTTTGCCGCAGTTACTTTGTGCGTGCCGCCGTCATAAGTTATTCCGCCCGTGCCGGTCGTGTCGCCCACAAGATTGACGCCGCTTAAATCTATGCCCTTTGCGGTTATTTTAAGCGTTGCCTCTATTCCCGTCTCTTCTGCGCCGCCCGTCGTCTTTACAAGCTTATAATTTGCTACGTCATAGTTGAACGTTGCCTTTACTGTATATTCGCCTATAGCCTGCACGCCTTCCGTGCCCTTGCTTTCGCCGCCCTGCCAGTACGATACGTTTGCCGTAACTCCCGCAGGAAGACTGGTTACTTCAACCCTCTTGAAACTGCCGTCGTAAACCGTACTTAAATCGCTCCAGCCCGTTCCGATTCCCGCAAAGCTTACTCCGCTTATATCTATTTCACTCCGCTCTATTATAAGCTTTGCCGTAAGCGAAGCAATTGCGTTGAAGTTGCCGTTTACATTGAAACGTATTTCTACTTCGTAGCCGTTTTCGTTTGCGTTCGTCTTCGTAGCCGTTGTGCCGTCGTAGTAAACTTCCGCCTCTATTCCCTTAACACTGCCGTCTGCATTAAAGAACGCTTCCTTTACCGCCTCGGATAAACCGTCAAGAGCCACGCCGTTTACTGTTATTTTACTCCAGTCCGTCGAAAGCGCATGAGCGCTGCCGTTATACGTTACCGTAAACTCGTTAACGCCGCTTACGGTCATTCCCGTTTCTCCCTTGACTCCAAGACCGCTTACCGTAGCCTTTTCTACCGTGAAGAAAAATTCACGCACGCGCGACTCCGCCGAACCGCCAACACTGCCGGACCAGTCGTATAACTGCGATAACTCGATTGTTGCTCTGTACGTTCCCGCGTTTACCGCCGCGCCGTTTACTACCGCCGCGCCGCTTGTGCTGATTACCGAATAACTCTCAAACGCTGTTCTGTCCAGATATACTTTCTTGCCCGATTTATCTGTGTAATACAACACGGGTATCTTCTCGGTTCCGTCATATACTAGCTTCGATATCTCCGGGTCTTCCTCTTTATATATAAGGTCGCCCGTGCCGGTTATCTTTAATACCGCGCTTAAATCCACGCCCTCCAACGTATAGTTGCCCGTCGCGTTTGTTATAACCGAATTCGCTCTTACCGGATAATCCGCTTTATCCCTTGCTACCGTTCCCTCCGCAACAAAGGATACGTCCAGCCTGTCGCTGTCCGCGTCGTTCTTCTTGTTGCTGATTACCGCTATCGCTACGTGCGAATTACCGTCGTACACTACTTCCAGACCTTCGTGCTCTGCGTCCGCCTGGTCGTGATACCATTTTATTTCTACTTTCAACGGCGCTATCGTCGCCGTAGTTATTGCGGAATCCGATATCAGTTTATAGTTCCCCGACGCGGCGCCCACAAGCTCCAGTCCGCTTACAGTTACCGTCTTGTTCTCTTCCGCATTCCTGTCCGCATACACCGCCGCCGTGAACGTTACTCCCAGCTCGTCGTTTGCATGCTTCCAACTGAACCCGACTCCGCTCACGTCCACGTCCGCCGACGCTACGTCTGCTGTGCCGTCGTACGTCTTGCCCGTTACCGTTAGCGTATTCGCCGTTACCGTTACGTCCTTAGCCGTTACCGTTACTTTGGTATCACCCAAAAACGCTTCGTGGTTATCCGCCGTTACCTTAAAATATATCGTCCTTTCACTGTCCGCTACGTCCTTGACCGTTGGCATACCTTCAGTCCAGTCTTCACTCCCTGCCGCAAGATTCTCATAGCTGTAATACCACTTCACAGACGAACGGTCTCTCTCGTCTATAAGCACGACTTTTTCCGCATAACCGCTCTTTAACGCGTCATGCTTCTCGCCGTCGTAAACCGCTACGTACGCCAAAGCCGCCAACGTCTCCGTCAACGTTATACCCAACGCACTTATCTTGAACGAATTCGTCGTTAGCGTATTTACACTCTCGTCCGTAGCGGAAAATGTGAAGTTCTCCGCCGCACTCGCGCTAAGCGTAGCCGTTATCGCCAGATTCTCTCCAGCGTTCGTCTGCGTTGTATACGTGAAATCCCCGGCCGTCAACTGCGCCGCAGCGTCTACCGCCGTTGCGTAGTCCACCGTGCTCATGTCTATCGTCGGATTGAGCGCGCCGCCCGTATAGTTCTGCGTTAAATTATCCCACAAGATTCCGTCGGCTTTTATTACCGCTTTCTTTATCTTGAATTCCTTACTATCTACGTTCGCTACAGACGAATCAAACTCAAAGTTGTTCGCATACGAAGTGCCGGCCTTTATCGCCGCCGTTACCTTGTAATTCCCCGCGTTTACCGCGCTTCCGTCCACAAGCGTCAATCCGCTGTCCAACGCGCTGTATGTATACGTGAAATCACTTCCCGATACAGGCAGATAATTTGCTCCGATTCCGTTCGCCGTCCCAGTAGCCGACGCGCTCAACGTCTTTGTCGTCCCGCTGTAATTCATATTCTCCGGCAACGTCCAGCTCAATCCCGTTATCTTTGCCTTATTGATTACATACGTCGTTGTCGTTGTCTTTGCCGCGTCGTAATTGCCCTTGCCTCTTATTGTTACCGTTACTGTGCCCGCATTCGTATTATTGCCAAGTCCGCCGTTGCTGTTACTGTACGTTACTTCGTAATCTTTATCCAACACCAGCTCTTCTCTTATTCCCGACGTCGCAAACAACACCGATATCACAAGCTTTCTGTCTCCGGTTACCGTCAGCGGCTGCGATAATCCCGTGTACGTTACCGCTCCCGGTTGCGTTACCGTCGCCCCGGTTATGTCCGCCGCGCTTATCGTTATCCCTAACGCTTCGCTTTCATATATCTCATGATTATCCGCTTCTACCTGTACCTTGACTTTCGTCCCGCCGTCCGCTACGTTCGTTAGCTTCGGCATTGTCGTCGACCAACTGC
Source organism: uncultured Christensenella sp. (assembly GCA_949948895.1). GTDB lineage: Bacteria > Bacillota > Clostridia > Christensenellales > Pumilibacteraceae > Anaerocaecibacter. Next base: position 13,674 of record CATLHE010000018.1, read on the forward strand.
TCCAAGTAGCACCGTTGTCCGTTGACGTAGCAAATCTCCACACCGCTGAACCGCCGCCAAACGTCGGCGTCTTATTGTCCACCGTCTTTGCGCTGTATCCGTCCTTGATTAGATTGTGCTCAGCTTTGTCATACGTCCACGCATTCCCGCTCACCGTTACAGTCAACGCCGCTTTCTTGATTTCGTAATTTTTCGTAACGTACGCCTGGGCCGAGCCGTCTACTCCGTCCGAACCTGTTACTATTAACTTGAAATTAGTCGTGAACGCGCCAGAAAGCGTTGCCCTTACCGTGTTCCCCGTGCCAGCGTTCGTGCCGCCCGCCGTTACCTGATATGTAAAGTCCGCTTTCGTCGGCAACGTGCCTTGTGTGACCGCCGTAGTTACTCCCGTTATTATCGGATACTGCTGCGAACCAGAATACGTTATTGCCGTGCCGTCCCACGTTACCGACAGCTCCGCCTTAGATATACTGTAATTGTGCGTTAAATACGAAGTACCCGCCGCAGGCAATGCATAGTTGCTGTTCGCCAACGCCGTCGCCGTCGCCACATACGCGCTCGCACTGGCGTTCGTTTGCTCTCCCGTTACCGTTGCCGTGAACGCCGTATCTCCCGCACACAAACCTTGCTCAGTTCCTACTGTCGCAACAGGTTTCTGCGCCGCACCGTTATACGTTAACGCGTCGTTCGTCCACACCAAGCCCGTTATCGGCTTCTTTGTTATATTTGCCGTTACCGTCTTGTTTGCCATAGTATAGTTGGTTGCTTTACTGCCACCCAACGTATACTTTATCGTTACATTCTTTCCCGTCCCGACGTTCTTGTCCGCAAACGTGCCCGTCGCCGTTACCGTTAAATTACTGCCGTCTGAATTGCCCGTTATCGTCCCTACCGTCACGCTAGCCGTAGTCGTACCGTCATAAACTTTGTTCGACACCGTGCTCGCCGCCGTTATCGTCTTCTTGTTTATCGTAGCCGTTACAGTTACGTCCGCCGCAGTCTTCGTCGTCTTCCACGAATACCCGGCCTTTAACTTGAACGTTATCTTATAATCCGCCGCGTCCCGCGCCTTTATAAACATTCCGTCTACCGTCGGCGTAGTGACCGTTATGCTCTTCGTCGTTCCCGTTTCATACGTCGCCGTTACCGTATACGACGCGATATACTGCGTATTGTAATTACTTATTATCTCCTGCACCGAGCCGTTAAACGTCAGACCCGCCGGTGTGGACGGTACGTCTATCAACAGCCCCAACGTCGCCTGCTTAGACGCGCCTGTGCCTGTTGACGACACCTCGTAACTGCCGTTATCCGACGTGAAATAATCCCATGGGTTCTTTGCCGA
>CATLHE010000019.1 GCA_949948895.1 uncultured Christensenella sp.
GCAATCTGCGCCCGTTGTTTGAAAATCTGCAAACGCTCCGTGAAGTCGTATGTATCCTCGGCGCATTGCGTTATGGTTTCGCCGTTCTCCTGCAGTGTGGCGGTTAACGCTTCGATATCAAGTGTCCCGTCTCGAATTGCCGAGGACATTGTGGATGCGGCTCTCGTGCCGAAAATCTCGGCGGCTATCGCCGTTGCGTTCGTCTCGTCCTTTGCGTTGACGATTGCGTCTATGTACATCTGCAAACCGTCAGCCGCGCCTATCCCCTCGTTCGCCAGCGTTGTCACACCCTTCTTCATGGCCGCCAGCACTTCGGTGGTATTAACGCCTTGCTTTTCCAACTGCCCTATAAGCGTTGTCGCTTCCTCGAACGAGTATCCCATATCGCGCAGTTGCGGACCGTAAGTCTGCACGTTCTCCATCAACTTAGAAAACCCTACGCCCGTTGACTGACTCGCTTTGAATACAAAGTCCATAGCGTCGCCCATATCTTCCGCGTCGATGTTCCATTGCTGGAAAGCGTGGCTGCTCGACTCGATAACCCCTTCGAGGTCGTCGCCCAGCAAGTCCGCGACTTGTATCGCTTGTCGTGAAATGTTTTGTAAATCTTCCCCGGTCAAGCCGAGCATCGTATTGTAATTTGCTATCGCCGTTGCCGCGTTATCCATCGTAGTCGGAACAGAGCCGTAGACTGCGTCGAAGTCATCCATCAGCGCATCGAGAGCTTCTCCCGTTGCGCCCGTGCCGATTCGGATTGTGTCGTTTACGTTATCGAATTCCGTACCCAGATTAACGAGTTCTTTCGTAGCCTTTACTGCGGCTTTTGCGATACCGACAACGGCGGCAACGCCCGCGGCGGATGCTGCTACCGCCGCCACGTTCACGTTGCCTAACAGCTTAACCGCTTTCGATACCGCGTTCCCTAAAGTGGGCGAGGTACTCCCGGCGATTTCTACTACCGTTTGAAGAACCTTGTTGTTGTTCGCCACGAGTTACCTCCTTCTGCGATTTCTCCCCCTTGCCATCTGCGCCGCCATATTGCGCTTTCGCTCGTTCTGCTCTTGCGTCAGTTGCTCGGCTGCGTCGGCATACTCCATCGCAAAATCAATAAGCCGCATCCGTTCCAGTTCAGTCGTGGGGGTGTGGAAGATGCGGGCGTAATCTCTTATTCGTTTCCGGACGTGTTTTCCTGTGAGTCGTCCGTCGACTCTTCGACCGCCGACGGCATAATAAAATTTCTGCCGATTCTCACTACTGCGGCAACGTCCGCGCCTTTCAAGCGGGACAGGTCGTTGTAGTCGATTTCGGGGTTTACCGCTACGATGGCGGCAAAGCCGAGCTGCAGATGCATAGAGTAGTCCATCTCTAATGCGCCGGCCGTTACGCCTTGTCTGCCCGCCGCTCTGAATTTGCGAGCCTCGGCGGCGATGAACGCCTCCGACGTGATTTCGTTCGCATCGTAGGTCAGTTCTTTGACCTCTTTTCCGTTGATTTTTATGGGGTGCAAAAGTTTTAATTTTTCCATAATGGTCTCCTTAAAATTTACCCCCGGAGCATCCACGCATCCGGGGGTCGTCATTTTTTTTTGATTACAGGTGCTTTGCGATTTCGGAGAAGTAGTCCTTTCCGTTGATACGACAAATCGAATTCAATTTGTCGATGCAGAGGAGTTCTTCGCCGTTTACGTAAAGCTGATAACGATAAACCGCAAGCGCGATTTCGTGTTCGCTGCCGCTTCCGACCTCGCCTTCCACGGCGGGAACGCCTTTCGGCACACCGGTTATAAACGCCTTACACCCCACGGGTGCAGATGCGCCGTCGCCGGATATGTTGTTCTGGACGTAGCGGATTTCGTAGTTGTGCTTTTCGGGGGTCGACGCTTTAACCAGTCCGAGGTCGGTCCCGATTTTAGTAAAAGTCGCCTCCATAGCCTCGACCAGTCCGATGAGCGGTGTTTCCATCGCGCCCATCGCCTGACTTTCGGCCGTTGCAAACGTGATTTCCGGAAGTTTGAACGCCACGTCTTTTGCGACAAGTTCGTTGTCGCAGTAAACGGTATCTGCGACGAGTCCGTTTTTCTGGTCAACCCATGCCATTATTCTTCACCTCCGTAAAGTATTTGAAATCCCGCGTCGGTATAACTTACCACCACGGTCGCCGCCTTAAGCGGAGGCGTTACCGTTGCCGAAACGTGCCACTCGAAATTGGCGATTAAAATGTCCGATGCCTCGCTCGAACCCGCGCTCCCCGTTGCGAGCGTAATCGTGGGCGAACCGATAAGCGCACCCTTCGAAACAAGCATTTCCAGTTTTTCCTGCTCGCGGTTCAGGATGGTGTCGCGCAACGCCAGCGTCATCGGCTTGTCGATTGTCGAACCCCATTCTTTCTGAAAACTGTTCGTGATGTAGAAAAGCATCAGAATGTTCGAGTCGAAAATCTCCCTTGCGTTATACTCTCCGTCGTAATCGTAGGCCGCCGTATGGTCGCCCCATACGCGCCAGTTGCTCTCCCAGTAGATTGCAGTCGTAAGGCCCGCCGCCGTCAGCTTGTTCGCATCCGGACGGTCGTAACCCACCAGCTTCGAGCTTGCGCTGATGTACAGTCCCGAAACGGGTATTGCCTTGTTTGCGCACGTCTCGTAGGGTACACTGTCGTTACCCGTATCGCAGCGCACTTTCTCCACAAGCGCGAGGGTCGAAAGATGGTAGACGGCTTTATTCCCTTTGACCTTGGGCCAGAACACTTTCGAGAAACCCGAATTGTAGCCGTTGTCTTTCTTCCACTTGATTGCCGCGTCGATTGTGGCGGCTTCGTCCGTGGGAATGTCCGCGAATACGAACGCGCTCCAGTGGTCGTTTATCCCCTGCGATGCCGCCACCAGTGCCTTGTAAACGGCGGGAGTTTCCGACCAGCCGGGAGCGGCGATATAAGTGGGTATCGCGTCGTAATTCTGATAAACGAGGCGCAGGCTTGCGATTCCGCTCGTCACACCCTCGCTGTCCGTACCGCCCACGATATCGTCTGCCGTGATTGTATCGAAGTCAATCTCCGAATAAGACGCAGTCGCGCTTTTTATCTCCGTCGTGCCAATGTCCGTAACCGTAAGCACTCCGGCATCGGCATTATAACTTAACGTATAATCCGTACCGAGTACCTTTCCTTCGATTGCAAACGTAGCGATGATGATTCCGGTCGTTACGATGCTTGCCTTACGGTTCGCAAACGTAAGCGGCACGGTTACTGCCTGCTCGGCTTTGTGCTTGTCGGGGTCAAGCACGTTGATAACGTAAATAGGCCCGATGTTGCCGTTCGCGTTATTGAAGTGCGCCTCGATTGCTTCGCACAGGGTATATTTACCCCACAGCGTAGCGTCGGCGAAGTGTCCGAGTTTGCTCTTGGCTTCGCTTAAGTTGTAGATTTTGATGGGCGTGTTAACCGCTCCCTTGTAGTCCGTCAGCAAGTTTACCGGGGCCGTTCCGAAATAGACCGGCACAACGGAAGCCTGCGACGCACTCTGCACTATATCCGTACCGAGAGAACCGTAAACGCCGTATTTGTATTCCGCCATTTTTTAACCTCCAAATTTTTTATAAATGCTCCGAGTACGCGGCACCCGTGCGGTTAAGCCCGCGCTCGATGGTTATGGTCGCCCATGCGTAAAAGTACGGATAGGTGTCCGCTATCTGCCCGTCTTTCGTATACTGGCCGTATTTCACGCCGGCCTCTTTGACAAATCGTATTCCGTCCAAATATTCGGCATTTTCTATCTCTGCAAGTGTGCGGTCGAGAAAACTCCACACGTCTTTCCATCCGTCTGCCGAACGCTGAAACTTTCCGGTCTCGCTTTCGATTGAATGCGCTCCCGGATTCCAAACGACGAAACTCAGCTGAAGGTTCATCCTATCGTTCGATTTCGTTAAGTCCTGCGCTCCCTCTAAAAGCTGAACCAGTATTGACGGAAATTGCATATCCGTCCCCGCGGCGAGCTTGTCGTTTCCGGGAAGTAGCATCGGAAACGCCGTAGGGTTTACTTCTTCGTATGAATAAGTGTCCCCCTGCTCTTCGTCGTTCGGTCGTTTCAGCTTTATCTTCGGGCATACGTTTTTATTCAGCCACTCGGCTATTTTCTCTATGCACTGCACAATGGTCATCGCCTACCTCCGTTATCCTGCAGTTTGTTGCGCCAGTTGAATTTCGGCAATGCCGCAATCCTCGCGCCACGCCACAATGCTGAATTCCCGCCCGTCGACATTCAGACTTTCGCCAGCAGGTCGCCGTTTCGGCAAATCCTCCGATTTTGCAAATACGACAAGGTCGTATTCCGCAAGACCGATTGAGGCGGCTCCCGATTCTCCATTTTCGGATTCATCGAGTACCGCCGTTATCGTCTTACCTTCTATGCGGTGGCGTTCGCCGAATTCGTCAAGATTGAGAAAAATGTCATCTCTGTCGGCTGCGACCATTTCCGTGAATTTACTCAAACGACGGCATCGGCCGCATCGAATTCGGGCAGTTCGTCTACGGGCGTTTCCTCTTCGTCTCCGTCGTCGGGAGTCTCGTCTCCGTCGTCGGGAGTCTCGTCGTTGTTTTCATCTTCGGTGTTCGTTTTGCCTTTACCCTTGCCTTTTCTGCTTGTGGGTTTGTTCGGCTTTTCCTCTCCGTTATTCGGTTCGTTTTCGGCGTTGGCGGCAACTTTAACCGCAACGCCGAGACTGATGAGCCTTTCCTCTTCTTCCTTAGGCAATTCGACGGGGCCGTCGTTTGCGCTTACGGGTTTAATCGTTTTGCCGACGCGCATCCCGTAAGAGCCTTTGATAATCTGCACCATAAATACGCCCTCCTTTAATCCTGCGCGTTAATCGCGTTGATAACGTACCAGCTGTTTTTGTGGTTCGGAATTATCAGCGGGCGACTGGTCAGATAGACCTCGCGGGTATTCGAAGGAACGTCGCTGTAATACTTGGGAATGCGACGCCCGGCGTAAGTGTGGAACACGCCATCCGACTGTTCGAGTTGCGAAACCGCGCCGTAGAGCGTTCTGCCGCATCCGGGCGCAGTGAGAATTGCTTTGCCCGAAGGGATGAAGTGGCAGTCCTTGTCTTCGTCGTCCGTATAGGACGCCGAATACTGCAGCACGTCGACGACGTGTCCCTTGGCGTTCAGACGCGCGATTTTGGTCACGCCTGCGGGCAACTGCTGAGGGTCGATGCCGCCCACGTTTACGTTGCGGTTGTCGAGCAATTTGAGAATGGTCTCGTCGTGCAAAATCGCATCGCCCACATCCGGACTTACGAGAAGGTCGCTTGCGGGCAATCCTTTTGCCGCGAGCATCTCCGCGACTGCGAAAATGTCGCCCAGAATGTCCGCGCCGGGCTTATCCCAGTCGGTTGTCGGCGTATAAACAGCGGGGTTCGAGCTGCCCTTGTAGAATTGTATGGACATATCCTCGCCTTCGCTTGCGTCATCCGCGATATGCTTCATGATACATCCGTTCGTGAGCAGGGTTTCCGCTGCCATCGCCTCTTCGCGCCGGGTTATCGACTCGCCCATTTCGTCGAAGTCCTTAAGCAAAAGCGCGGTCTGACGCTCTGCGGGCGTGAGTTTGGAGAATAACGCTTCGCCGAACCCTTTTCTCGTGAGGTCGTCGATTGTCAGTGCGCGTTTAGGCGCGATGCGAGGAGGTGTGTATCGGTCAACCGTATAGCCTTTGCGCAGAATGGTCACGCCGCCTTTTCTCGGTGCAACGAAGGGAGCGAGTTTCTTGTTTCCGTCCTTGTATTCCACGAGGACGTCGGTCGTAGAAAACACGTCGGTTGCCTCGTTCGTGGGAAAGTATCTATCCCTCAAAAACGAGCTGACGGGCGAAAGGCTTTCCACCGCCATAAGCAACGTGTGAGTATCGTAAATATTGAATGCCATTTTTGTTTTACCTCCCTGTCCTTAAATTTTCACGGCATCCGACAGAAGAATGCCGCCCTTGCGAAGCTCCTCCTCGTCCGCAGCTTTAAGGGCGTACCCGTCTGCCACGATGAGGCTGTTCCTATTGAAGTGTCCCGTGCGATATGCGAACGCCGAAGTATCGGTCGTTCCCACGGTCACGTCGTCCGAAAGGATGCAGTTAGCCGTGAGCGTATCGCCCGATGCCGCCGCCGTACCGAGTACGGACATCTTTCCCGTTTTTGCCGAAAGCGCGAGAACCGTTCCGCGCTTAAGCGTTTTCTCTTCCGTCAATGCCGCGACCGTTACGGAGAACACGTCGGGCGCGGGCGTTGCGCTGTTCACCAGTTCGTCGAAATCTACTTTGCAGATTTCCTCGTTGAGCTTGCTCATGCTTTACCTCCCTTGGTTTTTTGATACGCCTTTACGGCATTTGCGACAACTGCCGCCGTTTCGTCGCCGTCATCGGCGTTGCCGCCGTTCGGCTTGCCTGCTACTTCGTCCGCGCCGGATGCGCTGGAGTCCGCTTCCATCTTTTGCAAAAACGCGCTGCCGAGCTTCGACTGCGCCTGCATTGCCGCCAGTGCCAACTGTGCCGCATCACAGGGAGTGTCGCCGTACTTCGCGTTTTGCACGAGACGCTTGTCGCCGATTTGCGCTTCGATGCTCTCGATTCCTTTGAGCCGCGCTCTTTCGGCCGCCGTCGCCTCGGTGCGAGCATTATCCGCTGCGGTCTTTTCGATAGACGCCACAATGTCGGGATACTGCTCTCTGAGTTCTTTTTCCGTCATGTTTGTAACCTCCGTTTTATTTTTATTTCCGGCCGTGACAGATGCGGCATCGGTTTCATTGAAAATGGGGATATTCCCCGGAATGTTGCGGAAAGCGTGAACGTCGTGTCTTACGCCCGCCACCATCATCACGCGCTTATCTGCGCTCATTTGCATTTTCGGTTCGTTACCGCTACCCAGCAAGGTGTCGGCGAACCCTTTTTCTATGGCTTGACTGCCCGTCATCCATGTTTCGTTCGTCATCATATTACGGAGCGTCTCCACCTCGATTCCCGTCTTCGCTTTGTAAATCTCGGCGACTGCGCGTTCGTCCGCATCAAACGCTTTAACGGCTTTCTTCAAGTCGCCCAGCGTCATATAATCAAAGAACAGTCCCGCCACGCCGTGTATCATTACAAGGCTGCCGGGATAGACTTGCACGTCGTCTCCGGCGCAAGCAATGACCGACGCTGCGCTCGCTGCGATTCCCTCCACGATGACCGTCTTATGTCCGGTCAAACCTTTCAGCGCGTTATGAATGGCGATGCCCGTATAAAGGTCGCCGCCGCAACTGTTCAGCTTAATGGTGATTTTGCTTTTGCCCTTAATCGTGGCGAGGTCTTCGGCGAACCCTTCGGGCGTTATGTACTGCCCTTCGAGCTTTTCGCCTGTCCAGAAATCGCGCGGCTGACTTTCGCACACATCGCCATACATCGTAATCTCCGCGCTATCCTCACCGTCGTTTGTTATGACGTTCCAGAACCGCTGAACGGTCGTCCCCGGTTTGGTGTCGTTATTCGTTTTAGGAATTTTCATACTTAACTCTCCTCCTTTCTGAGACAATTGATTATTCGCGGTAGCAATTCTGCCACCAGCTTGTTTAGGTCGTCATCATCGTCGTCCGGCTTGCTTTGACCGCCTTTCAGCATCTCGTTTTCCGTTGCCAGCTGTTCGGCGTTCGCTTCAAAGCTCCCGCCGTTCAAACGTACAGTCGCTTGTTCTCTCGTACTGAACCCGTTATCGCAAGCGAGCTGTTCGGCTTGTATTTCTTTGACGGGGTCAAGCTGTCCCTGCGAAGGCCCTATCCACTCCGAACCCATCCACGCCGCTCTTATACGCGGGTCGGCGAAAAAGCCGGGAGCTTCGATTCGCCCACGCGCCACGGCTTCATAAAGCCACACGTTATAAATCGGCTTGCAGAAATCGTCCACAAACCATTCACGGCGCATCTTAAACGCTTTCCACGCCTCCAAAAGTGCGGCGCGTGACGCGCTGTATGATGCGTTAAATGCCTTCAGCAGTAAGTCTGCGGGTATTTCCAAAGCCGCGCCGACTTGCTTGCACACGGCGTTAACGAACCCCTCAAACCCGCCGTTCGGACGTTTCGGGTCTCCGAACGTCACGCTTTCGCCCGGTTTCAAGACATTGACCGTTCCCGGCCCCATTTCGTACTCGTTTTCGTCGTCGCTCACAGGCGGTGCGCTCTCGTCGCCCACCTCGTTATACGGCATCATGCTGGGGTCGGCTTCCGTCGTTATAAACGCTGTGAAGAAACTCTCCACGACTGCTGCGGTTAGTTCGCTGTCCGTGTATCTGCGCACCTGCAAAAGCGGCTCGATGACTTGCGCCAGATAGCTCACGCCCCTGTACTGCTCCGGTCTTTCCGCTTCCATAATGTGGAGGACATTTGGCAGTCCCGTCTCTTTTCCGTAGGCTTCGACCCTCTTCCATTCCGTAGGTTTGCGCGTTAGTTCATACGGGTATGTGCTTCGTATGTAATACGCGACGATTGCGCCGTTCGAGTCAACCTCTACGCCGTCGTATATCGCGTTCCCGTTCTCCGCTTTCCCCTCTGTGATTCTCGCCACAAGGCTTGCCCCGGCAGAAAACTCTACCGGCGTTGACACTCGGTCAGCTTCAATCATCTGAAACCGTAAGCCATACGGATTGTATGCCGTAGGCTTTACGCGCTTCAAAAGAACGACAACGTCTCCGGACAGCAGTCCCGAAATAAACGCTAAGCCTTGCGCCGTATAAAAGTTATTGATTCCCAGCGCGTCGCAGTTGCGCTTTTCGGCCGCCCATAGCTCGAATTCCGCTTCCGTTTTCTTTTGCCAGATGCGGGCATCCTCGACCGACAGACCGAGCAACTCTCGGTCGATTCGGCTCTTAAGCCATAAACCGCTGCCTATCACGTTTGTTCGGTTCGTTTTAATTGCCGATGTCGCTATGGGCGCGCTCATATAAAGCATTCGGGCGCGTTGCCTTAGCGTTAGATTGTGCGCGTCAATATCTGCCTGCGGCGACCCGCTTCTTGCCGTAAACCCTTTTAAGGCTTTTTTCGTCGAGCTGGCTCCGGCTTCTCCGTAGCCGCTGTTTTTCGGCAAAGGTGCGACGGGTTTGCTTGTAGGCTTTCTGTGTTCTTTGTCCATCTTGCCTCCTTACCAATCGCGGGGAATAACCCCGACCGCCTTTCTTACGTTGCCGCCGCCGAGCAAGGCTTCCAGCTCGGCGATTTCCTTTTCCAAGTCTTTAATTGCCGAGCGTATGGATGCAAGGTCGACATTGTAACGGGTTACGTTACGGCTGCCTATCCCGTAACTCTGCACACCGCCTTTCAAAATTTCAAGTTCACGGTTGCGGTACGCTTCAAGCCGTTCTTTCTTGTCTTTGACTTTCGCTTGGATGTCTGCCTTGTTCATATTGCCTCCTACCAGTCGTCGCCGTCTAAATACCTACTGCGGCGCGTTCTCGCTTGTTTTTGTCTGACTACCGCCTTAGGCTGTTCGGTATTCCCTTTTAGCCTGCGCTCTATCGCGTCCATATCCGGGTCGATAATTCGCAAGGCGGCGTTTGCGTAATTTCTACAATCCAGAGCTTCGTTGCGTTGATGTCCGGGCAATTTTACCCATACCCAGCGGTCGCCGCGCCCGGTGTGGCTCAGTACCAGTTTTTCGGATAGCAGTCCAGTAAAGTATGCGCTATCGTAGCCGCGTTCTCCGCGCGGAAAGTGCGAATAATTCGCGCCCGGTTCTTGCACTTTCAAACTGTCCATTATTTTGCTTTTGCCGGCATCCACACCTATGGTGTATAAGTAGCACGTTATTCGTTTGTTGTCTTTCAACGCTACTTTCGTCGGCAAACCTACAAACGGAATATCCGGACCGCCCTTACCTTTGATTGCAAACACGCGCTTTGTAAAGCGAGCGCGACAGGCCGCGTAGACCTCTTGCGTATAATGCCCGCCTGAGTCCACGCACGTCATCGAAATTTTCAAACCCTTTCCGGATTTGAATTTGTAGACGTGGTCTATCACGTCGTCCAATTTCGCCCACACCTCTTCGTTGTCAGGTTTGCCCATTATAAAGCCTTTCTTGATGCCCCAGCTTTCTTTGAAGTGTCCGTGTCCCACCACCTCGTATTCGAGCCGGTTATCTTGCGTATCAACCCCGCAGGTCAAAACGAGAACACCGTCCGGCAGCTCGGCATCGTAGTCTTCACGCCGTGCCAGCATACTGTCTTCGTCCTCTAAATCGCCGCGGTCTTCCCACAGCTCGCCCAGCAGAGTGTTATAAACAACCTTCAGCCGCTCCGGGTCTTTTCGCGCTTCGAGGAAACGCTGAATAATGGTCGCCCACGGCATCCAAGGACTGGCGAACGCCGTTAGCCAGAATGACCTAACTCCGCGCTTATAAGCGTCAGGGTTATCGGCTATCCATTTCGCCGGCTGTCGGCGCATCTCATCCTCGGTATGTAAACAGCCGCACGACTTGCAGAGCCAGTGCAGCGATTTAACGATATAATTCTTTTTGCGGTTTACGGTCTGCTCTTCGTAGTCAAATCGGATGTCATCAAACCGTATTTCGTGCCACTCTCCGCAAGACGGGCATTGATGACACCAGCGTTCCTGCGTTCCTCTGTCAAACGATGTTTCGATATTACTTCTCCCCTTGATGGTGGGTGTTGATGTTTCAACCGATTTCCGATTGTAGAACGTCGCTTGTCGCGCTTTCGCCAATTCCCACGGGTCGCCTTCCGTCCCCGCACTGGCCGCCCAGCGGTCGCGTTCATCGCCGAAAATATAACGCGCCGGCGTTGACGCGAGTGCGCTGGCCGAGTTCGAACCCGTAATTGTCAGCATCCCGCCCGGAAACGCTTTTTGCAGTATGGTGTTTCCGCTGTCGCGGGATTTGACATCCGACACTTTCGTGCGGAGCGGTTTGCTATCCCTTATCATGGGCGCGATTCTCAACCGCGAAAATTTCCGCGCGTCATCGAGCGTAGGCTGTATAAACATCGTACTTGCCGGGTCTTGCCCTATCGTATAAGCGATGCAGTTCAAAAGAAATTCCGACTTGCCAACTTGCGAGGCCGCCACCATTACGATGCTGGAAACTTTCGGGTCGTTAAACGCATTCATCGGTTCTTCGAGGTATGGCGTTCTCGAAGTTCTCCACGGTCCGGCTTCGGCTGCGCTCTCCGGCGAAAGTCGCCGGTACTTCTCGGCCCATTCGGAGACCGTCAATTCTTCGGGCGGTGCAAAGTTTTTTACAGCCGAGGCTATCGCCGCGTTTAGCCTACTCGTCGCCTTCTTCGGTGCTTTCTTCAAAATCTTTTCCTTGACGGTCTCTGACGCGCTTCTTGTACGCTTCGGGGTTGTACTTATAATTCGACAGGTCAATCAGAATTGCGTCAACCTCGCGCTTTACCCGATTCGATATCTCGGTCGGTTCAGTAATGGCGGCGAGGTCGATTGCAAGTCTGCCCGGAAGCGCGAGCATCATACTGCGGACGTTGAAGACGAGGTCGTTCGTCATCGCTTCCACGTCTTCGCTACGGTGCAGCTTGCCTTGTATCTCGTCCAGTTCAAGCTGCGCCATCTCCGCTTTCGCTTGTTTGAAATCGGCATCGGCGCGGAGCTTGCGGCTTTCGTTGTCCGCATCCTCTTGCGTCCCGTTGCCTGTTCCTTTTTCGCTGACGCGCTTTTGTAAATATTCAATATACCGCCGAACCGAACCGAGCAGGTCGTATTTGCGTTGCCGACCTACCATCTCCGTTTGGAGTATTCCGTCCTGCGTTAATTGCTGGATTCTGCGAACCGTTAACCCGAAAAGCAAGGCTATTTGTTTCGTTTCGACCATGTTTTTCTTCGGTGTCGTTATGTCGCCGTTCGCCATAGCTTTCCTCCTTTTTTTTGCGTAACGAAACGCCTGAATTTTCCCATTAAAAACTACACGGATTTTGGGCTCGCCAGCACCGCAGAGAAAAAAGCCGCTCACAGTACCTACTTGGACTGTTATTTTCTTTCCGCGCTCTCGCGCCTTACTCGCCTTGGCGGCGTTGCCTTTCCTTTCGGTACTGTTTTGCGACAAAGCAAACGCCACGGCTGGGTGCATCAGTTCCGTGGCGTAGGCTCTCATGTAGTTATTTCTTTTGTAGTCTGTCTATGTGGTGTTGCAATCGGGTAGTGAACAGTTCATCCATCTTTTCCTTGATGTCTGCCGCCACCTTGTCGTTCTCTATCATCTGCGGTATGCTGGTTGTATGTATGGCATACACGGGCATTCTGCTTTCGCCCATACGCTGAAACGGCAGGATGATTCCCTGCTTTTGCGGGGCGAGAAATACGGGGGTGTTATACTGCGCCTTGCCGGTGAGTTTCTTTTTCTGCCCCTTATAAATCGCCGCCTTGACCGCGTACCTTTTGCCCTTCGGCTTTGTGCGTGGGGTCATAGAGAAATGCAGCGGTGTCAGTCTGCGTCCTTTATAAACGAGTTGCAGGCTCTTAACGCTTGCCCCTGCCAGCTTCAATTCTCCCACGGTCTTTGCGCCTAATTTTGCCATCTTGCCCGCCGCCGAAACCTCGCTTGACTTGATGCCGTATACCGCCGTGACCGCCTTAGTTATTTGCGCCGGCGCACGGGACTTGCAGTCGCTGATGGTTCTATCAATTGCTTTCTGCATATCGGCATTCTGTCCTTGTATGGATTCTGCCAGCTTTTTGAAGTTCGGAAGGTCTAACTGTAAATTAACCATAATCGCCTCCCTGTACGCAAAAAACCGCACGGGTTTCCGCACGGTTTTTGACAGCATACAGTATAGCACCCTTGACAGCTGTCGTCAACTGCCATTTACTGCCGTTTACTGCCGTTTACTGCCGATTACTGACTTTTTTTCAGTTTTCGGGGCGAAAAATTTTCGCAAGTGCCAACAACGCCCGCCCGTGCATTTTGAAAACCCTGTTATAGTATCCGTCCCGCTCCGTTTCAAAGTCTTTGTTTTGACTGTAAATTCGGCGACAAATCTCAGGCCATTCTTCGGCGTAGTCGTACCGCATTTTTATGACGAGTGCTTCGGTTGGACTTAAAACGGACATAAGCGGCTCCAGCTTTCGCCAGTCCGCTTCCAGTTCCGTTTCTCGCTTTTTCAATTTATCTTCAAGTGCTATTTTCCGTAGGACTTGGCGTTCGGTCGGGCCGCCGTTGTCCCCGCCTTTCCCTTTCGGCATTCCGTCAAAACTAATCGCTTTGACGTCGCCATACCGCTCTATGGCGTATTCCAGTTCCTTTCGGATGGTTTCGCACTCTATCGCTTTGTTGCGGTGCTGATTCAATCGCTTTTTTACCTCGCTCGTATTCGCCATAAATGTCGCCTCCTGCTATTGCCTATTCTGCAAAGATTTTATTGATTTCCTTTTGACTCAGTTTCCTTCCGTTCCTTATGCAGACGACGTTGTTATTTCCGGTTACCAT
>CATLHE010000020.1 GCA_949948895.1 uncultured Christensenella sp.
AGTACGAACACGGAATAGAAGGAGGAAAGATCAACGGACAAACAGCGGAGTACGGGAACGGGAAGATAGAAATAAACGGCAAAGAGTACGTAAAGACGAATGAGAAGATATTGGTAATAGAGATAAATAACGAGAGATGTGTAATTACGCGCAGCGGTGAATATATGGAACTGAGAGCGGAACTACACGGGAGCGTAACGCGAGTAAGCGTTACCGACAAGGATACCGACGAGATACTCGGCGAATGGGAAACGTCGGGAACGATAACGACGGTCACGCTCGACAGCAAGGCGTTGCCGGGTATACCCGACTGTACCGGCATGACGTACTATATATGCGAAGCCGATCTCGTTCATTCTGTCGGGTGGATAGAGGTCAGGGGGTAGGAAGCTCTGCGTAAAAGGCTTGCATTTGCTCTCGTATATAATATATAATTTGCATGTGAGATCCGACGTTATGTTATAGTAAAACTTTGAGGCGGATCGCTAAACAATTATATAGGCGATGACATGGACAAGAAAACTTATTTAATGATAGAGTGGTATATGCTCGAATGTATGGACGACGCGGCGCACGATCCCGCGCATGTGTACCGCGTGCTTTTTAATGCGCTCGATATCGCGCGTTTTGAAAACCGCGTCGATTACGATATTTTGATCGTCGCTTGCCTCCTTCACGATATCGGCAGGCGCGAGCAATTTGTCGATCCCGCGCTCGACCATGCCGAAGTGGGCGGCGACAAGGCGTATAGGTTTTTGACGGACCACGGATTTTCGGACGAGTTCGCGCAAAGAGTAAAAGCCTGTATCGTTGCGCATAGGTTCAGAAAAGAAGCGCGCCCCGAAAGCGTCGAGGCTAAAATACTGTTCGACGCGGACAAGCTGGATGTGGCGGGCGCCATGGGGATAGCGCGAACATTGCTGTACAAAGGCGATCAAAACGAGCCGCTGTATTCGCTTGACGAAAACGGTCAACCGCTTGACGGCGGCAATGCCAACGAGCCGCAGTCGTTTTTCAAAGAATACAAAATCAAACTCGAAAGACTCTACGACAGATTTTATACCGAGCGTGGCAAAAATCTCGCGACCGAGCGCAGAGCGGCGGCGATAGCGTTTTATGAAGCTTTGCACAAAGAAGTGGGAGATACCTACTGTATCGGCGCGGAACTGTTACGCTCCGTTATCGACGAATAGCGCGTGGCAAATGCGGCGGACAAAAACGATTGATTTATCCCGAAGGCTATTATATAATAGACAGCGCGCCTATACGTTGGCGCGTCTATCGATATGAAAAGTGACACGCCGCAACAATTTAGTTCGACCGAACGGCTGGAAAAAGACAAGATCTTGCCGTTGGTATTTAAGCTGACTATCCCCGCAGTGGTAGCTCAGCTTATAACTTTTTTGTACAATATAGTGGACAGAATGTACGTCGCCAAGATAGACGGTTCGGGTATGGACGCATTGGCGGCGCTCGGCATTGTTTTGCCCATAACGCTAATAATTCAGGCTTTTGCCAATCTCATTGGCTTGGGCGGCGCGCCGCGCGCGAGCATGAAGTTGGGCGAGGGCGACGGAGAGGAAGCGAACAAAGTTTTTAACGTCTCGTTTGTGTCGCTACTCGTTATCGGCGTTGTGCTGAGCATAGTCGCGTTTTTTGCGGCGCGGCCGATAGTTGTGGCGTTCGGCTGTCCCGCGTCGGCGGTCGATTTTGCCGAGGAATATTTGAAAGTGTATTCGGCGGGAACGGTGTTCGTACTGTTGGCGCAGGGGCTCAATCCGTTCATAACCGCGCAAGGTCGGTCTTTTATAGCCATGTTTTCAGTGCTTATCGGCGCGCTCGTCAATATCGCGCTCGATCCGCTGTTCATATTCGTTTTGGATATGGGTGTTAAGGGCGCGAGCCTTGCCACCGTTATATCGCAATGCCTGTCGTTTGTGTGGATAATCGCGTTTTTCTTTTCCCAAAAGAGCATATTCCGTTTGCGCTTCAAAGCGATGAAGCCAAACGGCAAGAGAATACTTGCAATTCTTGCGTTAGGCATGTCGCCGTTTGTAATGACCATAACCGAGTGCGCCATTCAAATAGTTTTTAATGTCAATCTCAAATCGGCAACGGGCGGCAACAAGGATTATACCGCCGCGCTCACCATCATGCTGAGCGCATTGCAGTTGATATCTTTACCGCTCAACGGTCTCGGTTACGGCATGCAGCCGTTCGTAAGTTACAATTACGGCAAGGGCAACGCCGATAGGCTTAAGCGCGGGATACGTTGCGTTACCGTCATAGCTTTTATTTTTGCGGCGGTCATGTGGTCTTTGTCGATGGCGTTTCCGCAGATGTACGCGTACCTGTTTTCGGCAAGCGATAAGGTCAGGCAGATAGTGGTGCGATACTCGCCGCTGTTTTTGATGGGCTCGATCATGTTTTTCGTGCAAATGACTCTTCAAAACGTAAACGTCGCGTTGGGCAGAGCCAAGACCGCGCTGTTCCTTGCCGTACTGCGAAAAGTGATAATACTCATACCGTTGTGTTTTGCGCTCACGTATTACGTCGGGGCGAAAGGCGTTTTTATGTCCGAGGGCATAGCCGATCTCGCGGCGGGCATAATCACCGCCGCCGTACTGTTCACAACCTTCCCGAGAGTATTTAAAAAACGCGAGCAAGAAGTGCGCGCCCGAGAACCCGATAACAAATAGAGTAGAGAAGCGTATATAAAAAACAATAAAAACGGCATGCCCGTCTATAAGCATGCCGCGTTTTAATGTGAATAATTTTGCGAAATAGCCGATTAAAAATCTTTGATACCCAAAATATAATCGGCGGAAACGTCCAAACATATGCACAGTTTGGCTAGCGTATCGAGTGCGGGAAGCACGTCGGCGCGCAAGTATTTGGACACCGTCTGAGTGGACACGCCTATCTCTTTGGCTATAACGTTCTGCTTTATCCCGCTGAGCGTTATCGCTTCGCGCAGCCGCGCCTGTATGCTTTTTAATTTTTCGTTGTTTATATTGGAAACTCTCATAAACAAATTATCGCATTTTATGCGAGTATATGCTTGACAATCGTATAATATGCGAGTATACTGAATTTATCGCATAACATGCGATAAATATGTTTGCAGGAGAAAAACATGAGTTCGGGAAAAAATTACAGATCTTCTAAAATACAGCTATTCTTTTTTACGGTCGTGCCGTGCATAGTCGTGTATGCGGTAGTCGTGCTGTTTGTTTTGGGTGTCAAAGCGACGCTGCTCGGCACGCCTATAAAGAGCCTGCTCCTCTTTATCGGTGCGGCGTGGACGCTATTCGGCGGGTTTATAATAGCCGCCAACATGTCGCTTATTTCGAAGATAGGCGAACCGAGCGAGCCCGTTTTAAAGATCAAAGCGGGGTATGCCAAATTGGAGGCGGTAGTCGATATGGCGCTCAGTCCCAAGCAAATGACGCAACTATTTGCAAACATATTCTTTACGATAGTATTTGCAATTCCTGTGGCGACCCTCGGATGGCTATTGTTTATTCTTTATTGCAAGGGTGTGTTTCTTAAAAAATTAAGCCGAATGGCTAAAGATTGCGACCTTGCGGACGAGCTTATCGAAAACGGCGGCGACGCTCGCGAGATAGCTGAGTGCGCGTATCGCATGCTCGATTATGCGGAAGTGTATAAAAACTTGGGCGAAAAGAAGGGCGCGAACAAAATGATAGAGCGTTCGCAAAAGCTCATGCGGGTATGGGAAACGCTGTCCGATCGAGAATAGCGATAAGTTTTGAAAACGTCTGACCGCAACGAAAAAAGCGTTTCGTTGCGGTTATTTTTCATATATCGGCTTTGCGAAAAATTTTGTCGGATATATTTACTTTTTATCGAAAATATACTATCATGGGTCTATAAATTTTATATAAGGAGACGTCATGGACAAAAAGCTGATAATTGTAGAAGAAAGATGCCCGCAAAACCACGCGTGCCCGGCGGTAAACGTTTGCCCCGTGGGCGCGCTCACGCAAGAAGCGCACAAAGCGCCCGTCATCGACGAGGCAAAGTGCATAAAGTGCGGCAAATGCTCCAACTTCTGCCCAAAAAAAGCGTTGGTACTGCAAACGCTGTAAGCGCAACGCGCAGTTGACGCTTTGACGCGGTGCGCGCGTCGCGTTCGACGAAGCAGAGCAGAGCCAAAATAACAATCGATAACAACGCCCGTTACGGCAGAATGTGTAGCGGGCGTTTTTGCGTACATATTTGAGTATATAATACCTAATTTAATTTTTGTGCCCAAGTCGCGCGTTTTGCGATATATAATAATGTTGTTGCGGTTATCGACAAAAATAAAACGCCAAGTACCGACAAAATACAAGAAGCGTCAAAGCATATCGGTAAAATACGCCCGCGGCAGATTTTTTCGGACGAGAAAAAGATTTGGAAAAGGCTTGATATTTCTTTTAAGATGTTGTATAATCCAAGAGTGTAGAAAAACACCGAAAAAGTATAAGGGAGATTTGTCAATGGACACTATGTTGCTTGACGCTTATCATCACGGGGATATGTTTGACGCCTACAAATATTTGGGGTGTCATTTTGACAAAGCGACGGGAACGGCTACGTTTCGCGTATGGTCGACTCGCGCTACGTCGATATCGGTAATAGGCGATTTCAACGGCTGGGACGTAAATGCCAATCGCATGACGAAAATAACGGAAGCGGGCATTTGGGAAGCAGTTGTCAAGGGCGTCAAGCTCTACGACAATTATAAATTTTATATAGAAAACGGTTTTTCGTACCCTATATATAAGTGCGATCCGTTCGCGTTCCATCGCGAAACGTTCGAGGGAACCAACGCCAAAGTCGTAGATATAGAAAACTTCAAATGGACGGACGGCGACTATCTCGCCAAAAAATCCGATCCGTATTCCGCGCCGATGAGCGTGTACGAAGCGCATATAGCGTCCTGGCGCAGATACGCCGACGGCAACACTTTCTCTTATCGCAAGTTCGCCGACGAGATGAGCGAATACCTCAAAGAGCTCGGCTATACGCACTTGGAGCTCATGGGCATTGCCGAGTATCCGTTCGACGGATCGTGGGGTTATCAGGTAACGGGCTACTTTGCCCCGACCTCGCGCTACGGCACTCCCGAAGACTTTGCGTACCTTGTAGACAAAATGCATTCCTGCGGCATAGCGGTCATACTCGACTGGGTGCCCGGGCACTTCCCCAAAAACGGCGACGGACTGTACGAGTTTGACGGTGGTCCGCTTTACGAGCACAGCGATCCTTTGCGCATGGAGCATAAAGAATGGGGAACGCGGTGCTTCGATTACGGCAGGAACGAAGTAAGAAACTTCCTCATAAGCAACGCGTTCTATTGGCTCGATATGTATCACGTGGACGGGCTGAGAGTGGACGCGGTCGCGAGCATGCTGTATCTCGATTACGGCAGATACGAATGGCGCCCCAATATTTACGGCGGCAACGAGAACTTGGAAGCGGTGGACTTTTTGCGCAGGCTCAATACCGCAATATTCGCCAAGTACCCCAAAGCGCTCATGATAGCCGAGGAGTCCACGGCGTGGGGCGGCGTTTCGCGCCCCGTCGATATGGGCGGGCTTGGGTTCAACTTCAAGTGGAACATGGGCTGGATGAACGATACGCTCACGTATATCAAGACCGACCCCATTTCCCGCAAGTATCACCACAACACGATAACTTTCTCGATGGTATACGCTTTTACCGAAAACTTCGTACTGCCCATTTCGCACGACGAAGTGGTCTACGGCAAAGGCTCGCTCATCAACAAAATGCCCGGCGATTACGATATGAAGTTTGCGGGGCTGCGCAACTTCCTCGTTTATATGTTCTCGCATCCCGGCAAAAAACTCCTGTTCCAAGGCGCGGAGCTCGGGCAGTTCAACGAGTGGAACTTTGCAAAAGAACTCGATTGGAATATTCTGGAATATCCCGCGCACGCCGATCTCAAAAAGTTTGTCGCAACGCTCAACGGGATATACCGCAATTATCCCGCGATGCACGAGATAGATTATGATTGGCGCGGATTCGAGTGGCTCGTGTCCGACGACTATCTGCAAAACATTCTCGTATACGAACGCCGCGACAGCCAAGAGAACCGCATGGTGGCTATAATCAATTTCTCGCCCGTACCGCACGAGGCATATCGGTTCGGCGCGCACGAGGGCGAGTACACCGAACTGCTTTCCACCGAGATATTCAAGTGGAGTCAGTCGGGCAAAAAGTACAAAACCGAAAAGATCGCCGCGCACGGCAAAGACGAGTCGCTTTGTCTGGACGTTCCTCCCATGGGCGGCATACTGTTATATTGTCCGAGCGACAAGAAGGCGGCGGCAAAAAAAGCGGAAGTAAAAGCCGATAAGCCCACCGAAAAAGCGGAAGCGGCAAAGCCTGCGGCAAAAGAGGAAAAACCCGCGGCGGCTAAAAAACCGACGACAGCCAAAGCGTCCGCCAAAAAGCCCGCGGCAAAACCCGCGGCAAAACCCGCAGCAAAACCTGCTGCGACGAAACCTGCTACGGCTAAAAAGCCCGCCGCAAAAACGACGGCGACAAAAGCGGGCGAGAAGCCTGCGACCAAAAAACCTACAGCAAAAAAATAATATTGCCGAACAACGACAAAGATAAGAGTGAGAGACTGAATATTCGGCGGAATAAGTAAACGACCCGCACCGATCGGATAAGCGAAAGGGGCGGAAGTCAAATCGAGCGTAACGCACAAATGCGAAATAGCAAGCGCTCGAAGAGTATAGAAGGAAAGTAAAATGGCAAATCAAAGCGCGAAAAAGACAACCGCGACGGCGGCAAAAACGGGTGCGAAACCCGCGGCGAAAAAGACCGTGGCAACAAAAACGGAAAAAACCGTTTCGGTCAAGAACGTATTGTTCGTAACGACCGAAGCCGTGCCGTTTGCGTCGACGGGTGGCATGGGCGAAGTATGTTCGGCATTGCCCGCGGCGCTCAACGAGAGCAAAAAGGTAAACGCGCGAGTAATGCTCCCGCTGTACGAAGAAGTGGCAAACCGCTACAAGGACGAGATGACGTTTGTATGCAATATTACCGTAAGCCTGTCCTGGCGTAATCAGTACTGCGGTCTGTTCAAGCTCGAGCGCGACGGAGTTACGTATTATTTTGTCGACAACGAGTACTACTTCAAACGTCCCAATCTTTACGGTTATTACGACGACGCTGAGCGGTTCGCGTTCCTGTCGAAGGCGGCGTTGGAGCTTGTCCCGCATTTGGATTTTAAGCCCGACGTTATCCAGTCCAACGATCATCTTACTGCGCTTGTGCCCATTTACTACGCGACGGAATACAAAAACAAAAAGGGTTACGTCGGCATTAAGAACGTTTTCACCATACACAACATCAACTATCAGGGCGTTTACCCGCTTATCATTGCGGGCGACGTGTTCGGCATAGCCGACGAGAATTTGTCGGTAGTCGAGCATAACGGCAGTATCAATCTTGCCAAAGGCGCGATCGTTACGAGCGATATGATAACGACCATGTCGCCGCAGTACGCGCGCGAGATCAGGCTTCCCGAGTATTCGGGCGGGCTTGACGGCGTTCTGATCGAAAACCGCAATAAGCTGTTCGGCATACTCAACGGTATAGACGAGCACGCCTACGATCCCAAGACCTGCGATTCGCTGTTCTATAACTACGACGTCGATACGCTTGACGACAAAGTCAAGAATAAGCTCGAGCTTCAGAGGATGTTGCATCTGCCCGAGAGCGCGGAAACGCCGCTCGTGTGCATGGTTGCCAGAATGGTCGCGTTCAAGGGTTACGATCTGTTGCGTAAGTCGATAAATAAGGTCGGACCCGAGGGCAATATTCTCGATACAAATATCCAGCTCGTTATTTTGGGTCAGGGCGACGCGGATATCGAGGGGTATATGTCGCACGTGCAAAAAATGTACGACAGAAGAGTGCGCGCGATAATCACGTACAACCCCGACCTTGCCAAAAAGATACTCGCGGCGGCGGATATCTGCTTGGTGCCCAGCCGCACCGAGCCGTGCGGACTCACTCAGATGTCGGCGTGTCGGTTCGGAACGGTGCCCATCGTGCGCGCAACGGGCGGGCTCATAGATTCGATCCGCGACTGCGACAAGTTCGACGACGGCAACGGGTTCGTGTTCGAGGAATACGATTCCGACGTTATGGACACCACTATAACGCGCGCCGTGTCCAAACTGTACTATCACAAAGACGAATGGCGCGCGTTGCAAAAGCGTTGCATGGCGTGCGACTTTTCTTGGAAGAACGCCGCAAACAAGTATGCGGAACTGTATAACAAACTTTAATAACCGAAGCGGCGGACGCATGCGCGCATATTGCCGAGCGGCGGCGTTTGCCTCGTACCCATAAGACCCGATACGTAGCGGTCTTAACACTTGGACAACGATAATAAACCATTTTACAAGAGGTCAACATGATAACAACCAATGAAGTCCAAACTCTCGTACTCGACAAGCTCGCACGTTATTTCGCGATAACGCCGGACAAAGCGACGGAAGAACAGATCTATAAAGCCGTCAGTCTTGTCGTTCGCGATATGCTGTTGCAAAAAAAGCAAGAGAACAACGCGCGGATAGCCGAGGGCAAGTATAAACGTGTTTATTACATCTGCATGGAATTCCTTATAGGCAGATCGTTAAAGAACAATCTGTTCAATCTCGGGCTTACCGAGCAGTTTGACGAATGCCTTAAAAGCATGAATTTCTCGCTCGAGGATATCTTCGAGAAGGAGTCGGACGCGGGGCTCGGCAACGGCGGGCTCGGACGGCTCGCGTCGTGCTTTATGGACAGTCTCGCGACGCTCAACTATCCCGCGATGGGCTTTACCATTAAATACGAGTACGGCTTGTTCAAACAGCGCATAATCGAGAATCAGCAGATCGAACTGCCCGATATGTGGCTGCCCAGCGGCGAAGTGTGGATGATGCCGCGCTCGGATAAGCGGTTTACCGTCAATCTCGGCGGACGCATCGAGGAGATAGAAGAAAACGGCAGAATGCACGTTAAGTATATAGACAGTCAGTGCGTGGACGCGCTCGCTTACGACGTTATGATAAGCGGGTACGGCGACAGCGCGGGCGTGAGCGTGCTCAGGCTTTGGTCGGCTACTTCCACCACGCAGTTCGATATGCGTTCGTTCTCTCAGGGCGATTATTGGAAAGCGATGCAGCGCGAGAACGAGGCGGAGCTTATTTCCAAGGTTTTGTATCCGTCCGACGATCACAGTCAGGGCAAACAGCTCAGGCTCCAACAGGAGTATTTCCTCGTATCGGCGTCGCTCCAGAGCATAATCAAGGATCATTTGCGGCTTTACAAGAGCCTCAAAAACCTGCCCGAAAAGGCGGCTATCCACGCGAACGATACGCACCCGGCGCTCGCTATCCCCGAGCTTATGCGGCTATTGATGGACGAACACGGTTTTTCGTGGGACGACGCGTGGGATATCACGATACGCACGGTCAATTATACCAATCATACCGTTATGGCGGAAGCGCTCGAGAAATGGGACGAGAACACGTTCAGAATGGTCTTGCCGCGCATATACTCGATCACGCGCGAGATAGACCGACGGTTCATTGCCGATATGAACGCCAAGAACGTCGACGGCGAAAAGATAGCTAACATGCAGATATTGAACAACAATCAGGTCAAGATGGCTAATCTTTGCGTTATCGGGTCGCAAAAGGTCAACGGCGTGTCTGCGCTCCATAGCGATATCATCAAGGATACGATATTCAGCGATTTCAACGACGTTTATCCCGGCAGGTTCACCAACGTTACGAACGGTATAACGCACAGGCGCTGGCTCATTCAGTCCAACCCCAATCTTGCGGCGCTTATCGAAGAGCTTATAGGCAGGGATTTCTACACCAAGCCCGAAACGCTTAATGCGCTTATGCGGTACGTGCCCGACAATACGGTGCTCGAAAAGATCGGCAAGATCAAGCATAAGAACAAGGTCGAGTACGCCGATTATATCAAAAAGACGACGGGGTTTGTGCTCAATCCCGAATCGCGGTTCGATACGCAGATCAAGCGTTTGCACGAGTATAAGCGTCAGCTCTTGAACGTGCTCAAGATCGTGCACATGTATCTCGATCTTCTCGACGATCCCGATAAGAAAGTCACGCCGCAGACGTTTATATTCGGCGCGAAGGCGGCGGGCAGTTATATGCACGCCAAGCGGATCATTCAGCTCATCAACTGCTTGTCGGCGGAGATCCAAAAGAATCCGAAGATTAAGCAGAAGCTCGACGTCATGTTTGTCGAGAACTATAACGTGACGCAGGCGGAGCATCTTATCCCCGCGTCCGAAGTCAGTGAGCAGATCTCGCTCGCGGGCAAGGAAGCGTCCGGAACGTCCAATATGAAGTTCATGATAAACGGCGCGGTCACGCTCGGCACGCTCGACGGCGCTAACGTCGAGATATGCGAGCGCGTGGGCGACGATAATATATTTATCTTCGGGCTTAAAACGGAAGAAGTCGAAAGAGCGTGGCATGCGGGCTATAACTCGTCCACTATCTATACGCACAACGATGAGATCAAGCGCGTTGTCGACAGACTGCGCGTCGGGTTCAACGGCGAGAGCTTCTCGGATATAGCCGATTATCTCATTGCCGGGCATTTCAATGTTGCCGATCCGTATATGTGCTTGCTCGATTACGACGACTACAAAGCCGCTAACGAGCGCATGGATAAGGCGTATGCCGATAAGCGGAAGTGGAACAAGATGGCGCTCGTCAATATTGCGCAGGCGGGGATCTTCTCGTCCGATAGGTCGATAGCCGATTATGCCAAGGGTATTTGGCACTTGAAAAAAGTCAAATAACCAACCAAATGTTGGACGACTGTCGTGTGTTTACGTAAGTGATTTGTTTTACGTAGCACCCGACCAAGC
>CATLHE010000021.1 GCA_949948895.1 uncultured Christensenella sp.
TCACCGACCAAGCCCACACACGACAGTCGCCAAGCCTTTGGCTTGCACGACATAAATCCAAGCTGTGCTTGGCTATTTTAATTTTTGTATCATCGCCCACATCGCCGCGGCGGAATTGAAATTAACGGGAATAATATCCGCGGGCGAAATATCCACGTCGAACGCATCGGACAGCTCCGACACTATCTCCAAAATATTAAGCGAGTCGAGTATGCCCTTATCGATAAGCGCGGTCTCGTTCTCGAAATCGACGTCCGGACGGATCTCGCCCAAAAGTTCCAAAAGTTTATCCATTATTATCTCCTTATCTTTCGCCTAAGCGATTATTTACTTAATGCCTACCGTTGAACGTATCGGTCTCGACCGTATCGCGCAAAAGCGTAAGAGCGCCCTTGCCGTCGCGCTTGTATATGCGCGGCATATCGCGGCTCAAAAACAAATATATGCCCTCGGTAACGGAGTATGCGCCCACCCGCGAAAATACGAGCGTATCACCCACTTCGACAAGCCCCATCGGGCATGACTTGACGAGCACGTCCGCAGTCGTGCACAGCGCGCCGCAAACGGTATACGTTCCGTCGCCCACTGCCGCCGCCTCTTTTAACGCTCCGTCCTCTCGGCGCTCGACGCGCATGAACGGCTGTTTCATCGCCATGACCTGACCGTAATAATTGAGGTGATTGATCCCGCCGTCCGTTATGAGATAGTTTACACCCGCGGTCGTTTTCTTGTCAACGATTTGCGTGCGGTATTCGCCGCAGTACGCCGCGATAAACCTGCCCATTTCCAAAACGATCTCGATACGCTCTGGCACCGAACCGAACGCGTCGGCAACGACCTGCATAGCGGCGGCATCGTCGCGCTCGGGCTCGTTTTTGAAATACGTAACGCCCAAGCCCGGACCGTACTCGATGCGACGGCAATTCAGTCCGCAGTCCTTTTCTAGCTCTGCCACGAACGCTATAAGCTCTTTGATCTCGCGTTCGATCTTATCGGTGCGTTTCTGCGTGCCCGAGTACAACTGCACGCCTATCACGTCGATATTTGTAAGCCCCGAGCTCAATACGCTTTTGAGCGTAGCGCCGTCCATACCGAACTGATTGCCGCTGCTCAGCCTGAGTATAACGGGAAGCGTTATCCCGCGCTCCTTGCCGAGCTCGGACAACAGCTCCGCCTGCGACGGCGATTCCGCCGTATACACGGTTTTCGCGCCGCACGCCTTTACTATGCGGCGAATGTCCTCTCTTTCTTTATAAACGCCCGAAAGCACTATTTTCTCGGGCGCGATGCCCACGCGCTCGCAAATGCGGTACTCGCCGGGCGAACATACTTCCAGCCCGTCTATAGCGCCTATGAGCTCGCCTATGAGAAACGGATTGGCTTTTATCGCGTAGCACAGTCTGAACCGTTTCCCGAGCGTGCGCTTTATGTAATCCACGCGCTCCGACAGCTTAGCGGTATCAAACACGAACGCGGGCGTCGTTATACCCGCATTGCCGCTTTCGATCATATCAGCCATGCTTAGCCTCCTTCGCAAGTTCCAAAAGCTTTCTTCTGTCGGTCTTGCCGTTTTCGGTCAGCGGGAACGCGTCGAGCTTGATAAAGCCCTGCGGCACCATGTACGCGGGCAGGCGCGTGCGCAAGAACGCCGCTATCTCGCCCGCGTCCGCGTCGCCTATATAAAACGCGTACAGCTTTTTCTTTTCGCCGTCGAAAACGCTCACCGCGCGCGAAACGTTTTTCACCTCGCCTATCGCGCCGTCTATCTCGCTGAGCTCGATACGGTGTCCCATGTGCTTTATCTGAAAATCCCTGCGCCCGACAAACATCAAAAGCCCGTCGTCGCCGTAGTAACCGAGATCGCCCGTCCTGTACATTCTTTGCGCATACGCCGTAGCCGAAGGATCGGATACAAACGCCTTTGCCGTTTCCTCGGGTGCGTCGTAATACCCGAGCGACACGCAAGTTCCGCTAACGCAGATCTCGCCCGTCACGTTCTTGTCGGTGATCGCCTTGCCGTCGTCGCCTATAAGCGACACGCGCTCGTTGGGGAACGGCTTGCCGATAGGCAGGCTCTCGCCCTCGAACTGTCCTTTATCCAGAACGTGATAGGTGCAGTTGCACGTTATTTCCGTCGGACCGTAAAGATTGACGAACATAGCGTCGGGGTAATATTTCTTCCAATAATTGAGCTGCTTGACGGGCATTGCCTCGCCGCTGAACAGCACTTTTCTTATCGTCTCGGGCGCTTTGTACGACAGCGCGCGAAACCCCGAAATAATACAAAGAGCCGACACCGCCCAGATAAGCGTGGTCACTTTTCGCTCTATGAGATAGTCGATGAGCACGACTGGAAACGAGAACTTGGCTTTGGGGATTATCTGCATTGTCGCGCCCGCTTTGACAGTCGAGTAAATGTCCTTGACTGAAACGTCAAAGTCGAACGGCGCCTGATTGGCTATGACCTCGCCGTCGTCTATCCCGAAAATATCGGTAAACTCCTCTATGAAATCGATGACCGAGCGGTGCGCCACGGCAATGCCCTTGGGCTCGCCCGTAGAACCCGATGTAAATATAACGTACAGCGGATCGACGTCGATATGCGAGCTTCGGATATTTTCGAGCATGCTCTCGTTTATCTCAAAGCCCAGCCCGTCGCGCGTGAACACCGCTTTTTCTTTATATATCTTCGCCGTCTCGTCCTCGCCGTCGGTGACCAATACCAATGGATCGCCCAAGCGGTTGAGTATGCGCGCGCGCCGCTCCTCGGGGTGCGCGGGGTTTAACGGTACGTAATAACAGCCCGCATACACCACGCCGAAAAACGCGATAACGGTATCTACCGTCTTATTGCCGAGCACGGCTATCGGGCTTACGGGCTTAACTCTTTCCGCAAGGTACGAGCCGAGAGCGCGCGCTTTACTGACGAGCTCGCAGTACGTGACGGAATGCGTCTCGTCGGCAAACGCCGTCTTGTTCGGGTATTTTTGGGCGGAGCTTTCCAGCCACGTCAACACGTTGTTTATTTTACGCGACATCGGTTATTTCCCTGTCCTTATAATTTTCCGCTTTCTTGCGGTATAGTTCGAGATCGCTGTCCCAATCCCCGTATTCGGGCGTGCCCTTGCGGTACGGCAATACGCCGTCGTCACTGTATTTTTCTCTCAATCTTTTACCGAGAGTGAGCGACGCCTTTTTCGCGCCGTAAAAATTGAGGTGATCGCCGCCGTCCATGAAATCGCGTTTGAAATCGATATCGGCTTCTGCCGCCGCCTCGCCAACGTTCATATCGAAAAACTCCAATCCGTTTTTCTCGGCAAATTCGGCTATGCAATTATGCCGTTGCCACGACCAATACGCGACTACGGGCAGCTCGAACAAGAAAAGCTCGATACCGCGCTCGCGGCAAAGCTCGACGTACTTTTTAAGATACTTCATATGCTTGCCGTGCATTTTGTAAACGCCGTCTTGAGGCTTGCTACGGTCGACCTCGCCGTTATACGGCACGGTATTTTTATAGAACGGAAAGTTCTTATACGGATCGCGCGCGCTGCGCTTGAACCCGTCTTTCCAATAATTGTGCGATTCGTAAAACGGGAACGCCGAAAGCGTGAAGCGCTTGGCATAGCTGTTGAAAAAGTTTCCGAACTTATCGTAAAAGAAAGCGTTAACCTCGAGCGCGATAACTTTTAAGTCCTGCTCTTGCAAGAGGTCGACAACCGTCTCGTACGACTCCCAAGGCAGCATTAACGGCTGAGACAGGCTGTAGCCGGCTATGCCGTACTCGTCGTATATTTCCATGGGCGAAACGCCGCAGTGCACGCCGCTATGCCCCACGTACACAACGTCTATGGAGTTACGGCGTTCGCTGAACATTCTGTTAAGCTGGTACGTGCGGTAAGAACGCGTAGGTCCCGGGATATCGGGTCTGCCGCCGAAATACATCGCGGCGTTGACTGCCAATACCAAGATCAAAAACCCGAAAACTTTTAACGCGTTAAACAGCTTGCCGCGCGGCATTTTGCGCTTTTTGGCATTACCGTCGGGCGCTTGCGCGCTGTCGTCCGGGCTTACCGTCTCGGTGTTTTCCGCAGGCGAAACCTCGGAGGCGGCGCTTAAATCCTCCGTCTGCGCGGCGTCGGGTGCGGGCGCGCTCGGCGCAGGCTCCGACATATTCACGGAATTTTGTTTTTCGTCGTTATCGTTCATCTCGGTTACCGAAAATCTTTTCGTCTACTTCGGACTTGTATTTTTCAAGATCGCGTTTCCAATCCGAATAAGCCTCATCGCCCCGCCTGTCGGGGATATCGCAGTTTGTCTCGAGCCACTCGCCGAGCGCAGCCGTGGACTTCATCGCGCCGTAATAATTGAGGTGATCGCCGCCGTCGCGTGTGTCGTGCGCCCAATCGATGCTTACGCGCGATTTATTCCATTTTTTATCCGCGTCCGAAGCTACCTCGGCGTCCACGTTCATATCGAAATAATCGAGACCGTTTTTGTCGGCGAACGCTTTTATGCAGTTGTATTTGTCGTACGACCAATACCTGAGCGACGGCAGATAGAAAAGAGCAAGTTTTATATCGCGCGCCGCGCACAGCTCCGCAAACTTACGGAGATACTCGGCGTGCGCCTTTTTCAGCTTATACTCCGAACGGGTGTACTGCCGCTCGGTCGAGCCTTTGTGCGGCTTTATCTTCGCGTAAACGGAAAAGTTCTTTTTGAAATCGCGCTCGCTGCGCTTGAAGCCATCGCGCCAATAATTGTGCGTTTCCCGAAACGGGAACAGGCAGAGCGCAAGCCGTTTGAAATGGCTGTTTGTAAGGTCTTTCGTGCTGTCGTAAAAGAATTGATCGACTTCGAGAGCGATGACTTTGGGCTTTTGCTCTTCGAGTATATCTAGAGTTGTTTCGTACGACTCCCACGGTACGAAAAGTTCCTGCGAACAGTTGTAGCCCGCAAAACCGTAGTCTTCGTACAGTTCCATAGGCGACACGCCGCAGAATACCCCGCTGTGCCCTACATACAAAACGTCCAATGAGTTTTTGCGCTCGCTGAACATCTTGTTGAGCGTATACGTACGGTACGTGCGCGTAGGTCCGGGAATGTTCGGGCGTCCGCCGAAATACAGACCGACGAGTGTCGCGAGCACCACCATCAAAAACCCGAAAGTTTTAAAAAAGCATATTAGCCGCCCGCGCTTATTCGGCTTTATCTCGACTGCCGATTCCGAGGCGTCGCGATCCGTTTGGAGCGAGATATCGGCTGTTTGGTCTTGCGGCGGTTCGCATACCGATCTGACTTCGTCGTTTTCCATGCCGCACCTCTAAAAGTTGCCGTACATGAACGGTACGGAAGTATACAGACTGCCGTATGCGCCGAACATGATGACGACGGCTATACCCGCTACGTATATGAGCCATCTGAGCGGAAGGACAAGCGAGTCTATGCCATCGCGCACCGCTATCTTCTTTTCCTTAATAAATCCGACGGCAATGAGAACGACTACGGCGACAGCCAAAACTATCATCTCTTTCCAATCCAGCCCGAGCGCGAGAACGGAGCCGTCGTACGGCACGAACAAGTGCCCGAGGATATAGAACGCGTCGTAAAGCGTGGGCGCGCCGAATATGGTCTCGCCTACGAAAATTATCAAAAGCGTGCGCACGTGCCGCATTATCCTGAGCCCGATGCAGTTGCTGTCGAGCTTCATCTTTTTATAGAGCTTAGCAAACAGCGGCTCCATAAGCATGCCGCCGAAAATGATGACAAAGTAATACAGACCGTAAACTATGTAGTTCCACTGCGGACCGTGCCAAACGCCGTTGCATACCCATACAGCAAGAAGTGCGATACCCGTCGGCAGTATTTTGGTAAAATGGTTTTTATGTTTCTTTTTGATCTTTTTGCCGAACTTCATCATGCCGGGCGAAAGCGCGACCGAATAGAACACGTATTCTTTGAGCCATGTGCCGAGCGTTATGTGCCAGCGTTGCCAAAACTCCTGTGCGCTCTTGGCAAAAAACGGCTGGCGGAAGTTTTCGGGAAGTTTGATGCCGAAAATCTCGCTCGCGCCGAGCGAGATGTCCATGAACCCCGAAAAGTCGGTATAAAGCTGAAGCGTATATAAAAGTATGTACAATAAACACGCCGCGCCCGAGTAGCTCGTAGGCGACGCATTTATCGTTTTTATCAAAAGATACGCGCGGTCGGCTATTATCAGTTTTTTGAACAAGCCCCACAGTATGCGCTGAAATCCGTGGCAAATGCCTTTATAGTCGGCGCGATGTCCTTCAAACAGCGTAGCCGCGCCGTCGTAGCGCAGTATAGGACCTTCCATGACAGTATTGAAGTAAGTCAAAAACAGCAGTATCTTGAAAAAGTTTTTTTCGGGCGCGTACTTTTTGCGGTGAACGTCCACCAAATACCCGATCGCGGCAAGCGTGTAAAACGATATGCCGAGCGGCAATATCAGCTTTAATGCGCGGAACTCGATATTCGCACCCATGAGATTCAATAGCGAGCACACCGATCCGCCCAAAAAGTTGTAGTACTTTAAAAATGCCAATATGCCGAGATTAAACAGTATGGTAATGACTATGACCGTCTTATTGAGCTTTTTGATACGCTTTTTATCTTCTTCCGTAGGCTCTTCTATGGAATTGTTGCGCTTGTGAATGGCGCGCGCCGAAAAGTAAACGCCTATCGCCGTGCACAAGGCAAACGCAAAAAGATAGGTCGAAAGCAGCGCGTAAAAAGCGACGCTCACTATCAAAAGCGCCACCCACCGTATTTTTAACGGGAACGAATAATAAAGTATGAACGCCAACGCTATCGCGCCGGCAAGATATGCCATTGACGAATTCATTGTACTACCGAGTGTAACTTAACAGTATTTTATATGAATACCGACATAATTCTAGCACAATCGACAAACATTTGCAACATATTAAAGGGCGCAGTCGCTTTTTTTATCGTATGACCGCGCTTTTTATCGACCTTCGTCGATATAAAACGCTTTATATCGACGCTTGATCTGCGTATGCTCCCGATAAAAAATATGAATACTTATTCACTTTTTTTTGCAAAACCCCTTTACAACACTAATTTTGTGGTGTATAATCATATCGATCACAAACAAATATCAGGAGGAAAATATGCAATTTTCGGATTTGAAGATCGGACAAAGCGCAAGCGTGACCAAGACTTTCAAGGATGAGGACGTCAAAAAGTTCTCGGAAGTCAGTCTCGATACCAATCCCATACATCTCGACGACGAAGCGGCGTCAAAGTCGATCTTCGGCAAACGCGTCGTTCACGGGATAGCCACATGCGGATTGATAAGCGCGGTCCTCGCCAACAAGCTCCCGGGTCCCGGCACCATTTATCTCGGTCAGGAAGTCAAGTTTACCGCGCCCGTATTTTTGGGCGACACGATCACGGCAACGTGCGAGATAACCGAGATCAGAGAAGACAAGCACATAGTCAAGCTGTCCACGACGTGCGTAAATCAAGACGGCAAAACGGTCGTCGCGGGCATGGCGACGGTCAAGTTTTAAGGAGCGGACATGGCGGACTTTAAATACAGACTTTTCAATAAGATGATAGAGGATTTTGCCCTCAACGAGGTAAAGCCGCTCGCGGCGGAAGTAGACGAAACGGAACAGTTCCCCTACTCCACAGTCGAAAAAATGGCTAAGCTCGGGCTGTTCGGCATAATCGTACCCAAAGCGTACGGCGGCATGGGCGGCGACTATAAAATGTATATAAAAGCGGTCGAGGAGCTGAGCAAGCACTGCGCTACGACGGGCGTTATACTCTCCGCGCACACCTCGCTGTGCGTCGCGCCCATTCTCGAGTTCGGCACGGAAGAACAAAAACAAAAATACCTGCCTAAGCTTGCGACCGGCGAATACCTTGGCGCGTTCGGTCTTACCGAGCCCAACGCGGGCACGGACGCCAACAACCAAACGACGACGGCTGTTCTCGATGCCGACGGCAAAAACTACATACTCAACGGCAGTAAGATATTCATAACCAACGCGGGTCCCGCGAGCGTATACTTTGTCATCGCCGTTGTCGGGCGCAACCCCAAGGGCGTAGAGTGCGCGGCGTTTATCGTCGAGAAGGGCATGGAAGGTTTTTCCATCGGGAAGAAAGAAAAGAAAATGGGTATTCGCGGCAGTTCGACCTGCGAGCTTATTTTCCGCGACTGCGTAGTTCCCGCCGCAAACATGGTCGGCAAGCACGGCGAAGGCTTCAAGCTCGCCATGAAAACGCTTGACGGCGGACGCATAGGCATAGCGGCGCAGGCTCTCGGCATAGCGGAAGGCGCGCTCAAAGAAACTGTGAACTACACCAAAGAACGCGTACAGTTCAAGCGCCCCATCTCGGCGTTCCAAAACACACAGTTTACCCTCGCCGACCTTTACGCCCGCGTGGAAGCGGCAAGAGGACTTTTGGAAAAAGCCGTCGAAGCCAAGCAAGCCAAAGCGAAAGACGTATCGCTCCGCGCCGCGACCGCAAAACTGTTCTGCGCGGAAACGGCGATGGAAGTTACGACCAAGGCGGTACAGTTCCACGGCGGCTACGGCTATACTCGCGAGTATCCCGTAGAGCGCATGATGCGCGACGCCAAAATAACCGAAATATACGAAGGCACGAGCGAGGTGCAACGCATGGTCATCTCCGCGAGCCTGCTTAAATAGGAGGACGCAATGAAAATCGCAGTTTGCATCAAGCAAGTACCCAAC
The DNA here is from genome assembly GCA_949948895.1 of uncultured Christensenella sp. Lineage (GTDB taxonomy): Bacteria > Bacillota > Clostridia > Christensenellales > Pumilibacteraceae > Anaerocaecibacter. The sequence continues at coordinate 8,751 of CATLHE010000021.1, forward strand.
ACCACCGAGATACGCATCGACCCCGTCACCAACACGCTCATTCGCGACGGCGTCGAGAGCATAATCAATCCCGACGACAAGAGCGCGCTCGAATGCGCTCTCAAGATAAAAGAACAGACGGGCGCGGAAGTCAACGTAGTTTGCATGGGACCCGCGCAGGCGGAAATAGCGCTCAGAGAAGCGCTCGCCATGGGCGCGGACAACGCATACCTCGTTTCAGACCGCGCGTTCGCGGGCAGCGACACCCTCGCCACAAGCACGATAATCGCGGCGGCGCTCCATAAAATTGGCTTCGATCTTATCATTGCGGGTCGCCAAGCTATAGACGGCGACACCGCTCAGGTAGGACCGCAGATAGCCGAGCACCTCGGCATTCCGCAAGTGACCTACTGCGGCGAGATCAAATACGTAAAAAAGACCAAGACGTTTACCGTCAAACGCATATTCGAAGACAGATACCAAATATTGTCGGTCGCCGCTCCCGCGCTTATCACCGTGCTCGGCGCAAACGTGAAGCCGAGGTATATGAACGTTGGCGACATCATCGCACAGGACGAGAAAGAAATAAAAGTTCTCACGTTTGCCGACCTCGGTTGCGCGCCCGAAAACATCGGACTCGGCGGCTCGCCCACCAAGGTCAAATCGACGTTTACCAAACAGTACGACAGTGAGAAACAGCTTGTCGAGCTGTCGCCCCAAGAAGCCGCAAAGCTCATCGCCGACAAGCTTCAGGAAAAGCACATCATATAGGAGTTGTCATGAAAAAAGAAATATTGGTATATTGCGAGCAACGCGACGGCGAGCTTAAAAGCGTAAGCTTGGAGCTTCTCGGCATAGCGAGAACGCTCGCGGAAAACAGCAACGGATCGGTAGCGGCAATGCTGCTCGGCGAAAACGTAAAAGGTCTCTGCAAAACGCTCGTCGAGTACGGCGCAGACAAAGTATACGTAGCCGACGCGCCCGAATTAAAATACTACCTCACCGAACAGTACGCACAAGCGTCAAGCTCGATAATCAACGAGACAAAGCCCAATATCGTGCTGTTCCCCGCCACGAGCATCGGTCGCGACCTCGCGCCTCGGCTTTCGGCACGGCTCCATACGGGGCTTACAGCGGACTGCACAAAATTGGAAGCGGACGCAGACGGGAACCTGTTCATGACCCGTCCCGCATTCGGCGGCAACCTTTTCGCCACCATAGTCTGCCCCGACCACAAACCGCAAATGTCAACCGTTCGCCCCGGCGTTATGAAAAAAGCCGAACCCGATAAATCCCGCAAGGGCGAGATCGTCGAAAAGAAAATAGCTTTCGATAATAGCAAGTTCGCAGTAACGCTCATCGAAGAAAAACAGGAAAAATCGAGCGGCACGGATATTGCCGACGCTAAACTTCTCGTATCCATAGGACGCGGCGCTAAGACCGCGCTCGCAAAAGCCAAAGAGCTCGGCGGCGCGCTCGGCGCGGAAGTGTCGTGCTCGCGCACAGTAGTCGACGAAGGCGTGCTCCCGCAGTCGCAGCAAGTAGGGCAAACGGGCAAGACCGTAAGACCTCAGCTCTATCTCGCTCTCGGTATCTCGGGCGCCGTTCAGCACCTTGCCGGCATGAGCGACAGCGAATACATAATCGCCGTAAATAAGGACAAAGCCGCAACCATATTCAACGTGGCGCACCTCGGTATAGTGGGCGACGCAAACGAGATACTCCCCCACCTCATCAAAGAGATAGGCGCGAGAAAGAGCGCGTAAAGCTCGAACTTAATCAAACATTTTCCTCCTATGAAAACGACCCGTCGGCGGCATGCTTACGGGTCGTTTCGATTTATCTTATCGTTTATTTTCTTCGGGCATTGGTAAATAAATATCCCCACGTGGAACGTGGGGTATTTCAGTTTCGGGCATAGCCCTAATAATACAAGCAGCGCATAAAATGCGCATTGGAAGCCTGGCAGCATGCGTGGTTATTACTTGCCACCCTTAA
>CATLHE010000022.1 GCA_949948895.1 uncultured Christensenella sp.
CAAGCGAATAATTAACCTTGTCGGTGTACCAAAGCCGCCCCGCCCGATCGTAAAGCTGAATTTCGGTAATTACGATATTTCCCTCGGTAGGGTGATCGCACTGTACACGGATCAGCATTTTGCCGTTCGGCAAAATTTCTTTACTTAAAATCGTGAGCGGGTAGTAGGCGTTTCCGACGCGGTATTTGCCCGATACAACGTTATCGATCGTATACTGCTTATAGCCCTGTATCGCGGCATTTGTAAGCTGCGCCATAAAGAAAAACCTCCTTTTAAGATTTTGTTCGCCCCGTGCCGCACTTTCGGTACTTTACCGAATATGTGATGGGGCTAACCTGTGTGGCTACTCCTGCCGCGTCGCCCGATCCCAAAAGGGACGGCTGCGGCTCTGCGCCTGAACGTGTAACCTCAACGCCAAACACCTCCTTGTTGATTATTTCACGAACATCGGCCGCCGCTATATCAATAACCACTGCATCGGACGGCTCTTTGCCGGAGCGTTCAAACTCAATGCTGAACGCCTCCGCGCTTACCCTTTGCGCGATACCCGCCGCACCCTCGTCCAAGAACACGATGCGCGCGGGGTTTGTGCCGCTGTGCAGTTCCTCGCTTGTTCCCGGCGGTTCTATGATAAATCGGCTTGCTTCGCCGTGTTCGTTTACTTTGATATGCTCCGTGCCGATTATTACGGCGTCGCGCGGTTTTGTTCCCGCTCGGTCAAATACCTGCGTATACGCTGAACGGCTCACCTCCGCGTTGATAACCGCCCCGTCCGTATCAAGAAAAATGATCCGCGTCGGGTTTGTGCCGCTGTGGAGGTGTTTGCTTGTCGGTTCGTGCCGCTCCTTGAATACTTTCGGGGACAACAGCTCGTCAACAATAATGCCGTCAAAGGTCAGCACGACTGCCCGCCGAGGCTTTGTACCCGTTTTTATGTGCGTAATGATAAACGCCGACGGGCGAAAGTCGGCGTTTATAGAAATTTTTTCCTTTGCGGTCGCCGCGAAATGCAGCTGCACACCCGCCGGGCGTATTTCCCAAAGTCCCAAAAATGTTGACGTTTCGTCAAACGAGGACAGGGCGGGGACGGTCATTGTTATAGTCGCGGGTTCGTCTATGCTCTCCGAGTACCATATCGGGGTTTTACCCCAAAGAATGACCATCGCGTTGTAAATATCCTGATAAGTGCAGTTTGTCATATTCGCCATAATTTTTTGGACGAGGTACAGCCTGTAAATTTCGTCCGTCATTTTGGTAAACGTCGAACTTTTCAAAGCAAGAACGGTCGCCTCGTCGCGCGTCAGCACGGCGATGTTTCCTATACCGTCAAGCTGCTTTCCTGCGGCGGTACGCAGGGAGCGCGTGTCGTTCAACTGCTTGTATACGTCCCGCACGGCGTTCAACTGCCGGGAAAGCGCATAGATCAGCCCCTCGATTTTTTCCTTGTTCTTGAATTGACTCGGCAGGTCTGCAAGCATTTTCCCGTAAAATTCGGTATCAGCCATCCAACACCACCTCAATTCTTGAGGCGTCGGTCACAGCCCTTTGCCGTACCGTTACGGGGATCGGGTCTTGCTTATACTGCGCCGCCGTCGGCGTTTCCGTGGGGTTGGTGGTGTGGTATGTCAAAATATCAACGTGGGCTAAATTCGGAATTTGTCGGAACATTTCGCCTATAAACTGCTGCGGTGCTATTTCGTCAACATTTCCGAGGCTTGAAAGTCCGCTTGAAATTATCGTTTTTATTGTGTCCGCATAGTCGGCGGGGAGGTTGCCGAGCGATGTGACAGAAATGCGAAACCACACATACAGCAGCACGGGACGGGTAAAACGGATCGTGAGGCTTTCGCCGCTGTTCAGCTTCAAGTCAACTTCGGTGTTGCCGTAGGAGCTTATGCCGCCCGCTTTGGTGTTTAATATCTGCGTGGCGATCTCGGTATTGTCGCCACCCGAAACAACCGCCTCAACGCTGTGCGGCGGTCTGCCGTATTCGTCCCAGTCGTTGGTCGGGTTGTCCTGCACCTCGCAAAATTCCACGCCCTGAACGTTTTGCAGGATCGCCGCCCGTATACTGTCGGTCATACGGCTTGACCGCTGAAAGATTTTCGCGGCATACGATGCGCGGAGTTCCGCGTCGCTTTCCTGCAAGCTGCCCGCGATGCGCGAAATGAGGTTGTTGACGGCAAGCAAACCGGGGACGGCGGTCTTTATTTCCGTGATCGTGTTGCTCGGCAGGTCAACGTCCCCGACTGTAAGCGTTTCAAAATTTACTATGCCCGTAACGCTTCGGGTCGTCAAATTCGGGCTTAACGTCATACTGTGCCGCTCCTCGGTGGAAACGTCGGTAAGCGTAAGCACTCCGTCGGTATATTCGGCGGTAAGCTGATCTCCCTTTATTTCGCCCGCTAATGCCTCTAAAATCGCTCTTGCGGTCGGGGTGGACGTACTTATTACCGAATATGTCAAGCCGTCTATAATGACGGTATACGCCGTGTTTGCCTGCGTTGCGGCTATAACTACCTTTGCGGAATTAAAAGCGGCACGGGAAACCGTCGCCGCCGCTCTGCTCTGAAAATCGACGGCGGGGTTTGTAATGCTGCTTATCAGCGTCCCCTCCGGGATCACCGTGCCGTCAACGCATTCACAATGCACCGGGTAAATTGTCGGTTGTGCTTCGCGCCGAGATATGCCGCCGAATTGCACGGCATTGTCAAGGCTCAAGCCCTCGGCAGAAAACGGGTACATCGCGTTGTAAACGTTCTGCGCGTTTTCCCATAGCTCGGCGATGCTGTCCGCGAAATTCGTTATAAGTACGTTTAAAAACGACTGCGGGTTCTGCCGTGTGTTGACGCCCCACTTTTCCGACAGATCGCCGTGCAGCTCGTCAATGATTGTGTCAAGTCGTTTCGGCACAAAGCCGGTAGGCGTTACCCCGTATTCAGACATCAATTTTCACCTCCTCGGTAAAGGTTTCATATTCCGTAATTATCGTAAAGGAAATAGCGGCGTTTCTTGTCTTTTCGTCATAGATGACGCGCACATCTTTCACCTCGGTAATATCGGCGACTTTTGCCGCCTCCTCGCGTATGATCTGCGCTATTCGCTCGGTGTTCGGATTTTTTACAAACACCTCGTCGAAATACGGCACACCGTACTCCGGGGCGAACCGCCACTCCGCAAAAAACCATTGCAGCCGAATTTTTACATCCTGCCGTATGCTGTACTGTGGAGTTATATCGGCGGCATCGTTTACAAGAATATCGCCGCCGCTGTCGAGCAGTATGTCAACAGGCATAAAACCCGCCCTCCTTTCCTTTTACCCGCCTATGAACACATCGCCGCTGCCCTCGGCGACCGAGCCGCCGAGGACTACCGCGTCACCTATGCGGGCGGCTTTCAAGCCGTTTATAAAAACCGTCGCGCTCCCTGCGTTTATGCTGTCTTGATGTGCGGGGTGTACAAGGCAGCCGTGGGAGGCGTATTTGTCCGTAATGCGTCCTGCGCCCTTGCCGTTTATATTGACGTTCGGGCTTGCTGTCACGAGCGGGACCGCGCCGCAGGCGTCGTGTCCCGTGCAGTTATCGCCGAGCCGTGTTGCTCCTGCCATCTGTTTTCCTCCTTACGGGTTGAGGTTGATAGTGGGCGCGGTTTCCGTGATAGATACGCCCGCCGCCTCGGTGATCGTCGTCGCCGAAACTGTGTTTATCATATCGGCGACAATGTTCAAAATCTGCAAGACCGTCAACACAAAACACGTAAACGTCTTTGACACCGCGATTTTTAAGATCATTCATTACGGACAGCCAAAACTTTGCGCTCTCATTTTCGCCTATCCACACTCCCAAAATATCCTTGTG
>CATLHE010000023.1 GCA_949948895.1 uncultured Christensenella sp.
TAATTTGTTGCAAATCGCCCTTTAAGTCCATAGAGAGCCCCCTTGAATAATTGATAATATAGTTTTAAGATGTTTACTATCGTGTGGTATGCGTTGCATTTTAATATACCGCCGATAAACGATACGCACGATGTACGCACATCGCCGATAGTCATTTTGCCGCTTTCGACCCATTTTTGATACGTTCTCATTTTGCGGCGCATTTTCGTTACGCCTTTGCGGCTCGGTTTGATTATTACCGCGTCCGTATCGGTCAACTTAAACCGACGCTTTAAGAAAGTTATGCCGCGTGATATTTTTACAATTTGCGTCTTTTTCGGGTTAAGTTTGATACCTAACTCGGCGCAAATTTCGCGTATGCGTTCGAGGCAATATTTCAAATAATCTTTGCTCGGGTGCAGCAAGTAGCCGTCGTCCATATATCGGGCATAATTTTTGATTTTCAATACCTCTTTTATAAAGTGGTCAACACGGTTAGGGTACATCAACGCCGACGACTGCGACACTTGACTGCCCAATCCGAGTCCAATTTCGCCAAAGTCGTTATACAATTGCTTGATAAGCGTTTTAATGCGGTTGTCAGTGTACACTTTGTCGACGATTTCTTTTAGCGGCTCGTGCTGTATGTTGTCAAAATACTTTGAAAAATCGAAAACGAGGGCATAGCCTTCCGTGCCGTATTTTCGATAATGCCGTTGTAAATGACATTTCAACCGAGCCACCGCAAACGATACGCCCTTGTTTTTAATGCACGCGCCGTTGTCGTAGATAAACGACCGACTATACATATCGACAAGCGAGTTATCGCATAAGCAGCGTTGCACGACGCGCTCGTTGAGCGGTACGCTTTTTATGTGGCGCAACTTGCCGCGCTCGCACCTATCAAACTCATAGAATCCGCGACTCTTAAACTTATTGTTATGCAGCAAAGAAAGGGTATCGGCGACGTTGCGCAGCGCGTTCGCTTTGTATCGTTGCGTGCTTGCTTTCCAACCAACACCGAGGCAACATTTACGGCTCGCGGTATAAAGGTTGTCAAAAGTGAAAACCTCGTCGAAGTCGTCGCACCGACCGTAACGTAACCGTTTGCGCTCGTCGCGCTTTTGTTTGCGGCGTTGATACCGCGCCTCGTGCCTTTCTTTGCTGTTCATAAGTCCTCAAATACCTCGTACAATATTTTATCGTTGCGGGTATGTATTGCTCGTAGTACCAACCATTAAACCGTTATACCGCAATAAACGGTAATGCAAGTAGCGTCCGATTGACTACATCGAGGTATATATTTATCCGTTACGGAAAGGTCATACACTCCTTTTGCAAAGACATTGATTTCGCCCGTATATCGGGTTACTTTGTCGAGCCGTAATAAATGCAAAAGCCGAAGGACACGCCGTTACCGTTGTCGACGTTGTCGTTGTTCGCATACCCGTCGTTGTTGACATACCACGCGTTGTTGTCGTTGTCAACGTTAGGAGAGCGCAACCACCAATTGTCCGCGCCGCCGCACGAAAGTACCTAATAGCGTATAACCTATGTGCGTTACGTTAAGTTTTTGTAACGCTCTTTGTCGCTTTGTTTGAGTGCCGCAAGCAGTTTTGCCTCGGTCGTTATCAATTCGAC
>CATLHE010000024.1 GCA_949948895.1 uncultured Christensenella sp.
GGCTTACGGCGACGACATAAAAGCGATTTGCGCGGCAGCGGACGAGGCGCAAGCGTTTGGCTTTCGTGTTTGCCCGCGCAACGTATACGCCGACGACATCGCAAAGTCGATATGCGTATGCAGCGGCGGCAAACCGTGCCGAAATCGGTTTGCGACGTGTTGGAAACTCTACATAAAGGCGGCGGCGAACAATGAACATAGAGCGCAATAAAGTCTACAAAATGGACTGCCTCGACGGCTTGCGTCTTATGGCTCGGGGGGGTACACGTTGATTGCATTATTACCGACCCGCCGTATTTGATAGAGTACGAAAGCAACCACCGCAAAGACAAGTCGCACAAGTTTTGCAAGCCGATACTCAACGACAACAACCCGCAACTCATTGTCGATATAATGCCGCTGCTGCACGACGTGCTGAAGGACAATGCACCGATGTATATGTTTTGCGGCAGCGATAAAGTCGATTTTTTCAAACAGCAAGTCGAGCGGTATTTTGCCGTCAAAAATATAATCGTTTGGGACAAAGGCAACCACACCGCGGGCGACTTGGAGGCACAATACGGCAAACGGTACGAGTTTATCATTTACGCAAACAAAGGTCGCGCCCCGTTCAACCCCGAAATGCCCCGATACGACGATATATGGAAATACAACAAAGTTACGGGCGAAAAGCAAATACACCAAAACCAAAAGCCGACCGACCTACTATCCCGCATTATTCGACAACACACGCGCGAAGGCGACTTGATATTAGACGCTTTTGCGGGCAGTTGCTCGACACCCGTTGCGGCGTATCGGTTACAACGTGATTATATCGCGTTTGAAATATCGCCGACCGAATACGCCGACGGCACGCAATGGCTTGACTCGGTACGGTCGCAAGTATCGATATTTGACTTACTACAACAAAATTAAAAATTATTTATAGGAGGCACAAAGATGTCAAACAAACCAAACCAAACACTCACAATCCACTACCAAAACGACGTACCGCTCAATTTAGACGACGTTGTTTACATTGTGGAAACCGCAAGCAACGGCAGCGCAACGTTTTACCAAAAATGCCGCGTATGCGGCGGCAAACGCTCGCTAACGGTAAACGACGTAACTTTCGCTTGCCCGTGCTGCCGTAACGAGGAAGTAGCAATAACGGTAAACAAGTACGTCGTACGCCGCTATCGTGTTTTCAAAGTCGAGGTCGAAAAAGGTATCGACACTTGGAAACCCTCGTCGTATCAAAACGTGCGTTTTTACGCCTACCAAAAGACCGACCGCGGGCATTGGTGTACATATACCCGTCAATTGTCTTACGACAATATAAACCCCGCCGAACCGTTGCGCAGCAGCAACCCCGCATTTACCGATTATGCGCTTGCGGTGGCGGCGGCAAACGCTTACAACGAACGCGAACGCGCCCGCCTTGCGGACTATAACGAACTGCACGGCACGCAATACGAAATGCCCGCCGAATTTGCGGACATCGAAAACGACAAAAAATCAAATTAGG